>NZ_JAMQOR010000003.1:0-694942 GCF_031624555.1 Haloarcula sp. S1AR25-4 | reverse complement strand
GGTCTGTAGGGTAGTTTGGCCACGTGTTACTGAGCTATACGCCACGAATCTAAGTTCGTGCGACTAGCATGGCTAAATCGGACTCCGATAGCAATGGCCTCCGGCAGGATCAACCGGAATGTGCTGACAAAGTCAGCGGCGGAAGTGGTTGCACTCCGTCGGAAGCGTAACCCATCGACTCCTACGTCGATGGTGACTACTGTATGGGTCCGTGGGCTCACATCAGATTCCATCTTGACGGCGGACCGCAGGGGTGGAATCCTCATGGGGTCGAAGGATGCTCGCGTCGAGCAGCCTTCTACGAGCGACCGGTCGCCGCGTCGACGACCGGCCGTGTCGACCCGGGCGGCCCGGGGCGACCTTCGCATCATATCCGATGGGAGGGGTGCATATAAATGACTCGTCTCGAGCCCGCCCTGTGCTGCCACCACATATCCCCCACGTGACGGGGTTACACACTCATTTGAGAAACAACTGAGAAACGTCGTGGAATATAAACCCAAAGACAGCAGGGACCGCATCTAGCTGCCGAGTATTTGAGCGGCGGAAATCCGGGACATCGACCCGCCCCAGCCGAGCGTACGGGCGGGTCGGTACGGTCCGACGCGGAGTTTCGAGAACGGACCGCCGGTCGGTGGTTCGAGGCAGTCGTCGGGCTCACGCCACTCTGAGGCGACGATCGCGTCCAATTTCGAGACGATACGGTCCTGCACGCGCGGGTCGAGCGAGTCGAACTGGTCGGCCGCGCGGGTCGTGAGCTTCCACGTCCACTCGTCATCGGCACTTTCATCTCGGTCCATGATCTCGACGACTGCCTCGCGTGACACCAACTCGTCGTCACTCGCAGTTCGTGTTCGCTGGCGGTGACCTACTTTCACCCCTCGTGAGAGAATGCTGGGCGTTTCACCGCATCTCGTGCGGCGCCCCGATGGAACTCACTCCGGGACCCTGTTCGTTCCAAGTCGGTCAGTGTCTTCGAGGAATCCCTCGCTGAGATGGAGGTTGATTCGGACCATCTCCGGTCCGTCGTCGCCTGCCGCGGTATCCGCGTCGGAGATGGACAGACGCTTTGCAGACGCATATGCCAAAACCTTGCCGCCGAGCGAGACACGGCGAGCGGACTCGCTATGCAGGTGGTACTCACGAAACCGTGTCCGTCACGGAGCGTAACGAATTCACGACGCCTCGATTGCGGCTGTCGTCCTAATGGACGTAACTGGTGTATGGTAGAAGTGGACTCGCCGGGATTTGAACCCGGGGCCTCTTCCTTGCGAAGGAAGCGATCTGCCACTGATCTACGAGCCCGCGTCGTCTGCCACTCGAACGCGGGGTAGTATAAACCCTGCGCGTGAGGGCGAACTTCGATAGCGATTCACACGGTGTGTGGGGTGTGTCCCGGCGTGCGATTCGGGGCGGGTGCCGTACTCGAGGACGACCGGCCGGGTTAGTCCTCGAGGACGATCTCGATGGAGACGTCGTTGGGCACCTGGATGCGCATCAGCTGGCGCAGCGCCCGTTCGTCGGCATCGATGTCGATGAGCCGCTTGTGGACCCGCATCTCCCAGTGTTCCCACGTGGCCGTCCCCTCACCGTCGGGGGACTTCCGGGTGGGAACCTCGAGCGTCTTCGTCGGGAGCGGAACCGGACCGGACAGTTCGACGCCGGTCTTCTCCGCTATCTCCCGCACGTCGGCGCAGATGTCGTCGAGGTCCTCGGGGCTCGTACCCGCGAGCCGAACGCGTGCCTGTTGGGACATGTGTTATCGCTCGTTGACGCTGAGGACCTTCCCAGCGGCGATGGTCTGACCCATGTCGCGGATAGCGAACGAACCGAGCTCCGGAATCTCGGAGGACGGCTCGATGCTGAGCGGCTTCTGGGGTCGGACCGTGACGACTGCGGCGTCGCCGTTCTGGATGAAGTCCGGGTTCTCCTCGGCGACTTCGCCGGAGGACGGGTCGATCTTCTTGTCGATGGACTCGACGGTACAGGCGACCTGTGCGGTGTGGGCGTGGAAGACCGGCGTGTACCCTTCGGTGATGACCGACGGGTGCTGCATCACGACGATCTGGGCCTGGAAGGTCTCTGCGACCGAAGGCGGGTCCTCGGCGGGACCACAGACGTCACCACGACGGATGTCGTCCTTGCCGACGCCACGGACGTTGAACCCGACGTTGTCACCGGGCTCTGCCTTCGGGACTTCCTCGTGGTGCATCTCGACGGTCTTGACCTCGCCGGAGACGTCAGACGGCTGGAAGCTGACGTTGTCGCCGGTGTTGAGGATACCCGTCTCGACACGGCCGACCGGGACCGTACCGATGCCGGAGATGGTGTAGACGTCCTGGATCGGCAGGCGGAGCGGCGCGTCCGTCGGCGGCTCCGGAGCCGGCAGGTTGTTGAGGGCGGTCAGCAGGATGTCGCCGTCGTACCAGTCCGTGTTCTCGGACTCCTCGGCGATGTTGTCGCCTTCGAAAGCCGAAATCGGGATGAACGAGGCGTTCTCCGTGTCGAAGCGGACCTGGTTGAGGAGGTCCTTGACCTCTTCGACGGTCTGCTTGTAGTCGGACTCGCTGTAGTCGACGAGGTCCATCTTGTTGACGGCGACGATGAGTTCGCCGATGCCCAGCGTACGGGCCAGGAAGACGTGTTCCTGAGTCTGCGGCTGAACGCCGTCGTCAGCGGCGACGACGAGCACGGCGTTGTCGGCCTGGCTCGCGCCCGTGATCATGTTCTTCACGAAGTCGCGGTGGCCCGGACAGTCGACGATGGTGAAGTCGTAGGCGTCCGTGCTGAACTCCTGGTGGGCGATGTCGATGGTGACACCACGCTCTCGCTCTTCGGCGAGGTTGTCCATGACGTAGGCGAACTCGAAGCCGCCCTTGCCCTTCTCCTCGGCCTCTTCCTTGTGCTGTTCGATGACGTGCTCCGGTACCGATCCTGTCTCGTAGAGGAGTCGGCCGACGAGCGTGCTCTTACCGTGGTCGACGTGGCCGATGATGGCCAGGTTCTGGTGTTGTTCGTCGCTCATTGTTGATTCTCACGCGCAGGGGCGCTATATCGGAGTCTTTGGCCGGTGGTTCATAAAACGATTTCGAAAGCAATCGCGGGCGAGAACCGCGCTGTCTGGCGATTTGGGACGCGGTGTCACGCAACGGGGCCTGCACCCGGTCTCACCGACCGCCTGTCGTTTGGGCAGTCAGTGCACGTCCGTGAAGACTGCACAGCCCCTGGTTTCGTATCGTCAGTCGCGTATAAAGTTGAGAGTTGCTGCCGGACAGTGTGTGAAAATGCTGACAGAGTCTGGGTAGGAGTACCGGCGCGCCACGAAACCGCGCTTCCTACAGGTCGGGCAGGCGACCCACGTCCGCGAGGACGGCACTCGCCGTCTCGGGGCCACCGGCACCGCGCCCGGAGATGTTGAGTCGGCCGGCGTGTTCGGTCTCTAGCTGGACGATGTTGCGCGTGCCCGTCGGGGCCAGCGGTGCGTTCTCGGGGACGAGTCGCGGGCCGACGCGGACCTCGCCGTCGGCCACTTCGGCGATGAGCCGCACCGTCCGCCCGTCTTCGGCGGCCAGTTCGAGGGCGCTCCCCTCGATGTCCTCGATGCCCTCGACGTCGGCGTCTTCGAGCGTGTACTCGCGGTCGTCGTCCGAGAGGACGTTGGCGACGATGACGCCCTTGAGTGCGGCGTCGGTGCCGTCGACGTCGAAGGTCGGGTCGGCCTCGGCGACGCCGAGGTCCTGGGCCTCCGCCAGCACGTGTTCGTAGCCCAGTCCCTCGGCGCTCATCCGCGAGAGGATGAAGTTCGCCGTGCCGTTGAGGACGCCTCGGACCGCGTTGATGTGTTCGGGGTCGAAGTCGTCGATAGTCGAGAGGACCGGCATCGCACCGCCGACGGTCGCCTCGAACAGCACCGTCCCCGCGCTCTCACGTTCGAGTGCGCGCACGTCCGCGTAACGCTCGGCGACGGGGCCCTTGTTCGCCAGCACGACGTGGCGGTCGCGTTCGAGCGCGGCCTCGACGTGACCGAAGCCGGGTTGGGCGTCGCCCAGCGTCGTCGGCGTCGCCTCGACGAGCACGTCGTAGGCGCCGTCGAGGGCGTCCTCGGGGGTGGCGTCGCCGACGATGCCGTCGGTCGCTTTCCGGTCGATAGCGCCAGCCACGTCGATGCCGTCCGGGTCGACGGCGGCACTCTGGGAGTCCGCGTAGGCCGTGACCGTGTGGCCGTAGCCGGCCGCCAGTTCGGCGACCGAGGAGCCGACCGCACCGGCACCGAGGACGGCGAGTCTCATAGGTCACCTCCGGCCGCGAGCGGTTCGATGACGCGTAAGTCCTTCTCGGCCGCGAGGGCACGGACCGTCTCCATCACGCCGTCGGCGGCGCCCTGTTCGGTCGCCAGTCGGATGCGTGCGCTGGAGGCGTCCTCGGTCCCCTCGGGGGCAGACAGCGAGAGGTCGGTCACCGTGGCGTTCGTCGATTCCTGGATGCGCGAGAGCGTATCCGAGAGGTCCGTGTTGATGAGATGTCCCGAGAGGACGACCGTCAGCGTCTCGCTGTAGCGTTCGGCACCGGCCTGGATGACGTTGATGCCGGCGTCCCGAACGGCGTCGACGATGCCCTCGAATCGCTCGGGGGTCGCCTCTAGGTCGACCTCCACGGGGATGTGCCCGCGGGGCGTGACGTTGCCCCGCTCGTGGAAGATAGAGAGGAGGTTCCCGCCGTTGTTGGCGATGGGTTCGAGCGCCCGCAGCAGCTCGCCCGGTTCGTCGACCAGTTCGAGCCGTAGTGTGTAGGACCGAACCTCGTCGGTCGAGTCGCTCATCGCCCGCTCACCTCCTGTGGAGTAGTACCGCTCATTGTGGGAGACTCAGCAGGGGCACGTATAAGAAACCGTCCGTTTGGTCGGCGGTGTCAGGGCAAGTACCGGTCGTAGAGGTCGTCGATCCACTCGTTGTACTCCTCGCCGCGCGGAGAGCCCCACGGGTTCCGCGAGAAGTAGTAGATGGCCGCAAACAGCGTCGATATCCAGAGCGCTATCGCCGGCGAGACGACTAGCTGCCAGAGGAACGTCGAGGTCCCGGCGACGAGCGCAGCGACGAGGAGATCGACGGCCTGATGGAGTCGGTTCGGCATACCAGTCGGTTGGCCGTGCAGTGGCCTAAACGTAGGGGCCACCGGTGCGTAGGTCACGAGACGCCACCGTTTTGCCGGTGCGCCGTGGGGGGACCCATATGCTCGCCCTCCAGTCGTCACCACCCGCACTCGGACCGCCGCTCGTCGGTACGGTCGTCCTCGCCGTCGCCGGGGCCGCCCTCGGCGCGATGGGGAGCGCCGTCGTCCGCCGCCTCTCGAACCCGGTCGGAAAGTACCCGTTGTTCTACGGTATCGTACTGTTGCCCTTCGCGGTCGTCTCGTACGTCGTCCTCGGCGCACTCGGACTGGGACCTGCCGTCGTCGCGCCGCTGTTCGGGACACAGTCTGGCCCCCTCGTGACGGCAGCGGCCGCCTTCGTCGAGACCGTCGCTGCGGGCGTCGTCGCCGTCGCCGCCTACGCGCCGACGGTCCGCGGTGTTCGAACGGTCAGGGACATCGATCTCACGACACGACGAGCGGTCGCACAGATGCTACGGTACGTCGTCGGTGTGAGCGTGCTTCTCACCGTGTTTTTCACCGCGTTCAGGCACGGCGACTCGGTGCTCGTACTCGTCGCCGGCCTCGCTGCGTTCGTCGTCGTCCTCTACTTCGGCGCACCGTGGTACGTCCCGCTGTTGCGTTCGACGCGCCGTCCCGACGACGAGACGGGCGACCGTCTCGAACGCCTCCGGTCGCGGGCCGGTCTCGACGTCCGCGATACCCGGATACTCGAAACCGGAGACGCGGAGACGGCCAACGCCATCGTCCGCGGACCGCCGGGGTACCGTCGCCTGTTCGTCAGCGACGCGTTCCGCGACGCCTTCGACGACGACACCGCGACAGCCCTGCTCGCGGTACAGGCCGGCCGGGTCGACGCGAACGTCCTCACCCGGTTGCTCGGAACAGTGGTTGCAATGGCGGTATTGCTGCTGTTGAGCCTCGACGGCCCGATGCTTCCGCTGCTGGCTGGCGCTGTCGGGACGCTCCTCTGTGGCCTCTGGTTCACGCGCCGAGGGGTGGACGCCGCCGACGAGTACGCCGCCGAACGGGTCGGTAACGAGACGCTCGCCGTCGCGCTCGAACGCTACGCCTCCTTTCACAGTCTCGAACCGAGTCGACGGCGCATCCCGAACCCGCTGTCGAAGTCACCCACGCTTGGCGACCGAATCGACAGGCTGCGAGAAGACACAGAGGGATAGAAGCGCACCGCGCCGACGGGTTCCGCGGCACTCGATTCGAGATCACCGGGGTCGAACGCCACGCGATCCGGCCGACGTAGTCCGCTCTAGCCGACCGACACCGGTCTCGCGCTCCACGCTTCGTGAGTGTCACTCCCGGGTCTGGATAGTCACTGCCGGAGGCGGGTCTCGAACGTCGCTCGAAGTCGTCCGAGAGAGCGCCGCGTGCCCTCTCAGCGGACAGAAAGAGTGAGTTAGAAGTAGTCGATGGCGGCGGGCAGTTCCGTCTTCATGCCCTTGCGCTCTCGAATCTCGGTGATCTTCTCGGGCTGGAGGTTGTCGGCCATGACCTGGAAGCCGGCGTTCTCCGTGTTCCAGGAGGCACGACCCTCGGTGGCCGAGCGGATGTCAGAGGAGAACCCGATCATCTCGTCGACGGGCGCGACGCCCTCGACGACCATCAGGTCCCCTTCCTGGTACATGTCGTCGACGCGGCCACGGCGACCCTGAATCTCGCCGGAGGCGGCGCCCATGTGTTCGTTGGGCACGTCGATGCGGACCTGCTGAATCGGCTCCAGCAGTTTGATGTCCGCGTCGATGAGGGCGTTGTGGACGGCCTCACGAACGGCCGGGATGACCTGGGCCGGACCGCGGTGGATGGCGTCCTCGTGGAGACGGGCGTCGTGGAGACGCAGGAGGGACCCCTGGACCGGCTCCGCGGCGAGGGGGCCGTCGTCGAGGGCCTCTTCGAGCCCCTCGATGACCAGTTCCATCGTCTCGTTGAGGTGCTGGATACCCTTCGTCTCGTCGAGCAGGATGTTGGTCCCGTGGATGTGCTCGATGTTCTGGGAGTCGTCCTTGTCCATGCCGGCCTCCTGCAGCGCCTCGCGGCGCTCCAGTTCGGGCATGTCCATCGACGCCTCGCCGAGCTTGATGGTCTCGACGATGTCGTCGCTGAGCGGTTCGACGGTGATGTAGAACCGGTTGTGGTTGTTCGGCGAGCGACCCTCGACCTCGCGGGACTCGCTCTGGGGCGCCTCGCGATAGACGACGATCGGTTCCCCGGTGTTGATGGGGATACCCTGGTTGCGCTCGATGCGCTGCCCGATGACCTCGAGGTGGAGTTCGCCCTGCCCGGAGATGAGGTGTTCGCCGGTGTCCTCGTTGATCTCGATCTGGATGGTCGGGTCCTCCTTCGCGACCTGCTGGAGCGTCTGGATGAGCTTCGGCAGGTCGTCCATGTTCTGTGCCTCGACGGACTTCGTGATGACCGGCTCCGAGATGTGTTCGATGGACTCGAAGGGGGTCATCTCGATGGAGGACACCGTGGAGCCGGCGATGGCGTCCTTCAGACCGGTGACGGCGGCGATGTTGCCGGCGGGTACTCGCTCGACTTCCTCGCGCTCGCCACCCATGTAGATGCCGACGCTCTGGATGCGGTTCTTGCCCGCGGTGCCGGAGACGTACAGCTCCTGGCCTTTCTCCAGCGTGCCGGAGAAGACGCGGCCGGCGGCGATCTCGCCGGCGTGGGGGTCGACGCCGATGTCGGTGACCATCAGGACGACCTCGCCGTCCTCGTCGACCAGTCGCATCTGCTCGGCGAGTTCGGACTCGGCGTCGCCACGCCAGATGCGCGGGATACGCATCGGCTGGGCGTCGACGGGGTTCGGGAAGTGTTCACACACCATGTCGAGGACGACGTCCGACAGCGGCGTGCGGTCGTGGAGTTCCTGACGCTTGTCGTTGCGCTCCAGTTCCATGATCTCACCGAAGTCCATCCCGGTGCGCTGCATCGACGGCATCGAGACGCCCCACTTGTAGAGGGCAGACCCGAAGCCGACGGTCCCCTCCTCGACGGAGACGGTCCAGTCCTCGACGTCGTCCATCTCCTCGGTCATCCCGCGGATGAGCTCGTTGACGTCCTGGATGACCGCGAGAAGACGCTGTTGCATCTCTTCGGGACCTTCCTGCAGTTCGGAGATGAGGCGGTCGACCTTGTTGATGAACAGCGTCGGCTTGACGCCCTCGCGGAGTGCCTGCCGGAGCACCGTCTCCGTCTGGGGCATGGCGCCTTCGACGGCGTCTACCACGACGAGCGCGCCGTCGACGGCACGCATCGCACGGGTCACGTCGCCACCGAAGTCGACGTGGCCGGGGGTGTCGATGAGGTTGATGAGGTGGTTCTGGTCCTCGTACTCGTGGGTCATCGAGACGTTCGCGGCGTCGATGGTGATCCCACGTTCCTGCTCGTCTTCCTCCGTGTCCATGGCCAGTTGCTGGCCAGCCGTATCGTCGGAGATCATGCCCGCACCGGCGAGCAGGTTGTCCGTCAGCGTCGTCTTGCCGTGGTCGACGTGAGCGGCGATGGCGATGTTCCGGATGTGCTCCGGGTCGTCCATCAGTGTCTCACATTCTTGAACGATTTTCTTACGTCGGCCCATTATACAGAAGCGTATCCACAGGAGGGTCAAAAGGATAGTGTTTCCGTGTGAGCGTGCTATTCGCACGCGAACGTAGCACTCGGGAGACGGCAGGGACGTCGGACCGCCGAGCCGAGCACCCGGATAGGGAAAAACGGTGTGCGGATCGCCACAAGAGCCATACGTTCTCGACGAGTGTGAACAACACACATGGACGTCCACGTACGGAGTGGGCCGGCGGAACCGTTTCTCAGCGCGCGGGACCTCTTCTCGACCGAGTACGACCTCGACCGCCCGGTGACAGTACGGGTGGAAGCGGACCCGGACGAACGGACCCGCGTGAGTCACGACGACGACAGCCATCGACTGACGATCTCACGGAAGGCCGCGACGAGTGCGATGGCCCGCGAACTCGCACTCCACGAGTTCGCACACATGCACCACTACGAACGGGGTCATCCCTCACACACGCAATCGACCGAGGAGGCCATCTACCTCGCACTCGCCGGACGCTCGGTCGAACGGCGGAAGCTGATTCACTGCTATCAGATCGCGAACCACATGAAAGACGTCTACGCCGACGACGTCTGGATGGCGATGGCGCCGGGCGACAAACTCGTCGGCTTCCTCGAGGCGAGTCTGGCGGCCGCAGTCGCCGACCGCCCGGCCGAGATGCGCGGGTGGGGGAGTATGGCCGCCCCACCCCGGCATCGGCGAGCGAGCGATGCAGCGACCCGTCTCACGCCCGCCGCGGACCCGGACATCACGGCGGTCAATGCCGCCTTCGCGCTGGCGCTCTGTGAGCGCCACGGCCTCGTGGCCGACGGCCACCGACTGTACGACCTCGCACACGCGGCCGCACACGACGCCGCCGACGTCGACCTCGTGGAGTTCAAGCGCCATTTCGAGTCGCTCGCGCCGGACCCCGACGAGTCGGAGTTCCGCAAGGCGCTGGTCGACGTGACCAGAGCGTACGCCAGCGACGAGAGCGGTCGCGCCGCCGACTAGAAGCGTGTCAGCACCGGCGAGAGCGCCAGTGCCAGCCCCAGCGCCAGCACCGGGTAGTCGGCCCGAGCGAACGCGAGGGGCGGGAGCGTCGGGTTCCACGCGAAACAGCGCGCCCGAAGCGCGACGCCGAGTCGGTCGGAGCGAGCGAGGGTCCGTTCCAGTGACCGGACGACGAGCAATCGCGCCCGCTCCCACGGCGGGCGACGCTCGCCACCGCGGGCCCGTATCGCGTCGCGAATCTCGCGAACGTCGACGAGGACGACGGGGAACAGGCGAACGACCAGCGCCGTGCCGACGCCGAGCAACTGCCCGGCTTTCCCCGGGACGAGACGCTGGACCGCCGCACGCGTCTCCCGGACCGGCGTACTCCGCAGGTAGGCGGCGCTTACGAACAGGACGGGAACGACCCGAGCGACGAGACGTGCCGAGCGAAGCGCCGGATCGACCCGAAACCACGGCGGCCCCAGCGTGACGCCGGCGAGCAGCGGCGCCAGTGCCAGCACCACGAGGACGACCCGGTACGACCGGACGACGGCCAGCGGCGAGAGTCTCGCCGTCGCGGCCGCTAGCAGGCCCAGCACCGTCGCGCCGGCGAGCCACGGCACCGTCGGGTGGGCGACGACGGCGACGGCGAGGCCGAACTGGACCAGTAGTTTCGACCGGGGGTCCAGCCGATGGGCGAACGTATCGCCGGGTCGGTAGCTCAGCATCGCGGGTCACGCACGCCGAGGGCCGCGAGGTCGTCGAGCGCCGTCTCGGGGTCGTCGTCGAGGGCGACCCGTCCCGCCCGCATCCCGACGACGCGGTCGGCCCGTTCGTGGAGGTCACGCAGGTCGTGGGTCACGACGAGGAGCGCGGTACCGTCGGCGTAGAGCGAATCGAGATGTGAGAGGACGCGCTCACGGGCCGGCCAGTCCAGCCCCGCCAGCGGTTCGTCCAACACGAGATAGCCGGGATCCATCGCGAGCGCGCCCGCGATGGCCGCACGCGCCTGTTCGCCGCCGGAGAGTTCGTCGAGTCGTTCGTCGGCCCGGCCGTCCAGTCCCACGGCCGCGAGCGCGTCCTCGACGCGCCTGTCTATCTCGGCCCTGTCGAGGCCGAGGTTCTCCGGACCGAAGGCCACGTCGGCGCCGACCGTCGCCGCGACGAACTGGTCGCGAGGGTGCTGGAACACCATGCCGACGGTCGTCCGTGCGACTACCGGCGCCTCGCTCACGTCGGTCCCGTCGACTTCGACCGCCCCGCTGTCGGGAGTCAACAGCGCGTTCAGGTGGCGGACGAGCGTCGTCTTCCCGCTCCCGTTGGGGCCGACGAGCAGACAGAACTGGCCCTCGGGAATCGAGAGCGACACGTCGTCGAGGACGACCCGGTCGTCGTACCGGAAGGTGAGGTCCCGAACCGTTATCATCGCCGTACGAGGTAGCCCCCCTCGACGATGGCGACGGCGATACCGAGTTTCAGCAGGTCGAGCGGGACGTACGGCGCCATCACCCCGGCGGCACGCGGGAGCGGGAAACCGGTGACAGCGGAGAGCCACGGGACACCGATGGCGTACACGACGACGAGCGACGCGAACAGGCCCGTGAGTTGAACGGGAACGGACACCGAAGAGAGGGAACGCGGTTCGACGCCCCGGTGGACGATGGCACCGGCGACGACGGCGCCGACGAGAAAGCCGACGAGGAAGCCGCCGGTTCCCTGTCCGACGAGGACGTACCCCAGTCCGGCATTGCCGTTCGAGAACACCGGCACCCCGGCGATACCGACGAGAATGTACAGCGTCAGCGCGAACCCACCCCAGAGCGGTCCGAGGAGGAGGCCCGCGAAGAACATCCCGAACGGCTGGAGCGAGAACGGTGGCAGCGGCCCCGGAATCGGTATCGACACCTGGGAGAGCGCCGCCGTCAGCGCCGCGACGAGGACAGCCGTCGTGAAGTGCTTGACCGTCTCCTCGCCGACCAGTTCGACCGACTCGTGCTGTTGTGACATGCGCTATCCTCTCTCGTCAACCAGAATATAACCGACGGTTGACGGCCTCGTGCGTGGCGGTCGGGCGCGTCTCGGACCGACTAGCGAACCGACGAGCCAGACGGCGACGCCGCGGCTGAGCGGGCGAGAAAATCGAGAAAGACAGTCGGTCAGATTAGCGAGCGGCGGCCGCGACGCGCTCTTTTTCCTCTTTCTGGTTGACGGCGTACGTCTGGACGTCGTCGTTGGCGGCACCGATGAGCTGCTGGGCGAGTGCCTCGGCAGCGCTGGTGGTCGTCTTGTACGTGCTCCCGTAGACGCCCTCTGCGAGGTACTTCAGGGCCTGATCGACGCGGCGCTGGGGGGCGACGTCGACGGCCTTCGGGACGGAAATGCCACCGTACTTCAGGCGGACGGTCTCCTCTCGGGGGGCGCTGTTCTCGACGGCGCGGACGAGCACCTGCACCGGGTTCTCCTCCGTGCGCTCGTGGACGATGTCGAAGGCGTCCTGCACGATGGAGGTGGCCAGTTGCTTCTTGCCGGTGTTCTCGTCGGTCTGCATCAGGCGGTTGATGAGACGCTCGACGACGCTGATCTCGGACTTCTTGAACTGCTTGTCCGCGTGGCGACCCATCGTGTGGGCGATGGGCGTCACGGTGATGTAGCGCTCGGTCGAGGGGTCGGTGTACTCGATGTCGGTGACCGACCACGTACCGAACAGTTCGGCGCGGGCCGTCTCTTCCTCGTCTGTGCCGGCGGGTGCGTCGGGTTCGGGTTGTTCTTCCTCGCTCATGATTATCGGACCGGTTTCTCGGCGTTGCCGCGGACGAGTTCGATCATGGAGACGCCGTTGACCTTCTCGACCTTGTAGTTGACACCGGAGAGGTCGCCCATCGCACGACCCTTCGCCCCACCGATACCGGCGATGGTGACCTCGTCGTGCTCGTCGATGAAGGAGATAGCGCCGTCACCGGGACAGAACGCAGTGACCTGCTTGCCGTTCTTGATGAGCTGAACACGCACACATTTCCGAATCGCTGAGTTGGGCTGTTTCGCTTCGATGCCCACCTTCTCCAGTACGATGCCTCGACCCTGCGGCGCGCCCTCGAGCGGGTCGGACTTCTTGCCGAGTCCGCGTTCGCGGCGCGCGTAGTCAGAGTCGGACCACCGGTGCTTCTGGCGGTCCTTCTTGAGTTTGCGCGCGGCGTATTTGCCGTTTGCCATAGTAGGCATCGTTATCCTGCCGAGGTACTTAAGACTCCTCTTTTGTCGGCGCCGTACCGCCCGCCTGAGGCGGTCTCCCCCACGTGAACCGGTCACACCGTCAGCCCCGATATTTGTTGTTGATAACCGGGGAGTAGCCTTTACAGTTCCCTTTAGAAAAGTAGGGGCAACGTACACAATCGAATATGGCCGCAAAAGAATCCGACACAGACCCATGAATAGTGCGAAACTCCTCCCTGACGCCGTTCGGCAGAGCTACCTCCGGAAGTTCGCACTCGCCGTCGCCGTCATCGCGGTGGTGGTCACGAGCGCCGGCCTCGTCGCCCAGAGCACCATCGCCGCCGAACTCACCGAGCAACGCGAAGGCGAACTCTCGACGACGACACAACAAGAGGCCCAGTCGATGTCCGACTGGCTCGAACGACAGGAACGGACGACGAGGCTCCTCTCGAATCACTACTACGTCGCCGGCGCGACCGCGACGCGAGCACAGGGGACCTTCGAGAACGAAAAGCAACGTCTCGATGGCTCCGTCCACGCTATCAACTACGTCTCGTCGGCGACCAACCGCATCGAGCGAAGCACGGTCGACGCCTACCGCGACCAGACGCTGAGCGACTTCGGCGTGGCGTGGCGGCGGGGCACCCTCGTCTTCGAGGACGCCGACGACGTCGCCCAGTCGCGCGTGTTCCGTCACGACGGTCACTTCTACATCGCGTTCGCGAGTACCGTCCCGGAGAGCGAGTCTCTCACCGTCGTCTTCTACAACGTGAGCAAGCGGTCACAAGCGTTCAGTAACTCTATCGACGGGAGCGAGACGATGGTCGTCGAGTCCGGTACCGGCCGGAACGAAATCGTCTTCGCCGACAATCAGTCGCGCATCTTCAGTTGGTACGACGGCGAGTACGGCGCGGCCGCCGTCGAGGCGGGTGCCAGCGGGGGCACCGGCGTCATGCAGGCCGGCGACCGAGTGCTCAGCTACGCGCCCGTCGAGGGCACCGACTGGGTCGTCGTCAAGAGTGCCCCGAGCGAGAGCGTCTACGCCCTCCGTAACCAGGTCGAACGAGATCTGTTCGCGCTTATCGGCCTCGCACTGGTCGGATTCGTCGTCTTCGGAGCGTTCGTCGGCCGCGACATCCGACGCTCGCTGACCCGGGTCGCTGACCGTGCCGAGGCGTTGGCCGCCGGTCGTATCAACGAGGCCAGCGAGACGACCGATCGACTCGACGAAATCGGGCAGGTCGAGCGGGCGTTTACCGACATCCAGTCCTATCTGGGGACCGTCGCCTCGCAGGCCGACGCACTCTCCAGACAGGAGTTCGACGACCCGGCCCTCGAAGAAGACGTTCCGGGACGCCTCGGCGAGTCCCTGGACGCGATGCGGACCGACCTCCAGCGCTTCATCTCGGAGATAGAAGACGCGAAGGCCGACGCCGAGGATGCACAGCGGGAGGCCGAAGAACTGGCGACCTCGCTGGAACAGCAAGCCGAGGAGTTCTCGGCCGTGATGCGCCGGGCCGCCGACGGCGACCTGAGCCAGCGCCTCGACACCGAGACGGGCACCGATGCGATGGACGAGATAGCGCGGGCGTTCAACGACATGCTCACCGAACTGAGCCAGACCGTCGTCCACATCCGGGAGTTCGCTACCGAGGTCGACGGCTCCGCCGACCAGATAACGGCGAGCGCCACCGAGGTTCGGGACGCGAGCGAGGAAGTCAGCGAGTCCGTCCAGGAGATCGCAGGCGGAGCCGACCGCCAACACGAGAACCTCCAGCAGGCCGCCAACGAGATGTCGAACCTCTCTGCGACCATCGAAGAGGTCGCCGCACAGGCCAACGAGGTGGCCGGCACCACCGAGGAGGCCGCCGACGTCGGTGAGACCGGAAGCGAACGTGCCGGCGAGGCCATGTCGGTCATGAACGACATCGAGCGCCGGGCCGACGAGACGATCGCCCGCGTGGAGGCACTCGACGAGGAGATGGCCCACATCGGCGAGGTGGTCGACCTCATCGACGACATCGCCGAGCAGACGAACATGCTCGCGCTGAACGCCTCTATCGAGGCCGCCCGTGCCGGCGAGGCCGGGTCCGGGTTCGCCGTCGTCGCCGACGAGATAAAGCAACTCGCCGAAGAGACCGGCGAGGCCACCGACGAGGTGTCTGCGGTCATCACCGACGTACAGGACTCGACCGACGAGGCCGTCTCGGACATCCAGGAGATGGGCGACAGCATCACCGAAGGCATCGACACCGTAGACGACGCCATCGAATCGCTGGAGACTATCGTCGACCGGGTCGAGAACGTCAACGACGGCATCCAGTCCATCAACGACGCGACCGACGAACAGGCCAGCGCCACCGAGGAGACGGTCGCGATGGTCGACGAAGTCGGCTCCATCAGCGAAGAGACCGCCAGTCAAGCCGAGGACGTCGCCGCCGCCGCGGAAGAACAGACCGCGACGATCAACGAGGTGACCACGAGCATCGAATCGCTGTCGGCACAGGCGACGGACCTCCGTGAACTCCTCACGCAGTTCGACGTCGAGACCGGGCAACACCACGGGAGCGATACCGACGTGTTCGACCCCGAAGTCGCCGCCAACGGCGAGGGCGAGGACGACGACTAAAAGAACCGGTCGTCGCTCAGGTCAGTTCGATGCCGTCGATCTCGAAATGCCGTTTCGCAAGCATCCGTGCGGCGTCGATGTTGCGACCCTCGCGGCCGATGGCCGCGCCGCGGTCCTCCTGTGCGACCTCGACGTAGGCGACGGTGTCGTCGTTCTCCGAGACGGTGACGTTGTACACCGCCGCCGGAGCCAGCGCGTTCGCGACGAAATTCTCCGCCGTCTCGGCGTCCTCGACCAGTTTCACGTCGCGACCGAGTTGCGCTTCGACGGCTTCGACCGTCTGTCCGCCGGGGCCGATGGCGTCGGCCATCTGGCCGTGTTTGACGAGGTAGACGATCTGGTCGTGGTCCTCGTCGACGACGCAATCCCGGACGGTGACGTCGGCCTCGTCCTCGAAGAGGGCGACCAGTCGGCGCGCTTCGTCCGAGATTTCGACCCGCATCAGTCCTGACTGGTGCCCATGCGGAGGTCGACGTCGCCGGTGCCCAGTTTGATGGGCTTGCCGACGATGACGTTCTCGGTGACGCCGTCGAGTTCGTCGACCTCGCCGTGGATGGCGGCGTCGAGCAGGTGGTTGACGGTGACCTCGAACGCCGCACGCGCGAGTACGGAGTCTTTCGATCCGGAGATGCCGTGGCGGCCGATGGACTCGATGGTCCCCTCGTTGGTCATGATGTCCGCGACCAGCATCAGGTGCCGGACGTTCACGTCGTCCAGCCCCTGCTCTTCGAGAGTGTTCATCGTCTCGTTGATGAGCGTCTCGCGGGCCGCTTCGACGCCGAGGCTCCGGTAGATCTCGTGGATGTTGTTACACGTGGTGCGGGAGGCGTCGACGCCCTCGATGCCCAGCACCTCGCCGAAGTCCGACCCCTCGGTGTAGAGGACGAACTCCTCGCCGTTGTCGGTCTCCTCCTTGCGGATGACGACGCGGGAGATCTCCTCGATGCCCTTGAAGACGATGTCGCGCAGTTCCTCGACCAGTTGGAGGAGGTCCCGGTAGCTCGGCTCCTCGGGGCCGAACTCGATGACGGTGCCGGCCTGTCGGGTCTGGACGCCGAGATTCGACTCGATGGTCTCGGCGATCTCCTCGGCGATGGCCTCCGTGTCGTTCACGGTCGGCCAGCGTTCCAGCAGCGTGTCCTCGTTCAGGTCGATCTGGACGAGCATGTCCGCGACGTTCGTCGAGATGTCACCCAGCGCGAGGATACGTGTGGCCTCTATCTTCCAGACGACCTCGTGTGCGCGCTCGCGGTCGTCGGCGTACTCCTCGTCCAGATGGACGGTCATCATCGGCGTGTCCGGCGTCTTCCGGGCGTCCACCAGTTCGATGAGGCGCGGCAGCCCCTGCGTGACGTCGATTTCGGCGACCCCCGCGTAGTGGAACGTGTTCATCGTCATCTGGGTCCCCGGTTCCCCGATGGACTGGGCCGAGACGGTCCCGACCGGGTCGAGCGGGTCGACACGCGTGTCCATGTAGCGGGACTCGACGGCCTTCGCGATGCGGTCGGCGTCCTCGACGCCGACGCCCTTGGCTTCTATCGTGCTGTACACGTCGTCTTTCAGCCGTCGCGGGAGTTCAGTGTCCTCGACGACGGCCTCGATGTCTTCGGATACCATGGTTAGTCATCACCCTCGGCCATCCACCAGTCGTCGGCGTGTTCCGAGAGGTTTGTCCGCTCGGTGCGCTGCCCGAGGAAGCTCTCTTTCTGTTTCTCGCTCTCGAACTCCTCGTTGAGGACGCTGTCGGCGATCTGCTCGACGTCGACGGCGGCCTCGTCCTGACTGGAAGAGACGTCGACCGGCGACGTGCCGTCCTCGCCGAACTCGAACTGGACGATGGTGTCCGAGGTGTCCCGGACGGTGCCGTCGTACTGGGTCTCCAGTTCGGAGAGCGCGTTGATGAGACGGCGCTGGAGGTACCCGGACTTCGAGGTCCGGACTGCCGTGTCGACCAGCCCCTCGCGACCACCCATGGCGTGGAAGAAGAACTCCTTCGGCGAGAGGCCCGAGCGGTAGGAAGCTTCCACGAAGCCGTGGGCGTCCGCCGAGAGGTCACCCTCCTCGAAGTGCGAGAGAGTACGGTTCTCGTAGCCACGGTTGATACGCTCGCCGCGGACTGCCTGCTGACCGACACAGCCGGCCATCTGAGTCAGGTTCAGCATCGACCCACGCGCGCCGGACTCGGCCATCACGACGGCCGGGTTGTCGTCGTCGAAGTGGTCTTCGGCGATGTCACCGGCAGAGTCACGCGCCTTGCCGAGCGTCTGCATGATCTTCATCTCTAGGGTCTCGTCGACGGTCCGGCCCGGCAGGGATTCGAGGTCACCGCGCTCGTAGGTCTCGATGAGTTCCTCGACGCGGTCGTAGGCGTTGTCGATGGCGTCGTTGATCTGCTCTTCGGCCGGTCGCGGAATCGACTCGTCGTCGATACCGATAGAGAACCCGAAGTGCATGATAGAGCGCATCGCCAGCGCCGACACTTCGTTGACGAGGATGCGGGCACGCGTCTTCGAGTAGTCCTTCGCGATGGTGTCGACGACTTCGCCGCCGAACGCGCCGACGGCGTCCTCGTCGATGGTCCCGGAGGTCATCTCGCCGTCCTCGATGGTGACGGTGTCGCCGGCCGAGGACGTAAACTCGAGGTTGAGGTCGTCCGGCAGCAGTTCCGAGAACAGCGTGCGGCCGGTCCAGTACGCCTCGCCGGTGTCGTCGACGCCGTCTGCCTCAGGCAGTTCGTCGATGCGGGTCGCACGCAGGAGGTCCAGCGCCTGCGTCTCGTTGAACTGCGGGTTGGTGTGAGTCAGCAGATAGGTCCCGCTGATGTGGTCCTGAATCGCGCCGATGATGTTCTCACCGAAGCGCGGCGAGAGCATCTGTTCCTGCACGCGCATGAGGACGCGGGCCTCGGCCCGGGCCTCCTCGTTTTGCAGGGCGTGCATGTTCATCTCGTCGCCGTCGAAGTCGGCGTTGTACGGCGGGCAGACGACGGTGTTCAGCCGGAACGTCTTGTACGGCATCACGACCACTTCGTGGGCCATGATGGACATCCGGTGCAGCGACGGCTGCCGGTTGAAGATGATGATGTCACCGTCCACGAGGTGGCGGGACACTTCCCAGCCGGGTTCGACCTTCTCGGCCAGTTCCTCGCAGTTCTTCTCGGTCACCTTGAGTCGGCGGCCGTCCGGTCGTCGGACGTAGTTGGCGCCGGGGTGACCCTCGGGGCCGTTGGCGACGTAGCGACGAGCGTTGTCGAGGTTCCGCTCGTTGACGTTCATCGTCTGGGTCATCTCGCGAGCGACGCGTTCGGGGACGCCGACCTCGTTCAGCGAGAGGGTCGGGTCGGGCGAGATGACGGTACGCGCAGAGAAGTTGACGCGCTTCCCGGACAGCGAGCCACGGAAGCGACCTTCCTTGCCCTTCAGCCGCTGGGAGAGGGTCTTCAGGGGCCGACCGGAGCGGTGTCGCGCCGGTGGCGTGCCCGAGATCTCGTTGTCCATGAACGTGGTGACGTGGTACTGCAGGAGTTCCCAGAGGTCCTCGATGATGAGTTGGGGCGCACCCGCCTCGCGGTTCTCCATGAACCGCTGGTTGATGCGGATGATGTCGACCAGTTTGTGGGTGAGGTCGTCCTCGGAGCGCTGGCCGTTGTCGAGCGTAATCGAGGGGCGAGCGGTGACCGGCGGCACCGGCAGCACCGTCAGAATCATCCACTCGGGGCGGGACCGCTCGGGGTTCATGCCGAGCACCTCGATGTCCTCGTCCGGGATGTCCTCGAACCAGTCCCGGATGTCGCTGGGCATCAGCTTGTTCATGTCCTCCTCGGTCAGGTCGACCGAGAGCGCCTTCTCCAGTGCGCGGCGGTCGTCCTGTCGCGGGCGGAACTCGCCGCTTAGAATCTCTTGTACGCGCCCGCTGTCGATGCCGGTCTCCTCTGCGAGGTCCGTCGGTGCGATGCGTTCGTCGGACTCCTCCATCGCCTCGGCGATGCGGTCGGGGTAGTCCGCGGCCAGGACCTGCTGGACCTCGTAGTAGGTCGTCGGCTTCTCGTGTTTGATGTCGTACTGCTTCTCGCCACAGAACGGACAGCGGTCCTTCTTGCGAGCCTGTCGGATGGCGGCCTTCGTCACGTCGTTGAGGTCACGACCGAGGTCACGCGAGCGCTGGAGTTGGTCGCTGAACTCCTCGCGTTCGCCCTCGTCGAGACAGAGCCGCGAACACTCACGGCAGGTACCGCGCAGGAGCCGTCGAATGAGCTTCGCGAACCCGACGTGGATGACCGGGGCGGCGAGTTCGATGTGGCCGAAGTGGCCGTTACACGATCCGCTGTGTTTCCCACAGGTCTTACACTCCAGTCCGGGGTCGATGACGCCCAGTCGCGGGTCCATCAACCCCATGTCGATTGGGAAGCCGTCGTCGTCGTAGGTGTCGGCCGTGATGACCTTCGTGGCCGACATCTCTCGGTACTCCTCGGGGTCCATCAGCCCGAAACTGAGCTGACCGATTTCCTGTGGTGTCTGTTGGGAACTCATGCTAGACTGCGTCCTCCAGTTCGATTCGCGGAGCGATGCCGAGCGCCTTCATCTCGTCGAGCAGAAGCTTGAACGCGTAGGACATCTCCACCTCGTGGATGTCCGTCTCCTCCTCGCAGTTCGGGCAGTAGATGCGCCGTTGTTCGACGTTCTCGACGGCGGTCATGCCACACTCACCGCAGACGTTGATCCACTCGCGGTCGGACTCGTCCAGCAAGCGCTCTTTGAGCGCCATCGCCGCGCCGTGCCCGATGAGCACGTCCCGCTCCATCTCACCCACGCGGAGGCCACCCTCGCGGGCGCGCCCCTCGGTGGGCTGGCGGGTAAGCACCTGCACCGGCCCGCGCGAACGGGCGTGCAGTTTGTTCGAGACCATGTGGTAGAGCTTCTGGTAGAAGATGTCCCCGACGAAGATGTCGGCTTCAATCTTCTCGCCAGTGACCCCGGAGTACATCGTCTCCTTGCCGCTTGAGTCGAAGCCGTGGGCCTCGAGCGACCCGCGGAGTTCGTCCTCGTCCTCGCCGGTGAAGGCGGTGCCGTCGACACGGCGGCCTTCGAGTGCGCCGACCTTCCCGCCGATCATCTCGAGGATGTGGCCGACGGTCATGCGCGAGGGGAGCGCGTGCGGGTTGATGATGAGGTCCGGCACGACGCCCTCCTCGGTGAAGGGCATGTCCTCCTGCGGTGCGATGTGACCGACGACGCCCTTCTGGCCGTGCCGGCTGGCGAACTTGTCCCCGAGTTCGGGGATACGCTCGTCGCGCACGGACACCTTCGAGAGCTTCGAGCCGTCTTCGCCCTCCATGAGCGTGACGGTGTCGACGACGCCGGACTCACCGGAGCGCATCGTGACGCTCGTCTCGCGGCGCTTCTGGGGGGAGAGCCCGCCCATGTCGTCCGGTTCTTCGAGGAACCGGGGCGGCGACGTCTTCCCCAGCAAGACGGCGTTCTCGCCGACGTCCGTCTCCGGGTTGACGAGGCCGTCGTCGTCTAAGTGCGTGTACGCTTCCTCGCCGCGAGCGCCGCGAACCTCGTCGTCGGGCATCTCGAAGCGGTCTTCCTGTCCGCCGGGGTAGCGCCGTTCCTCGCCCTCGTAGGTCCGGAAGAAGTGCGACCGGGCGAGTGCGCGGTCGACCGACCCCTTGTTCATGACGAGAGCGTCCTCGATGTTGAACCCCTCGTAGCTCATGACGGCGACGACGAAGTTCTGTGCCGCCGGCCGGTCGTCGTAGCCGATCTGTTCGGTGGTCTGGGTCTTGACCATCGAGAGCTGCGGGTAGTGCAGCAGATGCTGGCGAGTGTCCGGGCGAATGCGGTAGTTCGCGCTCGGCAGGCCCAGCGACTGCTTGATCATCCCCGACCCCATCGTAATCCGGGGCGAAGCGTTGTGTTCGGGGTACGGAATCATCCCCGCACCGATACCGAACATCAGTTGCGGGTCGACTTCGAGGTGGGTGTGGTTCTCGGTGAGTTCGCTCTCGTCGACGCCGACGAGGATGTCCTCCTCCTCCTCGGCGTCGATGAACTCGACCATGCCGCGCTCGACGAGCTCCTCGAACTCGAGGTCGCCGTTCTTGACCTGCTCGACCTCCTCGTCGGACATCAGCGGTTCGCCGTCTTCGACGACGAGCAGTGGTCGGCGGGCGCGGCCAGCGTCGGCGTTGATGATGACCTCGTCCGTGCGGTCCTTGACCGAGACGTTGACCATCTGGGAGACGTCCCCCCGTCGTCGCGCCTGTCGGACCTGGTCTGCGAGCTGTTCGGGGTCGGGATGTGTCCCGACCAAACTACCGTTGACGTATACCTTGGCTTCTCGTCCCTGACTCATGTTAGTCGTCCGCGGGCTGCTGTTGGATGGATTCGATACCGGGGATGCCCTGGACCCCCATATCTGCGAGTTCCTGTTTGAGACCCTGTGCGTCTTCGACGTCCTGTGAGAGCTCCATCGCCTGCGCGAAGTTCTTCACCAGCCCACAGTTCGGTCCCTCCGGCGTCTCGGAGGGACAGATGCGACCCCACTGGGTCGCGTGCAGGTCACGCGCTTCGAAGTGCGGTTGCGAGCGCGAGAGTGGCGAGCGCAACCGTCGGAGGTGTGAGAGAACCCCCATGAAGTCGGTCCGGTCGACCAGTTGGGAGACACCGGAGCGGCCACCGACCCAGTTCCCCGTCGCGATGGGGTGTTCGAGTCGTTCGGTCAGCACGTCCGAGCGGACGACAGTGGAGACAGAGAGCTGTCGGTTCCGCATGTTCGCGCGTTCGAGCTGGTACTTCACGTCCCGGGCGAGCTTGTTCAGCGCCGTCCGGAACAGGTCGGTCATCAGGTCGCCGCTTACCTTCAGCCGCTTGTTGGCGTAGTGGTCCTTGTCGTCGGACTCGCGCCGTTCGAGGGCGAGTTCGAAGCAGGCCTCGGCCATCCGGCAGAGGTAGTACGCCTTGTTGATGCGGACTTCTTCCTCGTCGACGCCCTCCTCGTGGAGGTGTGGCAGGAGGTAGCGGTCGATGACGTAGTTGGCGCGTTTGAGCTGGTAGTTCTTGCCCTGCCCGGAGGCGACGCGCTGACCGAGCGTCTCGATGGCTTCCTCGGTCGTCTGGACCTCGGCTTCCTCGAGGTTTTCGAGCATGAACTTCACGATTTCCGGGTCCTCGGAGACGCGGTGGACGATCTCCTCGTCGGATTCGAGTCCCAGCGCGCGCACGAGCGTCACGAAGTCGATGCTGCCGGAGACAGACGGGAAAGAGACTTCCAGCAGGCCGTCGCGGGTGCGCTCACAGAGAACGAGTGCGCGGTAGCCACGGCGCTGGGAGAACGTCTTAGCGACCTGCACTTCGTCGCCGTACTTGGTGTCGTACTCCGCGAGAATCTTGTTCGGCGCGAGGTCCTCGCTGGTCATCAGGACTCGCTCGGAGCCGTTGACACAGAAGTAGCCGCCGGGGTCGGCGGGGTCCTCGCCGATGTCGATGAGTTCCTCGTCGGAGAAGCCGGCGATGTTACACTTGTTCGATCCGACCATGATGGGCATGCGCCCGATCTTGGTCTCGGTCCGGTCGACGACTTCCTCGGGTTCTTCCTCGCCGCCGCGGACGATGGCCATCTCCATGAACACCGGCGCGGAGTAGGTGATGTTCCGGAGTCGGGCCTCCTGCGGGTAGAGCAGTTCCTCGCTCCCGTCGGCTTCCCGCACTCGGGGGGTGACGACGCGGACGTCGCCGAGTTCGACCCACACCGGTTCCTGTCCCTCCTTGTCGCCGATGTCGGTGTCGATGGTCTCTTTCTCGTCGACGACCTGTTGCATCCCTCGGTCGAGGAAGGCGTTGAACGAGCGGAAGTGATGTTCTGCGAGCCGTTCCTTCGCGAAATACTCGCGCGAAATCGCGCGTCGGTCCTGTGTGTCCATTATTCCACCACCAGTCGATAGACGACTGCCGTATCGGTCGTTCGCGAGTCGCGTTCGATGCGGATGACATCGCCGACCTCCGCGTCGTCCGGGAGTCCCGGGTCGGCGCGTTTGATCTTCGGGAGGTCGGTCTTCTTGATGTCGTACTCGTCGAGCACTGCCTCGAGGTCGTCCTCGTCGACGACGCTGTGGTCGGGGACGAGGTCGTGTTGACTTACATCTACCATGTGTGTGTGCGTGCGTGGGGCCTGCTGCTGGAGAAGGTGGCTGTCACGAGATACTACAGGTCGGTATTGTCGGGACGCATATAACACTTACCAACTTGGCCTGCTGTAGCTATCGAGCCCCACAGCGCCCGCACACAGGCGGCCGTGGGATGGCCTCTCGTACCAGCCAGTTCGGCCAGACCGGATATAGAAGTTTGGGTCCCGTCACGGGTACCCATAACAGGGCGCCTTCCTTTGGAAAGCCTTAATACTACCACCGGGATACGAATGAATGCAGCAAGGCAGCGTGCCCGGATGGTGTAGTGGCCCATCATACGACCCTGTCACGGTCGTGACGCGGGTTCAAATCCCGCTCCGGGCGCTTTCTGACGCGAACTATTCCGACGAGCATCGCGTGTGCTCGTCTCCGTGAGCGTCGAAACGTAGACGAGCTGAGTCGAACCCTGCCAGTCGTGCGCAGCGGCCGGAGGGAGAACCGTCTGACTCCGGTTCAAATCCCGCTCCGGGCGCTTCTTCGAACTCAAATCGACAAGCGGCGCGTTTCGTCGGCCCGTCCCGAGTTCGCTGTGTGACTGCGAGGGAGTCGACTCACGCGAGACGACAAATGCGGGCCTCAGGACCGATAACGACTGGTAGCGACGGTATAACCATACACGCGGGCCGAGAACTGCGGCGCGTGAGGGGGAGTTCCCCCTCTCCCTGTCATAGGCCCGCCGCGACGGCGGACGTACAGACACTAACAGCAGTCCGGCATAGGCTTTGTCCCACCCGCGGTGGACGATGTGTAGTGACGAGACGATCACGGAGCAGCGCGGTTCAGACGGTCAGAGCGGCCCACGGAAGCTGGCTGCTCGGACGGGCGTACGGCCGCACTCTCAGCGACCCTCGACGACGGCCCACGCAAAACGCGCAGCGAGTCGCGGGCGCCGAGAGCATCGGGGCGCTCTGACACTGATACCGCTACCTGAACACGACGGTCAGACGCCGACAGACTGTTTAGTGGCGCCGTTCCAACAGGGAGCATGGACGACGTGGACGGCGAGGAGATGCCCGGCGCCATCGTCGAGGCGTTCCTCGAACGCGAGGAGGGCGTGCGGGCGCTACTGGAGGAACTGGAGAAGTTGACCATCGAGGGGCGCCACGAGGAGGTTCGCGAGCGTCTCCGGAACCTCGCCGACAGCGACGAGTCGGTGTTCTACACCGTCGCGTTCAGCCTCACCACCTCCCGGCAGTTCTTCGGCGACGTGGAGGCCCAACTGGACGTGACCGCCGCCGACCGCCTGCGCGACCTCGCAGAGACGTACTCGACGCTCGCCGAACCGTTCAATATCGTGCGCACGGAGCGAGCGGAGGACCGGCTAAACCCGGTGACCGACACCAGCTACACGGTCACTTACCACCACACCGTCGAGTCACCGATGATCACGTACAGTCCGCTCTCTGGCGACCAGCAGTTGTACGAATCACGAGGGACACCGAGCGAGGTGTTGCGGGTGGCGACGGACCTCGCGTCGGCGACGACCGACGGCCTCGACGTCGCCTTAGAAAACGACTACTCCGTCAACACCGAGGAACTGAGTACGCTCATCGACCGGCGAGAGGAGTTAGAGACGGAGTTGTCGAAGCTCAGGGACCAACTGGACGAGTTGCGGCGGACACCCGTAGAGGAGTAGGGTGGGGCGCGAGCGAAGCGAGCGGTCCACCTCGAAAGCGAGCGGTGACCGGAGTGAACCGCGAGCAGTAGCGAGGGTCTGAGCGGAGCGAAGACCCTCGGCGAAACGGGGAACGAAGTGACCCGTGAAGCGATGGCTAGAGCGTGACCGGAGGGAACGGTCTCGGAGTACGAACGGTGAATATAGTGAGCCGTGAGTAGGGTGGGGAGCGAGCGAAGCGAGCGGCCCACCTCGAAAGCGAGGGTCTGAGCCGAGCGAAGACCCTCGGCGGAACGGGGAACGGAGTGACCCGTGAAGCGATGGCGAGAGCGTGACCTTCGGACCCCGAACGGGAAGAACGTGCCACCCGTAGAGACCGACACGGGCAGTGACGCGCCCACAACGGAGGCGTTTATATAGTGTCACACGTAATCGTAGGTACGATTCTCAATGGGCATGGAGCGACTCGCCAATCAGGTGGAAAAGGAGAGCAGGGACCTCGCGATTCTGGAAGTCGTCATCGAACAGGGACCGATCGGTATCGTTCGGCTCTCTGAGGAGACGGACATCCCCGAACACAAGGTACGGTACTCGCTGCGGATGCTGGAAGACGACGAGCTAATCGATCCGACGCCACAGGGGGCGATCCCGGCGGACGACATCGACCAGCGCGTGGCGGCTATCAACGAGGGTATCGACGACCTCGTCGACCGACTCGAAGAACTCGGAGGGCTCATCCCGGCGACCGAAACGGCCGAGTGACACAGACCGGCGAACCGTTTTCACCGGGGCCGTCGAATCCGTTTCTATGGACGTCGCACTCATCAGCGACACGCACATCCCCTCGCGAGCGACGGCGATACCCGACGCGTTTCGCGAGCGCATCGAGGCCGTCGACCACGTCGTCCACGCCGGCGACTTCGATAGCGAGGGGGCGCTGTCGAACGTCAGGGCGATGGCCCCCCGCCTCACGGCCGCGGGCGGGAACATGGACCCCAGAATCGGCCTGCCGGACGTGGCGACGGTCGACCTCGGCGGCGTCACGTTCGTCGTCACGCACGGCACCGGGTCGCGCCGCGGCTACGAGGACCGGGTGGCCGGCATCGTTCGGGAGGAGGCGGGACCGGACGCCGTCGGCGTCGCGGGCCACACCCACGAGGTGCTGGACACGACCCACGGCGGCGTGCGCCTCTTGAACCCCGGGAGCGCGACGGGCGCGTCGCCCGCGGACCGAGCGACGATGCTGACCGCGACCGTCGCCGACGGCGACCTCGACGTGACGCTCCACGAACAGTAGCCGCCGGATTTCTCAGGGCCGCGTCGTCGAGTCGCGTCGCGACCCACCGACGAGACGCCACAGCGCCCAGAGACATCCCACGGTCCCGACGGTGCCGACCGGGCGGAGCAGGGCGGCCGGGAGCGACGCCAGCACACCGGGCGTCACGGGCGCCCATACCGTCGCTGCGGGCCCGGACCAAACCCCACGGACGCGCTACCGGCAGCGGTTGCCACCGTTGGACGTGCTTGCTACTAACGGCGTCCTTTTTCCCGCGGAACCCGCAGGGGGAGTATGGACGTCTTCGCGGTCGAGGGACTGCCCGAGGTCCGCCCCGGCGACGACGTGGCCGAACTCGTCGCCGAGTGTACGGACCTGCAGGACGGCGACGTGCTCTGCGTGGCCAGCACCATCGTCTCGAAGGCGGCGGGTCGGCAGGCCGACCTCGGCGACTTCGAGACGAGCGAGCGCGCCCGCGACATCGCCGACCGTATCGCCGCCATCGCCGACGAGGAGAAAGACCCCCGCTTCGCACAGGCGGTCCTCGAAGAGAGCGAGGAGATTATCCTCGACGCGCCGTTTATCCTCGCGGTCACGCACTTCGGCCACATCACGGTCAACGCGGGCATCGACCGCTCGAACGTGCCCGACGCCGACCTGCTGTTGCTCCCCGAGGACCCGACCGACTGCGCCGAGCGGATTCGGGCGGGGGTCCGCGAGCGAACCGGCGCGGACGTCGCGGTCGTCGTCACGGACACCTCGGGCCGGCCGTTCCGCCTCGGACAGCGAGGCGTCGCGCTCGGTTGGGCCGGCATCCACGCCGCCCGGGACTGGCGCGGCGAACACGACAGGGACGGGCGCGAACTCGGCGTCACGGTGCAGGCCGTCGTCGACGAACTCGCCGCCGCGGGCAACCTCGTCACCGGCGAGGGGGCCGGCGGGACGCCGGTCGCCCGCATCCGCGGCTTCGAGTTCGGCGACCACGGCGGCAGCGACGACCTCTACCGCTCGCCGGAGAAAGACGTCGTCCGGCAGGCGCTCAGGGAATGGTCTCATGTACGGGATTGAACTCACTCCGGAACACCCAGTCGCACAGCTATCCGACTTCGCCGTGCAGGCCGAAGAGGCGGGCTTCGACGCCGTCTTCGCCAGCCACCACTACAACAACCGCGACCAGTTCATGGCGCTGGGCGGGATGGCCAGTCGGACCGACGAGATACTGCTCGGGCCCGGCATCGCCAACCCCTACGAGACCCATCCTGTGACGCTGGCCTCGCGGACGGCGACGCTGGCGGAGATGAGCGACGGCCGCGCCCTCTTCGGCGTCGGCCCCGGCGACAAGTCCACCATCCGCAACCTCGGGTTCGACCACGACGACGCCCTCCGGCGCGTGCTGGAGACGTTCAAGGTCGCCCAGCGCCTCTGGGACGGCGAACGCGTCGACCACGACGGCACCTTCACGGCCGACGACGCGGGCCTGAACTACGAGGTCGGGGAGATTCCGGTCTACGTCGGCGCACAGGGGCCACACATGACGCGGATGGCCGCGAAACACGCCGACGGCGCGCTGTACAACGGCGCGCACCCGACGGACCTCGCGTGGGCCCGCGAACAGGTCGAGGAGATGGCCGAGGACCGCGTCGCCGACACCGAGTTCGACCTCGCGGCCTACGCCAGCGTCTCCGTCGCCGAGGACGCAGAACAAGCGAGAGCGGCCGCTCGACCGCCGGTCGCGTTCGTCGCCGCCGGGTCGCCGCCGCCGGTGCTAGACCGCCACGGCATCGACCACGAGGTGGCAAGCGACGTCGGCGACGCCATCTCGGCCGGCGAGTTCGAGGAGGCGTTCGGTCTCGTCACGGAGCCGATGCTAGAGGCGTTTTGCATCGCTGGCACGCCAGCGGACGTCGCCGAGCGAACCGAAGCGCTCCGAGAACACGCCGACAGCGTCGTCTTCGCGTCGCCACTGGGTCCCGACGTAGAGCGGGCTATCTCGCTTCTCGGGGCGGCGGTGAACGGCCAGTACTCCCCGGCCGAATGAACAGCGAGAGGGCCGCACCCAGCGTCAGGTAGCCGAAGACGACGGAGGCGGCGCCGACGAACAGCGTCCCGAAGAGGATGAGGATGGCCGACAGCGGGTCGGCGAGTGCGACGTCGGCGAACCGAGCCGGCATTTCGACGATACTCTGGATAAGCTGTGTGAGTAGCCCTTGCATACGCGCCGCTTAGCAGTCGCCCCACTTTGTGCTTCCGTTCGCGGCGACCGAGCCACACAGCTATTTGGCGCTCCCGACCGCACTGCGCGCCATGGGAGAAGACGCCTCGCTAGACCAGTTCGTCGGCGGTGCGGGCGACGAGGGCGACACCAGCGCGAACGACGAGAGCGACGGTGAGACGGCGTCGGCCGCCAAAGAGCGTCCGAACGAGGCCGCCGACGCCAAACCGACGGCCGAGGACGACCCGACGCCGGCGACGACAACCTACGCGTGGACCGGCGAGGGCGCGCAGTGTGCGGCGTGTGACGAGGTCGTGGAACGTCGCTGGGAACAGGACGGCGTCCTCGTCTGTACAGATTGCAAGGAGTGGGACAGGTCCTGACACGGTCGTGTGTCACAGGTGCGCATCCAGCAGAGTTACGTATTCTCGCCCCGAACAACGGGCAACTGGAACTTCGCACAGCGGCGATGGGCACGGGGAGAAGACACTTACTCGGCGTCGTACCAGAGCGGAACACGCCCTGTGGTCTGTCGCCACGGTGCGGACCCTCCACTCATGACAGATACGGACACTACACGCGGCCGACAGTCGGACAGTGCGCTCCGCGACGCGACCCGCGTCGCGACACAGGTAATCGAGAACGTAGAGGAGGTCATCGTCGGCCACCACGAGGAGATCGAGCACATCGTGACGGCGATGCTGGGCCGTGGTCACATCCTGTTGGAGGACGTCCCCGGCGTCGGCAAGACGATGCTCGCCCGGTCCGTCGCCGCCTCGTTCGACGGCGAGTTCAAGCGCGTCCAGTTCACGCCGGATCTGCTACCGACCGACGTCACCGGGGTCAACGTCTTCAACCAGAAGACACAGGAGTTCGAGTTCCGCCGCGGCCCCATCTTCGGCAACGTCGTGCTGGGCGACGAAATCAACCGCGCGCCGCCGAAGACCCAGTCGGCGCTGCTCGAAGCCATGGAGGAGGGACAGGTCTCCGTCGACGGGACGACCCACAGCGTCCCGCAACCGTTCACCGTCATCGCCACGCAGAACACCGTCGAGCAGAACAAGGCCTACGACCTGCCGATGGCCGAACTCGACCGGTTCATGACGAAACTGCATCTGGGCTACCCCGAGGCGGGCGAGGAGACGGCGATGCTCGGCGAGGTGGTCGGCCACCACCCGATAGAGGAGCTGAAGCCGGTCGCGACGCTCGAAGACCTGCAGGCGGCCCGGGACACCGTCGCCGACGTGACCGTCGAGGAGCCGATTCGGTCCTACGCGACGCGACTGGCCCGCTACACCCGTGACCACGCCGAGTTGGGCGTCAGCCCACGCGGCAGCATCTCGCTGTTGCGTGCCGCACAGGCCCGGGCGGTCCTGAACAACCGCGCGTACGTCGTCCCCGACGACGTCCAGCAGGAAGCCCCCGTGGTGCTGCCCCACCGGATTCGGACCGACAGCAGCGAGCAGACGGCCGTAGACCTCGTCACCGCGGCCCTGAAGACGGTCGACGTCGAGTAAGATGCGACCGACACGTCGCGGCGTCGGTGTCTTGTTGGTTGCCGGCGCCGCCGTCGCCATCGGCACGCAGTTCGGCCAGCAGGCACTCGGTGCGGTCGCTGGCCCACTGCTGGTCGCCCTCGGCGTCGCCGCCGGACAGGTGTACTGGGCCGGCACGCCGACGGTCGAGCGCCAGCCACCCCGGCGCGGGTTTCCCGGCGAGCGCCGGACCGTCGAACTGACCGTCGACGGGAGCGGCGTCGCCCGAATCACCGACCGCCTCTCTCGGGGCATTGACGGGGCGGCGACGACCGTTCGCTCCCTGCCGGCGAGCGTCAGTTACGACGTGACCTACGAGCGACGCGGCGAGCACCGCGTCGGTCCGGTCGACGTTCGGCTGACGGACTCGCTCGGCCTCGTCGCCGCCTCGACCACCGTCGACGTGACCGACGACGTGCTGGTGTATCCGCCCGTGTATCGACTGGGCGGACCGGAAGCGTTCGTCCGAACGCTCGTCCCCGACGCCGACGACCGACAGGCGTTCGACCGACTACGAGAGTACGTCCCCGGCGACTCCCTGCGAGACGTCCACTGGAAGTCCAGCGCGAAGCGCGACGACTTGCTCGTCAAGGAGTTCGCCGACCGGAACAGCGACCGCGGCCTCGTCGTCGTCGCGGAGGCCGACGACGACTACGCCGACGAGATGGCGGCCGCCGCCGCGACGGTGACGATGGGCGCACTCGAGAGCGGCCTCGCCGTCGAACTGGTGACACCCGGCGGGAGCGTCGACGCTGGCTACGGCGACACCCACCGGGTTCGCCTGCTGGAGACGCTCGCACGCACCGGGGCCGGGACGACGGGACGGAGCGGCGACGCGGACGTGCTGGTGACCGCAGACGACGATGGCGTCACCGTCACCGTCGAGGGGCAACAGCAGGCCTTCGAGGACGTGACGGTGAGTCACGACAACCCGCTCGCCGGGGAGGTGGGGTCGTGAGCGTCGTCGCTCGCGTCCGCAGGCGGGTGCCGTGGGACGAGACGCGACTGCTGGCGCTCCTGTCGGTCGCACTCGCACTCGGCGCGCCGCTCCGGACGATGTATCACCTCATCGACGTGGTCGGGTCGCCGACGGTGTTTCTCGTCGTGACGGCCGTGTCGCTGGCCGCGGCGGCCGTCCTCGCACGAGTGTTGCATCCGATCCTCGCCATCACTGTGGGTGCGGTCCTGTTCGGCGCCGGTCTCGTGTGGTACGTCACGAACCTCTCGACGGACCCGGCGTTGTCCGCCCTCCTCCGGGACACCGTGGCGCTGTTGACCGGTCGTCGACTGCTCCAGATAGCCAACGTCCGCCTGTGGGTCATCTCCTTTGCGCCCGCGCCGGTGTTTCTCACGACGTACTTCGCGCTCCGGCGGTGGTACGTCACGGCGACGCTCGCGGCCGGGACGGCGCTCGGCTTCTTCGTCCTGACGACGGACGCAGACGTAGTGACGACGTTGCTCGGCGTCGTCGGTGCGTTCGCGACTATCGGGTTCGGCACGCTCGACACCATCGACCATCCCGACGAGCGGCAGTCACCGGGCGCCGGGGGGTCGGTCGCGACGGGTGCGTCGGCCACGGTTGACGATCAGGGCGTCGACTCGGGCCGCCGTAGCGTCCTCGAACAGTTGGCGGCGGTCATCGTCGTGCCGGCGGTCCTCTCACGACTACCGTCGGTCTCCGGCACGTCGCTGTCCTTCGTCGACGAGGAGCAGGCGACCGTCGAGGGGAGTCTCGTCGACGCCGACGAGTCGATGACGATTCAAGGGGATATCTCGCTGACCCCGACGGTCCGATACACCGTCGAGAGCGAGGCAGCGCGGTACTGGCGCGTCGCCGCGTACGACCGTTACACCGGCGACGGGTGGGTCCGGACGGGCAACAGCAGTCCGTACGACGGGACCCGTCTCGCCGAACCGCCAGGCGACAGTCGGACGGTCCGCCAGTCCTTCGAGGCCGAGTCGGACATCGGCACGGTCCCCGCCGTCTGGAAGCCGGTGCGATACGACGGGGACGTAGACGTCAAGCTCACGACGCACGATGGCTTCCAGCCCGTCGGCGACCTCACTGCCGGCGACAGCTACCAGGTCGTGAGCGAGGTGCCGGTCGCGACGCCGCGACAGTTGCGCGAGGCCGGGACCGAGTATCCCGACAGAGTGACCCGCCGCTATCTGCAACTGCCCGAGAGTACGCCAGGCCGAGTCGGCGAGACGACGGCGACGCTGACCGAGAACGCACAGAACCCCTACGAGACGGCGCTCGTCGTCGAACAGTGGCTCCAGAACAACCGGGAGTACTCGCTCGACGTCGAACGGCCCGAGCGGAACGTCGCCGACCGGTTCCTCCACGCGATGGACCGGGGCTACTGCGTCTACTTCGCGACGACGATGGTGACGATGCTGCGGAGTCAGGACATCCCCGCGCGGATGGCCGTCGGCTACACGCCCGGCGAGCAAGTCGACGAGAACCGCTGGGTGGTCCGCGGCCTCGACTCACACGCGTGGGTCGAGGTCTTCTTCCCCGACCACGGCTGGATCCAGTTCGACCCGACGCCGAGCGAGCCACGTGCGGCGGCCGAACAGGCACGCATCGAGGAGGCCCGCTCCGAGGGAGACGGTGCGGTCGACACGGGTGAGACGGGCAACGACTCCAATTTCACCGAGACTGAGACGCCGACTCCGCCGCCGCTGACCGAGACGAACGAGACGACGGAGACGTCGACGCCAGCCAACACCAGCAACGAGACGGCGACCCCGTTCGACGAGGGTAGCGAGAACAGCAGTACCGAGGGGCCGGCGGGCCCGACCCTCCCGGACCTGCCGTCCCGCGAGGAGACGGCGCTGGGACTGGTCGCGCTGCTGGGGACGGCCGCCGGCCTCCGTCGGTCGGGCGTCACGAAGCGCGTCTCACGGGCCATCTGGCTCCGATACCAGCGCCGCGAGGACCCCGAGGCGGACGTCGAGCAGGCGTTCCAACGGGCGATGTACGTCCTCGACGACGAGTACCGGCCTCGCGAGAGCGGCGAGACGGTCCGGGACTATCTGGACGACGTCGACGCTGGCGAGGACGTCCGTCGCCTCGCAATCCTCCGCGAGCGACTCCGGTACGGTGGGACTGTCTCGGAAGAAGCAGCCGATGAGGCCGTCGAAATCGCCGATAGCATCGTCTCGAATCGGTAAGTTCCGCTTTCCCCCGACAGTGTTTAATACGAAGGTTTCGTACGCCCCGATGTAATGTCGGAAGTCTGCTCGACGTGCGGGCTGCCTGAGGAGCTCTGCGTCTGCGAGGACGTCGCCAAAGAGTCCCAGGAGATTAACATCCGCATCGACGAGCGCCGCTACGGTAAGGAGGTAACGATCATCGAGGGGTTCGACCCGAAAGACGTCGACATGGACTCGCTGTCCTCGGACTTGAAGAGCAAGTTCGCCTGCGGCGGGACCGTCGAAGACGGGCAAATCGAGCTCCAGGGCAACCACACTGGTCGCGTCGAGGACTTCCTCCGCGACAAAGGCTTCAACGTCGCCTGACCTCCTGACCGTCAGAACGGTTCTGTGGTAGCTACGATACGAGTGCCGACAGTCGCGCGGGTGGCCCGACTCCGAGCAACCATCGGAACGACCAGCCGAAACAGTAACGTTCGAACATATCTTTGTACTGGCCATAGATGGGGGGAGACCCGAAGTCGGTACTCGTCGTCGCCGACGACGAGGCAGCCGAACTCGAGTCGGGATTCGACGAGGAGGCCGTTGCAGTCACCGTACTGACCGACCGTCGGAACGTCTTCGACGAACTGACACACGGCGTCTATCAGTGTCTCGTCCTCACGGCGACCGTCGGTGGCCAGTCAGGGACAGACATCGCCTACGGCGTCACGAAACTGTTTCCCGACCTCCCCGTCGTCGTCGTGGGCGTCGACCCGGCGGTAGTGCCGGACGACCTCGACGTCCGCGCCGTCGCGTCGCCGGACCTCGGTTCGCAGGCCGTCGTTGACGCGATAGGGACCAGCCTCGACGGTGACGCGCCGTCCGTCGCCGGGCGGTCGCCCTCGCCCATGGAGACGCTGTTGCTCTCGCTGTTCAACGAGATGCCGGACCACCTGTACGCGAAAGACGACCAGGCGCGACACGTCCTGATGGGACGTGGGTTCAACGAGCCGACCGACCGAGTGGGACTCACAGACCGAGAGGTATCGGAGCTGGCGGACGAACACGGCGAGGCGGCCTACCGCGACGAGATGGACATCCTCGAAGGGGAGGTGGACCGAATCGACGTCGAGGAGTTTCTCGACCTCGCGGCGCCGTACGTGCGAACCCGCAAGGTCCCGTGGTACGACGCCGACGGCGAGATTCAGGGACTCGTCGGGCTCACACAGGACATCACCGCGCGCAAGACCCGCGAACACGACCTGCGCCGCCAACACGAGCGGATGGTGAAAGTGGCGCTCGTATCGGCCCACGAGTTGCGGAACGAACTGCAAATCGCACACGGACGCCTCGAACGACTGGACGACGACACACAGACCGCACCCATCGAGGAGTCGCTGTCGCGCATCTCCTCGCTGGTCGATACGGTCGTGCAACTCTCGACGAGAGAGTCGGATCGACAGGAACAGACGCCGGTGTGGCTCTCGCGACTCAGTCGGGAGGTGTGGGAGACGGTCGCCGACGCGCACGCGGCCCTCGAAATCGACGGCGACGCTCGCTTCCTCGCGGACCAGGAGTCCGCGAGCCTGCTCCTGCAGTTCCTGTTTCAGAACGCGCTGGAACACGGGGCGTCGACCGTCACCGTCGGCACGACGTCCACCGGGTTCTACGTCGCGAACGACGGCCCCGAAATCGAGGTCAGTCCGCCCGAGCGAGTGTTCGACGCCGGGTACACGACGGTCGAAGGCAACACCGGGTTCGGCCTCTACATCGCGAAATCGGTCGCGGAGGACCAGGGCTGGACGCTCTCGCTCACCGACGCCACCGCCGGGTCGGTCAGATTCGACGTCGAGAACGTCGATCTCCACGGGTAGGTGCAGCGTCCAGTCGAAGCGTACGGCGCGAGCGACGCGAGCGCCGTTTCACGCGAAGCGCCGCTGGCGCTTCGCGCCTTTTTCATCGACGTTTTTGGCCCGGGGTTGAGCGCTCGCCGTCAGCGAGCGCGATGCCCCGGGTGAAAAAGGTCGTTCAGAAGAACTGGAACAGGTCGTCGCGCTTGGCCTCGTGGAGGTGGTGTCGGACCGCCTCGTTCAGCGCCGAGACGTTGCCCCGTTTCGCCGAGATGGGGGCGATGGTCTCCTGCCACTGCTTCCACGGGGGATAGAGACCGAGGCGGTCACACAGGTCGTTCAGGCGTTCGTCCTCGTCGTCGACCTTGTCCATCTTGTTGACGGCGACGACGGGTTCGACGCCGACCTCCCGGAGGAAGTGGAACATCTCGACGTCGTGAGGGATCTCGTCGGGGCCGGAGTGGCGGTCGATGATGTCGACGACGGACTTCCCGTCGACGACGAGGATGCCGACCAGAATCTTCTCGGCGTTTTCCTCGACGTAGCGGACGACGTCGGTCTTTATCTCCTCGCGGACTTCCTCGGGGACGCCCTTCATGAACCCGAACCCGGGGAGGTCGGTGATCATGAAGTCTGGACCGGTCCAGTCGTAGTGGTTTGGGCTCCGGGTGACACCGGGTCGCTGTCCGGTGTCGAAGGTGTGGCCGGTCACCTCCCGCATCAGCGTCGACTTGCCGACGTTCGACCGGCCGACGAGCACCACTTCGGCGTCGCGGTCCGGGCGTGACTCGAACATATCCCCGATACAGCGCCGACGGGGAAAAGCGCGTCAGTTTCCGGCGGCGGAGCAGGGCGGGTCGCGGGACCGGCCATCACCCGGGTTTTTGTCCGCCGCCGTCGCACGGATAGCCGTGCGGTTGGTACATCTCTCGGTCCCGACGGGCAAGCGCGAGGCGGCGCTCGGCGTGCTGGACGACGAGGGCATCGACTACGTCGTCAGCGACGAGACGAGCAACCGCGACATCGCCGCCGTCGTCTCCTTTCCGCTGCCGACGAACGCCTTAGAACCCGTCCTCGAAGCGCTGCGCGAGGTGGGTATCGACGACGACGCATACACCGTCGTCGTGGACGCTAACACGGTCATCTCACGGCAGTTCGAGGCACTCGAAGACCGCTTCGCCGAGGAGGAAGACGAGGACCGCATCGCCCGCGAGGAACTGACCTCGAAGGCCAACGACCTCGCCCCGTCGCTCCCGACGTATGCCATCATGACCGTCATCAGCGCGGTCATCGCCACCGCCGGCCTCCTGCTCGACTCGCCGGCCGTCGTCGTCGGGTCGATGGTCATCGCGCCGCTCATCGGCCCGGCGATGACCGCCAACGTCGGCACCGTCGTCGACGACCAAGAACTGTTCGTCCGCGGGGTCAAGTTGCAGGCGGTCGGGTTGCTACTGGCTATCGTCAGCGCCACCGTCTTCGCCGTGTTCGTCCGGACGGCCAACGTCATCCCGCCGCTCGCAGAGGTGACGTCCGTCGGGCAGATACGCGAGCGAGTCGCGCCCGACTTCCTCTCGCTGGTGGTGGCACTGGGCGCGGGCGCGGCCGGCGTCATCAGCCTCACGTCGGGCGTCTCGACGGCGCTCGTGGGGGTGATGATAGCCGTCGCGCTCATCCCCCCGGCGGCGACGGTGGGTATCGGCATCGCGTGGGGCGAACCGCTGGTCAGCCTCGGGTCGGGCGTCCTCCTCCTCGTGAACGTCCTCTCTATCAACCTCGCCGTCCTCGTCGGCCTCTGGTATCAGGGCTACCGCCCGGAACACTGGTTTCGGGAGGGGAACGCCCGGTCGGCGACGGTCAAGCGAATCGGCGTCCTCGTGGCGTCCATCCTCGTGTTGTCGGCGTTTCTGGGCGGCGTCACGCTGGACTCGTTCCAGCGAGCGACGACCGAGGCGGCGATACAGGACCAGATCGAAGGGGCCGTCGACGCGCCCGCCCGCGTCCTCTCCGTCGAAGTCGAGCGGACGAACACGGTCATCTTCCAGGAACCGCGCCGCGTCGTAATCACGGTGGGCATCCCGCCGGGCACCGACCCGCCCGGACTGGCCGCGGAACTGGACGAGGTCGCCGACGCGGCCGCCGGCCGAGACGTCGAGACGTCGGTCCACTACGTCGTCGTCGAGACGGCCGCCTGACGGTCAAATTCGGGTTTGAGCGTCCGACGGGCTAAATACGTCGGCAGGCGTTCGCGTGGGTATGGTCTCCAAACCACTCGCGATCGCAGGCGTCGTGGCGGTCCTCCTGGCCGGCGGTGCCGGCTTCGCACTCGCAGACAGCGGCGGGACGCCGACGGCAGAGAACGCGACAGTCAGCGTCAGCGCGGACGCGACGGTCGAGCGCGCACCCGACAGGGCGACGGTCACCGTCGCCGCCGTCGGTCGGGGTGAGACGGCCGCGGCCGCCCGGGACAACCTGACCGGTGACGCCGGCGCCGTCCAGCAAGCCCTCGAAGACGAGGGGGCAAACGTCACGTCTTCACGGTTCAGCATCCATCCCGAGTACGAACGCACCGAGACGGGCCGTGAACAGGTCGGCTACGTCGCGGTCCACACCGTCGAAGCCGAGACGAGCGACGTGGACTCAGTCGGGACACTCATCGATACCGCCGTCGACGCGGGCGCGGACCGCGTGGAGGGCATCCGCTACGAACTGAGCGAGGCGACCCGGCAGGACGCGCGTGAGGACGCCCTGACGACGGCGATGGAGCGGGCCCGTGCCGACGCCGAGACGGTCGCCGCCGCCGAAGGTCGGAACGTCGACGGCGTCGCCACCATCCAGACGAGCGACAGCGGCCGATACGTCGTTCGGACGGAAGCCGCGTTCGCCGCCGACTCCGGCGGGAGTACGACCATCTCGCCCGGCCCGGTCACCGTCGACGCTGCGGTGCAGGTGACCTACGAACTCGAATAGCGAACGGAGCGCAGTCGTCCCCGGACTAAGTGAGGACGAACTTTCATTTCCCCGCCGCCGGTGATACCACCCACAGTATGGTCAGCGGAGGCCCCCTCGTTCAAGTCGGCGTCGTCGTCCTGTCTGTCCTCGGATTGTGGGTCGGGGCCCGGTTCCTCGTCGACGCCGTCGTGCGACTCGCCCGACGGTTCGGCCTCTCTGACCTCACGATTGGACTGACTATCGTGGCGATGGGAACGTCGACGCCGGAGTTGGCCGTCTCCGTCGACGCCGCGTTGAAGGGCTTGGGCGACATCGCCATCGCGAACGTCCTCGGGTCGAACGTCTACAACCTCGCGTTCATCCTCGGCGTCGTCTCGCTGATTCGAGTGCTCCCGATCACCGAGGCGCTGGTCCACCGAGACGGACTGGCGCTGCTCGCGAGCACGCTCCTCGCCGGCCTCGTCCTACTCGACGGGACGGTGACGCGGACAGAAGGGGCCATCTTGGTCGGGGTGTTCGTCGCCTACACCGCGTACCTGCTCCGCGCGGAACAGTCCACGACCGAGACGGCTCCGGAGTCGCCACCGGAAGGCGCTGTGACGCGAGCAGTCACCGAACGAGTGGCCTTTCGTGGCCGGGACGCTCTGCTGTTGGTCGGTGGCCTGGCGCTCGTCCTCGTGAGCGGGGACTTCATGGTGCTCGCGGCGTCGGCACTGGCCCGAGGCGCAGGCATCTCAGAGTGGGTCGTCGGCGGGACCATCGTCGCCGCCGGCACGTCGACGCCGGAGTTCGCCGTCTCGCTCGTGGCGATTCGCCGCGGGAGCCTCGGCGTCTCCGTCGGCAACGTCGTCGGGAGCAACGTCTACAACGTCACGGGGATCGTGGGCGTCGCGGCGCTCGTCCGGCCGCTCACGGTGGCCGGGGCGGCGATGGAGACGGTACTGTGGCTGGCGGGTATCTCGCTCCTGATGGTCGCGGCGCTGTGGACCGGCCGAGTGTTGTCGCGCGTCGAAGGGGCGCTGTTCGCGGCCTCGGAGATGGTCCGGTGGGCGCTCGGACTGCTCGGCGTCCTCGGCTGAGGTTCCCTACTCGTCGTCGAACGGCAACTCTATCTCGTAGCCGACGGCGTCGATGGCCGCCTGCAACACGGCGTCGACGTTGTCGTTCTCGGTGACGCTCATGTAGTGGTCGGCCTCGACGTCGGTCGAGCGGTCGCTCTTGTTGGCGATGGTCAGCACCGGCGCGTCGAAGCGGGACTCGATGTCGTCTCGCAGTTCGAGTTGCTGGTCGAGGGGGTAGCCACACTCCTCGCTCGGGTCGACGAGGACGAGGACGGCGTCGGCGACGTGTTCCAACGCACTCACCGCTTGTGACTCGATTTCGTTGCGCTCCTCCGGCGGGCGGTCGAGCAGACCCGGCGTGTCGACGAGTTGGTAGCGGATGCGGCCGTCCTCGAAGTGACCGACGCGAATCTGGGTCGTCGTGAAAGGGTAGGAGGCAATCTTGTTGTCGGCCCGAGTGACGCGGTTGACGAACGAGGACTTCCCGACGTTCGGGTAGCCGGCGACGACGACGGTCGGTTCGTCCGGACGGATGTCCGGGATGCCTTTCAACGCGTCACGGGCCTTCGAGACGGCCGCGAGGTCGTCTTCGACCTCCTCGACGACGTCGGCCATGCGGGCGAACGCCTGCTTGCGGAGTTTCCGGGCGGTGTCCTTGTCCCCGCGGACGAGACGGCCCTCGTACTCTTGGCGAATCTCCTTTGCTTTTCGGCCAGCCCACGACACCTCCGAGAGGTGCTGTTTCAGGGCGTCGATGCCCGGGTCGTCGTCGGCGGGGTAGGCGTCGCCGACGATGGCGTCGGCCAGTTCCACGTAGAAAGGGTCCAAATCGTCGATAGTCGGCCACGACTGGGCGACGTTCTGGAGGTTGTCCGAGACGATGTTCGAGGCCGTCATCAGCATCGACTGCTGGGCCTCGATACCGTCCTTGCTGCCGCCGGCCCGCGTCGCACGCGAGAAGGCCTTATCGATGACCTCCTCGCCGGTCGGCGTCGTCGGTAGATTCTCGAAAGGATTGCTCATTACGGCGTCGTAGACGGTCGGCGCGTAAAAGCGCGTCCAATCGGTGACAGCCGTGTGAGACGTATGCGTGGGCGGACCCAAACAACTGCGACCCACGCTTTTCACCGTCGGCCTCGTACCGCCGCTATGGCACACATCGACGCCGGTGAGATTCTGCCCAACGAGCACGTCCAGCAGATGGCCGCCGCGGGCGAGGTGACACAGATGCACCGCGGCCACCAGTACGCCGAGGAGGGCGACACCTTCGACATCGACGGCCGGCGGTTCGAGGTGACGGACGTGACCCACCGGACGCTGGGCGACCTGTCCGACGAGGACGCACAACGCGAGGGGTCCGAAGACCTAGCGGCGTACCGCGAACGACTGAACCGGGTCCACGACGAGTTCGAGTGGGACGACGACAGCGAGGTCGTCCGGCACCGGTTCGAAGTCGTAAGCGAGTAGCGAACGACTTCGAGCCCTCGCAGACGAAGTCTGGTTCTGGTTCGACCCGGTCGAGGAGTCGCAATTCAGAACCCGCCGTACCGGAGGTACACCATGTCCGCGATGAGCAGGAGTTGGACGAGTCCCTGCACGCCGCCGAGCATGGCGTTCTGCTGCCCGATAGCCGAGATGACGCTGGCGTCGGGCGCAGGTGAGGTCATCTCCTTGTAGATGCGGATTTCCCCCGGCATCAGGAAGCCAAAGCCCTGCACCGATAGAACCGTGACGAGAGCGAGGGCGACGACGATAGCCGGTTCGGTCATCTGGAACTGGCCGATGGTCGTCGCGACCCACGCAAGCGACCCGAGGGTGGCGACGGCGAAGGGGAGTTGCCACCGCCAGTCCGACCACGCGTTCAGCCGCCACCCCAGCAGGAGGAACACCGGAATCAGGTTCGCCGCCGTGAACAGCGCGAGCCACGGGCCCGGGTTCGTGAAGAGGTCCAGTCGGAGCGCTAGAGCGAGGCCCGACGCGATGGTGAGAAACGCCATCGACGGCAGGAAAAAGGACGTCTTCGGCGTCAGCTTCTCGAAGACGGCTGCGCTCTGTTCCTCGCCGAGACTCCCGATGACGGGGCCGAGGATGGCGCCGATAAAGATGTCCGTCCCCGTCCAGAGGACCCCCGCCATGACGTGGACGTAGGTGTGGTGCTGGATCGACGCCCCCGTCGTCGCGTAGGCCAGTGCCGCGACTGCGACGACGACCACGCCGGCGGCGAACGCCGGATTTGCCCGTTCCCCCATCCCCGCGACCGTCCCGCGAACTGTCGACGTACTCATACGGCATGTCGGTGCTTTGGGGACGGGATAAATGTCACGCACGTTTCGGGCGTCGAAACGGCCGCTCGGTAGCCGAGGCCGACCGCCTCACGTCTCGGGAGTGTCCACGCCGGTTATCTCGAATCTGGCCCCACCGTCGGTACTCTCGGTGACCCGCACGTCCCAGCCGTGGGCCTCGGCTATCTGTCTGACGATGGCTAGCCCGAACCCGGTGCCGTCGGTCCGCGTCGAGTAGCCGCTCTCGAACACTTTCTCTCGGTCGGTCTCGGGGATGCCGGGGCCGTCGTCGGCGACGTAGAACCCGCCGGGACAGTCGCCGACGGTGACGGTCACACCCTCGCTACCGTCTCCGACGGCGTCGTCGGACTGGACCGGACTAGACGCAGCGCTGTGCTCTACGGCGTTCCGGACGAGGTTCTCCAGTAGCTGTTTGAGCCGCGTCACGTCGGTCAGAATCCGCGTGTCCGTCTCCACCACCAGCGTCGCCGCGCCCGTCTCCACGGTCGCCCAGCACGCCTCGACGACGGCGCCGACGTCGACCGGTTCGAGGTCGGACACCGCCTCGCCCGTTTTCGCGATCAGCAGCAGGTCTTCGATGAGCGCCTCCATCCGGTGAAACATCCGGTCGATAGCGTTGATGTGTTCGCTCTCACACTCCTCACGGACCAATTCGAGGCGCCCGGACGCGACGTTCAGCGGGTTCCGAAGGTCGTGGCACACCGCGCTGGCGAACCGCTCCAGATGGGCGTTCTGGGCCGCCAATTCCCGTTCGCGCTCGCGCAACTCGTTGTCGCGGACCACCGCGTCGAGCGCCGCTTCCATGTTGGCGGCGAGCACCTGTCCGAGCGCCACGTCCTGTTCGTCGAACGCGTCGGCGACGGGGGACGCGGCGATGAGAATGCCGTGCTCACCCAGTGGCAGGTATAGTTCGCTCCGAATCGGCGTGTCGGGGTTGTGAACGTCGGGGTCGTCCCGAACGTCCGAGAGCGCCGCCACCTCGTCGCTCTCGTAGACGCGCCACGCGATGCTGTCGCTCCCGGTGAACGAGGGGAGGTCGCCGACGAGGTCGCACAGTGCGTCGGTCGCGACGACCGGTTCGAGGTGGCCGTCGTCGTCGACCAGATGGACCGAGTTCGCGTCGAGACCGAGTATCTCGGAGGCCGCCGTGACGCCGATGCCGGCCACCGCTTCCCGCTGTTTACAGCCCATGAGGTTCCGCGTCGCCTCGTGGAGGGCTTCGAGACGGCGTTCGCGGGTGTCCGCTTCGGTCGCGTGCTGGAAGATACCGACGACGGCCGCCGCCCCGTCCCACGTGACGGTACAGGCGGTCACCGTCGCGAGGACCGTCGACCCGTCGCCACGCCGGACCGTCGTCTCGACGGTGTGGGCCGTCTGTCCGGTCGCTTGCGCCACCTCGAACACTCCGCTCCCGCCAGCGAGGATGTCGTCGACCGACCGTCCGACGAGGGCGTCACGCCCCCTGACCTCGAAGAAGTCACCTGCGGCGGGGTTGGCGTACACGACCCTCCCGTCGACGGCGGCGAGAATCACGTCGGGCGCGACGTCTAAGATCGTCTCGGCACTGGCCCTGTCCTCGGCGGCCGTCCGCATCGCTCGGTGTCGTTCGACGATGGTACGCACGCGTCGTGCGAGCAACCGATACTGACCGTCGTCGCCGTCCCGCGGTATGTACTCGGAGACGCCGGCGGCGATGGCGTCGCTCGCAAGCGACCAGTCGCCCTGTGCGGTAAAGAGGACGAACGGGAACTCCGGGTTCTCGGCTCGAACCGCTTGCAGGAAGGCGAGGCCGTCGATGTCGGCCATGGCGGCCTCGCTGACGATACAGTCGAACGCCGCGTGGTCGAACGCGTTCAGTGCGTCCGCCGCTCCCGTCGCCGTCGTGACCGCGAAGTCGCCGTCGACGCGTTCCAGCCCCGCGGCGAGGGCGTCGAGCGCCTCCGTGTCGTCGTCGACACAGAGTAGTTCGACGGGGGGGCCGGCGGCGTCCATACGTCGTGTCGATGGGAGATCATGTTAAATAGTTTACCCCACGCAGTCTCGGCGAGGGACTTCGCTACCGCTCACGGGTCACTCCGTTCCTCGTTCGCGCTTCGAGACCCCTCGCTTCGTTCGGGCGCTCGCTACCGCCGCTCAGCCAACTCCGCGCGCAAGTCATCGACGTCCATGTCCTTCATCGCCAGCAAGACGAGCAGGTGGTAGACGATGTCGGCCGACTCGTGGGCCAACTCCTCGTGGTCGTCGTCTTTCGCGGCCAGAATCAGTTCGGTCGTCTCCTCGCCGAGTTTCTCTAACACGGCGTTTTCGCCTTTCTCGTGGGTGAACAGCGAAGCGGTGTAAGAGCCCTCCGGGAGGGTCTCCTTGCGGTTCTCGATGACCGCAAACAGGTCGTCGATGACGTCGTCGGCGTCGTCCATACGCCGAGAATCGGCGGGGTGTGCCTTCAGGCCGTCGAACCCCTACGACTCCACGCTGTCGAAGAACGCGAGGTCGTGGATGCGGGGGTCCTCGGTCAGTTCGGGGTGGAAGGAGGTCCCGACGACGGGGCCGTCACGCACCGCGACGGGGTGGCCGTCCCACGAGGCCAGCACCTCCGCGCCGTCGCCGACGTAGTCGATGACCGGCGCGCGGATGAACACGGCCGGGAACGGGTCGTCGAGACCCGCGACGTCGAGTGGTGCCTCGAAGCTATCCTTCTGCCGGCCGAAGGCGTTTCGCTCGACGGTGACGTCCAGCACGTTCAGCGTGTCCACCCGGTCGTCGTGGGCGTCGGTGGCAGCGACGATAAGTCCTGCACACGTCGCCAGTACCGGTTTACCGGCCTCGACGTGGGCCGTGATTTCGCTGTCGATGCCCTCGCGCTGGACGAGTCGGGAGATGGTCGTCGACTCGCCACCCGGCAACAGGAGGACATCACAGTCGGGGATCAGCCCCGCTTCGCGTATCTCGACGACCTCCGCCGTCTCGCCGTGGGCCGCCGCGGCACGCTCGATGGCGTCAGCGTGCTCGGAAACGTCGCCTTGAACGGCGAGGACGCCTGCCCGTAGAGTCATAGCAGACGATAAGCCGGGCACCGTCAAAACACTCTCGTCTCGATGGAGACCTGTCACGGCCAGCGGTCGGGGTCCGACGCCCTACCGCGAGCCAAACCGTTACGTGGCGCGCTGCCGACCGTTCGTGCATGGGAAAGCGACGGCGAGACCCGGTCGCGTCGAACGCCGACCGGTCGACGGACCTCTACGAGATAGCCGACTGGGAGGTCCGCTCACGGTTGGACCGGTTCGCACACTGGCTCTATCACACCGGTCTGTGGGCGCTCCGAGGGCTCGTCATCCTCGCCGCCGTCGGGATTCTGGTGTTACAGGTCGCCTTCGGCAGTCTGGGCGCGCTGGGCGTCCAGCCACTGTTCGCCGGACTCGCCGCGCTCTCGGCCGTGCCGGCGCTGTTGCTCGCGGCCTACATCTGGTACGCCGACGTGACCACCGCCGAACCGCTGACGCTACTGGTCGGAACGTTCCTGCTCGGCGTGTTGTTTGCCGGGTTCGCTGGGTTGCTGAACGTCGTCCTCGGCGGCCCAGTACAGGCCATCGGCTCCGGGTTCGGCCTGTTTCAGCCGGCCGGGACGTTCTTCTTTTTCTTCCTCGTCGTCGGCCCCGTCGAGGAGAGCGTGAAACTGCTCGCCGTTCGGCTGTACGCCTACCGCGACGACCGGTTCGACGCGGTCATCGACGGTGCGGTGTACGGCGCGGCGGCGGGACTGGGCTTCGCCACTATCGAGAACGCGTTGTACATCGTCCAGAACACCGACGTCGTCACCGGGACGCTGGCGGCGTTCGACGCGGGGAGCGACATCGCGGCGGTGCGGGCGCTGGCCGGCCCCGGCCACGTCATCTACTCCGCGTTCGCGGGCTACTACCTCGGACTGGCGAAGTTCAACCCGGAGGACGCCGGCCCCATCGTTCTGAAGGGGTTACTCATCGCGACGGTCATCCACGCCACCTACAACTCCCTCTCGGGCGTGGCGACCGGCGTCCTCTCGCTGGTGTTCGGCGTCGACCAGTTGGTCGCTTTCTTCGCGTTCGTGCTGGTGTACGACGGCGTCTTCGGCCTGCTCCTCCTGCGGAAACTGGACGCCTATCGGCAGGCCTACCAGACGGCCAACGCGGCGCCGGGCGAAACGACGGACGACCCCGAACGGACCGACTTCGAGCCCTAACAGAGCTGTTCGACGTACTTCGCGACGACGTCGACTTCCAGATGTACGGGGTCGCCGACCGACTTCTCGGAGAGGGTCGTCTCCGCGTACGTCGTCGGGATGATGGCCACGTCGAAGGACTCCGCGCGCCGGTCGGCGACGGTCAGGCTGATGCCGTCGACCGTGATAGAGCCTTTCTCGACGAGGTAGTCTCGCTGGCTCTCCGGAAGCGAGAAGGTGAACGTCCAGTCATCCCCCTCCCGTTCGATGCCGACGATCTCGGCGGTGGCGTCGACGTGACCCTGCACGATGTGGCCGTCGAACCGGCCGTCGGCCGGCATCGCCCGTTCGAGGTTGACCGCGTCACCACCCGATAGGTCGTCGAAGTAGGTCCGAGCCAGCGTCTCGCGGGCGAGGAACACCTCGAACCACTCGCCGTCGGAAACGTTCTCGACAGTGAGGCACGTGCCGCTGACGCTTATCGACTGGCCGTGGTCGAGGCCCTCGAAGGGTGCGCCGATGCGAACCCGCCGCCCCCCTTCGTCGTCTACGACTGCCTGTACCGCACCCGTCGTCTCGACGATACCGGTGAACATACCGAACCGTGGGGCGCTGCCATCGAAAACACTTCGGCTCGGCGGCCCCCGAGGGGCGTCTTCGGCGACCGTCACCGCGACTTACTCGGGACCGAGTTGTATTTATACATTATTAATCACAAGGAATTTACTGCAGAGGGTCGTATCGGTTCGTATGCCTGCGATGGCTCCCCGAAAGCGCGACGACGGCGACTGGACGGCCAGACACGCGCGAACGCGCCCCCGAGAGAAGCGGCCAGTGGCGGTCTACGACCCCAAAGACGGCTGGAAGCGGCGACACGCCGAGACGGACCGCTAGCGCTTGAGCACTTCGACGCCCACCAGTTCTGCACCGGTCAGCGCGCGGATGTAGGCCCCGCCCGCGATAGAGACGTGACCGAACTCGTCCTCTGACATCCCGTACATCTCGATGGCCCGAGAGGTGTCGCCGCCGCCGACGACGGAGAAGCAGTCGGTGTCCGCGATGGCTTCGAGGACGCCGGCGGTGCCGACAGAGAAGCGCTCGTCCTCGAACATCCCGAGCGCACCCTTCACGAAGACGGCCTCGGAGTCGCGGATGACGGGCGAATACTCCATGACCGTCTCGCTGCCCACGTCGAGGTAGGAGACGGTCTTCTCGTCGATGTCGTCGACCGATTGCTCGGCGCGGGACCCGTCGTCCTCGTATGCCAGATCGACCGCGAGGGAAATCTGGTCGCGGTGCGCGTCGAGCATCGACTCTATCTTCTCGCTGTTTTTCTCCCACTGGTGGTCGTAGAGGTCGGCGTCGTCGATGTCGTAGCCGACGGGGTAGCCCGCCGCGCGCAGGAACAGTTCGCCGGCGATACCGCCAAGCAGGAAGTCGTCGACTTTCTCGTCTAAGTGGGTCATCACGTCGATGACGTCGGTGGCCTTGGTGCCGCCGACGACCATCGTGACGTTGCCCTCGAACTCCTTCTCGGCGATGGCGGTGTTGGCCTCGTACTCGGTCTCCATGACGCGACCCGCGTAGGCGTCCATCACCAACGGGAATCCGACGAGCGAAGCGTGCGAGCGGTGTGCCGCCGAGTAGGCGTCGTTGACGTAGGCGTCGAACTCGCCTTTCAGCGTCTGGACGAACTCCGTCTGGGCCTTGACCTCGGGGTCCTCCTCGGGGAGTTCCTCGTCGCACATCCGGGTGTTCTCCAGTACGAGGACGTCGCCGGCCTCCAGCCCCGCTATCTCGTGGATGGCGTCGGGCCCGAACGTGTCGGCGACGAACTCGACGTCGCTGTCGATGTGGTCCGCGAGGATGTCGGCGTGCTGTTCGAGCGAGACGAAGTCGTCCCGGCCGGGGCGGCCCTGATGGGCCATCACCGCGACTTCGAAGTCGCGGTCGACGAGTTCGCGAATCGTCTCGGCGTGGCGGTCGAACCGGCGGTTGTCCTGTACGTCGCCGTCCTCTACGGGCGAGTTGAGGTCGAGTCGGACGAGGACGCGCTGGCCGTCCTCGATGTCGTCGAGCGTCTGGAAAGTCATCACGCGAGACAACGCCGGCCCCGTGTATAGGCGTTTCCGAGTCGAGCGGTCGGCGTCGGCGCTCCGGGCGTCCAGCGGGGTCGAGACGGCCACGAACAGGCGGCGAGACCAGTCGGTCGAGGGACGACGGCGAAAGAAACACCGCGGGCGGAGACCGACGCTTACTGCTCGGTGATGTACTGAGCGACGTCCAGCATCCGGTTCGAGAAGCCGTACTCGTTGTCGTACCACGTCAGAATCTTCGTCATCCCGCTGACGACGTTCGTCGACTGGAGGTCGACCTGCGTGGAGTAGGGGTCGCCGAGGATGTCAGAGGAGACGACGTCCTCGCTCGTGACGCCCAGCACGCCTTCGAGTTCGCCGGCGGCGGCCTCCTCGAAGGCGGCGTTGACGTCGGCTTCGGTGACGTCGTCGTCGAGGTCGACGACGAACTCCGTGATGGAGCCGTTCGGGACCGGGACGCGGATTGCCATCCCGTCGAGTTTGCCTTCGAGTTCGGGCAGGACCTCGGTGGCGGCCTGTGCGGCGCCGGTCGAGGTGGGGATGATGTTCTCGGCGGCGGCGCGGCGACGGCGGGGCTTGCTGTTGGGGCCGTCCATCAGGTTCTGCGAGCCGGTGTAGGCGTGGACGGTCGTCAACTGACCGGCGTTGATGCCGAACTCCTCGTCGAGCACCTTCGCGACGGGGGTGATGGAGTTGGTCGTACAGGAGGCGTTCGAGACGATGTCCTCGCCGTCGTACTCGTCCTCGTTGACGCCGTAGACGATCTGTTTGACCGGTTCGTCACCCTTCGGCGGCGCGGAGATGACGACCTTATCGGCACCCGCTTCGAGGTGCTGGCTGGCGTCCTCTTTGGTGCGGAAGATGCCGGTCGCCTCGAAGGCGACGTCGACGTCTAAGTCGTCCCACGGGAGTTCTGTCGGGTCCGTCTCGTGGAAGACGCCCGCCTCGAAGTCGGTGCCGTCGACGGTCAGCACGCCGTCCTCGACGCCGGCACCCTCGAGGTTGCCCATGACGGTGTCGTACTGGGCGAAGTAGTCGATCTCCTCGTCGTCCATCACGTCGTTGACACCCACGATTTCGACGTCGTCGTTCTCCAGCGAAGCGCGGAACACGTTGCGGCCGATGCGGCCGAAGCCGTTGAGGCCAACACGAACTGGGTCGCTCATACCGCCTAGTAAACCTGCGCTACGGAGTAAAGTGTTTTCGGAGTTGTTTTCGCGGGTGATTGTTTATGAGCATTCCGTACCGAATCTACGACCTGCCGGACACGCCGTCTCGCACTCGGCTCGAACCGACGGCAGTGGAAGCAAAGAGTGAGCCCGTCAGAAGGCTTTTCAGACAGTGCGACGTACCGCCTCGTACTGATGAGACGGGACGACAACGACGACCCTTTCGACGAGTTCTTCCGCGAAATCGAGCGCATGATGGACGAGATGATGGGTTCCGAAGGGGACGTACATATCGACCGCGACGGCCCGAACGGCGGCGGTGACCTCCACGTCGACGTCCACGAGACCGACGACGAGATCCGCGTCGTCGCCGACATCCCCGGCGTCGAGAAGGAGGCTATCGACCTGAAGTGTGACGGCAGCGTCCTCACCATCGACGCCGACAGCCACCAGCGAGAGTACCACGAGCGACTCACCCTCCCCAGCGAGGTCGACGAACACTCCGCGTCGGCCACCTACAACAACGGCATCCTCGAAGTCACCTTCGACCGCGAGGAAGACTCCGCGGACATCGAACTGTAAGGTCGTCCCGTCTCCGTTCTCTCCGCTCTCACGTCGTGTTCGTTCGTGACCGGACAGCGGCGGCTACGCGTCTGCGGTCTCGCGAATCAATCCCGCTAAATCGTCCCAAAAGCCGTCCTCGTACTTCGTCGCGCTGTCGATAGTCGGACGGGCGTTCGTCTCGTTGACCACCGCGCGGTCCTCGGTCACCAGCAAGTCGACGCCGAGATACTGGACGTCGAGTACCGCGGCCGTCCGCTCTGCGAGAGTGCGTAACTCCTCTGGCAGCTCGACGCCCTCGGCGTCGGCACCGCGGTGGACGTTGTGCTTCCAGCGCCCGCGCTCGCGGGCCGCGGTCGGGAGGCGGCGCTCGACCGCCCCCACGCACTCCCCGTCGACGACCATCGCCCGGTAGTCCCGCGCGTCGGGGAGATACTCCTGTACCAGAAACGACCGGTCGCCAGTCGCACGGTAGTCGTGGACCAGATCGAGGTAGTCCGCGACGCCCAGAAACGAGTCGAGGTCGTGGGCCGTCGTCACGCCGACGCCGCGGGTCGTCGAGTTCGGTTTCACGACGACGGGCGACCGCACCTGCTCGAAGGCCGCAACGAGGGCAGCCTCATCGGCCGGGTTCGACACCATCACCGTCTCGGGCACCGGGACGTCGGCGCGGCCGAGTCGGGCCAGTACGTCGGCTTTGTTACGCGACCGCAGAATCGTCTCGCGGTCGTTGACCCACGGGACGTCGAGCATCGCGTCGGCGACGGCCCCTTCCATGATTCGTGGAGGGTAGACGAACCCCACGTCGTACTCCTCGAACGGGTCCGCAGTCAGCGGTACCGCTCGTTCGCTCGTATCGACGTGGCCGATGGCGATCCCCCGGGCGGCGAGCGGGTCCACCATCCGCTCGAACGTCTCGGACCGCGTAGTGACGGCGAGGTCCAGCATCGTCGTCGCTTAGGGGTATCGCTACAAAGATGTGTGTGCTGTCGAGTCGGGAGTGAGGTGGAAGTCCCTACAAAAACCTTCCGCTCGTTTGCAGCGCGTTGCGGGCCATCCGGTCGTATGATGTCCGAGGCGTGTCTCCAGACAGACACAGCGATGAGCGACGACACGACATCACCCTCCGACGAACGGACACGCCGTGGGTTTCTCCGGGCCGGTACCGCGACGCTCGCGGTCGGAGCCACAGCGAGCACCACGGGGTGTCTGTCCAGCCTCCCCCCGCTCGGCAGTTCGCTCTCTTACGGCCGCCTCGACGTTCCACCGGCGGACGAACCGGCGTACCGACGGTGGCTCCCCACCCCCGATGCGTTCGAGACGCGCTACGACGACGGCTACAGTTTCGGGTCCGTCGAACCCGGCCCGTACGTCGCCGACGCGCCCCGGAAGTTCCGGGCCCGACGCGCCTTGTTCAAGCTCGAACCGGATTACTTCGGCATCGGGTTCGAGAACTACGACCGCATGGTCACGTCGAACCTCGGCGTCGTCGTCGAAGCGTCGTTCGACCGCGACGCCGTGGCGTCGACACTCATCGGGAGCGGCTACGCTCCCGACGGGACCTACCGGGGGTACGACCTGTTCGCTCGCAGGGACACCGAGCGACGGGTCGCCGTCGGCGACGGCGTCGTCGTCTGGACCAACGCGGTGGAACATCCGGCGGCGAATCTGGAACTCCTGATCGACACCGGTGCCGGCGACCGAACGCGGTATCACGAGGCCAGCGACGCGTTCGCGGCGGTCAGTGCCGCCGTCGGCGCGAGCAGACAGGTCATCGCAGGGCCGTACAGCATGGACCCCCGCGGCGACTCGGAGTTCGGTGCCGACGCGTTTAGACTGGGCGACGACGCGACGTATCAGGTGCTCGCCATGCACTTCGCCGCGGGCCGGACGCCAACGCAGGAGTCACTCGAATCGGCCTTCCGCGAGAGCTACCGATTGACCGAGGAGAGTCAGGGAGCGGAGATCACGGTCGACGGCCGCCTCGCCACCGTCGAGGCGCGGGCGCCGCGCCGGGAAAGCGTCGACCCGACACCGGACGTGGACCCACCGCAGGTCACGTGGGGCGCATCGACCGACGCGGGCGTAGAGGCACTGACGCTCCGACACGAGGCCGGAGACGCCGTCCCGGCCGAGTGGCTCTGGCTCGATTTCGAGGACGGAGCAGGTCCCAACGAGGTGGAGAAGATCTCGCTGTGGCCGGACCGCGAGACGGTCGAACCGGGTGACACCACCACCGTCGACCTTCGCGACCACGGCGACCCCTCGGCGGTCAACGTCGTGCTGTCGAGCGGTGGGACCGATTTCAGGATGCTGTTCACCTACGAACTGGAGTGAGACCGTGACGCTGACCGACACCGGGCTCCCGCCCGTCGGACGAGCGAACGCATCGCGACGGAGTCCAGAGCGACGAACCCATGCGAACGACATTTATCACCCCGGTATGACGGATGAGTCTGTGACCGAGGACGCCGACCTCTCTACGGTCGTCGACCTGTTGGACGACGACCACGCCCGGACGATTCTCGTCGCGACGAGCGCCGAACCGCGGTCGGCCAGCGAACTCAGCGACCGCTGTGGCGTCTCCGTCTCGACCATCTATCGGCGCGTCGATCGGCTGACGGCGGCAGACCTCCTCGAAGAGCAGACCCGACCCAGAGCCGACGGCCACCACGACACCGTCTACGTCTCGACGCTGGAGCGGTTCGAACTCGCCATCCGCGACGGGGACCTGACGTGGCGCATCGAGCGGCGGGGTGAGGACGTGGCCGATCAGTTGAGCCGCCTGTGGGGGAACTTCTGAGATGGCTCCGTTCGCCGCTCCCGTCGGCCTCCTCGCCGGCGTCGCCGCCACCGGGTCGGCCGTCGTCGGCCTCTATATCGGCTATCACGCCTACCGCGGCCTCCGGCGGAACGACGACCCGTCGATGCGGTACCTCTCGGTCGGGATGTTACTGCTGTTCGGCCTCGCGTACGCGCTGGCGGTGGCCGGACAGGGACTCATCGCGTTTCGCGTCGTCTCCATCCAGTACCAACCAGTCATTCGACTGGTCGTCCGGATGGTACAGCTCGTCGGCCTCCTGAGCATCGCTTACTCGCTTCGTATCGCGACCACCCGCCGGTCGCCGACCGAGTGACGGGACCGACCAGTCCTCACGACCGTGTGCTGACAGCGTCGAAACGCCGAGGGACGACCGCGTTCGGGCTATGCGTCCGCTGTGTCCGCCTCACTGTGACCGCCACCCCGACCCCGGAGCAACACCCATAGCACGATGACGGCACCCTCGATCCGTGCCACGCTGTACACCCACGGTTTGAGTTCGACGTCGCCGTCTTCGGCCGCGAGGTCCATCCAGAAGTCGACCATCTTCCGAGGCGCGGCCAGTTCGAGCAGTCCGACCGCGAGCAGCAGGAGTCTGAGTACCATACCTCACGGTACGACATGTTGCCTCAATACTATTTCGGCGGTGCCGCCTGCCTCGTGTGACCCTCGGCGAGTCAGTGACAGTCAAACGACGTATCAGTGCGACCGCTAAGCGCAAAGCGCAGTCGTCCGGGTGGACGACCAGTGTGAGAAAGCCGTCGCGCGTTACGCGATGAGCAGTTCCTCGCCGCGCTCGACCTTGATGCGGCAGGAGGGCGTGATCTTGTTGTAGGCACGGCGGAACGCCTCTTTGACGTGTTCGGCGTCCTCGACGTTGCAGTAGGCCGTAAAGAGCTGTTCGCCGGCCTGTACGCGGGCGGCGGTGCCGACGATCTTCCCGAAGGCCTGTCGCATCCCGTCGGAGACACGGTCGGCCCCGGCACCGGTCGCCTGCTTGTTCTCGCGCAGGACCTGGTGGGGGAACTTCCGCAGCGTCATCCGGTAGTCACCCTCCTCACCGATTTCCTTGATGAGGTGGCGGTTGGCCGACAGGCGCGAGGCTTCGAGCGAGCCGTGACGGAGCTGAACCGACTCCTCGACGATGAGGCTAATCTGGACGGGGTAGTCGTCTTTCTCGGCCGTCTTGCGACCCATCTCGTGCTGTGCGATCTTCGAACCAGGGATGCCCGTGATGTACTCGCGTCGGGTGTACGAGGGCTTGTCGATGTCCCGGTACATCGAGGCAGGTTTGTCCGACATAGGTACTCTTGGCGAATACGTGGCCGAGCGACCTGATAAGGGCTTCGAAGGGCAGGCGGGCAAGTGGGTCAGACCCACACACTACACAGCGGCCCAGAGACGGTCGTCTGGGGTGACACGGATGTTACCTCGCTCGGGTGTTTATCCGGTTCGAGCGCTAACGAAGGATACCATGAACATGCTCGTCGACGGCGAGTGGCGAACAGACGCCTACCAGAGTACGAACGAGGACGGAGAGTTCGACCGGCAAGATACGACGTTTCGGGATCGAATCGAAGACGACCCGGACGCACGCTTCCAGCCGGAAGCGGGCCGCTATCACCTCTACGTCTCGCTCGCGTGCCCGTGGGCCCACCGCACGCTCCTCGTTCGCGCGCTCAAGGGGCTGACGGACGCCATCAGCGTCGACGTCGTGGACCCGTACCGCGGGGACGACGGCTGGCAGTTCACCCCCGAGAAGGAGGGCTGTACCGAGGACTCGCTGTACGGCGCCGACTACCTCCGCGAACTGTACGTGGAGGCCGACCCCGACGCCACCTGCCGCGTGACGGTCCCCGTCCTCTGGGACAAACAGGAGGAGACCATCGTCAACAACGAGTCCGAGGAGATACTCCGGATGCTCGACACGGCGTTCGACGGCGTCGCCGCGAGCGACGTGGATCTCTACCCCGACGGGTATCAGGACGAGGTGGACCGCATCATCGACGACATCTACGACCCCATCAACAACGGCGTCTACCGCGCCGGGTTCGCGAACACGCAGGACGCCTACGACGACGCCGTCGAGGAGTTGTTCGACGCGCTCGACCACTGGGACTCGGTGCTGGAAGACCAGCGCTACCTCGCCGGTGACCGCCTGACCGAGGCGGACATCTGCATGTTCACGACGCTGGTGCGTTTCGACGAGGTGTACCACACCCACTTCCAGTGCAACCACCAGTTCATCCGGGAGTACGACAACCTCTGGCCGTACCTTCGCGACCTGTATCAGACGCCCGGTGTGACCGAGACGGTGGACATGGACCACATCACGGAACACTACTACACCACCCACCCGGACGTCAGCCCGAAGCGCATCATTCCGGTGGGGCCCGACCCCGACTTCGAGGCGGCCCACGACCGGGACGAACTGCCCGGCGGCGTCCCCGAGGACCTGCTCGCGACCGTCTAATCGCGCGCTTGCGGTGGCCGGTATCGAGCGACGGAGCGATGCGAGCCCTTTTTCAGTCGAGTGAGAGAGGGTGTGGGTATGGAACGGGGGAAATCCCGGGGTGTCAGTCCGGTCATCGGCGTGGTCCTCGTGGTCGCCATCGTGGTCGTACTGGCGGCGACAGTCGGGGCCTACCTCGTCGCGTTCAGCGACGAGCAACCCACACGGGCACCCCAGACCGCTGTCGTCGCCGACTACAGCGAGCGGACGACGGGGAACGGACAGTACCTGAACCTGAGCTTCGAGAGCGGAGAGACGCTGACTCGTGACCGACTCTCGCTCGCGTTCTCGGGTGCGAGAGACTCGGACGGCAACGCCGCACCGCTGACCGGTGACCCGCTGGGAACACAGGCGCCGACGACCATCGGGTCGGGCGTCGAGATATCGATTCACGCCGACCACTTCGACGAAGTCGACACCGGGGCTGGGGAACACCTCGACCTGAACGAGGCGACGGTCCGATTGGTCTGGGACCCGAAACCGTCGACAGAGAGCGAGACGTACGTCGTCTACCGGTGGCCGGACCCGAGTCGGCGTTAGGGTTCCGAGAGCGTGACCTCGTCGGCCTCGTAGTCCTCGATGAACGACCCGGGGCCGCCGATGGTCACCGTCTTCTCACCGGTGTCGACGACGAGCGTGTGTTCGATGGGGTAGGCGTTGGTCTGTGGTTCGGCGAGCCCCTGTCGGGTGTCGACGACCGTTCCCTCGATAGTGCCAGGGTCGTCGGCGGCCTGCACCGGGTGGACGGTGGCGGTGACGTACACCGGTTCGTCCGCCCGAAGGCGGAGCGTCGCCTCCAGAACCGGCTGACGGAAGTTCCGATACGTGGCCGGGAGGGCGCGCGGTTCGGCGACGTATATCTCGCTCGACATCGGCCAGTAGTTCCCGAGGAACGACCCCGAGAGCACGGGAACGAGTTGCTCCTGGACGAAGGCGATAGCGCGCTGGTCGGAGTTCGACCGGATGATGATGTCCGCGGGCGCGACCAGTCCGAACTGGCCGTCGACGGTGAGCATGATGGGCATCTCCTGATCCCACGCCCGTGCGACCGAGGCCATCCCCGCCACGTCGTCGCCGTCGACGTCCGTCGCGCTGCTGACGACGAGAAGAACGAGGACCCCGCGGTCGACGGCCGCCTCCAGTTCGTCGGCTATCTCGGGGAGGTACTGCTGTGGTACCGACAGCATGACCTCGTTCTCGGCGTTGGCGAGGTACTCGGTGAGCCGTTTGACCACCGTGACGCGGGACTTGATGACGTCGAACTGCTGCGTGCGGCGTTCCGTATCGGAGAACCGCTCGTCGAGTGCCGTCTCCATCTCCTCTAGCTGGTCCGAGAGCGCCGCGATGACCTCCGAGGGCGGGCGGGCGCGTATCGTCGTCGGGACGACGTGGTCGTTGACCTCGACGAACCCACGCTTCTCGAGCGATTCGCTGATACTGTAGACGTACCGCTTCGAGACACCAGTGTCGTCGGCGATTTCGCTGGCCTTCGCCTCCCCGTTCTGGAGTATAGAGAGATACGTATCCACCTCCTTCTCCGAGAGCCCCAACTGTGTGAGCCTGTCCGCGAGCGTCGAATCGTCCATGCTAATTTATCATCGCCACTGTGGCAAGTAATTTGGTTCGGTCCCATCTGGGCCGTTGCTGCCCCGAAGATGATAGTTGTAATAATTCATTACAGCTTGAGAAACCATTAAGGTACTGGTCGTGCAGGGTCCCGTATGACACAGCGAGAGGTTCCGACTGCCACGGCGGACGCGACGTGGACGGTCGGTGAGAAGTACGGGTTCGGCACCGTCTGTGACCACGACGACGTCGACCCGTCCCGAGTCTGGTATACGTTGACCGAGGGCGCCGTCACCGAAGTTCGGTTCCCCCGCATCGACGTGATGAACGTCCGCGAACTCGACTTCCTGATCACCGACGGCGAGGGGTACGCCGTCCGGACCTTCCGGGAGCGGCGCGACCTGCCAGACACCGTCGAACGGTCGGCGGAAGCGGTCGGTGAGGACGCACTCCTCTTTCGACAGACCGCGCGACCGACCGACGACCACGACTGGACGCTGACCGTCGACCACGCGACACACCCCGGCGAGGACGCCCTCCTCCTCGACGTCGATTTCGAGGGCGAGGGGTACGACCTCCACGTCGTCGTCGACCCGGCGCTGTCCGCACACGCCGATCACGACGTCGCACGTGCCCGCGGGGACGCCCTGTTGGCCGCTCACGACCGACCCGCCGACGCCGACCCCGTCTTCCTGTACGAGAACGGCGATCCGATAGACGTGGGGATGGCGCTTTCGAGCGCCGACGGATTCGACTGGACCACCGCCGACGTCCGCGAGGGCGACGTCGAGACGGCGCTACTGGAGACCGGGTCGACCGACGCACGCCACGCCAAAGCCCGTGGCAACGTCGTCCTCGCCGGGACGCTGTCGAGTCACGACACCACGCTGGCGCTCGGGTTCGCCGAGGACAGCGACGACGAGGCCGCACTGGTGGCCGCCGATGCCGCCCTCGACGACGCGTTCGAAGACGTCCGTGCCGCCTACGCCGACTCGTGGGCGGCCTACCTCGACGAGGTGGCGGTGCCCGACAGCGTCGTCGGTGACGACGACCTGCTGGCTCAGTACAAGACCGCCGTGATGGTGATGAAAGCCGCCGACTCCAAGCAGTTCCCCGGTGCCGGCATCGCCTCCCCCTCGGTCCCGTGGGGCGACGCCGTCGACGCCAACGACCCCATCGACTACGGCTACAACTACGTCTGGCCGCGGGACCTCTATCAGGCGTACACCGCCTTCGACGCGATGGGCGACGTCCAGAGCGCCATCGACGCCACCGAGTACGTCTATGCGTACCAGCAGGACGACGACGGCTTCTTCCCGCAGAACACGTTCCTCGACGGCCGCACCCGCTGGGGCGGCGAGCAGATGGACGAAATCGCCTTCCCGCAGGTGATGGCCCAGCAACTGAAAGCGCGCCACGGCTACGGCCTCGACGAGGCGGGCTACGGCTACGAGAACGTCCGCCGCTCCAGCGACTACGTGGTCGCCACCGGCCCCCACACCCAACAGGAACGCTGGGAGGAGGAACCCGGCTACTCCCCGTCGACGACGGCCGCCGAGATAGCCGGCCTCGTCTGTGCCGCCGACCTCGCTCTCGACGCCGGCGAATCCGCCGACGCCATCGCCTATCTCGGCGTGGCCGACCACTGGGTCGACCGACTGGAGGACTGGCACGCGACGACGACGGGCACCGAGAAACACACGAACACGCCGTACTACGTGCGCATCACCGACGAAGGCAATCCCGACGACGGCGAACTCCGCACCCACAACAATGGCGGCGGAACCCTCGACGAACGCAACATCATGGACGGCGGGTTCCTCGAACTCGTCCGTCTGGGCGTCCTGCCCGCCGACGACGAGACCGTCCGGAACACCGTCACGGAGTACGACGGTGACATCATGGTCGAGACGCCTCACGGCCCCGCGTGGTACCGCTACACCGGCGACGGCTACGGCGAGAAGCGGGTCCAACCCGGCGCGCCGTGGATGCCGGACGAGACCGGCAAAGGTCGCCTCTGGCCGTTCTTCACCGGCGAGCGCGGCGAGTACGAACTCCTGCTGGACGACCCGACCTTCGACCCCGAGGGTCTGCTGGAGACGCTCGGCGCCTTCGCCAACGACGGACGGATGCTCCCCGAACAGGTGTGGGACGAGGCCGGCGAGAACGACTTCGATTGGGCGTTCGGGTCGGGCACGTCGAGTGCGACGCCGCTGTCGTGGACCAACGCCCAGTTCGTCCGCCTCGCGTGGAGTATCGACGCGGGCGAACCCGTCGAGACGCCCGCCGTCGTCCGCGAGCGGTACGGCGGGTCGACCCCTACCGACGGTCCTAACCTCGACGTGACCATCGACCGCGAGGGCGACAGCGCTCGCGTCACCGGCCACACCGACGGCGACGACCTCGTCGTGAAGACACAGACCGAGACGGTACACGTCTCGGGCGGCGACGTCGACGTCACCGCCGCGGCCGAGGCCGACGCGCGCGTCACCGTCGTCGCGGCGAGCGGGAGCCTCCCCGCCGCCGAGACAACTATCGCGTACGAGCGGGTCTGAACGGGCCGACGATCGTCGGTGTAAGTGCGAAAAATAATTACACCATATTTTATGGTGGAGGGCGTGTTGCTTAGTGGCAATGACGCTCCGGACATCGCTAGACGACTTCAAACGCCACCGGGACGCAGACCGGAAGTTTCCCGGAGAACTTCGTTCTACGACAGGCCTCTTCGCCGGGCAGGACGACCGCCTCGTGCACGTCGACGCCGACGGCTCACTGCAGGACTACTCCTATCCGCTCAGTGGTCTCTCGGGCATCGATGCATCTCGCTTCGGGGTAGGAGACACCTGGTTCGACGGCGACGCCGACCAGCGCTACCGCGGTGAGACGGGCGTCGTCGAGACGGTCCACGACGAGGGCGCGTGGCAGGTCGTCCAGCAGGACCTGACGCTCGGCCGCGCGCACGTCACGCGATTCGAACTCGAGGGCGACGCGCCGACGGACCTCGACCTCCGAGCGTACGTCCGGTTCGCCCCGGACGGCCGCGAGGGCCAGACGTGTCTGCTGGTCCACGACGACGCCGTCGAGGCCTACCACCGCCGCGAACACGACTACGTCGGCGTCTCGACCGACCTGTCGGCGGTCCACGGCCAGATTCCCGAACGGTTCGAGGAACTCGTCGACGACGACCCCGTGGAGTTCCCGCGGACGACCGACGAAGAGCGCTACGAGGACGAGGTGATGACGGCCGGTGCGCTCGTCACCGCGCCCTTCGAGGACGGCAGCGTCACCCTCGTCACCTTTCTCGCCGAACGCGGCGAGACCGACCGCGAGACCGTGCTGTCGAGGCTCGATAGCCTCACGGACGAGTACGCCGACGGCTCGGCGCTTGCCAGCGCGAACGCGGACCGGCGCGAGTGGGCCGTGCCACAGACGGCCGCTCACCGCGAGACGGTCGTCGACGACCTGCGCGTCGTCTCCATGCTGTCGGCCGAGAACGGCGCCCGCATCGCCGGCCCGGACTTCGACCCGTTCTACGTCACCTCCGGCGGGTACGGCTACACGTGGTTCCGCGACGACGCCGAAATCTCCCGGTTCCTGCTCGACGGAAGCGAGAGCCTCGGCGTCGACCTGACCCACTGGCACCAGCGCTCGGCCGAGTTCTACTGCCGGACCCAACTGGACGACGGGAGTTGGCCACACCGCGTCTGGCCCGGCGACGAGACGCTCGCGCCGGGGTGGGCCAACGCCCGCATCGAGAGCGGCGCGGACACGGACTATCAGGCCGACCAGAGCGGCAGCGTCGCGGGCTTTCTCGCGACGTTCCTGCGAACCGGCGAGCCAGACGACCCCGAACGTATCGAGGCCGCCATCGAACAGGCCGTCGAGAGCTTAGACGACACGCTGGAAGCCGACGGTCTCCCCATCGCCTGCCAGAACGCCTGGGAGAACATGCAGGGTCGGTTCGTCCACACAGCCGCTACCTTCCTCCACGCCTACGCCGCCGTCGCCCGGGCACCGGTGTCGACCGACCTCCGCGACCACGCGCGGGCACAGGCCGACACCGTCCTCGAGGGTCTCGACCGCCTGTGGACCGGCGAGCACTACGCCCTGCGGGAACACGAGGGCGAACTGGACGAGCGCCTCGACTCGGGGTCGTTGGCGCTGCCCGCCGCGATGCGCGAGTACGCCGAAGTCGCGCCGCTCTCCGACGAGACGGTCGACCGCCTCGTGACCCACGTCGAGGCGACGCTCTCCGGCCTCGAACGCGAAACGGACGCCATCCGTGGTCTCGTCCGCTTCGAGGAAGACGACTGGCGACAGCACGGACAGGGCGCCGAGAAGGTGTGGACCGTCTCGACGGCGTGGGGCGCGAACGCGGCCGCCGAACTCGGCAGCCTCCTCTGCGACCGCGACGACGACCGAGCGGCCGACGCCTTCGACCGGTCGCGTGACTTGCTCGGCGAGATTCTGCCCGGCGGGTCGCTCATCCGACAGGGCGGCTACCTCCCCGAGCAACTGTTCGACGACGGGACGCCCGACTCCGCGACGCCGCTGGGGTGGCCCCACGCGCTTCGGCTGGCGACCATCGCCCACCTCGACGAGGCGGACGAACTGCGGGTCGAAACGGCAGAAGTAGCGGAGTGAGCGAGGCCCCGAGCGCGAGAGACCTCGGGGGACGAACGACCCGTAGCGCAGGGACGAGGGGTGCGACTGAGCGGCCCGGCCCGCCGTCGCGGCGCGGTGAGCGTAGGGAACCACAGAACAGTAGCGCGATTCGCAGCGAAGTGCGGCGACTACAGGGGTCGCGGTAGCGACGCACTCGAACGACCGAACAGGTCGCGTACGGACGGCAGAGCCGCGAGTCGTTACTGGGTCGGCGTTACCGGTTCGGCGTCGGTCGCCGTGACGGCATCGCCCGTCTCGACGTCGAACAGATGGACGGAGTCCTCGTCGAAGGCGATCTGTATCACGTCGCCGACTTCGGGTTCGATGTCGGCCGGGACGCGGGCGATGAAGTCCGGGGCGTCTTCGGTATCGAACGACCGGGACTCCGTGCCGAGGTCGAGATAGAGGTAGTTGTCGCTACCGATGGGTTCGACGACGTCGACCGTCGACGGGATGGTGTCGGCCCCGGGAGCGTCGCTGACGGCGACGTGTTCGGGGCGGATGCCCAGTACGTACGAACCACCGGCGATGTCGCCGAAGGCGCTGGCCCGACCCGAGGTCAGGTCGTAGGAGAAGCTCCCGTCGGCCCCCTTGAGGCGGACGCCGCCGTCGAAGGGGTCGGCCTCGACGTCGACGAAGTTCATCGACGGCGAGCCGACGAACCCGGCGACGAACTGATTGGTGGGGTTCTGGTACACGTCCGTGGGTTTGCCAGTCTGCTGGAGTTCCCCGTCGTTGAGGATGACGATGCGGTCGCCCATCGTCATCGCTTCCTCCTGATCGTGGGTGACGTACACCGAGGTGATGTCCAGTTCCTCCTGGAGGCGCTGGATCTCGGTGCGCATCGTCGTCCGGAGTTTCGCGTCGAGGTTCGAGAGCGGTTCGTCGAAGAGGAACACGTCGGGTTCGCGGACGATGGCGCGACCCAGCGCGACGCGCTGTTTCTGCCCGCCGGAGAGTTCGCCGGGCGTGTCGTCCAGTAGGTCTTCGATGCCCATCATCTCGGCGGCGTCGTACACCTTCTCCTCGCGCTCTTGGGCGGACATGTCGGTGCTCATCCGGAGGCCGAAGGCCATGTTCTGCTGGATGGTCTTGTGCGGGTACAGCGCGTAGTTCTGGAACACCATCGCCACGTCACGGTGGCGCGCGTGGACGTCGGTGATGTCCGTGCCGCCGACGTGGATGCGACCGCTCGTGGGTCGTTCCAGTCCGGCTATCATCCGCAACGTCGTCGACTTCCCACACCCGGACGGTCCGACCACCGTCACGAACTCCCCGTCCTCGATTTCGAGGTTCAGGTCGTCGACCGCGACGATAGATCCGCCGTCGAACTCCTTGCGAAGCGATTTCAGTTCGAGACTCGCCATTACTCCCTGTGTACGTGTCCCGCATGATAAATGTTCCCCAAAACTTCGAATTTGTGATGGAAAATTTCGTAGACTTTTTCCGAGCGTCCGGCGGGAAGCCAGTAGCAGAAGACCGACAGGCAGTGACCGACACCGAAAACCGAGCAGACGACGGCAGAATCCGCTGTCTCGTTACCCCTCGACCCGCATCACGACGACGTCGGCCACCCGCAGACCGTCGTCGGTCGTGACGTCCGTCGCCGAGAGCAGGTCGTGGCCCGTCACGTCCGCGTCGAGCGCCACCGTCGCGTCCTCGACGGCGAAGTTCAGCACGACGGCCAGCGTCTCGTCACCGTCCGAGCGGGTGTAGGCGACCACCTTCTCGGCGTCGCCCTCTCTGACCGACCATCCGGCCGGGTCGACGCCGGGCGCACGGAGGGCGGCGTGGTCGTTCCGGAGGGCGACGAGGCGGCGGTGAAAGTCGGTCAGGGCGGCGTCGCCGTCGTGCCACCGCATGGTTCCGCGCTGGTCCTCGACGCCGCGTTCCTGCCCGTAGTAGATCATCGGCGCGCCGGGGACGGTAAACGTCGCGCCGACGGCGGCCCGCAGGGGCGTCTCGCCGCACTCGTCCCGGTAGCGGTCCTCGTCGTGGTTCTCGACGTAACGCATGTGGACCGAGCGGTCGGGGTACCCCCGCCGCGGCGACAGTTCGAGGGCGTCGAACAGCGCCGTCGCCGGTGCCTCGCCGTTCCCGATGTCTCTGAGGGTGAAATAAAAGTCCGTGTCGTAGTGGACGTCGAACTCGTTCTCGCGGAAACTCGGGTCCCGGGGGACCGTCTCATCGAGCAGGAGAAAGTCCGAGTTCTCGGCTTTCAACCGTTCGCGAACCTCTTTCCAGAAGCCGTGGGGGACGCCCCACGCCACGTCACAGCGGAAACCGTCGACTTCGCCGGCCCACTCGTCGACCACGTCGAGCATCCACCGACGGACGTCGAGCGAGTCGTAGTTCACGTTGGGGATTTTCGTCCAGTTGAAGTACAGGCCGGCGGCGTCGTCGCCGGCCCAGTCGACGCCGGTGACGTTCTGCGATTCGGGAATCCGCTCGTAGTGGTCGGCGTACTCGGGGACGCCCGAACGGTGGAACTGGAAGTACGGGTGGTCCCGCGAAGTGTGGTTGATGACCAAATCGAAGACGACGCGGATGCCGGCGTCGTGGAGCGCATCGACCAGCGACGCGAACGCCTCGCGCGTGCCGAGGTCGTTTGCGGTGTCGAACAGGTCCGTGATGTGGTAGCCGTGCCGGGTCGGACTCTGGACGACGGGGGTGAACCACACCACGTCGACGCCGAGCGACTCGATGTAAGGGACCCGTCGCTCTATCTCTTCGAAAGACGTCTCGGCGATGTCGCCGACGAACTCGCGGACGAATATCTCGTAGATCGTAGCGTCGCTCGCCCACTCGGGGGCGTCGGCGGGTCGCTCGAAGGCGACGTCGTCGCCCGCGTGGATGGTCAGCGTATCGGCGATACTGTGCTGTTCGGCGACGGCGACGGCGTGGATTCGTGAGAGGACGGGGAGCGACTCGACCGGGACTCGCAGTTCGTCGCCAGCGATGGTCACGTCCGCGTCGGCGAGTGCGTCCCGGTCGTCGAGGTGGAACTCCACGTCGGGGTCGCTGCCCTCGGGTGCCGCGCGTGCGTCCGCCGAGACGACGACGGTGTCGCCCTCGCGTCGGCCCTGCAGTTCGACGCGGGGCCGGCCCGCGCCGTCGACGGTCACCTCGTCGTCGGCGAACGGATCGAACTCACCGTCGAACGCGAAGATGACGCTGTGAGTCCCCGGCGGCAGGTCCGTCTCGAAGACCCACTCGCCCTCGCGCTCCTCGGTGGCCCAGTGGGACCCCATCGTGAAGTCGTTGAACCGCCCCATGACGACACACTCCTCGGCGTCCGCGACGTCGTCGGGATCACCTTCCACGACGTCGTCGGCGGTGACGCTGAACCGGACCGCCTCGCGTGCGGAGGCCGGAAACGCCCTGACGGTCTGAGTGTGTGTCCCGTCGGGGGCGACGAGTTCGGCGCGGTAGGTTCCGGGCACGTCGGGTTCGAGGTGGACGACCGGACCATCGCCGAGTGAGACAGAACTGTCGTCGGGCGCGTCCGCGAGTCGCCACGTGAACGTGGCGTCGACGTCTGGTCGGCGTGGTGCCAGTTCGACGGATTCGTCGACCGTACAGAAGCGTGGTGGACCGGGGTGGTGCATACGCCATGGCTTGCCACCCCAGTATTTGATTGTTACTCTTGATTTCGACGTCTAGTGAAAGAGTTGGGAAAACGCCTAATCGCCCGCTTATACATTTGGGGAACAATTTCGTAGTATTTTTGTGCATGGAGGATCACGATGGATGTGAGCCGCTGTCACATCGTCGGGCGCGGTGACCGATTCCCGTTCTCTCGGCCTCTCACAGAGCCACAGCAGTCGGCCAGTATGTGATTATCGTTCGTTATCATCCGAATGATTTAAGTTGTGAAAGACTATTTCATCCATTATCCATCCATGACAATGGACCGCAGAACACTCATCAAGCACATCGGCGGCGTCGGTGCCGCGGCGGCACTCGCCGGCTGTAGCGTGCAGGAAGACACTGGTGACGGCAGCGGCTCGTCCGACGGCGAGTCCGGCGGCAGCACCGACAGTCAGGGACCAGCCGGCACGGCGACGGCCTGGTACTCGCTCAGCGAGAGCGAACTGGCTGTCCGCGAAGAGGTCCTTAGCACGTTCAACGAGCAGAGCCAACACACCATCGACGGGGCGGACATCTCAGACCTCAAGAAGAAGACGTCGAGCGCCATCCCGGCCGGCGAGGGACCGCAGATATTCGACTGGGCCCACGACTGGGCCGGCAACTCCTACGAGCAGGGGTTCGTCGTCGACCAGAGTGACGAGGTGTCGGTCAGCCTCGACACGTTCACCGAGACGGCCCAAAGCGCCGTCCAGTACGAGGGGAACCTCGTCGGCCTCCCGTACGGCGCCGAAACCGTGACCCCCATCGCCAACACGGACATCGTCGACTCGGTCCCCGAGTCCGTCGACGAGATGGTCTCGATGATGGAAGAACACCACGACCCGGACAACGGGCAGTACGGGCTTGCTTACCCCTTCGATCCGTACTTCACGAGCGCCTGGCTCCAGGCCTTCGATGGCTACTACTTCGACCCGAGCGCCGAGGAACCACTCGGCATCAACAGCGAGGAGACCGTCCGTGGGCTGCAGTTCGCACTTGACAACCTTGCGCCGTACATGCCAAACGACCCCAACTACGAACCGCAGGCCGCCGCCTTCGCCGAGGGCAACGCCGCGTTCACCATCAACGGGCCGTGGTCGCTGTCGGGTCTCAACAGCAACGACATCAGCTACGAGGTCTTCAGCTTCCCCGAGATGAGCGACGGGACCCCCAGTCCGTATACGGGCATCTCGGTCTGGTACTTCGCCAAGCCGATGGCCGACGGCGGCGCCGCCGCGAAGGCCGGTCGACAGTTCACCGAGTGGTTCGTCACCAACGAGGACCACCTCCTCAGTCTGGCCAATGAACAGGGCGCGATTCCGGTGCTCTCCAGCCTCGTCGGCAGCAGCGACCTGCCCGTAGAGGTGCAGGCGTACTCCGAGTCCGCCGGGCAGGGCGTCCCGATGCCCAGCGACCCCCGTATGGGCGACGTCTGGGGTCCGGTCGAGAACGCACTCGTCTCGGCGTTCAACGGCGACGCCACTGCACAGAAGGCACTCGACAAAGCCGCAGAGCAGATCCGCAGCAACTGGGAGTAAGACCTGACCAACATGAGTACGGCAACACGCGTCGCGAACCGCGTCGAGAAGGTGCCGTTCCTCAGTCGTGGAGACGCATCGCTACTGCTGGTGCTCCCCGGCCTGTTCATCTTCTCTGCGTTCATGCTGTTTCCTGTCGTCTACCTCGTCGGGATATCCTTCACCAACGCCGAACCGGCGAACCTCTTTGCCGGCGAAGGCGTCGTCTCCATCCTGACGTTCGGTGACGCGACGTTCGTCGGCCTCAAGAACTACGCCAACATCCTAACCGACCCGCAGTTCTGGAACTCCTTCGGTATCACGTGGCTGTTCGTGGCGACGAGCGTGGTGCTGAAGATCCTCACCAGCCTCTCCATCGCGCTGGTGGTCACCAGCGACCTCGTTCGCGGGAAGCGGTTCCTGCGCTCGTTCATCATCTTCCCGATGGGGCTGCCCCCCATCTTCACCATCACGGTGTGGCGGGGCATCTTCAGTTCCGCGGAGTTCGGACTGATGAACCAGTTCCTCACCGGGTTCGGCTTCGAACCGGTCGCGTGGCTCTCGGGTCGCTGGACCGCGTTCATGGCGTACAACATCACGGAAGCGTGGCTCGCGTACCCGTTCATGGTCATCATCACCGTGAGCGCACTGCAGGACGTCTCCGAGGAACTCCACGAGGCCGCCGTCGTCGACGGCGCTGGCTTCGTCTCCCGGTTCCTCCACGTCACGCTCCCCTCTATCAAACGACCGGTACTGTTCGCGACCATCCTGACCTCGGCCGCGTCGTTCCAGCAGTTCCTCATCCCCTTCGTCTTCAACGAGGGAGGGCCCGCTCGGGCGAACGAACTGCTGATCGTCTACGGCTATCGGGAAGCGCTCCAGTTCCAGGAGTACGGTCGCGGGGCCGCCATCAGCATCGTCGCACTCGTCTTCATCGGTGCGTTCATGTGGCTCAACGTCAAGAAAGGACGGCTGGCTGACGGGGTGAACGACTGATGGGACTCCTCGCCAACATCGGGCGAAAGCTCTCGGAGGACGCGAAGAACGTCGCGACGACACCCGTCGACACGCTTCGGAACTGGAAGTACACCGTCGAGGCCGTCCAGCGCGGCGAAGTGCCGGCCTCGGAAGTCGTGAAAGTCGCCGTCTCGACGATACTCGCGACGGTGATGGTGCTCGTGCTCCTCTTTCCCATCTACTGGATCCTGATGGCTGCGCTGTCGGGCAGCGGGGCGTCGCTTTACACCTCAGAGAGTTTCAGGCTAGTTCCGGCCAACCCAACCCTGAAACCGTTCATCTGGGTGATCGGCGACCTCATCGTCCCGGGGTACGCCATCTCGCTCAGCATCCCGCTGACGGACCTCGCCGTCGTGTTCAACACGCCGGAAATCACGATACTCGACGCCGCCAACTACGGTATCGACCGGCCGTCGAGCTTCAAGAAGTTCCTCTGGAACAGCGTCACCGTCGCCATCCCGACGGTGCTCATCGCGATGTCGCTCATCATCCCGGCGGCGTACGCACTCTCCCGGCAGGAGTTCCTCCTGCGCCGGAAGGTGCTGTTCCTCTACGTGCTGATGACGCAGGTCGGTGGCGGCCTCGGCGTCGCCCTGCTCATCGGGATGTACGCCATCTACGTGCAGTTCGGTATCAACGACAGCAAACTGGCACTGGCGGTGTACTACGCCGCGACGGCCGTGCCGTTCAACACGTGGCTGCTGAAGACCTACATGGACGGCATCCCGGTCTCCTACGAGGAGGCCGCCGTCGTCGACGGCGCGCCGCCGTGGCGCGTGGTCACGGAGGTTATCCTCCCGATGTCCGCCGCCGGACTGGCGACGGTGTTCATCTTCATCTTCCTGACCGGGTGGACCGAGTTCGTCGTCGCCCAGACGCTGCTGGGCACGGAGAACTACACCCTGCCGGTCGGCCTGTACTCGCTGGTCGGCGAGTACTCCATCCCGTGGGCGCGCTTCTCCGCCTTCGCGCTCACCTTCGCGACGCCCATCATGCTCGTGTACCTCTTCGCACAGCGGTACATCGAAGGTGGTCTGTCGTTCAGCGGGATGGAAGGGTAACCCGGCCACACCACCCTCACTCTCCGTTCTCGCTCCCCGAGCGACTGCTACGGCAACCGTTCGGTCACTGCCGCGCGGTCCTCGGGGTCGTTGACGTTCCGACACCATCCCTCCAGTTCGACGGTCTCGACGCGGTGACCCGTCCGGACGAGGCGGTCGACGGCGTCGGCCAGTTCGTACTCGCCGCGGGCCGACGGCGCGACCTCGTCGATAGCGGGGCCGATGGCGTCGTCGAAGGCGTAGAACCCCCGCGTGACCAGCGTCGACGGCGGGTCGTCGGGTTTCTCGACGAGGCCGGTGACGCGGCCCTCGGCCCCCGTCTCGACGACGCCGGTCTGCCGGGCCTGCTCTCGCGAGACGGATTCGATCAGCAGCGTCGCGGCCGCGTCGGTCACACGGTGACGCCGGACCACCGCGTCGAGGTTCGCCCGGCAGACGTTGTCGCCGTTCATCACGACCAGTGGCGGATCGGCCACCGACAGCGCCTGTTGCAGCGCGTGAGCGGTGCCCAGTCGCTCGTCCTGCCGGACGTACACGATGGGCGTCCCGCGATAGCTGTCGCCGTAGTGGTCGACCACGTCCTCGCCACGGTAGCCGACGACGACCACCAGTCGATCCACGCCGACCGACACCAGCGCGTCGAAGGCGTACGAGACGAGCGGCTGTCCCGCGACGTCGACGAGTCCCTTCGGCCGGTCAGCCGTGAGCGGGCGCATCCGCGTCCCCTCGCCAGCAGCCAGTACGACGCCGTCCATGGGTGACTGCTCGGGTGCGACGGGAAAAAGCGTCCCGGCGGGTCGCTTTTCACCGGCGACGGCCTACTCCGACCGATGACCGACGCACGGTTCGACTGCGACACCTGCGGGCGAACGGTCGCCCGCGCCGAGGCCGACGTGTCGGGGACGTTCGGCGACTTGGACGGGTGGCAGACCCTGTGCTGTCCCCACTGTGGGGCGCGTCTGCGGACGGTGTTCGTCGGATCCGAGGAGTGAGCCACCCGACACAAGCGGGTCAGACCTTTGTGCCCCCATCACCGATACCCACCGATGGCTGGGCAACTGCACGTCGGCGTCCACTGGAGCGGCGAATCGTGGCTGGCAGTCGCGTTCGACGCCGACGGCTACGACCACACCGCAGTGTTCGAGGGCATCGGGGACTGCTGGAGCCGCTACGAGGAGACGGCCAGTCAGATACTGGTCGACGTCCCCGTCGGTCTCGTGGAGTCCGGCGACCCCGTCCGGCGCTGTGACGCCCTCGCGCGGTCGGTACTCGGGCCACGGCGAGCCGCCGTCTTCGACCCGCCGGTGCGAGAGGCGACACGGAAACGGCGGTACTCAACGGCAAATCGCGTCCACGAGCGCAAGAGCGATGCCCCCCTCTCGGAGGCGGCCTTCGAGGCCAGAGAGGGCATCGCGATGTGTGACGAACTCCTCCGAGAGGTGCCCGAGACCGCCGCCGTCGTCCGTGAGAGCCATCCCGAGGTCTGCTTCCGCGCGTTCGCCGGCGAGCCACTGGAATACGACCGGGAGACCGCCGGCGGGTACGCCGAACGGATGCGGACGCTGGCCCACTACGACCGCGATGCCCCACCGCTGGTCCAGAACGCCGCCGAGGCGACCGCTGGCCACGACGTGACAGTCGCCGACGTCCTCGACGCCGTGGTGCTTGCCTACACCGTCCGGCCGGGTGAGGGAAAGCTTCGGACCCTGCCGGCGGACCCACCGACAGACACGGCGGGACTGCCGATGGCACTCGTCTATCGGTCGGCAGCGCCGCTCACCGAGTCGTAGCCGGCGACGTTCGACCGCCGGAGCGGCCGCTCACGAACGAGCGTAGTGCTGACTGAAGACAGAACCCGTCTTACAGTCGTTCGAGGTTCGTCGCTCGCGGACCCTTGTCCGCTTGCTCGATGTCGAACTCGACTTCCTGCCCCTCTTCGAGGTCAGGACCGCCGACGTCTTCCATGTGGAAGAAAACGTCCTCGTCTGCGTCGTCCGTCTCGATGAAACCGTACCCGCCCGTGTCGTTGAAGAAATCGACTTTGCCTTTCGCCATCGTTAGAGCCTCGTGACGTTGGTCGCTCGCGGACCCTTGTCCGCTTGCTCGATGTCGAACTCGACTTCCTGTCCTTCTTCGAGGTCAGGACCGCCGACGTCTTCCATGTGGAAGAAAACGTCCTCGTCTGCGTCGTCCGTCTCGATGAAACCGTACCCGCCCGTGTCGTTGAAGAAATCGACTTTGCCTTTCGCCATTGTTAGAGCCGTGTAACGTTGGTCGCTCGCGGACCCTTGTCTGCTTCTTCGATGTCGAATTCGAGTTCCTGTCCTTCTTCGAGGTCCGGACCGCCAACGTCCTCCATGTGGAAGAAAACGTCCTCGTCCGCGTCCTCAGTTTCGATAAAACCGTAACCGCCAGTGTCGTTGAAGAAATCAACCGTTCCTTTCGCCATTGCACTCGAACTGTGACCGGGGCCACGGATAACAGTTCCGGTACGGCCACCGACGGCGCTAAACAGCGGGTCTACCCATCGAGGACGCGGGATTTCGACGCCGAGCGGCGCCGATCGTTCACAACAACTATAGGATTCCTGAGGTTACGTCGGGTATGGACCGGAGGGGGGTATACCAGACTGCGCCGTGGCTACTCGCTGGTCTGGGCGTCGTGCTGTACGGGGTCGCCGCAGTGTGGCATCTCGGCTTCGAGACGAGTTCCCTGAGCGTGTCGAGCGGGCCGGTCGTCTCGTTCGCGCTCGACGGACTCGTTCCGCTGACGCTCGTATACGGCAGTTACCGCCTCGTCCGGGCCGACCTCCCGATGGGGCGAATCTGGACGGTGTTCGTCTGGAGTCTGGCCGGCTGCCTGCTGTTTGCGGTCGTCATCGGCCTGAGCATCCTCATCCGCGAAACCGAGGGGCGAATCGTCGCCGAACCGGTGTTCATCATGTTGCTGGCCGCCGACACGGGCGCTGTCGCGGGCGCCATCGCCGGCTACTTCGCGAGTCAGGCACGCCAAGACGCAGACCGCGCGGCCAGAGCGATACACACCTTGACGTTCGTCAACGACCTCCTGCGTCACGACATCACGAACAGTCTGACCGTCATCGACGGCCGCGCGGGGCTGTTGGCGACCGACGCCGACGACGAATCGACGCGGGCGGCCGCACGCGCCATCCGCGAACAGGTCGCGGAGATAGCCCAACTGGTGGACAACGCCGGCGCGGTCGCGGCGACACTCTCGACCGACTCGGCGTTCGAACACATCGACCTCGTCGGCGTCGTTGCGGACGTCGTCGACGGCGCTCGGGCCACCTACGACGCGACGATTACCGTCGACTCGCCGGACAGCGCGGTCGTCTACGCGAACGAGGCGGTCCGCCCAGTCGTAAAGAACCTCGTAGAGAACGCCATCGAACACAACGGCGGCCACCCCACCGTCGAGGTCACTATCGAGCGGAGCGGCGAGACGGTCCGACTCCACGTCGTCGACGACGGACCCGGCATACCGCCGGCCCAGCGCGAGAACGTTTTCTCCCCCCGCGCGGGCGAGACACCTGGTGGGCTCTACCTCGTCGAGACGCTCGTCGAGCGGTTCGACGGCGACATCTGGTTGGCCGACGAGGACGGAGGTGCCCACTTCGTCGTCGAACTCGAGCGGGTCACGTAGGCATACCGTTCTTGTGGGTCGGCCCCGACCCTCGGATATGCTTCGTCGACTTCGGGAGAACGGGCCGGTGGTGCTGGTGCCGCTGGCGTGGACGTTCGCCACCGCGGCCCATCTGGACCTGCTGACACTCCGGACCGTCCTCATCGCACACCTCGTCATGGACGCGATCATCGCCGCGTTCACCGGCCTCTCGTGGCGCGAGATGACCGACGGCATCCTGCTGGCGTGGCGACGGGTCCTGCTGGTCGGCCTCGTCGTCACGCTCGTCGGAACCGCCGGCCTGCTGGCCGACCCGACGCTCGACCCGCTGTTGACGGCGACCGTCGTCGGGTGGATGCTCGTCCCCGCGGCCGGTCTCGCGTACACGGGCCTACACATCGACCGGCACCCGCGCGTCTACACCGTCGGCGCGGCCCTGAGCGCCGGGGGTGCCGTCGCGTACACCGCCGGCGTCCTCGCGCCGCTCTCGGCGTTCGTCCTCGCCGGACTCGCGCTGACGAACGTCGGACAGACGGCCGGTATCGCCGCCGCCGTCTACGACTACTGACCGCCGTCGCGCTCGGCGACCTGCACGAGTTGCTTCCCGATGTTCTCGCCCTCGAACAGGCCGAGGAAGGCGTCCGGGGCGTTCTCCAGTCCCTCGGTGACAGTCTCGCGGTAGGCGACGTCGCCCGCGCCGACCCAGCGCCCGAGCTGTTTGGCCGCCTGCTCGAATCGCGGCTCGAAGTCGCGTACGAGAAAGCCTTCGACGGTGGCTCGCGTCTGGATGAGTTGCCCGAGTTTCCGCGGTCCGGCGGGCGGTTCCTCGTCGTTGTACATCGAGATCTGCCCGCAGACGGCGACGGACGCGTCGACGTTCAGGCGCGTGAACACGGCGTCGGTTATCTCGCCGCCGACGTTGTCGAAGTAGGCGTCGACGCCGCCCGGCGCGGCCTCGTCGAGCGCCGCCCGGTAGTCGTCGGTCGTCTGGTAGTTGATGCAGGCGTCGAAGCCCAGTTCGTCCTCGACGAACGCGACTTTCTCGTCGGAGCCAGCGAAGCCGACGACGCGGGCGCCCTGCAGTTTGGCGAGTTGGCCGGCGACCGACCCGACGGCGCCCGCCGCGCCGGTGACGACGAACGTGTCGCCAGCCGACGGCTGGGCCACCTCGCGCGTGCCGAAGTACGCGGTCAGGCCGGGCATCCCGAGGACACCCAGTCGCGTCGAGAGCGGGGCGACGTCGGGGTCGATCTGCGTCAGTTCCGTCCCCGGAGCGGTGGCGTAGTCGGCCCATTCGAGTTCCCCGGTGACCACGTCGCCGACTTCGAACCCCGCACCGTTCGATTCGACGACTTCGCCGACGACGGCCCCGCGGAGCGCGTCGCCCACGTCCCACGGCTCGGCGTACGACTCGCCTGCGCGCATCCGGTCACGCATATAGGGGTCGACAGAGAGATACAGCGTCCGGACGAGTGCCTCGCCCGGGCCGGGGTCCGGGACGGACTCCTCGGAGCGGTCGAAGGCGTCGTGAGTCGGTGTTCCCTCGGGTCTGTGCGCCAACCGATAGACGCGGTTCGTCGCTGGCATCGCACGCCATACAGGGGGACACTGGAAGGGGGCTTCGAAAGGAGAAACAACCACCGGTTGAAAGTTTATTCGTCGTCAGGCACAGGACATAACCGATGTCGACCCCAAACCCGAGACATGGTCGACGACGACCTCGGTACGGCGACGATAGTGTACGAAACGCCCGAGGACGGCACCGTCGAACGGGTCGTCCAGAACGAACACGTCGCGTACTTTCAGGACCACTGGATACTCAAGACCGACGAGGACGCCGACCGTGACGTCGTCCGGCGGATTCCGCGAGAGCGGGTCCACTACGTCGAGCGGTCGGTCGAGGAGTTCGAACAGGAGGTCGGCACCCTCCGGAATCAGGTGGAATCGTTCGCCGACGACGTGCGAAAGAAACTGCTGGGCAGCGACGACCAGTCCGAACGAGAGGCCCACCACATCGACGTCGAGAGCGACGAAGACGCGTCGTAGCCGCTTTTCGTCACGCCACAGCCACGACCGTCACTCGGTGTGCTGACAGCTGAATCGACGACGCCGTTGCAATGGTGGAGACCAGACTCGGGTGCGTATTACCGACGGCAAGCCCGGTTGCTAGATGGTTGGATTCGATCGTCTATCGGATGGATAAATTCGAGCGAGACGATTAAAACGAAATTAACGGGGACCACAACACCGCCGGACCCGGTGCGCGTGGCCCCCTCGTGCGACAGTAGTCAGGCGACGTCGCGTCGCTCGCTGAACGTCGCCGATCCGCCGTCCCAGTGAACGACTGTCTCGATCCGTATCTTGCCGTCGTTCTGCTTTATCTTCGCCCCACCGACGAACCCGACGTCGATGCGCTTGGTTTTGGTCGACGACTCGTCCGGGCCGAGCGTCCCCACGGACTCCTCGCCCTCCCAGACCGAACTGTCCCCCGTGTAGATGGTCGTCGTGACCGAAATGTTCTCACGCGGGTTTCCGCCGTTGTTCGTTATCTTGACCGTGACGTCCCGGCACGTATTGCCGCACTTCTCGATGTTCCGAACGTCGATGGTGAACGGTCGGACGTGGTTCTCGCTCGGCGTGGCCCCGTTCGGTGTCGCGGTGGGCTGGGTCTGAGTGTCGTCCCCACCACCGAACGGACTGAAGCCGACGGCGACGATACCACCGGTCGCGAGGAGGAGGGCACCGACGACGAGTCCGACTATGACCACCGTCGCACTAGCCCTACGTGACGTCTCCACTCCCAATTTCGAGTCTGCCATGTCGCCCCTTACTCCGTGGTATGGGTTGCTTATTTGCCGACTAATCGGTACCCGACGCGCGTTGTGACCGTATCGAAAACGCCTTCAAGAGCGTATCGAGGGCCCAAAAATAACCGACACGGTCGCGAAAACAGTGTGCTCGCTGTTAGCGAGAGAATCCCATGGAACTGGCCACACCGAGCGGCGACGGGTCGGTCACGCCCGTCTCGGACGCTCCCCCTCGTACGCATCGAACCACCCGTCGACGGTCTGTTTGAGCGCACCGGTGGTGCTCCCGAGGTTCAGTAGCTGGTAGCCGTCGGCCACCTTCTCGTTGACGTCGTCCATCCCGAAGCCGAGACCGCCGACCGGGATCCCCGCGTCGATGGCAGCCGCACGGACCCTCTCGACGGCCTCCTGTACGTCCGGGTGGTCGAGTTCGCCGGGGTGCCCGAGTGACACGGAGAGGTCAAGCGGCCCGACGAAGACGAACCCCAGTTCGGGGACGGCGAGTATCTCCGAGAGGTCGTCGACGGCGGCCTCGGTCTCGACGGTCGTTCCGACGAGCGTCTCCGCGTCTTCGGTGGCGGCGTAGTCATCGGCGAGCCCCCAGCGACGGGCCCGCGGCGCGCCCAGCCCCCGCTTCCCCGGCCCGCCGTCGTATCGGAACCGCGCCGATTCGACGGCTTCGCGGACCTCCGCAGCCGTCTCGACGCGCGGTAAGAAGACGTTCCTGACGCCGAGGTCCAGCACCTTCCGGACCAGCGTCGGGTCCGTATCGGGCAACCGAACGAGGAGTTCGATACCCGTCCGTTCGGCCGCACGGAGCAGGTCCTCCATCGCGGCCGCGTCCCACGGATCCGGCCCGCCGTGTTCTAAGTCGAGCCAGACGAAATCGAGCCCGAGGTCGCCGCAGAACTCCACGAGCGTCGAGCTATACGTGTTGTCCAGCAGACCCAGCGCGGCGTCACCGCTCTCCAGCGTGTCGGCGAGGCCGTTCTGTGGTTGTGACGGAGCCATACACGATAGTGTCACCCAGACTCGATAAAGACCGGGTTCGCTGTGACACGCCCGGCGAGAGGCCGAGACTATCTGGGTCCACACACCGCACGAACTGCTCTCCGCTCGCGGAAACGGGGAGACAGCCCGGTCTTCAGTCGAGTACGGTAGCTTCTCGAATGAGAATCGAAGAAAACGGGTATGCCGCCTCCCGGATTTGGCCCTTGCGTCTCAGACGCCGACAGGCTGACCTCAAACGCCGGTCCGGCTTGAGCGCATTCCCCGAATGGCGTGGACACGTTCTGCGGAGAATCCAACAATGGCAGAACTCGAACACCTCAGTCCCGCCAAAGCCAAGGAGATGTTCCTTGCACAACGGGAAGACGAAGTCGCAGAAAAGACGCATCAAATCTATCACTACCGTCTCAAGCCGTTCGTGCAGTGGTGCGGTCAAGAGGAGATAACGAATCTCAACGACCTCACTGCTCGCTCATTGCACGAATACCGCCTCTGGAGGAAGAAGGACGGCAACCTGAAGACAGTGACTCTGAAGGGGCAACTCTCGACTCTCCGAGTCTTCATCAAGTTCTGCGAATCTATTGATGGAGTCGAGAAGGGATTGCACGACCAAATCCTCATTCCCTCTGTCGATGACGAAGAAGCCGTCAGTTCCAGCATCCTCGAAGCCGACAAGGCAGAGAAGGTCCTCGACTTCTTGGGCAAGTACGAGTATGCCTCGAAGCGCCACGCGCTCATCACGGTGCTCTGGCACACAGGCTGTAGAATGGGTGCCGCTCACTCCCTCGATGTCAGTGACTTCGACCCCGATGAACAGTCACTCGAAATCAGGCACCGACCGGAGACGGAAACGAACCTGAAGAACAAGCAGTCTGGTGAGCGTATCTGTGCTCTATCGGAAAAGGTCTGCTCGATTCTGCAAGACTACATCGAAGTGACGCGAGATGAAGTGACTGACGACCACGGGCGAGACCCACTGTTCACGACACAGTACGGTCGGATGCATCGCTCGAAAATTCGGCAGATGGTGTATGCCGCTACTCGCCCCTGTGCTTACGACCAACCCTGTCCTCACGACCGAGACCCGGACTCGTGTGAAGCGGGGAAGTACACACAGGCGAGCAAATGTCCCTCGAACGTCTCACCCCACGACATTCGGAGAGGTTCAATCACTCACCTACTCCGAAGCGACGTTCCCAAACAGGTTGTATCTGACCGGGTGAACTCCTCACCGGAGACACTGGAAAAGCACTACTCGCAACTGACCGAAGAGGAGAAGATGGAGCAACGGAGAGAGTATCTCGACAACCTCTGACGCACCACTCCAACAGAATACCGGTGGGGTATCACAGTCACGAGAATTATTTCTGCGGTTCACTAATCTATCTTAAGACAAGGCATTCCGTTCAACTCAATACGAGAAAATCTGTGACAGTTGTGACTCCCAACCGGTATTCACCGGGCGAGAGTGATACTTACGAATCCGTTAGAGAGAAGCCGGTATAGACACGCTTTCGCTCACCATCGAAGCGCCGTTGTTCGACCGAGGCACCTTTCTCCTTCAGAGTAGAGGTAAACTTGTGTTTCGTGACCACCTCCATGCTTTCTGACTTGGCGAATGCCTCATAAGCGGCATAGGCCTCATCCTTCAGAACAGAGGCGTCCGGTTCTCGGTCGAGGCGGCGACTGACGAACCGTTCTACTGAGTCTCCATACATCTCCCAGATGCGTCGATTGTCCGAAGGCGTCGGCTCATTGGTGAATCGGCCCTGTTCTTCGAGACGTTGGTAACCCTCAATCGCCCAATTCAGGACGCCTGCTAACTCGTCGTCGGTCGTCAACTTCTCCGATAGCTTGGGGTCCTGCTCCCGTCGCGGGATACGCTCGGGGAAGACCACAGTGAGCCACCGATTCCAGAACCCATCGTCTTCTGACGAGCGAGCAGGTGGCTGATTTGCCGCGAAGATGTGCTTCGTCCGAGGCTCGAATCGGAACGGGTCCTGATTCTTGCGCTCGGCTCGAACGGGATTCCCTGCGGTGAGTTCCTTGATTTTGCCTGCGTTCTTGATGTCAGTCGAGTCGAGGTCATGGCGGATGTTCACCATCCGACCGACCAACTCGGCCTCACCCCATCGCTGGTTGGCGAGATACTGTACCGAGAGATTGACTGTGCTATCAGCTCCGAATAGCGCCTGAAGCACGTCGAGGAATACGCTCTTGCCTGCGTCGGTCGGTCCGAGCAAGAGGAGCGCCTTCTTGTGGTTTGTCCGGGGTTGAAGACAGTACCCTACGAACTCCTGTAACTGCGGAATCTTGTCGTCCGGACAGACATCTTCGAGGAACTCACGGAACCGCGGGCAGTCCGCTTCAGGGTCATACTCGACGGGTAACCGTGACCGGAAATAGTAACCCGGACTGAGGTCTGACACTTCGCCTGTCTCGATGTCCACAACGCCATTAGCGACACAGACAGATGAACCGCTTTGACCGAAGTCTTCGCGGTCGATGTATCCACCGGCCTTGAGCCGCCCGACGATTTCCCGCGCCTCGTGACTACTGTAGTGGAGTTCCAACATCTCCTCTAACCGAGCCTTCACGACCTGCTCTGCGTTCGACTCGTAGACGCCGGTCTGGGGATTGTAGCAATACATCTGCTCGTTATCCGAGACCGTGACGAAGTCGAACTCCTGTCGGAGCAGACGGACAGCCAAGTCACGGGCAAAGTCCTTCTGTCCCTTCTCGGCGTACAGGTCTTTCACCTGCTTCCAACTGTGGTCTGGTCCCTCTATGCTGATAGACCACGCCTCTGGGGTCTGCCAGAACTCGCTGAATGCGTCGGAATACTCGTCATCCAATTCCGTCATCAACTCAACGACTTCGTCGGATTCCAGTGACTGCTCTTCAAGTCGGTCTTGCACTTCACGGGCGTCAACGTCTCCCACAGGTCGGGCGATAATGCTCTTCTCGCCGGGCCAAATCCAGTCAGACGGTGACTCGGTGATGGCCTCCACGATATTGCCTTGCATGGCAGTTTGCTGACGCTCGTGGGGATGGTCAGGAAGGCCGTAGCCTGCTTCCCGACCGGCGTCGAAGAGTTCGGCCCATTCTTGGTCCGTCAGGTCTCGGTTCTTCCAGTCGCCGCAGCTGATGACACCTGTCTCCATTCCGATGAGGAGGAGCGCGTTGCCAGTCACGTTATGCCGGAAGCAGTGCCACGTCTCCCCGTCCTCGAAGACCTTGAAGTTCGTGCCGGTGCCGGAATCGTGATAGGGGTGACTGACGCGCTCTCCTTCCGGATAGCTGGAACGGCGGAGGACATCATACACGTCGAGGTCAACGTCACTCTGACGACGCCCAGAAGGTGTCCGTTCATCTGAGGAACCTGAGAAATCAACCTCTGTGTGGCTCTGCAACCATTCCTCGAATTCGGACGGAGTGTTACAGGTCGTTGGAGTTACCGACAGATGGTCTCCCGTCACCGTGATATACTGGCCGGAATCGTAGACTTCGATACAGTCAGTATCAATCCACCAGTCCGGTTCCTGCACATCCTTCAACCAAATGTGAAGGCCCGTCGCGGATGGCGATACTTCGGCGTAGGAGTCGCACTCGCGTAGTGCATCAATCACCCACTCCTCTGGTTCACCGGTCTCCGGGTCGCACACATCGTCAAAATCGATGGCGAGGAATGGGTCGTCTTCAGTGAGGACGAAACCAACTTGAAGCCCGACCTGATTCGAGGAGGCTTCAACAGCTTCCTCAAAACTACCCCACGTTGTAGGGTCATTCGTTCGGGCCGGTTTGCCACTCCCGTCCGGTACCCGAGGCATCTTTCGCTTCCGGTCTCCATCTTCGACCCGCTCCCAACATACCCACTGGTCGAGGGCCTGCAACTCTTCAGGAACCGGGTATTCCGCTTCCTGTTCTTGCTCCGATGAATCACCTAAGCCCAGTTCTTCGTCCGTTATCGGGGCATCATTCTTCGTACCGCTATCGATACCACTTGCTTGTCGCTGGATAGAGTTGTTACTCATTGTACGGTTGCTCCATTGCTCTCAGAACTCGCCGGAACGGGCCTATCCCGCCGACCGGTGCCGTCCTAAGCGCAATTATAGATAGGGTGAATATCCCATATAAATCCTGTTGCACTATGGGGAAAGAAAAGTCTGAAACGCCAGAATTCGGGCGTTAGAGTGACTCTCAGATTTTCCAGTTACTCGGAGGTGGGTAATTGTAGGGTTCTTTTTAAGTCATCAGATTTTCTCAGTCTCGTTGATTTTCCAATCACTCACTCATCGTATTCGGGCCTCTCACCAATTGATGTACCCCGCCGCCGAATCCGACGAAGGCGACGGCGTTTTCGTTCTGCTACAGATAGCTCCTCATGGTCTATTTCATCCGCCGGTGGAGCCTCCTCTTCGGTAAGTGCCCTCAGAGTATCCATGATGGTCTCGCCGTCCACCTCTTTCAGTCGTGCGGCGAGTTCGTCATCGACATCAACGTAGTAGCGAGTCATCGTCCTTCTACCTCATCGAGCAATTGTCCGATGACGTATCCAAGAGGGATACTTTCGGCATACTCGTAGTTTCGATACTGCTTCAGTCGTGCGTGTTCCTCGTCGGAGACACGGACTCGTTTCTGTCGCATCAATTATATAATATATGCGTCGGGTTACTTAAAGGAAACAACAGGTACCTAATTGTTGGATGAAGGTGACAGACCTTCATGCGGATTTTCGGTAATTTCTGTGTTGCGCGCGTGGACAATAATAAGTTAAAAATTAGTGATACAATCGGATAACGCAGTATAGTGGTCTCAGTTGACTCTGATATTAGACCTGCAGGGGCACCGCTACCGGAACAAGTGGCGCAAATCAGTTTAAAAAACAACCCTATAGGTAAACCACTATACATTCCAGAGTGTTTACTGCTGGTCGGCGGTACTTATCACCGGAATCCGGTAATGACCACCAAAACAACCAAATGAATCGGGTGAGATGATTTGACATCAATGCGGGATAAGGACTTAAATCGATTAGCAGGGGAGATTGCTCGGGGCGATTGCGTTCTGTTTGCGGGTTCAGCTTTAACAATCAAAGACGGCGGCTTAACATGGGACCAATTAGTTTCTAGAACAAAAGAAGAATTCACGTATGAAAGTCCTTTAACAGACAATTATAGGATTCTAAATGATATAGTTGAAGAAAACAGGGAGGAGAAAGTCCATGCATATATTAAATCAGAATTAGAAGATATTGAACTGACAGAGCCGGTTTCCTATCTCTCAGAGCTTCCTTGGTTTACCTGTTTTACAACTAATTACGATACAGCACTAGAGGATGCATTAAAGGAAAATCAAGATACGAGGGTACGGACAATTATCGAAACCGGGAAATTTGAATTATCTAGTTCGCCAACACACCTCCTTTGTGTGAAACTAATGGGGAGCATTACACGAGAACCCCCTGAAAAAGGTTCAATGGTTCTAACGAGAGGGGATAGAGAATCAGCTAAAGATGAGCGCTCTAGAATGTTTGACATTCTCGGGTCAAACGCAGCACACAAGTCTTTCCTGTTTGTTGGCTATTCCTTTTCTGATGGGATTTTTGAAGAAATGCTAGAGCAGGTTAAATCCAAGACGGGTGCTCCAAAAGGAAAGTTCTATGCATTATTTAAATCCGAGCTGACCGAGGAACAAGAGTATCAGTTAGAAAAGATGGGTGTGACACCTATCATTGGGGACATCTCTGAGTTCTCAGGGGAACTTAAAGAACGGGTAGACGAACGAAATACCAGCGACTACCGAACTAAATCTGTCCCAATTGGTAACGAGGTTGTTAGAGTTGCAAATGAAGATATTGGCGAGTTTCTTGACGTCTACGACCCTGTACTAAACGTAGATTATCGGAATGAGGTGACACCGAGAGAGTTCTATCGCGGTAACTCTGAAAGTCTTGACCCGTTTAAAAAAGAATGGCATTATCGTAGGGAAATTGAAGAAACCATAATTGGGAAGATTGTTGATGATAATGTCTCCTCCATCAATGTTTATGGTCAGCCGGGGTCGGGTCGCTCATTTCTTATTTCGTCATTGGTTGAGAGATTAATTAGAGAGAACAAATCACTTGCAATTAATATTCCCTCACACACTTGGTCATCTATTCCATACCCCGACGAGCTTGAGGGATTCGTTAGCAGAATCGAACAGAGAGCTGAAGAAATTGGAGTTGAAGGACCTCAGTCTATAGTATTATTCAGTAAAGATACTATTGATGATAATGACCTAGCTCGATTTGAAAGACTAGTTAAGGAGATAGACCACCGGGTAATTTTACTAACAGAGTCGGTAGAACCGATTAATGAAGGGGACGTCCCATGTCTGCATGAAAGTGTATCAATTAATAGGGAAATCCCTCAAGAAGAGCGAGATGATTTCGTGCAATATCTAGTTGATATCACTAATGAGCACAACTTACTTGGCGTGGATAAAGAGACTGCAGAACAATATATCGAGATTGACCCTGAATTTTTGCCGGTTATGTACCGTTCGATTTTCCAGACTAAAAAATCAATACAAGCAATTATTACGGATGAGTATTCGGAGTTAGATGCGGGTAAACAACAAGAGTTAGTCAATCTTTGCGCAGTTTCTACTAGCTTAAATATTCATATTCCTGTGACTGTGTGTAGACGGTATTTGGAGGAAATTTCCAATGAGGATATTGATTGGGAGGAAGTATTCCGGATTAGAGAAAACTGCCAAAATTTAGTATCAGAATCACTTGATTCGAGAGAAACGCCAATTTTTGGCATCTATCACAATCTTGTAGCAGATATTTTGTGTAAACGGATGGGTATTTATAAAGCAAATGAGGTTCTGATGAACTTGGCTGAGTCAGTAGATTTAAAATCGGAGGTAGAATCTGAATTTGTTAGTAAATTCTTGATTCGAAAGGGCGTCGGCTCTGATACAGAAGCGGAACTTCCGTTCTCTTTCGAAGGACTTGAAGCAGCACTTGAGCGATTAGCTGAGCGACAACCAGCTCGACCTGTTCTCCACCACTTAGCCATTCTCAAACAAGAGATAGGAAGACCAAAAGAAGAATTCATTCCATTACTTGAAAAAGCGTTAGAAGATGAGGCTGAGAAGTATAAAAGCAATGAACGGATAGAAAATATCATGGTGACGCTTGCTGACTTAAAATGGCGTTCAATTACAGAGGACCCTGAACGCCAGATGCCAGACTATGAAAACGAAGAGGTCCAAGATATAATGGAGAATCTTATAGCCGCAAGGAATGTCAGATATAATCCAAATTCCTACCACGTTCAGGCTAAAATATTCCGAGACTTGGCTAAGGCTGAATCAGGAGAGAAGAAATTTTGGCTATTAAACCAAGGATTAGAACTTCTTGATGAAGCACTTGCTCGGTTTTATAAGCCCGAAAATAGACAGGCAGTTCATCGATTGAAAGTAAAGATACTAAAGGATATTGACAGGGAAGATGCTGAAAAGCATGCCAAAGAAGTCTTTCAAAGAGAAAATTCGGGGGAGGGGTATTACACGTTAGCAAGGATGGATTTGTTTGGCGAACAAAACAATACCCGAGCACTCGCTAACTTAGACAATGCGATGGATGCAGAGGACTATCCTGCAGGTGCTGTAGACCTTCGTGTTAAAATCTTACTGGAGGATAGATACGCCCAATATGAAAAAATGCTAAGGTTTGTCCGTGAGTTGGACCGTCGTCAGGACTTTGAATACACTTGGGAGCAGCTCTTTCGAAAAGCCGTTGTATTGACAATAAATGGCAAATATTCTGAATCTAAGGAGACGTTCTTCAAAGCAAACCAAGAATCACCTAGATGGAAAAACCCGACCCAGTATAAATGGATGGAAGACAGTGCAGATAAGAAATTTAGAGGAGAAATCAAAGATGTGAGCGATTCAGAGGGATTCATATATAATCACAATGTTGACAATTGGAAAGATGATATCTACTTTGAGCCGCATGACCAAGATGAATTTTCCGAAATGAAGAGCGGACTTGATGTTGAGTTTGAAGTTAGTTTCTCTCTCAAAGGTCCACAGGCAGTCGGTGTGACATTAATATAACCAAACTTTGGTTGTCTTCTCGAACTATACGCTGGCTCTATCACTCGCGCTCATCTTCCGCCAGATTATGAGCCCCGATTCTTCGCATGATTCCTAGGGGAACTAAGACAGCATATCTCATGTATACTGTCTCGAAATCGGAGAATCACGGCTTGCTCACTATAACGAGATAGTATGTTTACCTCGTCCTCAAACGACTGGATACCGGGTTGGTGGTTGCATCGGTGTCACGCTAGTTTTCAGTACCTACCCGTCTACGAATGATACCGAGAATTTCGTTCAAACTCATACTTTGAAAACCTGTGACAGTAGGTACACCCACCGGTAATCAGTGTCCGTCTCGTCCGCGGGTTACTTTGTACCGAGTAACCTACTTCTTCGGATGAATATTGAATCCTCCCTCAAACGAGAGGGAATCAGACTAATTAGCTAAACTCCAAATCACCCATACAGGGCGATTATACGCTCTCTACCTAGGAATTAAGTTGCCCCCGACCGTATCAAACATTGCAGAACGCAACACGCTGTCGGGTGCGCCCAGTGACCGGTTGAAATCGCACGAGGAATTTCGGAATCGCAGGACGGCGAAGCCTCTGTCGAACATGATTCAACCGAGAAGGGTATGCCGCCTCCCGGATTTGAACCGGGGACAGCTCGATCTTCAGTCGAGTGCTCTCCCAGTCTGAGCTAAGGCGGCGTGCACTCCATCCGAGGACGAGGGTAGAAAAAAGGATTTCGATACCCCGCCGCCATCCGCCGAATCGCGGGGCGGGTCACCATACCACGTTACGGCAGAAAGAGGTCGGCGCTGTCGAACTCTGCGCCACAGTCGTCACAGGTGTACTCCGTCCCGTTTTCCGTCGAGACGTGCCCGCTACACTTCGGGCACGTCGAGCCGTCTATCATGGTCTGCGGTACCACAGGTCGTGATAAATGGCTTTCGGCAGGTGTCGATTGGGCGACAGGCGTCGACGCACGGCGTGTCGACGGCCACACACGCGGCGCTCGTCGGTGAGCGCCGCGAGCAGTGCAGTGGATCCGTGCGGATTCGAACCACGCCGAGACGTACTCGCTTCGCTGTGCGCGTCTCGTCTACTTCGAATCCACATAGTCCATCCGCTCCTCACCGCCGTTCGTCGCAGGATGGGTCCGGGCGGATTCGAACCACCGGCCTCGGCCTTGTAAAGGCCACGTCATAACCAACTAGACCACGGACCCGTACTCCCAAATTTTCCACCGGCAGGAATAACACTTTCTCTCTCGGTCGGAACCCTTACCCCCGACCTGTCCGTCAGTATCGAACATGCAACGCGGTCCGCTGGCCGTCGTCCTCGGCCTCGTCGGCCTCCTCGTCGTCGGTATCCTCGTCCTGCAAAGCGGCCTGTGGGTCAGCGTCCTCGGCGTCGGCGAGTACGACGAGGGGACGGTGACGGTTCGTGAGGGGACGACCGGCACGGCGAGCGGGACGACCACCGAGACGGCCACCCAGTCGGAGAACGCCACCACGGTCGCCGTCCGCGACGACGCCGAGCGGTTGGCGACCGTCGAAGTTCGCATCGCCGATACCGGACCGAAGCGTTATCTCGGACTCAGCAACACGACGTCGCTGGAACCGAACGAGGGGATGCTGTTCGTCCACGACGAGGAAGGCGAGTACGGCTACGTCATGCGTGACATGGACTTCCCGCTGGACATCATCTTCGTCGACGCCAACGGCACCATCACCACCATCCACCACGCGCCGCTCCCGCCCGAGGGGACCAGCGAGTCCGAACTCAAGGAGTACAGCGGTCAGGGGAAGTACGTCCTCGAAGTGAACCGCGGGTGGGCCAACCGGACCGGCGTCACCGTCGGCGACCGGGTGGAACTGCCGGCGGGCGTCGCGTAGCCCGACGGCCTTTTGCGCGTCGGCCCCGTGAGAACGGACCATGGACATCGACGCGGCGTCCGACGAGGACGCCTTCGAGGACGCCCGCGAGCGCGTCGAGCGCCCGATGTGGCGACTGTTCACCGAGTACGGGCGCGGACAGCGAAGCGCCTTCCTCGTCGGCCTCGTCAGTTCCGTCTTCGCGCGGATGTTGGACCTGCTCCCGCCGCTGTTGCTCGCGCTGGCCATCGACGCCGTCATCGAGGGCGAGTCCGGGTACAGCCTGCTGTTCGTCCCACAGGAGTTGATCCCCGACGGGACGACCGGCCAACTGTGGCTGACGGCGGGCCTCATCGCAGCCTCCTTTGCCGGCGGCGCCATCTTTCACTGGAGTCGAAACTGGGGGTGGAACAAGTTCGCCCAGCACGTCCAGCACGCGGTGCGAACCGACACCTACGGGACGATGCAGCGGCTGAACATGGACTTCTTCGCCGACAAGCAGACCGGCGAGATGATGTCGGTGCTCTCGAACGACGTGAACCGGTTGGAGAAGTTCCTCAACGACGGGCTGAACTCCACGTCGCGACTGGTCATCATGGTCGTCGGCATCGCCACCTACCTCTTCTACATGAACTGGCAACTGGCGCTGGTCGCCCTGTTGCCCGTCCCGATAATCGCCGTCTTCACCAAGCGGTTCATCGAGACCATCCAACCGAAGTACGCCGACGTGCGCTCGTCGGTCGGGAGACTCAACTCGCGGCTGGAGAACAACCTGAGCGGCATCCAGATAATCAAGACGGCCAACACCGAGACCTACGAGTCCGACCGCGTCGAGGACAGTTCACAGGAGTACCTCGACGCCAACTGGGACGCCATCGAGACGCGCATCACGTTCTTTCCCGGCCTGCGACTCGTCTCCGGACTGGGCTTCGTCGTCACCTTCGTCGTCGGCGGCCTGATGGTCATCGGGGAGGCCCCGGCGGCGCTGTCGGTGGCGCTCTCGCCCGGCGAGTTCGTCGCGTTCATCATCTACACCCAGCGGTTCGTCTGGCCGATGGCCCAGTTCGGGCAGATCATCAACATGTACCAGCGGGCCTACGCCTCCGCCGAACGGGTCTTCGGCCTGATGGAGACGCCCGGTCGTCTCGCCGAAGCCGACGACGCACCGCCGCTCTCGGTCACCGAGGGCGCCGTCGAGTACGACGACGTGACCTTCGGCTACGACGGCGACCCCGTCGTCTCCGACATCGACTTCGAAGTGGACGGCGGGGATACCGTCGCGCTGGTCGGTCCGACCGGTGCGGGCAAGTCGACGGTGCTGAAACTCCTCCTCCGGATGTACGACGTCGACGAGGGCGCGGTCCGCATCGACGGCCAGGACCTCCGCGACGTGCAGATCCCCTCCGTCCGGCAGGCCATCGGCTACGTCAGTCAGGAGACGTTCCTCTTTTATGGCACCGTGAAGGAGAACATCGCCTACGGCACCTTCGACGCCACCGACGAGGAGATTCGCGCGGCCGCGGAGGCCGCCGAGGCCCACCAGTTCGTGACGAACCTCCCCGACGGCTACGACACGATGGTCGGTGAACGCGGCGTGAAACTCTCGGGCGGCCAGCGCCAGCGTATCGCCATCGCTCGCGCGATGCTGAAAGACCCCGAGATTCTCGTCTTAGACGAGGCGACCAGCGACGTCGACACGGAGACCGAGATGCTCATCCAGCGCTCGCTGGACGAGTTGACGGCCGACCGGACCACGTTCGCTATCGCCCACCGCCTCTCGACGGTCAAAGACGCCGACACCATCCTCGTCCTCGAAGACGGCCGCATCGTCGAGCGCGGAACGCACGAGGAACTGCTCGCCTCGGAGGGGCTGTACGCCAACCTCTGGGCGGTGCAGGCCGGCGAGATAGACGAACTCCCCGAGGAGTTCGTCCAGCGGGCGATTCAACGTCGGGCCCGAACCGACGCCGACGACTGATACTGGTGGCTGTAACAAACTGAAGTACTTCGCCACCCCGGGGTGGCGAATATCTGTACGAACTTACAGCCACCAGTATGAGGCTGGGGTCGTTGTGCGGGGTCGCCATTAAGCCACTGGAGCGACACCTAGCGGTATGCGCGTCCTCGTCACCGGCGCTACCGGCTTCGTCGGCAGCCACCTCGTGCCCGAACTGTTAGCCCGGGGCCACGACGTGGTTGCACTCACGCGCGACGCCGGCAGCTACGACGCACCGGCAGGCGTCGACGTCGTCGAGGGGGACGTCCTCGACCCGGATCTGACGCTCCCGCCGGTCGACGCCGCCTACTACCTCGTCCACTCGATGCAGGCCGGCGATGACTTCGAGGAACGGGACCGGCGGGCCGCCCGGAACTTCCGCGACGCCGTCGACGCCGCCGGCATCGAGCGAATCGTCTACCTCGGGGGCCTCGGCAACGAGGACGAGGGTCTCTCGGAGCACCTCCGGTCCCGCCGGGAGGTCGAACGTCTCCTCGGGACCGGTGAGGCAGAACTGACGGCGCTCCGGGCAGCCATCGTCATCGGCGGGGGGTCGGCGAGTTTCCAGATTATCCGCCAGCTAGCGGCCCGCCTGCCAGTGATGGTGACACCGTCGTGGGTCCGCACGGAGTGCCAGCCCATCTACGTCGACGACGTGGTCGCGTACCTCGTCGGCGTACTGGAACATCCGGAGACGGCGGGCCAGACGTACGAAGTCGGCGGCCCCGACGTGCTCACGTATCAAGAGATACTGACGACGACGGCGCGTCTCATGCTGGGTCGCCAGCCGCTTATCGTCCCCGTACCGGTACTCTCACCGGGGTTGTCGGCCCGATGGCTCGGCCTCGTGACCGACGTGCCGGTCAGCGTCGCCGTGCCGCTGGTCGACGGGCTTCGCAACCGCGTCGTCGTCAGCGACGACAGCATCACGTCGGTCGTCGACGTGGAACTGACCCCCTTCGAGGAGAGCGTCCGTCGGGCACTGGGCGAAACGGTGACAGTCGAAGAGCGAGCCGTCGAGGCCTAACCACACAGCAGGCACAGCACGTCGTCGGCCTGTTCGAGCACGTCCGGGTTCGAGGCGTCGCCCTCGATGACCGCGCGGCGTAGGCGTCCGTCAGCGTCCCACGCCGGACCGGGTCGCGTTCGACGATGCTGACGTCGTGGCCTCGGTCGTCGGGAATCGAAGCTGTCTGGAACCCGACGCGTCCGCCGCCGACGGTGTCGAGTGTGCCAGACATCAGTCGTCTCCGCGGGTACTGTAGACTCCTCGACACCGGTGCTCGGTGTCTGTTCTCCACCGGTCGAGTCGGCACAAACAGTTATGGCGGAGTGTCATGTACCGACATACCATGACGACCGCGTTCCTCGCGAGCACGGCGGTCATGGGGCTGTTCGTGGTCGCGGTACTGGGCTGGGTGGCACGGAGTCGCGGTTGGTATCACTACTCGCCGAACGCCGAGCACCTCGCGCTTGCACATACCGGGGACGGAGAGACGCGGCTCGGGACCATGTCCGACGACCCGCGCGTGCTGGCGGTGGCCTTTACACTGCTCGTCGTCGGGTTCGTCGGGGGCGTCACCCTCTTCGTCTCGGGGCCGGTGGAGATGCAGGCCACGGCCGGATTGGCCGTCGCCGCCGCCGGCGGCCTCGTCCTCGTCGGCTATCTCCTGCTCGGCGTCTACCTCTCCGCGACGCGACGGGGGCACCCGCGCTCGCTGGCCGTCGCCGAATCCGCGACGGTGGCCGGCGTCCTCTTTCTGGTCGCCGTGACCGCCCAACTGCTGATGGGATAAGCGCCGGTCGACGGGGCGTCGTCTCTCGGTCCGGCCGAACGTTCAAATACGCGTCCTGTACATGACTCGTCATGTCGCTACTCGCACTGCCCGAGTGGCTCGTCGCCGTTCTGGAGGAGGTGGCACTCGGTGGCGGCGCCCTACTGCTCGTCTGTGGCGGTCTGATGTGTTACGTCGGCTGGGACCAGCGCCAGACGGCGGCGTTGCTCGCCGACGCCGACCACGTCACCCCGGCCGAGGCGGAACCGGATACGCTCGTCCGACTTCGTGGCACGGTGGCGACGACGGCTGACGGGACGTTCGCCTCGCCAATCGCCGACCGGGAGTGCGTGCTGGCCGGCTACGAGATCGACGAGCAGTACGACACGCCGACCGACAGCACGTGGGAGCAGGCCGCGTGGGGCGTCACGAGCGTCCCGTTCGCCATCGAGGCCGACGGCGACCGCCTGCTGGTCGACGTCGAGGACACCGTGGTCGGCAACGGGACTGACGACGTCTTCACGCCGGAGAGCGTGCTGGTGTCCGACGGCGTCTCCCTGCCGGCGGTCCGCTGTCGGTTCGAGCGGTTCGACACGCACGTCGAGACCGACAGCGGGGAGACGCCGCCCCCACGACTCGCGCAGTTTCTCGATTCGACCGACGGCCTCTCGACGGAGCCTCTGGCGTCGACGCCGACCGTCGACGAGAGCAAGCGCCGCTATCGGGAGGGGTGGCTCCGCCCGGGCGACGAGGTGAGCGTCCTCGGGACCGTCTCCCGACGGGCCGACGCTGGCACCGTCACCGGGCACCCGGACGAACTGGTCCTCACGGACGACGAGGAGACGCCGCTCCGCCTGTCGGCCGACCCGCTGGACGGGGGCGACGGGACCGCCGCCCTACTGACCGGCCTCGGTACCGGGGCCGTCGGCCTCGCATCGCTGGCGGCTGTCGTCGTCTGGTGACTTCGGGCGGAAGGCGGGTCGACCGCTCAGACGATGGAGTACGCCGCGGCGGCGGTCAGTGCGAGTGCGGCCACAGTGCCACCCAGCACGAGGTACGTCACCGCCCGCGGCTCCCAGCGCAGGTGCTGGTAGTAGGCGGCGACGCCGACGGCCTTGACGACGGACAGCACCATGATGATGCCGAAGGCCAGCCAGTAGGCGCTGTCGACGATGCCGACGAACTCGACGACGGCCTGTGCGGTCGCGAAGACGAACAACACGACGTATATGACGGTGTATCCTTTCCAGTCCATAGTATCACCTCAGAGGATGTAGAACAGCGGGAACAGGAACAGCCAGACGATGTCCACGAAGTGCCAGTACAACCCGAAGTACTCGATGGCCCTGTCGTCGCCCTGATAGGCCCCGGTCCACGCCCGGTAGGTCATGTACGCACAGATGAGCAGCCCGATAGTGACGTGAGCGCCGTGGAGTCCGGTCGTGAGGTAAAACGTCGACGAGGCGATGTTCGTCGAGAGGTTCCACCCGTTGGGGAACATCTCCGTGCTGATGTGGAACAGGTGGTTCCACTCGATGCCCTTGTTTATCAGGAATCCGACGCCGAGTGCGAACGTCCCCGCGAGCGCCGCCGTCGTCCCCTTCTTGCTCTCGCGCTCGGCGGCGACCATCGCCAGCACGACGAGGAAACTCGACGTGAGCAGGAGGTAGGTGTTGATCAGGCCCGGCATCGTCACGTGTTCGGCCGGGATGAGGTCGTGGTGCCACTCGGACCACCCGTAGGCGACCCGGACGAAGGCGTACGACCCGATGAACGCGCCGAACAGGACGATGTCGCTGGCGAGGAACGTCCACATCCCGAGTTTCATCTTCTCGACGCTGGCGAAGGGCCACCGCTCGGCGATAGGCATCTCCGGCGCGTGGAACGGTTCGCGGGTCATCCCGAACAGCGACCCGACGGTGACGAGACCACCCACCGCCGCCATCGAGACGTAGACGACACTCCCCGTGCGCACGCCCGAGAGACCGAGGAACGCGACGAACCCGCCGAGGCTGACGAGGAACGGCCAGAAACTGGCGTGGCTCGCGTGTTCCTCGCCGGCCGCCTCGTGGGCGGGCGTCGCCGGCGTCGCGGTGGCCGCCGTCGTCACGGAGGCGGTGCCGCCGTCGGCCGCGGTCCCGCCGTCCGCGGCCACGCCGCTCCCGCCGGGCCCGCTGGTCCGCCGGGCGACTTCCTCGTCGTCCATGAACGAGAGCGATCCGTCGGCGTACGTCGGGACGCCGGGGAAGTTCTCCAGCGGCGGCGGCGAGGAGACGGCCCATTCGGCCGTCGTCGCGTAGGCCCACGGGTTGTCGCCGACGTCCTCGCCGCGCCACAGCGAGACGAACAGGTTGTAGAACATGATGAGCATGCTCGCACCGAGGATGAACCCGCCGACGGTGGCCATCGAGTGCCAAATCTGGAGGTCCTGAGAGTACTCGAACACCCGTCGGGGCGTCTCCCACGCGACGAACATCGGGAAGTACAGCAGGTTGAACCCGACGAAGTACGTGGCGAAGTGGATCTTCCCCAGCGTCTCGTCGTACATCTTCCCGGTTATCTTCGGGTACCAGTAGTAGAGGCCGCCGAACAGGGCCGTCGCCCCGGAGACCATCACGTAGTGAAAGTGCGCGACGACCCAGTAGGTCCCGCGGAACTGGTAGTCGAGCACGATAGCGCCGAGGAAGACGCCGGTGATGCCGCCGACGATGAACAGTATCAGGGCACCCAGCGAGAAGAGGAACGGCGTCGTGAACCGGACCCGCCCTTTCGCCATCGTGTAGATGAGCGAGAAGACCATCAGGTCGAACGGCAGGGAGATGCCGATGGTCGTCGCCATGAAGATGGTCTTGATTGGGAGGTTGATACCGGTGAGGAACATGTGGTGCATCCAGACGGCGAAGCTCTGGATGGCGACCAGCACCATCGAGATGATGAACCACTTGCGACCGACCAGCCGTCGCCCGGTGAACGTCTGGAAGCACTCGGCCATCACGCCCAGCGCCGGGAAGAAGACGATGTACACCTCCGGATGGCCGAAGAACCAGAACAGGTGCGCCCACAGCAGCGACGCCCCCGGATTGTCGGCGTCGGTAGCGAGCGTCGACCCGTCGTTGGCGAACTGGAAGTACGTCGTCCCGAGGATGTGGTCCGAGGTCAGTATCATCAGCGCGGCAAGCAGCGCCGCGAACGCGAACAGCATCATCCAGACCGTGAGGTTGATAGACAGCGAGAAGATGGGGATGTCCCGCATCCGGAGGCCCTCGGCGCGCATCCGGTACATCGTCGTCAGGAAGTTCACCGACCCCAGCGTGACGGCGGCGGTGAACATGATGAGTGCCAGCACCACCGACGTCGCACCGAGTCCCTCGCCGGGGATGTACGCCGGCGTGTTCAGCGGCGCGTACATGGTCCACCCGCCCGCGAACGTCGACCCCTGGAAGAAGGAGACGCCCATCAGGACCCCCGAGAAGAGGTAGAGCCAGTACGACAGCGCGTTCAGGCGCGGGAACGCGAGGTCGTCGGCCCCGATCTGCAGGGGGACGACGTAGTTGGCGAAGCCGAAGGCAAAGGGCGAGATGAACCAGAACACCATCAACAGGCCGTGCGTCGAGACGGCCTGATTGTACCCGAGCGACCCCAGTAGGTCCGCGCCGGGCGTGATGAGTTCCAGACGGAAGAGGAGTGCCAGCAAGCCGCCGAAGACGAGGAAGAACAGCGCCGTGATGAGATAGAGGACGCCGATGTCCTTGTGGTTGGTCGTGAGGAACCACCGACTGACCGAGGATTTGGGCGGCAGACCGTGGTCGTGGGCCTCGCTCATGCCGGGGCACCTCCAACGCTGGCGGCAGTCTGGTTCGACGACCCGTTCTGGGTCCCGTTAGTCCCCGCGTACCACGACTGGTACTCGTCCTGTGGCATCACTTCGACGGGGGCGACCATCACGGAGTGACCGCTCCCACAGAGTTCGTAGCATTTGGCCTGATAGGTCCCCGTCTCGCTCGCGGTGAACCACGCGTCGGTGGTCTGTCCCGGGATGGCGTCGGCCTTGACCCGCAACTCGGGGATGCCGAAGTTGTGGAACACGTCCCGAGAGGTCACCTCTAACCTGACCACCCTGTTCCGTGGCACCTTGAGCGTCGATGCCTCGTGGCCGTTGGGGTAGATGAACGCCCACCCGAAGCGGAACCCCTCGACCTGAACGGTGATGTCCTCCTCGCCCGCTATCTGTGGGCCGTCCTCGACGTACGCGAGCGAACTGTACGTCCACGCGATGAGCGAGACGACGATGATGGCGCTGATGCCGAAAGAGTAGAACACCTTCCGACCGCCGGACCCCCCGGTAGGCATCTCGCCCATCGACGGGCGTTCGACCTTGTCGGCGTAGGGGTCTTCGCCCGCCGTCTCGCGATACTTGATGGCGTGATACAGCGTGTACGTCACCACGAGGACGCCGACGGCCGTCCCGAGGACGAGAAACACCTCGAAGATACTGTTGAACACGTCCGCCGGTGCCCTGACGTCGCCGCCGTGGAGTGGGACGCCGATCGCGGAGTGTGGTACCATGTGACCCATCGTTTCCTCATGGTTTTTTGTACCATCTATTAGGCATTGTGGACAGCTGTCTTACATATGCGGTTGCTGACCCGAACGTGTGCGCGAACTTTTTTATTCATTGGTATGGTACAACACCGCATGGTAGATACGTCATCAGGGGTCGAAGACCCGGTGAACGACGAGACAGTCGCGGAGAGCGAGGAGTTCGACAATCTACGCGGCATCCTCGCCGACGGCGTCGTCGGTGCGGCCGGTGGGTTAGTGGGTACGGCGATGATGAGCGTCGTCTTCCTCATCGCACAGTCGCTGGGCGCGTTCAACCTCTCGGATTTCGCCATCCTGACCGAACTCGTGGGGCTGACCGGCTACGTCCCCGAGGTGCTGTTCGGGTACATCATCTTCCTCGGCGGCGGGATGTTCCCGTGGCCGCTGCTGTTCGCCTCGCTGAAAGAGTACCTGCCGGGCAAGTCAGACCCCGTCTCCGGGGCCTTCTTCGGCGCGGCGATGTGGACCGGGTTCGTCCTCGCGTTCTACACCGGCCAGTCGGGCCTGACGCTGGCGCTGTACGCCGTGTTGACGCTAGCGGCCCACGTCGTCTACGGCATCGGTCTGGGCGCCGTCTTCAACTACTTCGCGACGCGACCGGACTCCATCGTCTGAACCGGGCGTCAGGTTCGACACTCAGTACTGGAGCGCGCGACGGTGACCGCCGTCGGGCAGGTAGTGTCGACGTCGTCGACGGCCCCTGAAAAACTCGAAAACGAGGTCTGGACGGGACGAGCGAAGCGCTTCTCGGAACGCACCCGCTGGCGCGGACCACCGCGCGTTCAGGCCTCGGCTTCCTCGGCGTCTGCGTCGGTGTCGGCGTCCGCGTCGGCGTCCGCTCCGTCGTCTTCTTCGCTCTCCTCGAACTCCTCGAGGGTACTGCGAAGTTGTGGAATCGTCGCGGTGAGGTCGCCGACCTGTTCGCGGGCGTCCTCGACGTCGCCGATGAGGTCCTCGACGGTCTCGATGTCCTCGGCGAGGTCCTCGGCGTCCTCGAAGGCGTCGGCGCGTTCGCCCATCGTGTACCACTTCTTCGCATCGCGCAGGTGGTCCTCGGCGTCACCGACGTCGAGTGCGGTCTTCAGGGCGTTGAGCACGCCCAGCGTGTTGTCGGCCTCGACGTCCCACACCGCGTCTGCCTCGGGAAGGGCCGTACGGGCCTCGGCGAGTGAGGCCTCGACGTCGCTTCGCATCTCGTTTGCGGCCTCGCCGAACAGTTCGTCGTCGTCCAGACTGGTCTGACTCATGGTTGCCAGTTGACGTGGTGTGGGGTTAAAAGCCCGCCTGAAAGTGAAAGTGAAACCGACAGACGCGAGCGGACGGGAGAACCGAAAACCGAAAGTCCTCATACTGGTGGCTGTAAGTTCGTACAGATATTCGCCATCCCGGGGTGGCGAAGTACTTCAGTTTGTTACAGCCACCAGTATCACTCAGCCTTCGACGTCGGCGCGGACGTCCGGAATCGGGTCCATGTCGGCGTCGATGTCGCCGAGCACCAACATCGCGTAGTAGCGCAGGAAAGAGACGAGCGGTACCTTGACCAACATGGCAACGACGAAAAGCGTCAGTACGAACAGGACGACGACGATGCCAGCGAGGATACCGGCGGCGAGTCCCTCGCCGAGCGCGAACCACAGGGCGACAGCGACGAGGCCGAACGGTATCGCCAGCAACCCGCCGCCGATGAGGAGAGCGAACCCGGAGACGATATTGACGCCGATGCCGAGGACGACCGAGAAAAAGAGGTAGGCGAGGTACTGCTTCGGTTGCTCGCGGAGCGATGAGAAGAGGCGTTGCCACCCGGTGATGATTCCGTGGTCGCCCTGTAGCATCAACGGGACGACGAACACGGTGGTGAAGCCGTTGATAGTCCCGGTGACGAGGGCGAACCCGAGGAACCCGACGATCAAGAGCGTCGACGACGCCGCTAGCAACTGCGGGCCGAGGTCGGCCATCTCGCCACCAGCAGCGACGAGGAAGAACAGCAGGAACAGACCGACCGAGGCGGCGCCAGCGAGGAGACCGAAGACGAACCGAAACGCGAGCAACTGGACGCCGTTGCCGACGTTGTCGCCGAAGTACCGTCGGACGTGGACCTCCTGTTCGGCGAGCGACTGGACGAAGACGAACTCCATGAAGTTGCTCAGTACGCCGACGACCAGTGCGAAGAGGACGATAGCGACGATAGCGACGATGACGAGTACGCCGAGGCCCGCCAGCGCCTCGGCACCGCCCGACGGGAGGTCCGGTCCGGGCTGAGTGACCTGTGAAACCGTCCCACCGACGAGCGACGGGAAGACGTCGAGCGTGCCCGTGAGTGCGAACTCGCTCCCGGTGCCAGTCGGGCCGGTCGGCGACGCCCCCTGATCGAAGTTGTTGAAACTGTTCATGCTCCGGACCAGATTCAGGGCACCACCGCCACCGGCGACGAAGAAGGCGACGAACGCGAGTTTGAGCCACGTGCGCAGGTCGAACGGGAACAGGAACGCCTGCGTGGCGTCGATAGCGTCGTCGATGTTGTCTATCGCGTGGAGGGACATCACCGGATCTGCACGACCAGCGTGGGTAAAATTTTCGGAGGGAAAGTGTGACGACACCGACCGAACGGCAGCGTCACTCGCTGACCGAATCGACCTGCATCAGCGGGTAGCCGTCCTCCATCGCCATGCTCGTCTCGACGACACAGCCCTCGTAGTCGATGACCATCGAGACGTCGAGGAACCGCCCGGTCAGTTCCGTGTAGTCGGCGCCGGCCGCCGCGATGGCTTCGCGAAGCGGGGCCTCGCGGACCTCGACGGTGACCGACTCGCAGTGTGGTTGGTTCTCGATGGCCTCTTCGATCGCCGCCGCCAGCGAGTCGGCGCTATCGGGGCTCACAGGCGTGCCGGCGAACTGGTGATACAGCGAGCCGAACTTGATGCCGGCCTCGAAACAGGCGACCTGCGGCGTTGTCGGGTCCATACCCATTGGTCGGTCTACCGGCACATAACGGAACCGCAAGCTACCTATTGTGCGCTGTCTATCCCTCGTATACGAATGGACGACCCGGTTCTACTCACAGGCGCGGGCGGCGCGGTCGGGGAGGCCATCCTCGAAGGCATCGGGGACGCCTACGAGTGGAAACTCATGTTCCACAGTCCGCCGGCCGAGGAGCCATCCCACGAGTTCCTCGTCGGCGACGTCGCCGACGACGAGGACGTCGCGGCCGCCGTCGACGGCGTCGGGGCCATCATCCACCTCGCCGGCGACCCCCGCCCCGAAGCCCCGTGGGATTCGGTCTTAGCGAACAACATCGACGGCACCCAGAAGATGTACGAGGCCGCCGTCGACGAGGGCGTCGAGAAGTTCGTCTACGCCTCCTCGAACCACGCCGTCGGCGCGTTCGAGACCGACCGCCGCACCCCCGAGATGTACCGCGAGGAGGCCGACTTCCTGCTCGACGGGACGGAGTTCCCCCGCCCGGGCAACCTCTACGGCGTCTCGAAGGCCACCGGCGAGATACTCGGCCGCTACTACCACGACGAACACGGCATCGACGTGTGTAACATCCGCATCGGCAACCTGACCCGAGGCCACCCGCCCATCGACTACGAGCGCGGACAGGCGATGTGGCTCTCCTACCCCGACTGCGCCCACATCCACGAGTGCGCGCTCGAAGCCGACTACGAGTTCGAAATCGTCTACGGCATCTCCGACAACGACCGGAAGTACTACTCCCTCGAACGCGCCAAAGAGGCGCTGGGCTACACCCCGCGGGACAACTCCGCCCACTTCGAAGGGGACGAGCGGGTCGTCGAACCGGACGTCTGAGCGGCGTTATTGCTGGTTCTGTGATCGACCGGGTCCAGCCGTGTGGCGACGGCAATCGACCTGCTCACCCCGATCGCTCGTCGAACAGTCCCCGCACGTCGTCGTCTTTCTGCCGTTCGCGTTCGACGTGGTCGCGCAGGCGGTGGTACACCACCGGCCGATGCTCGCCCTCTCTGACGAACGAGAACAGGAGGCCGACGAACCGCCCTTCTCCTCTGTCGTCCAGTTCGTCCCGGGCGTAGTCGACGGCGTCGGCGACGACGCCGTCGTCGTACCCCTCGGCCTCGGCCAGCACACCGGCGGCGACGGCCGTCGCCTCGAAGTCCAGCGCCTCGTAGTCCAGCGTCTCGCCGTGGTGGCGAAGCGCGGGCGGGTGGTCCCAGTCGACTGCCTCGATGTCCTCGGCCGCACGCGCGAGGAACGGCCGCACGTCGTCGAGGTTCACGCCGCGGTAGTCCGCGGGCAGGCCTGCGAGGTACTCGCCGGCGCTCTCCGCGAGGCCCTGTGCGCCCGACCAGTTCTCGGTCCGGCCGTGGTGGACGACGGCGGTGAACTGAATGAGGCCGTGGAGGAACCGCTCGTCGCGCCCCGCGTCCAGTTCGAGCCAGTAGTCCTCCCACGCGTCGTGGGCGGCGTGGAACCGACCGGCGTCGTAGACGGCGATGCCGGCCCGGAGATGAGCGTCCATGCGCGGTGATATGCGACGGGTCGGGAAAAACGGCGTGACGACACTGTCGCTCGCCGGTCGTGAACGAAGTGAACGTCCGGACGGAGATTTGAACAGGTGACAGACGGTCGCTCGCTCCACTCGCGCTGCGACTGTCGTGTTCAAATCTCCGCAGTCCGCATAACCGCTCACGGGTGCGAGCGACAGGGCCGTCGCTCGCAGAGTTGGTTCGCGGAAAGGTAACGTCCGGACGGAGATTTGAACTCCGGTCCCTGGCTCCGCAAGCCAAGAGGATAGTCCACTACCCTATCCGGACTCATCTTGACGGAGGGTGGTCGGTATGAAAAGGGTGACGGTTCGACGGCCCCGCGCGACGGGAGAGCACACCACGGTCAAAGCCGGGTTTGAACCACCACAAGGACCTTCCTGTTACCGGGTAGTTGTCCGGGTATGCACCGCAGAGCCCTCCTTCGGCGACTCGGCGCGGCCGGTGCGGTTGCGCTGGCCGGCTGTGCGTCCAGTGGCGACCCCGGAACCGGCGACGGCGGCGGAACAGACAACGGGACCGGAGACGAAGACCCGCGCGTGACCGGGACCGAGTTCACCGTCACCCGACGCGAGTCTGGCACGCAGGTGAGCGAGGCCAGCGTCACCTTCGGGACGGACGCGGTGACCGTCGACGGGACCATCTGGGGCGCCAACGGCTGTAAGACCGCCGCGCTGGCGGGGGCAGACTACGACGCCGCGGCCGACGAACTGACCGTCGCCGTCGAGACGGGTGCCCGCGACGACGCCGGCGACGCGTGTACGCAGGCCATCGTCGAAATCGACTACGAGGCGATGGTGCAGTTCGAGGGCGGCCTGCCCGGTCGCGTCGTCGTCACCCACGACCACGGCGACGGCCCGACCGAGGTGACGACGGCCGAGCGATGAGAGAGCCCGTGTCGGGCGGAGGTTTATATCGGGTGCCGAAGCCACTCCGGAATATGCCAGCCACGACGACGGAATCGACGGACGCAACCGACGCAGTCGCGTAATCGACCCTCCTATTCAGTGTCGGCCAATTGCTCAAGTACTTCAGCGGCAAGGTCGGGGTTGTCGTCCAACGCTTGTTTCAGGGCGTCAACTGCTTCACTTTCTTCCTCGTCGTCTGCTTCTCGTTGACCCTCATAGAACATGTCTTCCATATTGTCGCTCACCTCTCTTGCATCAGGAGTGAACATAATCCCACATCGGGGACAAGCCTTCGCGGCGTCGGGGAGTGGTTCATCACACGTAGGGCAAAAGTCGGGGGACAACGGACTCTCGTTATCTGGTTCACGGATTCCCGTCGCTTCTTGTGCGGCACGAACGTGGTCGTCGTCTTTGAGATGTGAGTAGACTTCTTCCATAACTCGGGACTCAAGCCGATGACCGATGAGTCCTTTAATCGTTGAGTCGTCCATTCCATACTGTCGCTTAGCAATTGTGACGAAGGAGTGGCGGAAGTTATGGGGATTAGACGGCTTGTCGACACCCGCGTCGTCTGCTATTCTGTCGAGAATCCGACGTATGGATTTCTGTGTCAACGGTTCACTTCCATCCGCATCTGCTCGATAGTCAGGACGCTGTGTGATGAGATAGGCGTCTGATTCGGGGTTTGGATGATAATCAAGCCATTCACGGACTCCCGCTTCTGCACCGAGCAATGGTCTTTTTCCATCTGCACCTTTCAGTCCACCAGCGTCTTTGTTGAGATAGAAAGTGCCGTCGTCCAAATCGACATCCTTGATGCGGAGTGTTTGGACAGCACGTAACCGCTGTCCCGTGTAGACGAGTAGATCGAACAAACAGCGGTCCCGTGGGTGGTCGATACTGTCCCGCATTGCGTCTATCTCGTCACCTGTGTAGACATCCCGTTCATCCACGTTGTTCTTTTCAGGAGCAATGACAGACAGCTCATCGGGTTCTACGGCAAGTTGGTCGTGATACTCGAAGAACACCCTAACTGTCGACTGCTGTCCCGTGACAGTATTAGGAGACAGTCCATCGTCTTTCACATCAGGGTGTTCGCCACTCAGTATGTCGTCCCAAAATTGATCGACGTCGTCTGCAGTCGCGTCGGTGAGGTCGACCTCCATCCGTTCCGCAACTAACCGTAATCGGTTGCACCACGCTTTCAACGTCGTCCCACTCCGATGTGATTCTCCATCGGGAAGTGGTGTAGATGGTCGGTCCTCGTCATATGCGTTGACTATTTGGGCTATGACGCCAAACTCATTTTCAGAAATGCGTCCTTCATCACGAGCAGTCTCAAGACTCGCCCGAGCCTGTCGTAACAGGTTTTGGGGCGAGTCGCGGTCGGGTAGGTCAGTCATGGGTTCGTGTATCGGCCAATCGTATTTAGAATTGACCGACATGGAGTTGTAGCAATGGGTGCGATAGAGGACATTTACGCGGACTTAGAGACGGACGTCTCCGAGGAGGAGTTCCGCGAGGCCGTCGAGGAGAAGGTCGAACAGATGGGCGGCCTCGCGGACGAGGAGACGGCCGCGATGTTGCTGGCCCACGAACTCAACGAAGGCGAAGTCGAGACCATCGCGGACGTCGAACCGGGGATGGACGAGGTGAAGTTCCTCGCGAAGGTGATGGCAGTCGGCGACCTGAAGACGTTCGAACGCGACGGCGAGGACGAGGACGGCCGAGTCATCAACGTCGAAGCCGCAGACGAGACGGCCAGTATCCGCCTCGCCTTCTGGGACGGACAGGCCGTCGACATCGACGAGGGCGCACTCGACGTGGGCGACGTTCTCCGGGTCAAAGGTCGCCCCAAAGAGGGGTACAACGGCCTCGAAGTCTCCGTCGACAAGGCCGAACCCGACGAGGACGCCACCATCGACGTCGAACCCGGCGACGGATCCAGCGTCGAGTCGCTGACGATGGGTCAGTCCGACGTGAGCCTGCGTGGCCTCGTGCTGGACACCGACAGCATCCGCACGTTCGACCGCGACGACGGCAGCGAAGGACGCGTCTCGAACCTCACGCTGGGCGACGAGACCGGCCGCGTCCGCGTGACGATGTGGGACGACCGGGCCGACCGCGCCGAGGAACTGGCCCCCGGCACTGCCGTCGAAGTCGTCGACGGCTACGTCCGTGAACGTGACGGGGCGCTCGAACTGCACGTCGGCGACGAGGGCGCCATCGACGAGATAGACGAGGCGGTCGACTTCGAACCCGACGCCGACCCCATCGAGCGCGTCGAAATCGGCGACACCGTCGACATCGCCGGCGTCGTCCGCTCGACGGACCCGGTCCGCACGTTCGACCGCGACGACGGCAGCGAGGGACAGGTCCGGAACGTCCGGGTTCAAGACGCCACCGGCGACATCCGGGTGGCCCTGTGGGGCGATAAGGCCGACAAGGACATCGCGCCGGGCGACGAGATACTGGTCGCCGACGTAGAGATCCAGGACGGCTGGCAGGACGACAAGGAAGCCTCCGCCAACTGGGCCTCGACGGTCGTGGTCTTAGACGACGGGACGAACGTCGGGAGCGCACCCGCCCAGTCCGGGGACGACGAACACGCCGGCCTCGCTTCGTTCGCCGGCGACGGCGACAGCGGGGGCGCGTCGAGTGGGGCCGGCAGCAGTGCCAGCGGTACCGATGACAGCGGGGGGGTACAGGCCGCCGAACAGGTCGAGTTCACCGGCACCGTCGTCCAGACCGGCGACCCGGTCGTCTTAGACGACGGCGAGGAGACGATGAGCGTCGAGACGAACGAACGCGTCCAACTGGGACAGGAGATCACGGTACGCGGTGTCATGGACGACGGTCGTCTCGACGCCGACGACGTGTTCTGAGCGGGGGAGCGCCGCTACGGAAACTCTTAAGGCCGCAACACTCTCGCTTGTGGGTATGAGCGTCGAGCTACCGTTCGCGCCGGTGGACGCCGTCATCCGGCGGAACGCGGACGGGTTGCGGGTCAGTGCCGACGCGGCAGAGGAACTGGCTCGTCGGATTCAGAAACGAGGAGCGTCGCTTGCGGTCGCCGCCGCAGAGGAGGCGACTGCTGACGGCCGGAAGACGCTGATGCCCGCTGACTTCGGGGTGAACCACGTTCCGGACAAGGACAGTCTGGAACTCCCGGTTGCCCCGGTCGACCGCATCGCGCGCCTCGACATCGCCGACGACTACCGCGTCGCGATGGACGCACGCGTCGCCCTCGCGAACATCCTCGAAGCGTTCGCCGACGACGTGGCCGCCGCCGCGGCGACGCTGGCCCGTCACGCAGACCGCCGTACAGTCAAGGCGGCAGACATCGAGACCTACTTCGAACTCGGCCAGTACTACTGAATGAACTTCGGCTACCGCGAGGTCTGTCTAGACCACGACACCGGCCCGCGCCATCCCGAGAGTCCCGACCGACTCCGGGCGGTCAGACGCGCACTCAAGGAACGCCACGGCGTCGAGTACGTCGCCGCCGGCGACGTCGACCTGGAGTTGGTCCACGGCGTCCACGACCCCGACTACATAGCGGAGTTCCGCGAGTTCTGCGACGACGGCGGGGGGAACTGGGACGCCGACACCGTCGCCGTCGAGGCGACGTGGGACGCCGCGGTAGCCTCCGCGGGACTCGCGGTCTGGGCCGCCGAGACGGCGATGGACGGCGTCTCGGCCCGCGACACCCCCTTCGCGCTCGGCCGGCCGCCGGGCCACCACGCCGTCTACGACGACGCGATGGGCTTTTGTTTCATCAACAACGCCGCCGTCGCCGCACAGGCCGCCCTCGAACGCGACGCCGACCGCGTCGCCATCTTCGATTGGGACGTCCACCACGGCAACGGCACGCAGGACATCTTCTACGACCGTGGCGACGTGTTCTATGCCTCCATTCACGAGGACGGCCTCTACCCCGGGACCGGGGCCATCGACGAGACCGGTGAGGACGACGGTGCCGATACCAATCTCAACGTCAAGTACCAGCCCGGCGCGGACACCGCCGACTACCTCGCGGCCATCGACGAGGCCATCGCGCCGGCCATCGCCGACTACGACCCGGACCTGCTCGTCGTCTCCGCCGGCTTCGACGCCCACGAGCACGACCCCATCTCACGGATGCGCGTGACGACGGAGGGGTACGGCGCTATGACACAGCGGATGCGAACGCTCGCCGAGGACTGTAACGCCGGCCTGAGCTTCGTCCTCGAAGGCGGCTACGGCCTCGATACGCTCTCCGACTCGGTGACGACTGTCCACGAGGTGTTCGACGGCTACCGGCCGATGGAACCCGACGACGACGTGAGCGAGGACGCCCGCGACGTCCTCGACGAGGTCGCCGCTCAGGGCTTCGGGTCGAAGTAGTCGGCCAGTTCCACGCCGAAAGCGTCGGCTAGTTCGGTAATCTCCTCGCCGACCAGCACGTCGTAGCCCGCGTCGAGCGCCGACTCGACGTGCGGCCCGAGTCGCACGTCCAACAGCGCGTCGCTGTGGAGGAATTCCGCCGCCGTCGTCACCGCCCGCGGTCGCTCTACCACGTAGCGCTCGCCGTCGACGAATGGGCCGGCCACCTCGGGGTCGTCTTCGTACGCCTCGTAGAACCCCGTCGCGTGCTCGCGGACGTGGACCGGCGGCCCGTCGTGGCGCTCGATAGCCGGGCGTTCGGCGACGGCGAGTTCCGCCAGCAGGACGGCGTCACCGGTCGCGTCCGACGGCATGTCCGCGCTTGCCCTGGCGTCCACACCGTCCGTGGCGAAGGCCGCCGAGCGAAGCACGTCGAACCCCCGCCGGTCGAGTTCGTCCGTGAGGCCGCCGAGTGACTTCCGTAGCTGTGGCCAGAGTTGGTCCTCGACCACGTCGGGCGCGTCGAACCGAAGCGCCACCGGCGTCGTCCCGCGGCGTTCGATGGCTACAGCCACCGCGCCGGCGTCGTACGGGTCGGGCTCGCTGGCCTCGAACAGGCCGATTCGGGGGTTCGCGAGGAGGTCCCGCGCGTAGTGCTGGAACCGCGCCACGTTCGTCGCCGAACAGACCGCGGCGACGTTGCGCTCGGGGTCCGTCGGGTCGACGACGACGAGCGGGTCGTCGAACGAGACGGTGCCGTGGTCCTCCGGATCGAACGTGACCGGCGGGTGCCAGTCCGCGGCCGCCTCGACGAACTCGCGGAAGCCGCCGTACTCCAGCACCAGCAGTTCGGTCAGATAGCCCGAGAATCCACGGGTACGGAGGTCGCTCCCGTAGACGCCGATTCCCTTCAGGAACTGCTTGGTGATCCGTACGTCCCCGGCGAGGGCGTCGTCCAGTCGCGAGTCGAGGTACCGGGTGTGAAACGGCGTCCGATCGACCGCGGACTGGATGGCCGTGGCGTCCTCGACGGCGTAACACGGGACGAGGTCGACGTCGTAGCCGTCACACTCGCCGACGACGTAGGGGTGTTCGGCGTACTCCTCCCGGCCCTCGGGGAGGACGGCGTGGCCCACTTCCAGTCCGTACTCCTCCAGCGTCTCCCGTGGCAGGTCCGGCGGGAACGCGACGAACACGTCGACGTCGCGGTCCCCGGCGGTCCACGTCCCTCTGGCCGTCGATCCGACCTGTATCACCTCGGCCGAGACGGGGAGGTCGGCGATAGCGTCTCTCGCCCGCTCCATCACCGTCTCGGCGGCCTGCTGTAACCGCTCGCGCTCCTCGGCGTCGGGCGAGACCCGCTCGTGGACCCGCTCGACGACGGCGTCGAACTCGTCGCTCATGCCCACCGGTACTCACAGAGTGCGTGAAAGCGTGTCGATGGCGCTCGGAAACGAAAGCCCTATTTAACAACTCCGTCAATCGATGCATGCGAACAAGCCGCCGTAGCTCAGTTGGTAGAGCACCTGGTTGTTACCCAGGTTGTCCCAGGTTCGAGCCCTGGCGGTGGCGTCCCCTTCTTCAGTGTTACCAGGTGAAACGCGTCGCAAGCCACGCGTGTCGCGCCGACGTCGACGAGCCACGAACCGACCGACACGGACCCGACAGGCTAAAGACGCGGAACCGAGAAACGACCCACGAGGGCCCTTAGCTTAGTCTGGTTAAAGCGATCGGCTCATAACCGATTGAGCGCTGGTTCAAATCCGGCAGGGCCCATCTCAAACCTTAGCGGTTCTCAGCCGTTCGGAGAATGGTGTTTCAACGCCCGAGACGCGTGCTTATCGCATTCTGGCGATTTTTGGGTAGGGGGTCGAAATCATGAGTTCAACAAAGAAGTTGTTGGACACCCACCTCGTCCGGGACTCTCATTAGCCGAGGGGTGGTCCGCATGATACTGGACCGCCAGACGAACCCACAAGAGTGCCAACACTGCGGCGCTCACGTTTCGCGGGACTTCCGGCGGACCTTCGGAGACGGCGACAACATCGCCCACCGCTGTCCGGCGTGCGATTGCATGCCCCGGATTTCGCGTGGAACCGCCGCCGGGAAGGAACTCGACTACCCTGATCCCGCGGACCAGCCCCAGCGTAACCAGGGCGGGCGCGTCGACGCGCGGACCGACGGGGGTGAGAGTCTGTGAGCCTGTCGGCGTTCCCGTATCCGGGCGGGAAGACGTTCCACGTCGGCGAGATCCTGCCGTACTTCCCGGATCACGAACTGTACGCCGAACCGTTCGGTGGCTCGGCGTCGCTCCTGCTGAACAAACAACAGAGTCACATCGAGGTCCTGAACGATCTCGATAGCGACGTGGTCCACTTCTACCGAGTCCTCCGCCAGCAGCGCGAGGAGCTACAGGAGTGGCTTCGTACGGTTCCGTTCTCTCGGGAACTGCACGGTCGGTGGGCGCGAGCGTTCTACAACGGACACCGACCGAGTGACGATGTCGTTCGGGCCGGTCGGTGGTTCTATCTCCGGTACACGCAGTACAGCGGCAAGATCGACGGAATATCCGGTTTCAAAGCCAGTTCGGTCCGGAGCGAACCACGACGTCTGCGAAACGCCACCGACGCACTTGACGAGGTGGCCGACCGACTCCGTGATGTCGCACTCGAATGTCTTCACTATCAGTCACTCTGTGAGAAGTACGACTGTAAGAACGCGCTGTTCTACTTCGATCCGCCGTACGTCGGACCGGGTGACGACCTCTATACCCATGAGGGGAAGTTCGATCACACAGCACTGACCGAACTGCTCGCCGGACTCGAGGGAGATTGGATCTGCTCCTACGGTGATCTCCCCGAAGAACTGGAAGAGGCGATCGTCGAGCACGACTGGAACCGACGCCAGTACAAGATTCACTACAGCATCAACGGCGACGAGCGCGAGAAGGCCACCGAGCGGCTGGTGATGAACTTCGATCCGGACGAAGCCACTTCGTTCCGGCCAGCGCTGCAGACCGGACTCGAGTCGTTTGGAGGTGAACGATGACGCCGCAGTCCTCGCTGTACGACTTCGAACCCGACCTATCGCCGCTCACCGATGCCGAGCGCGAAGTCTTCGAAGCCGTGGGCATGGGCCGGTACGGCCCGCGTGAGTACGCCCGCGAAACGGAGCGATCACCCGGGACAGTCGGGAATCTACTCCGTCGTGCCCGCGAGAAACTGGAGGTGACCAGCGCGTGAGAGACGCTGAGTGCGCCCGCTGTGGACGGACCTTTGCGCCCGATATTCGACATATCCGGGTTGAACACAGCTGGTATCCGCCGGAGAGTCGACAGGACGAACTCGGCCACCTCGCGGACTTCTGTCCCGAGTGTTCGCGGGACTTCGAGGAGTGGCTTCGTGGAGGTGAGGCCAGTGAGTGAGTTCGTCCGGGCGTCGCGACTGTACGACGTGGCGGCGAGTGAACCCCGTCACTTCGACTGGGGAAAGATGCAGCCGGTGACGGAGAGTCAGGCCGAAGTCGAGCGCGCCGTCGCGGAGATCGAGGAGCGGAGGTAGGGATGTCGCGGCACCTCAAGTGCGCCCCTCATGAGGGTGACGTGCGCTTTACGATTGGCGTGCATCCCGATCCCGGCGTTCCTGACTACGGCCTGAAGCCCTACTACGCGATGGACTCACTCATCAAAGAGTGGGGTGACCGCTGGGAAACCGACGGGAAGCCGACCAGAGACATCGAGTTCAACGGCGAGACGTGGGCCACCTGCTTCGACTACTCCGAGAGTGGCCTCGACCCGTGGGATAGCCCCGAGTTCCAGATTGAGAACGTTCGCGAGTTTCAGTTCTACTTCGTCGCGAAGGATTCCCCGACCTACGAAGGGAAGCGAGCAGACCGAGACAAGCGCGTGAAAGGCGGCACCATTACTGTCCGCCCGCGGTGGCCGAACCTCACCTCGAACGGAAAACCCGTCTCGGTGCCGGACTACGGTGCGCCCTACGTCGATGTCCAAGTACAGGCATCGAACCTTCCCCACGAGGAGTACCTGACGCTCGTGAAGCGGATGATGGATGCCTACGGCATCGCTGCCCGATACTTCGACCAGCCCCATCCCGACAGCCACATCGACGACCTCGCCTACTACGTCCGACTCTACCGAGAGAGCAGTGGGCCGCTGCACGCCGCTGACGGTCCGATAGCCCGCGCCCACACACTCATCCAAGGCGACCGGACGGGCTACCGGAAGCACGTCGAAGACAACACGAAACTGCCGGGCTACTACGTCACGGCCACCGTCGAGGACGAGAAGGCCGGCGAGCTGGTTCGAGGCCACTCACTCGGAAAGGAACTGAAACACTACTACCCGAACGAACCCCAGAAGTACACGCCCGACGAAGCGCCGTATCACCCGAAGTTCGAAGTCTCCTACCAGACAAGCCGGACCGACCACACGGTTCGCTGGGACGACCTCGACGACGCCCGACGCGAGTTAGAGGCGACGGTGTTGAACTGTCTGGACTGGTGTGGGCTGGCGACGAGTGCCGAGAGTAGTATCTTCGTCGACTTCGACCCGTTCTGGAACGTCCGAGATACGACGGAAGCGCGGAAGTTCGTGAAGTGCCCGCTGCCGGAGATCGAGGACGAACAGGAACACCGCGTGATGAAACTGTGGAGCGACATGACCGACGCCGACCGGGACGTGACGGAGATGCTGTTGACCGACGGCGGGAAGGTCTCACCGAAGGAGGCCGCCGAGAAGACGGGCTACACGTACCGAACGATTCGGACCGTCGTCGACCGCCTCGAGGGACTGATTCGGCACACCTACGGCGAGTTAGAGTTGGAGTCGAAGAAGGTCCAGCAGGAACTCTTGAAGCGGGTTCGGGCCGCAGGTGACCGCTTCCAGCAGGACATCGGCAGCGCCGCGATGGAGTTGGCCGACGCCGCCGAGGAACGCGGGCGGTCGCGATGGGCGCGGGTCCGTCGCGAGTACGCGATCACGGAGATCGACGCCGCCGACTGTCGGTCGCTGCTGGAGGTGGGCTACACGGCCGACGACCTCGACGAGGCGAAGGCTATCGTCCGCGAGATTCGGACGGCCTACACCGAGTGTGTCGAAGCGAACACCTACGGCATTCACGTCGTCGTAGAGACGGCTGAGAGCGGCCGTGAGCGATTCCGCGACCTCTCTAGCGTGTTCACCAGCGCGTACCGCAGCGGCGACTACATACGCGAGACGCGGGCCGCAGAGAACGCCCGCGATGGGTTCGACTTCGAGGCCTGGAAGGAGGCTGGCTACCCGGTCGGTGAGAACTGGGACGGCGGGTAGCGCCGCCCCCTGAGTAGAGGCATCACTATCCAACACACCGTTTTAGCGGCAATTTCCTCCGGCTACCCCCGAAAATCGCGCGTCGCGCGGCTGGGTTCGTTCCCTTCGGTCACGTCACCCAGCCGCGCGACCATGGGGAACCCGGAAAGCAAGCTTCCGGGTTCCCCTTAGTCGTGTGGCTAAGGCCACCTATCCAAAATACACCGCACAGCGTCCGCTAACCATTGAATTCAGCCAACTTCTGTTCATCGAACTCGACTATGAACCGGATCAAGGTCAGTAATCCGAAAAAAGTCGCGAGGCCCACACCAATATCGAACGCGTACCCGATCACTGAGGAAACAACGAAGTCAACGAGCAGAATTACTGTGAGCGAATTAATGTCTCGGCGACTGTATATCTCGGTGAGTGTCTCTCTGATACCCTTCGTTTCAACTGGTTCAAGATATCTCAAGAGACCTTTCTCTGTGATTCTCAGTTTGCCATGAAGCCATCCACCGACAAACAAGGAGCTGGCTAAGCCAATCGTGAATAGAGCGACAATGACTGTAGCCAGATTGTCTCCCTGTTCAATTCCCGTAAGAACACCGATTCCTTGAGAAATCAGCGCCATCGCAAGAAACACTACCAGAATTACGAATATCGGGAGGTAGTCGCTTCTGTCTATAGAGGGTTGTGCGAAAGACAGGGCACCGCTGAATGTGATTGCGTAAATTGAGGCCAATAATACAAAAAACAAGAATGTGGGTACTGAAGCAGGTACAAATATCCCCATCAGGAGGAGGCTAGCTACGAATAGCGAGCCAACAAATAGGGTCGCGAATATCGCTGCAAGAAAGTACCCAAAATATCTACTCCGAACAGAGGTTGGCAGTTTAGGAAACATTCAATTCTGTAACTGTCTCTGCTGAGATAGATTCATAACGAAATTAAAACAATTCGTCTATATGAATTTTAGCCTGTTCTGCATCCCGATGCCGTCCTCCACCATGCCAGTCGAGACTCGGTAAGCGTGAAGAGTGCTGCGTCTCCCACTCCAGAACCTCGACACCGCGCCCACGAATCCGATACACGCCGAAGACGTACCACCCGTTCGCTGCACGTAGCCGTTCGTGGTACTGATCGTAGAGTTTGAACGTGCCGGGCTGGCCGTCCGAATGCCGATGCATCGCGGACTTGATTTCGACCGGCGTTCCGTCCGGCCGACGAGCGTCGTGCCAACTGGCGCGGTCGAGATCGAGGCCGTACCGGTCGGCGGCTTGACGCTCGACGAGCGTCCCGTAGTGGTTCGCTCGATGGCTCCGACTCATCCGCGCACCTCGCGTGCGTCATATATAGATACTCCTCCGGGTTGTTGCTGGTCGTTGCCCATGGCTACAGAAGCGAGCGCACGCGAGCGACGGTTATGGGCCAACAGTAGGGGTACGCCGGGGGGTTGGTTGTTGTTGGTTTGGCCGAATCGTACTGCCGTCATGCGGTTAGCTCCGTCACCTCGCCAACCACTGAACGATGGTCGCCGTCGTGTTCGTACTCGTTCCAGCGCTGTCGGACCCATTCAGTGCTGTAGGGCACGAATTCGGCGATTTCGTGGTTTGGTTTGTCCGGGTCGGCCTCCTTCGCCGTGATGACTGTGTAGATCGCGAGCTTCCGCGAGAGGTCAGCCGGGTCTACCTCGTCGCCGTCGTCGCCGTTGCTCGACCAGGACCACGTGGTCGGTTCCTTGTCGTCGTAGCGCCAGTCCGTCTCGGGAATACCGGAGACGGAGAAGATCGGATTCACACCCTTGCGGTTCCGCACGTCCTCGTAGAAGGTCGCTTCTTTCAGTCCCTCCTTGTGGACACAGACACCGAGTTCGCGGACCAGCGGATGCACGTCGCGGCCGTCGTGACCGATGATGATGAGCGACCCGCCGTACTTCCGGAGTTTGTACGTGAGCGGCCCAAGTTTGGTCTTCGTGTCGTAGCCGTCCTTTCCGCCGCCGCCCGCGTTCGAAGATGCCTCGTCGAAGAGGAACAGCTTCGGGCGTTGCTCGTTGTGCATGGGGTCGCCGTCCTGTTTCAGCCACTCGTTGAGTTCGCCGTAGTTCGCCAGCCACCCGTCGCGACGGTCGCCGTCCGAATCGGTCCACTCGTCGGTTTCTTCGAGCGTGCGGATGTTCGAGGCGACGAGTGCGTCCGACGAGTGTTGCTCTTTCCAGAGTTGACCGAGGAGACACGCGAAGTTCGACTTTCCCGTGCCGGGTTCGGCCCACTCGTAGAACATCGGCGCGGGGCCAGTCATCTGTGCGCGGAGTTGGTCGATGGCCTTGATGCCGGAGATATCGGCCCGCTGGCCGGCGTCACCCGTGAAGTGCTTCAACGACTGCATATCGCCGTTCGCCATGGCTTTGCGGGCCGTCTCGGTCCCTTCGATACGGACGATGTCGCGGACGTGCTGGAGGTCTTTGGCCTGTCCGGGCATCTTGTCCGGCCGGTCGCACTGTGTCGGGTCGTAGTGTGTCTCCAGTATCGAGAGGTAGCGCGACAGTTTCTCGTCGCGGACGATACCGGCGTGGGGATGGACTTCCTCGGCGTCGCGCTGACCGTGACCGTCCTGATACTCGCGGAACTGTGCGGGCGTGTAGAGGTCGTTAGCGTCGTCAGTCATCGTTCACCTGCGGGTCTTGGGTGGTGTCGGTCGGGACTGCCGGCCCATCGCCCACGGCAGCGGCGGCGGTGGGATCGGGCCGATCGTCGAGATCGTGGATACTCGGTGCGTTTTCGAAGTCCTCGCCGTCCTCGATGAGGTCGCCGAAGGTGTCCTTCGCGGCGGTCTTCTGGATCATCTGGCCGCGTTCGTTCGCCTCGGCGTCGGCCGTGACGAGTTTCTGCTGGAGTTCCACGGCGCCGCGAGACCACCGGCCGCGGATGGCGGCGAGTTCTTCGGCGCGGTCGATGAGCCAGCCGTGGATGTCCTGCATCTGCTTTTTGCTGGTCATGAGTTCCGTGTCCTGACAGCCTTCGAGCCAGACGCCTTTCACGCGGAGTTGGTCGACGTCTTCGAGATACTCGTACTCGCGCACCGCCCACGCGCGGCCACCGTTGATGGGGTATGGGTCAGGAGCGTCGTCGGGGATCTCCTTCTCCTGCCAGACCGCGGGCGGGACGTAGTACTTCTCCACGGTGTCGTCGACGGCGTTGACGTGGTGGACTTCGACCCAGTTCCGTTGTCGGAGCCACCGGGCGATCTTCGCGCCGACGAGATAGCACGGGATGGCGAAGATGAGCCAGCCGACCAGCACGGCCGGAATCCACGTCGGCAGTGTCGGTGCCTGTGGCTGGTAGTAGGCGACGAGACCGACCAAGCCGACGAACATCCCGCCGACCAGTAGCTTGTACTCGGCGAGGAGGTAGGTGAGTCGGTCGCGATTGTTCTGGAACGTGGGCGCGGGCATCAGGCCACCTCCGGGCGGCTGTCTTCCCCGCGAAGGACGTTCCAGCCGGCGACGATCATCCAGACGAACGCGACGGTGAGGCCCGCGATCCACGCCTGGAGTGACCCGAGCGCGCGGAGGATGTCGAGCCCGCCACCACTGGGTTGCTGGACGATCTCGGCGTACAGCGGCGTGTTCTCCGTGGAGATGGCGACGCCGACGTAGCCGTCTTGTTCGGTCACCGGAATCTCGACGGTCGCCGTCTCGCCCGACCGAAGCGCGATAGCGCGAACGGGGATCTTCCCGCCCTCCTGGAAGCGCCCGGCGTCGGAGAGGGTGACCGTCTGAACGGATTCGGAGCGAAGCGTGATGAGGGCGACGCTGGCGTTCTCGACGTAGCGGGACTCGACGATGACGGTCTGGCCGTCGATGCGCTCGGTCGCAGTGGCGTCGGTGGCGTTCGTCGCCGTGGGCTGTGGGCCGGTCGGAACGGTCTGATTAGCAGTCTGTGCGACGGCCGGAGCGCTCCCGGCGAGCGCGAGGCTCACGACCAGCAGCGCGGCGAAAAATGGAACTCTCATAGTGGGTTAGTTGTCGAGGAGGACGACCAGCAGGAGCGTCCCGATGACAGAGATTGCGATGATGGGACTGACCGACCCACCACCGAAGAGGCCACCGCCGCCGGCCTCTTTCAACGCCTGTTCGCGGGCTTCGATCTGCGCCCGGCGATAGGCGAGGTCCTCGTACTGCTGTTTCAGCTCCGTGAGGTTGCTGGTCTTGTAGACGGTCTTCTCGATGGTGACGTTCTGGACACGTTCGCCGTCCGTGGTGGTGATGTTCTGGACGGTGAAGTTCTCGTTCAGTTCCCGAATGCGGTCGCTGGTGACGATGTACTGCGTGCCACCGATTGCGGACGGGTCGTAGGTTTGGTTCGCGGCGAACTGGCCGCTGGCCGGGTTTTCCGGGGAGAACAGAATGCCGCGGTAGCTGTCGCCGGTTTTCGTGGTGACGTTGAAGCTCCCCATCTGGTCGTAGTTCTCGGGGGAGTTCTGGCCGAGCAGGGTGAGTTGAGTCGCGGCCCAGCCCTGGAAGTCGTCACCGGCCGAGCGTTCCGACGCCAGCACGTACGGGTCGACGAGGTCAGAATTGTCGATCTCACCTGCTTGGTAGGCGTCGTAGGTGTTGTTGATGAGCGTCTCCATCTCCCCGGTCGTGGCCTGATACTGGTTTTCGATGTCGGTCCAGCGAGTGCTGTACTCGGTGGGGTCCATGTAGACGTACTGTGCGCCGGTGGAGGTGTTCTCGACGACGAGCCGACCTCCGGCACTGGCCTCCCCAGTCGGATTGATACGGCCGGTCGTCACGTTCACCTGACCGCTGCCGATCGTCCCGCCGGACCCCTCTTTTCGCAGGATGCGATAGCTGTTGTACGAGACGGTGGTTCCGTTGAGCAGCGTCGTACTGGTATCGCCCTGATAGTCGTTCCAGGCGTAGTATTCGTTGGTGCCGTTCTGGAGGTACTCGGCGTGGAGGAATCGCCCGCTGGCGCTGCCGGTGTCGTGGTGATCCTGTGAGATGCCGGACTCGCTTTTCGCGACCGAGACCATGTACTCGTAGTGGAGAACCGAGCGTTCCCACTCGTTGATGAGTTGGAGCTGTTTCACCGCGTAGAAGTTAGCGATTGCTTGATTCGCCTCGTTGGTCGCGGCAGCCTTGCTACTGCCGTTGTTGAGCGCGCGGATGTAGGCGTTCTTGCCGATGATGAGCGCCTGCGTTTCGGAGTGCTGAAGCGTGTTGTCGACGGTGGTCTGGTAGTTCTCGGCAGAGGCCTGCTGATTGAGGCCACTCTGATAGAGGTCCTGTTTGACCTGCTGAGCGTCCAGTCCGGTGGTGTTGACCGTCGTACTGGAGGGAAGCCCAGTCCGGTCCAGTTGGACGATCTGGGGCATCACGGACTCGCCGATTCGCTCGCTGAGGTCGTACGTGAAGTCGGAGTCGCCGCCAGTGTCGCCGAGGAAGACGCCGTCACTGCCGGGTGTCCACGCTGAGGTCACGCCGCCCTTCGAGAATTCCACTTTGGCGTCAGCACCGGAGACTTCGATAGTGAACTCTTGGTACGCGCCAGCGTTGCGGAAGTGCGCGGACGGTTGGGCGCCGCCGACGGTCTTTTCGAGAATCGCGGTGTTGTCACCCGCGGGCGACTCGTCGGTGATGACGGTGATGGTGGTCTCGGTGGAGACGTTCGAGAGGTCGATAGCGACCTTGTGCGGGCCAGTCGTGAACTGTTGGGTGTACGTGTCGGTCTGTGCCTCGGCGGGGCCGACCAACGTCGGCCCAACGCCCACGAGGACGGCCGACCAGATGATGAGGGCCGAGAGCGCGAGCGAGCGATAGCGGGTCACGCCGATCCCTCCTCGGTGAAGATCTCCGTCTGGTCGCTGGTCTGCTGGCGGTGGCGAACGTGATGGCCGGCGATGACCGCCCCACCCACGAGGGCCGGGACGACGACGGGGAACGGGTCACCGACGACGGCGGAGGCGATGGTCGATGCCGACACACCGATGGTGCCGACGAGACCGTAACTGAGAGTGCGTTCCATCCTCGATCACCCGAGGTAGCTGATGACGTAGTAGCCGGCAGCCTCGACGGCGACGACGACCAGGCCGAAGGCGGCGGTGCCGGCGACGGCGTCGCCGATACCGAGGATGTTCAGGCCGGTCAGCAGGACGATGAGAAGCGTCCCGCCCGCGAGGTACGTTTCGACCGTGGCCGAACCACGGACGATCTCGTAGAGGTCCGTTTCCACTTCGTAGGTCTTGCTCTTCGTCTCGTTGACGCGGTTGGTCGCGTAGGCGGCGACGAGCGCGCCGAGCGAGAGAAGGAACGCGAACGTGATGTCCGTGTTCTGGACGGTGACGACGGCGGCGCTGAGGTCGTACCCGAGCATAGTGATCGAGGCGATTCCGTTGGTGACGAACGCGCTGGCGGTGAAGATAACCCCTGCCAGTGCGTCTTCGATGTCGATTTTCCCGAACATGGTTCGAACCGGCCGCGAGTGCGACCGTATCCCGGCCGTGCAGTCTGCTGGCTAGAAAGCACCGATTCCCGGGACTCACGGGACTCACCCGTAGATTTTAGTAACGGGACTGCACCGCCGGTGCCATGGAGATGCGAAAACTCTCCCCGGCCGGCGGCTGTGTGACCGTCTCGATACCGATAGACGACCTGCGCGAGCGCGGGCTCGTCGACGAGGACGGCGACCTCGTGGGCGATCACTGGGCGAAAGTCGAGAGTCTCGACGAGGACGACGAAGGCGACTACCGATTAGAGCTGGTCAGTCCATGATGCGAACCCGACCCCGTGGGGTCAGACTCAGATGTAACGCCAATCCTCGATGTATGCACCTGTGGGCTGTGGGCCGTGGGCCGAGGTGCATAGAATCGAGGCGGTTGGGTTGGCGGTTCGGCGTGATCACGTCGACGGCCCGACCCCCGTTTATGAAGAACCACCCAGTCGCTCACTCCCGAACGACGCGAACCAACCCCCCGTGCATACACCAGTTTAAACCATGACCCGACGCACCAGCCTGAAGATTACCGACGAGCGGCAGCGACTACTCGACAAGGCGAGTGCGATTGTCGCGAGTGATCAGCACGACGACCCGCCGATGTCCGATGTACTGGATGCGGCGCTCACTCATCTGGTAGAGAGCGAGGAGAACATTCAGAACGCACGCGGCGAGATGAACCCTGAGACGATACAGCAGTTCAATACTAGCGTTCTGGGGTTACGGTATCGGACGAGTGTGGAGAGTCGGTGGCGGTAAGCTCACTACCGGTATTTCTGACGAATGGATAAAGAGTCAGTCGAAAAATCACTCGTGCAGTGCCACTGAAAGCACTTCTTTCCCAGAATTGAGGTCAACAATCTCACAATAATTGTCACAATGGCTGTTTAGCCCCAAATTCTCCAAGTAAATTGCTACAGCCCATTGCTCGTCACCTACATCTTGGGCAGTATACACACAACTATCGTAATCAAACTCGTCCCAAGAACCGCATTCATCTACAAAATCTATGGGAGCCTCATCAGGTGTATTAATCTGCAGATCTACATTGTTGATCCGTTCTTTTGTCCCAATTTCTATATCAATCTCAAATCCATCTCCTGAGGGAGTGGCTATTTCGTTTGACTCTTCTCCAACAGCAGGTTTCTGAGAACCATGGTCAATTGACCGGTATGTACAGAATAGCCCAAAGGGCTGATTTTTCCAATAATATCCTATAGAGGGCAGGATGAAAACAGCAACTACAACGATGGTGCTGATTGGTCTCCAACTTGGCTGTGAAAGAACACCAAATAATCCACCTGCAAAAGAGCTTGACCAATATATCCAAGAATTCTTATATTCGTCTATAAAAGAAGGAAACGCTCTGGATCGATATCGGATCTGATGCTTTAGTTTACTTAGAATAGTCTTTACGGGCTCTAAGGCCTTTTTGAGCATCGATAGTTAGATCAAATACGATTCGATCAGATGAATAAGAAAGTCGAACTCACCTAACTCTGATTGAGGATGTTTTACGGCAATTTTCCCTTTCTCATATTTCAGGGACACAAACTGATCTCCCTCTCTAAATATTCCTTCAATACTGCGAACCGGGCTGTTCTTAAGATCGAGAGCATGACTAAAGTCTCCAGACACTGCCTCAAATGACTGCCCAGATTCTCCTATTGTCTCTGCTGATTTGAGTTGGATTTCTGAGAGTGTTGAATCACCCGTCTCTTTTGAGAAGGTTACTGATTTGATCTGATGTGCGTTCTCAAATAGTTGCATAACTGACTGGCGATTTGCGGAGCGGATTCTGGTAATTCTGTTTGAGTTGTGTAAACCTTCATTCATTTCGGATATTACGTCTTCCAGCTCAGGGGGAGTAGAATTAGAAGACAGTACGAAAAGATTGGACTCACACCTGTACTCAAACTGAAGATCCCGTGAGGGGGAATATCCTTTACGTCCCTTGAAATGGTACCTGAATTCACCTACAATTTTCTCTTGTTGATTGAAAGGACAGGAGCTATTCAGATCAGATACTTCTCTTCTTGTTGAATGTACTTCAATTGAATCGCCCGAGGTCAGAAACCCTTCAGAAAGAACTTGTGCTAATCCGTCAGCCACTCGGACGATACTTCTACTCATAGGGAGATGGACTTATCCTTATAAGCTATTGTACTCGCATAGGTGAGTAGTTTATGGTAGGAGCCAAAGTGTCGCCGTCAGTCGAATTTATTTAAGCGGGAGTTGCTCATTGGTCCTTCAACTTCACCCGCTCGTTTGGCTTCATAGTCGTCATACAACTCCTGTGGTTCTCTCTTTGCGACATAGCCTTCATCATCACAAATAGACAGTAATGTCTCAAAGAAGGCTTTAGGTGGATATCTATCTTCGGGATCTAGTTTTACCCATTCTTCGTATAACCTCATCATCTCAATAAGGAACTGCACAGAGCGGCCCATCTGTTTTAACTCGTTCAGTTCTAGCATATCTTCCCGTGAAGACTTGACATGAATCACTCCCTCTGATTCAATTTTAGCAACAATATGTGTTCCATCAATTATGAACTCACCTTCGATCTCGTCAATTTTGTTACCCTCAAGTATCGCAGATATGAACGGGACTGAGCGAGTTATATCTGTCTCACCGCCGATCTCCACTTCACGATCTCGGTTGGTTCGACCTACAGTTTTACAATCAGAAACAGCATGAAGTCGTAAATTTGCTCTTAGCCTATTATTTTGACGCCATTGATACAGTAACCAAAGTAAGAAGTCAAAATCAAAATTGACTTGGTCAAGAAGAAGATTATCAGATAGACCATCAAGTAAATCTCCTTTTACCTCATTCAACACAGTCTTTTGTGCCCGAATAATCATAATATCGTCATATGCCCAGAAAATATTCATCTCCTTATGGCTGGCACCATATCGAGTCTCTTTCACTGCATCTTTATTGTATACTTCCCTCTCTGGCCACTTCTCCTCAACATATTCGTAGGTATATAAATCGTCAGCGAGGTTCGAAAGAGAACCGGATAACTCGGTAGCCTGAGCCAGCCAGTCTGACAAGTCAGTTTGACGGTAACCTTCATCAGGATTCACCGGACTCCCACCAGAATATTCTTCTACATACTCTGTAAGGTGGTCTGGGTCAACTAGTTCGTCTATCTCTTCAGTAAAATACAATCCGTTAAACTTGAGCCAGTAAGAAAAAGAGAAGAAATCTTCAGGATGCTGATCGTCATTATTACCGTTCATTTTGTTCAGTTAACTAGAAGCGAGACACATAGTCCTAGGGAAAGCGGAGATTCACCACAAATGATATATTCTCCCGGAAGTGTCGCACCAGTTTATATCCCCACCTGCTGTCACTCTCACCCATCATGATTGCCGACTCCGTTGTCTTCGACGACGAGCATCTCCCGCGTCGTCTCCTCCATCGCGAAGCCGCCGTCGACCACCTGTCCCGTGCGTGGGAACCGGCACTCGGCGGCGAGCAAGCCCACGACGTACTGATTCACGGCCCGCCGGGTGTCGGCAAGACGGCACTTACGAGACACTCCCTCCAGAAGCTCACCGGACACGTCGACGTCCAAACGGCCCACGTGCGCTGCCTCGGAAAGACGACGGCGGGCGTCGTCCGCTCAGTCCTCCACGACCTCCCCGGCAGTGATCCGTCGGTGAACGTCCCCCGCGAGGACCTCTGCATCAAGCTACAGGAGCGCGTCGACGACCCGGTGATCGTCGTCCTCGACGAGGCCGACGGCCTCCCCGCTACCGATGCACTTGACCGGCTGGTGGATGTCGAGAAGCTGTCCGTCGTCGTCATCTGCCACAACCCGGATAAGTGGCTCTCCCGACTCGATGGGCGTCTCCGTCGACGGCTGACGTTCGCGGAGTTCGGACTAGAGCGCTACGGCGTCGACGAACTGGCGGACATCCTCGAAGCGCGGGCGAATCTCGGCCTTCCGTCGGGGAAGGTCACCCGCGAGCAGTTGGAGGAGATCGCCGACGAGGTGGCTGGCGTCGCGCGGAACGGGATACAGGCGCTTCGACAGGCCGCGCTTCGGGCGGAGGAACTGCAACACGACCGGATCACCGACGAGGACGTGAGCGAGTCGTTCGAACGGGCGCGACGGCACATCCGCGAGTTGAATCTGGAGACGCTGCCGTTCCATCATCAACTGCTATACGAGCTGATCCGTGTGGGCGATGGGCTGGAGGCAGGGGAACTACACGACCAGTACGACGCCGTCGCCGACCGCGCGTACCGTGGGCGTGGACAGACGCCGATTTCGGAGCGAGCGCGGCGAACGAAGCTGTCGAAGCTGGAAGAGTACGATTTGATCGAAGTGGAAGGAGAGAACCGGCATCGGGTGTATCGGGTTTGTGACGGAGAGATAGTACCAGCGATTGGCCTACACCAAATCGTTGGATCCAGAGAGAGTTATTAGTAGAGCTTCCAAGTGTGAAAATGTGGGATGTTTTATATTCGTTACAGCACCACGCCAACAGCTATCAAAATCCCACCAGAGACAATCACTCCGAAAATTCGGGAATCGATGTCCGCTCTGCCATTGGTTGGCAAGAGGAATCCGAACCCACCGAAGGCAAACAGAAGTCCACCTATCAAAACGAGAATTACACGAATCGCTGCAGCCGTAGACTCTAGCGAGATTGCAACTTGCGCTGAGATAATTACGATTCCTATTAACCCGGTAAAGAAGCCAAGGAACTGTAGTATTTGAGTTTGGAACCTTTGTGAAGTCTGCTTATAATCCTCCCTGATCTCTTCGAGTTGTTCAACAGCCTGTGTGGTTTCATCTCTTAGAGAATGTTCCTGTTCTTGTATGTCGATATTAGAGAGTTGGATTCTATACTGTGTGAGGACTCGATCATATGTAGGTCGGTTTGGGTTTAGGTGTTTTATTGCGCGACGGATTGTTTTCCGACCTTCATCAAAGCGGGAATCTAATACTTGTATTCGGCCTTCAATTAGAAGAAATTCTGGATGATCTGGTATCTTATTCAGTGCTTTGCCAATGGATTCCTTTGCTTTCTGTAGCAATGAATCCGAGTCAGCAGGGATCTCCGAATTATACCCTTGGTATTCGAAGTCCTGTTCAAGTGCATCTGTAATTACACCAGCTGTCCCTTTCTGAACCTCTCCCCAATCAAGATGGTCTTGTCGTGCCTTCCATATCGACTCAAATGCATCATCGATATCCTCTTGAGTTCCTTGTTGAACTACGACTTCGCCCCTGAGAACACCGTATAGTGGATAGTCTTGGAATTCATCACGATAGTCATTCAATATTTCTACGGCGTTCCCGACTTCTCCAAGTTCGACATGAACTTTCGAAAGTACATATACTAATGAAAAGCGATATCGCTCCAATTCAAATTCCTCAGCAATGTCCTCTGTGAGATCAGTATCGAACAACTCGCTCCGAGGATCCGTTTTCTCTAACCGAGTTGTAAGAGACTCTATTGAATCAGGGCCGATTTGTGATCGGGCTGAGTTAGAAGCCGCTTCAGACAGCCATGTTAAATAAAATGGATACCGAGGATCACTCTCCGGCAGAGTTGAATGGACACGTCTCAAGAAAGACCAGATTTCTCTGTACCCCGCGGCCCTATTGATAATTGCAGGGGCGCGCTCAATTCGAGGTATTCTTTTCACTAATTGCTAGCTATACTTCTCCAGTAATCATAATTCCGGTCAGAGTACTATGAAAGCGGTAGTAGTCTGATTTCTCCCGGAAGTATAGCACCTTTTTAACCCGTTTTCTCCCCTCGGACCGAAGTGTATGGAAGGGACAATCGAAGTCTACACCGGAGAGGAGGTGACCGTTGAACACGTCAAAGCCCTCGGCGACGGCGGCGCACGGTTCGACATCAGCGTCGACGACGGCCGGGAGTGGCGCGTCAACGTAAGCCGCGAGGGGGACACGGAGATCGTGACGAGCTGGCGCGATGGAACGCTGGCTGATCTTGACGTTCCTGAGTGGATGGGCGACGTAACCGCGCGACTCGCACGGGTTTGAGAAGGATGTCAGGCAGAGTCTTCGACCGGTTCGAGTTCGCTGGCGTCGAGTTCTTCTTCAAGGAACGCACGCCCGGCGTCTGTCAATCGGTAAAGACCACGGCCAATTTTCTCTACGAGACCGTATCGCGTCAACTTGGAAAGCCGGTCACGGGCATAGTTGGCAGCGGCTATATCGAACGTATCGTGGAGAGCTTGAGGGGTCATATTCCCCTCGTCTCGCATCGTCTCCAAGATGGCTTCATCAGTCTGAGTCATCCACTCAGCGCGCTGCCTAGACACATCAGGCGGTGTGGCTGTGGAACTCATAGATGTATCGGTGCATTAGACTTTGATTCGCAATCACTTGTATCTCAGTGTGATAGCACAGTAGAATCTGTGTAATTCACAGAAAATTATTTGTAGAGTGCGTCTCTACAGAGGAAGTGACCCGCCCATTGGACCAGAAAGGTCCGGCGTGCTGGTACACGCCGGGTGGGTCGATTCCCGCCTAAGGGATCTCCACGACCCATGAAAACCGACGATTACCGGGCTATTGAAAGTAGCCCTACGAACAGCAGTATAGCTAGCCGGAACCGCCGCGCGACCTGTGGAGGTGCGTGTGCGTGAACCGAGAAGAGCGATTCGAGCAGGCCCGAGATGCGATCCATGCGCTCGACAAGGTAGACGAAGCCAACGTTCGCCGCGATGCGAACGACGTGCCTGCGTTTATCAGAGTCCACTTGAAAACCGACGTGGCACAGACGACGATTGGAATAACGAAGACGCTGAAGGAGCATGATTTGAAGCTCTGTCTCGCGGACGCAATTCGAGAGCACATGATTATCGGCGTCGCGCCGGTCGACGAGGAGGAGTTTGGAGAATGATGACCGAGCTACGGCATCGCGTCGTCGATGAGCGCGTCAAGGTCGAGAGAGTCGAGGAAGTCCTCGCTATCGGCCTCAATAACCTCTCCCGCCTCTCCCGTCGCCTGACTGATGTAGCTCAGCCTCGTGTGCTCGGCTTTGTGGTAACAATCGCCGCAGAGCGGAATCCAAACCGAGCCGATTGGCGGGCCGAAGTCGCGTTCTTCGCGAAGGTACTCGGTCCAATCGAACGGCGGATTCAGTCGTCGGGGCGCAGGGCTATCACCGCATTCCGCGCACGTCTCACTCATCTGTCGAGTAGCACCAGTTTGTGCATCCCAGCCTCGTGTAATGAAGGTGAGGGAGGTGTGTCCGCGTGAGCGACCGCGTCATCGAGGACGTGGACCAGTGTGAGACGGAAGGTTGTACGAACTTCCGCTACCCCGGCGAGTCCCGTTGTCTGGGCTGCTATCGGAAGCGAACCCGGAGGTCGGCATGAGCGACGACCTCGACCCGATCACGCCCGAGGCCGCGCTGGACTACTACCTCGACGCCCGGCAGTACGACCTTGCGGACGCCACGCTGTCCGGTCACAAGTACCGGCTGAAGTCGTTCGTTCGCTGGTTGACGAGCGAGGACTACGGCGACGGCGAGATCGTGAACATGAACGACGTGGACCTGCGGGCGATTCACGCCTACAGGGTGTTCAAGCGCGAGGAGAACTTTCCCGAGGAGGACCCCTGTAACGCGGTTTCGATGCAGGGACAGGTGTCGACGCTGAGGGTGTTCTTCCAGCACTTGGCCGACATCAAGGGAGTTCCGTCGGACTTCCACGAGCGCATTCGTCTCCCGAAGTTGCAGGAGGGGGAAGACGTAGACGAGCGAGTTCTGGACGCAGAGCGCGCGAACGCGATACTCGACCACCTTCGGAGTTGGGAGTACGCGACGCCGCACCACATCGCGTTCCTCATATTTTGGCGCACCTCGTGCCGGACCGGAGGACTCCGCGCCCTCGACGTTGAGGACTTCGACCCGGACGAGGGCGCGCTAGCGTTCCGTCACCGGCCGAAGGAGGGGACGCCGCTCAAGAACAATATGGGAGGTGAGCGGGATGTCTCCCTGAAACCGCACGTCGCCGGAGTCATCGAGGACTACATCTCGGGGCCGCACCGGGACGACGTGACGGACGAGTACGGGCGGAACCCGCTTATCACGACGAGAGAGGGCCGTGCATCGGCGGGAACGATTCGGAACTGGATGTACTTCTGGACCCAGCCGTGCCGGTTGGGAGAGAAGTGTCCCGAGGGGCGTGATCCAGACGAGTGCGAGGCTACGGACCTGCACGAACTGAGCAAGTGTCCGGTAGCGTTCTCTCCTCACCCGATCCGTTCGGGGAGTATCACCGCCCATCGAGACGCAGGAACTCCCCGGACGGTCGTCAGCGGCCGGGGCGATGTCTCCGAGAAGACGCTCGAAAAGCACTACGACCGAGCATCGAAGCGCGAGCGGATGCGTCGACGCCGCGACCACATACCAGACGACATATAATTATGAGTGAAACCGACAGCCAGCAGTTCGGTCAGTCAAGTATCGATATTGAGAAGAATCTATCTACCCCGGCAGGGCCCATCCAGAGTCTGCATGGTTTTGAGCCAATGGTTTTTGGACATAGCGGGCCTGGATCGGCTAATTTCCAATATCACTGAGAATCGATTGGTTATTATCGGCCAGGAACTTAGTGTACCAAAAGATGTCAGATCCCCCCTCACGCCGTAAATTCCTGGGTAGCGTTGGAGCCATTACTACAACTGTAGTCGCTGGTTGCAACAATTTTCAACCGCCTGCGGGGGACCCAAACAGCGAACTGACAGAGGGCCAGAATAAATCTTCAATAGCATCTACCGAAGCATCTTCTCAAACGGAATCCGACACGTCGACGGAGACACCGACAGAGACGGAAACACCGGACGGTAACGCACCGACTCATCTCGTTCGGACGAAGGATCTGTCTGACCGCGAGGGGAGTCAATTGACAGGTGTCTTCTCGGATGTCGTCGTGACTGATGGTGGGATTCTGTGTGCCGGCTCTTTAGACGAGGCTCTCTGGCTCGTCGCGTTCGATACCGATCTAGACGTCGAATGGTCTCGAATCTTCTCGGACTGGGTGGCCGGTCGGGGTGGAGTCACCGTGAACGTGGCGTCGGATGGAGGATATCTCTTTGGCGGCATTCCACAGGCCGACACCTCTGATGTCGGCGTCGTCAAAACGGATTCTCGGGGGGAACTCGAATGGAAACGTGGATTCGACGCACCAACGCAAGGTGCCCACAACGTATGGTTTCTGGAGCTTGCCGATGGGAACCACTTGTGCGCGTGGACTATCCAACACCCCGAAGGCGCCGAAACGTACATCAGAGCGTTCGAAGGCTCCGGGGGTCCGGTGCAGTGGAAGAAAGACTACGAATCCCTCTCAACCAAATCTGTCCGACGGACACACGACGGCAGCTGGTTCCTCTACGGGTCCGAAATCAGGGGTGGATACGTAATGCAGCAGTTCGGACCTGACGGAGCGAAGGAATGGCGAGTGAATCCCGAAACGTTCAGCCGTGCTTTACCGACGCCGGCGGGGTACGTGTTGTGGGGTACGCGGAAAAACGAAGTTCGTGTGCGCGCTCTCGACCATAATCGGCAAGAGCAGTGGACGAGGACGTACGAGGAGCCAGGTATAGAACTCGACGTTCTGGAACCAAACGGCAGTAGTGGGTATCTTCTTGCCAGCGAAGGTGACGAAGGGATCTGGATAACTGCTATCGGACCAGATGGTGGGGTACAGTCGAGCACCAAATACGGTATAGCTCCTGACCGCGAAATCGAACCGGTTGGCCTCGCGAGTGAGGACGGCCACTACGTCGCAATCGGTGAGTACGGCGACCGCGACGACGGGTGGGTGATGTCGGTAGTAAACGCGACCTGAGTGTCAGTCGGGCGTCTCGATGGCGTTGTCGTCGGCCTCCATCCGCTCGGGTGCGGCGGCGTCGGGCTCTTCTTCGTCGACCACGTCCTCGTCGCTCTCCTCGTCAGCTTCCAGTTCCTCGGCGGCCTCGGCCATCGCTTCGGCCGTCTCGTCGGGTCGATGACCTCGTCGGTGTGCATCATCATCTCGCCGCGGGCATGGATGGTCCCGCCGACGGTGGTGTTCTCGTGGAGTTCGACGGCGACTCAAGCGACAACTATGTTTCAGCAGGGACTCCGAGATTCCCTAAACGAACTCTCCAACACATCAACAATACATCTGTTCATGGCAGGGCCAGTCGGCCTCGCGTTCCTGTTCGGCCAACAGACAAATTCGTTACCCATGATCCAAACCCCCGTTCTGGATACGACTGACAGGGCCAAAAACTATCGGCCTGCAATTAAATTGCAGTAGCTAACCCTCTTAGGTGAGTCGAGGTTCCAATTCTGCGGAAACAGATTATTTTCCGTATCCCCCTTGAATATACTTCCAAAACAACAGTTTACGGTAGGTATTGACGTCGCTGTCGGAGCTTCTCCTTTGCCGACCGCTGATCATAGTGGCGTTCCAGCACGTCCATCCCAACATCCATCCGATCACTTACGACCTTTTCCGGCGTGTCCTGCTGGAGGTGGTACGTTATCGCGCCGCGTCGGAACGGATGAGGACTAAGTGCCGACGGACAAGCGTAGGCCCGCTCGGTCGGCCTAGCCTCGCAAGTCTCTTCGACGCGGTCATGAGGACACTCGTTCGCGTATACGCAGGGGGGGTGTACTGGTACGCGATCGAGCGCGCACGATTCTTGCTAAGTCTGTCACGTCGTGTGGCGAACAGCGGCGATCGCCCGTGATTGTCGATGAGGCCTGGATGGTTCACTGTGAGCCAATCGTCCAGAATACGACAGACTCGCTCAGACAGAGCCACGAAGCGCTCGCTGTTCCCCTTATTCTTCAACGTTGTTCCAGTGTCCGGCCTATGAACCAGGTTCAGACACTGTTCGTCGGGATCATAGTCCTCAACGTCAAGGCCGGTGGCGGCGCCGATCCGCAGGCCGGTGTGCCAGAGGACTGAAAGCAGTGCGTGTTCCAGGGTGGCGTATCGGTACCGGTCTAAGTGTTCGAGGATCTCCTGTGCGCGGTCGGCGCTGACGAGCTCGTCGCGGGCATCCTCCGCCGTCGTCCGCGGAAGGATGATCTTTTCGTCTAGTCCGGGCTCGACGCCGTCTATACTCACGCAAAAGCGAAGGAAGATCCGCAAGGTCGCGAGTTGGCCTTTCATCGTCGCCCTCGCGAGATCATCTTCGTTACGCCGATCGACGCGAAAGCGGTGGATGTCGCGACCAGAGAGTTCGTTTAGGTTCTCGATTCCGTCCAGTTCACACCAGTCGACGAACTGCGTGAGGCGGTAGCCGTGAGACTGTATCGTTGCATCGGCGAGCTCATTCCGCCGATCGTCGAGGTACATCTGCTTGGCCGTTGCCGGGTCGAGTGGGTCAAGATCTGACATGGTCAATTGGCGAAGGCAGAAACGGTCCCGATCAAATCGCCTGCGTTAGCTCTGCACCTTGCTACAAACGGTTGGCTGACAGCCCGGTACATTCTGGATACTCCCCGGCAGGGCCCATGCAGCGTTTGGACGGTTTTGAGCCGACACAGCTTCTACAAGCGAGGCCAGAACGTCATCGGCCGAATCGATTTGGTGTGTCGTCGTTATCACGAACTCGTTACGGCGTCGCGACTGAGATCACCGCTAAGAGAGTCAAGTCGTTCGCGACGGTCGAGGGCGTCGAAGATTCGGAGTGGGATGTCGTACGACACGACGATTGCAGCGACTATCGAGGGGTATCGGGTGGCAGTCGCCAGCGAGGAGTCGGAGACCGCCGAGCGACGAGAGACGGCAAACTAACCCAGGTGTCGCGTTCGACGAGTACGGCACTGCGTCGGTGTGCGAGCGACGAACTGCCTGTGGCCGGTCGGTGTCAGCGACCTGCAATCGCCAGGACCGCGGGACACTGCTGTTCTCGACGTCGAGTCGGTCGTCGGCGGCGGAAATCGAGGGGCCGCAGTTCGATACGACAGAGTGGGCTACACATATCGTGTTGTGCGGCAACGTTTCTCAATATCGGTAGCTCTAAATACTGATGTGCTATACCATAGCATGTATGGCGACCGCACCGAGTGGAGACGACATGTTCGACGAATTCCTCTCCCAGCGAGGCCACGACGTCGAGGAGACGGGCTGGGAGGAAAACTACAACAAGAAGCAGTGTCCGGACTGTGGCGGCCTTCACGAGTCGGCCGCGAGCGAGTGCTCGGTGTGTGGCTGGACACCAGTAAACTGAGGGCGGTTCCGCGGCGGTTCGTTTTTTCGCGTTCGTGACGACAGAGCGGATGCGCTGTCGGTGGTGAGTCAGGCAGCAAGAGAGCGAGAAATGGCCACCGGCCGACGGGGGTCAGTCGTCGACCGGCGGCGTTCGTCGCCCGAGCGTCGAGGACGGCCGACGGGGGTCAGTCGTCAGCCTCGTCGACGCCAAAGAGGGGTAGACGAGAGCGATTACAGCGCGTCCAGCGACGCGTGCAGGAACATCCCGATGAGGAGATGCCTGTACGCCGCGGCCTCGATCTGCGATTCCGCTGCGGCGGTGTCGTTTATCGAGTACTGCTTGGTCTGTACGAGCTCGTGTACCGTGAGCGTGTCATCGGCTTCGAGGTCGTGCAGACGCGGGTACACGGTGCCCGGACTCAACTGCGCGTCGAACAGACGTGACAGTTCCTCCATGAGACCGGTCCCGTGCGTCTCGTCGTCGGACAACGCTATCAGCGCGAGCAGAATCTCGTCCAGGCTCTGGGTCACCATGCCGTCGTCGACGGCGAGGTCTCCATCAGTAACGTCGTCGATGACCGAAGTCAACAGCGACTCCGGGATGGCGTCACGACTGGCGGTGTCGTTCGCTCGTGGGTCACCCGATCCTCCGAGGGGGGTCAGTCGCTCGTCTGGTCGGTCACCCATCGTCTTGCCCGTCGCCACGCGACGGAGGTTGTCTCCGGACATCGTTTTACCTGAACGCGATCCGCATCAGTGCGTAGTGCCTCTGTGGCCATATAAACCCATCAGCGTTTTCCGATTCTGAAACAACCCCCGGTCTCGAAAACGCTTATATGACCGGATGAGAACTCATTCATAGTGGCAGAGGACAAGAGCATCGAGGAGGTTCTGGACACAATCGGTGACCAGCACGCACGACGGGTGTTGGCCGCTATCAGCCGCGAACCGCATTCGGCCAAGGAACTCGCCGAAGAGTGCGACCTCTCGTTGCCGACGGTGTACCGCCGCATCGAACTGTTAGACGAGTACGACCTCGTCACGGACCACACGCTGGTCGCCGAGGACGGGAACCACTACAAGGTGTACGAGTCCAACTTCGAGTCGACGGTCATCTCACTGGAAGACGAAGAGTACAAGGTGCGCATCTACCGCGAGGAGAACCTCCCCGACCGATTCAGCCAGTTGTGGGACGAACTGAACCCCGAGTGACGACATGAACGGACGGAACTGAAACGATGGCCGACGGCGTCGCAATCGCGCGTGGAGCGCTCGTGTTGATGCGGATGGTCGTGTTCGGCCTGACGCTCGGCATCACGCTCATCAGTTTTCAGGCCTACCGGAAGCGACCGTCCGAGCGCCTGCAGTACGCGTTCGTCGGGTTCGCGTTCATCAGCATGGGCGTCGCCATCTCCAGTGTCATCACCCAGTTGAGCGCCGGCGAGGTGGGGGCGCTCCTGCGGGTGTTCTTCCAGATGGCCGAGACCATCCCCTTCATCATCGGGTTCGCGATGCTGTACGTCTCGCTGTATCGGTAGTGCTTCGGGTCGACGACTCCCCGTTTCTCTAAAGCACGTCGTTTATTGGTGCGGGGAACTAGTATAGGTGCAATGACCGATTCGACCACCGAGGTTGTCCGCCTGTTCGGTGGGCCCGGTAGCGGGAAGACGACGGCACTGCTGGACCGCGTCGAGGAACTGCTGGAAGACGACGACGTGGACTTTCGTGACGTGCTGGTGGTCTCGTACACCCGGGCCGCGGCCGCAGAGATACGGGAGCGTCTCGCCGAGCGACTCGACCTGACGCCGCGGGCGCTACGCGGAAACGTCTGTACGATGCACGCGAAGGCGTACGAACTGCTGAACCTCTCGCGGGGCGACGTCGTCGGCGAGGACGACAAGGAAGACTTCTGCGAGCAGTTCGGTATCGAGTACGAGGACGAGTACGAGGGGTCGCGGCGGCGCTCGGCCCGGTCGACGACGCTCGGCAACAAGATTATCGCCACGAGTCAGTGGCTCCAGCGGACCCGCCGCGACGTGGCCGACTGGTACGACGTCCCCTTCAAGTGGGACGACGAGGAGGTCCGCCTCCCGCCCGAAATCGACGACAACGCCCAGACAGGGAACAAGTACACGCCGACGTGGCCCACCGACGACGACCGGGTGGACGTCCCCAGCGCCATCCGTGGCTGGCGGACGTTCAAGGGCGACAACGACCTCACCGGCTTCGCCGACATGCTCGAACGGGTCGCCCAGCGCTCCCTGCTCCCGAACGTCGACTACCTCATCATCGACGAGTTCCAGGACATCACGACCCTGCAGTACGACGTCTACGAGGAGTGGAAACCCCACATGAAGCGGGTGCTCATCGCCGGCGACGACGACCAGGTCGTCTACGCGTGGCAGGGCGCGGACCCGGACCTCCTGCTCGAAGAGGACGTCACGCAGGACGAGATTCTACCGAACTCCTATCGCCTCCCCTCGCGCATCCTCAACGTCGTCAACCGCGAGGTGCGCCACATCGAGAAGCGCCAGGAGAAGGACCTGAATCCGCGCAAAGAGGGCGGTCGCGTCGAGGCCGTCCAGAACCCATCGATGTACGACCTCGCGCGCAACGTCACCGGTACCGTCGATCAGTCCGACGAGACGGTGATGGTACTCTTTCGGGCGCGCTACCAGATGTTCCAGTTCATCGATGAGTTCATCGGCGACGGGATCCCCTTCTCGTGTCTGACCGACCAGCGGATGTGGACCGACCGCCTCAGCCAGTACGTCAGCGCCGTCGAGGCCGTCGAGAACGAGGAGACGCTCTCCGTACTGGAGGCCCGTCGATTGGCCGACATGCTCGTCGACTCCGCCTTCGGCACCGGGGAGCGCGATGACTTCTTCGACGCCCTCGAAGACATCGAGGAGGACAGCGACTCCGAGGACATCGCCGAGATCGAAATCGACCACACGGTCGTCACCGACCACGTCCCGTTCGTCCCCGACGCCGCCTCGGCGGGCGACATGCTCCGGAAGGTCACGAACTTCCAGGAGCGTACCGTCAACGCCTACTTCAATGGCGAGTACCGCGGGATGGACCCCGACCGCGTGCGTCTGGGCACCATCCACTCCGCGAAGGGTCGTGAGGCCGACCACGTGTTCGTCGCGACGGACCTGACCGAGAAAGTGGTCGAGCAGATGGCCGCGACAGTCGACCAGAAGGGCATCGAAGTGCCCGGCGTCGAGGAGTTCACCAAGCACACGAGTCCGGTGCCGACGCTGACCGACAACGAACGGCGCGTGTTCTACGTCGGGATGTCCCGGGCCCGCGAACGACTGGTCCTGATGGAGAACCTCGTCGACGGCGCACCGACCCTCCCCATCGACGTCCTTCTGGAGAACGAACCGAGCGAGCGCTCCATCGACGAACTGCTGGACGAGGCCGGCGAGGCCATCGTCGCGGACTGACAGAGACAGGAGATTTCCCACAGTACCGGACGCGCCGGGCCGTCGCAGTCGGTCATTGTGGTACGCCCGTCGAACGTGTTCGTCCACCGTACCAGAATCCGTTTCCCGTCACTCTCGGTACCGGACGACTGCATGACGAACCCTCTGCCCGACCGACGAACCGTCCTCAGAGCGACTGCCGGTCTCGCCGCTGCGACCGCCGGACTCACAGCGGCGACCGGCGGTGCGCTGGCGCACTTCCCACGCGAACTCGACGTCGAGGTGAAACCCGACTCCGAGGAGAGTCCGATCAACCCCGAGAGCAACGGCGTCACCGCTGTCGTCGTCTACCAGACCGAGGAGTTCGACCCGACGAGCGAGGACGTTCGCTACCGTTTCGGTGCGCCCGAGGCGGTCGCAGACGGCGACGGTGCGACGCCCGTCCGGTCTCACACCGACGACGTGAACGAGGACGGGTCGATGGACCTCGTGTTACAGTTCCGAACGGCCGAGGCTGGGTTCGACGACGATAGCGAGACGGCAGAACTCCGCTGGGACCGCGACGCGGGCCGCGAACACGGACTTTCTGGACGCGACACGATACGGACCGTCGGCGACTGCCGGCGGTAACGCGCCCGAGTCACTCGTCAATCGTCCCGCCCGAGAGGTAGTACGCCGTCTTATCGCGGGTCGACCGCGCGACCTTCGTGAACGTGACCACGCGCTCGCCGTCCTCGGTCCGGTCGCGTTCGACGGCCAGTTCCAGTCCCTTATCGCGAAAGTACGACAGCAGTGCCTCGACTACCTCGGGGTCGGCTCTGACGGTGTGGGTCTCCCCGACCGGGTCGTCGGCGTCGACGGCCCGCACCGTCTCGACGGCCGGTAACAGGATTGCTTCGCCGAGTTTCCGGGCCCGCTCGCGGACTCGGTCCGGCGGGTCATCGAACTCGACGGCCTGAAACGCCTCCCGGATCACGCGGGTGAAGATGAAGTCTCGGCCGTAGTCGAACGGGAGCGCGAAGGCGTGTTCGAGGTCGGCGCGGTGGATGGCGCTGGTGGTGTACTTCAGCGCGCGCCGGCCGTCGGTGGACTTGAGGACGACGCCCTCCCGGCCGCGGGCGTCGAGGTCGCGGATGGTTTCTTTCGCCGTCGAGACGGCCGCCGCGGGCGTGAACGTCCCGTAGTGGCGAACCGGGTCGAGGTCGTAGTCGACGCAGCACTCTCGCCGGCGGGCGACGGGCATCGGGTCGCTCGTCTCCCGGTGGCGAATGCCGAAGACGTAGAAGGCCGCCTCGTCGACTTCCGGGTAGTCGTGTTCGGTGTAGGGGTTCTCCGGGCCGACGAGTTCGCCACACAGCATGTACTCCGGGTAGTCCTCGAAGAAGCCGTCGGCGTCGAGCGTCGTCGCTACCTTGCGGGTCGTGTACGGACAGACGAACCCGCTCCGGGTGAACGCCAGCAAGTCCCCGTCGACGCGGGCGACCCGGACGTTGTAACCGTTGAGTTTCTCCTCGACGGCGACCGGTCCGTCGAACACCTCGTGGACGGCCGGTTCGAGGACGAGCGCTCGCGGCATCGAGGGGTACCCCCTGACGACGACGTCGTCGAGGATGGCGGTCCCGCGTTCGACGCCGTGGCGCGCATCAGAGAGGTATCGGTACTCGTTCCCCTGAAACCACGCCCGGTCGAAGTGCTCCAGCAGGTCTTCGTGGTCGGTGTCGCCGAGGTCGAACACCGACGACCAGTCCCGGACCATGCATGGAAGTTGTTCACACAGCGACTAAACCTATCGGGCGAGGCGACCCTCGACAGCAGACATTAGTGTACAGGCGCCGTAGCGCCGCTATGGCCGACCGTCCGCTCAAGCAGCGGTTCGTACTGGACACCTCGCTGTTTCTCACCACGGAGATACGGGGACCGGACCAGGACGTCGAGGCGGCGTGTCGGGAGCTACTGGAACTCGTCGCGGCGGCGAAACAGATTCACAACATCTCCTGTTACATGCCGCCCTCCATCAAGGCGGAGTTGACGGGGATGCTGGAGAACCGCGACGTCAGCGGCGACGTACTGACGAAACTCGATACGTGGGTCATCACGAAGTCGCCGGCCCACCACGAAGTGATGATTCCGGCGGACCTCGTCTATAAGTTCATCGACGAGATGTCCGACCGGGTCGACCGTGGCCTGCGCGTCTCCGAGAAAGCCGTCCGGAAAGCCGAAGAGTCCCGCGCCGAGACGGTCGAAGAACACGACCACATGACGGAGGTGGACAAGGTCATCTCCGACCTCCGGGACGAGTACCGCGACACGCTCCGGCAGGGTGTGCTCGACTCCCGCGAGGACTTCGACCTCCTGATGCTTGCGAAAGAACTGGACGCGGGCGTCGTCACGGAGGACCAAGGCATCATCAACTGGGCGGAGGACTTCGGGCTACGATACCTCAAGGGCCGGAGTTTCCCCTCGCTGCTGACCGAATATCTCGCCGCAGACGACCCCGACCGCTGGCGGTCGGAGCGCTAGTCCTCGTCGGCCGGGTCCTCGGTCTTGACGACGGCACCGACCGTCTTCTCGGCGACCATGCCCGGGAGGTCCGTCGGCGTCGTGAGGTACTGCTCTATGACGACCATCCCGACGGCGATGCCGAGGTAGACGACGCCGGCGACCATCTCGCCCCGGACGAGGTGCTCGACGCCGAACAGGCCGACCGGAATCGCCAGCACGACGATGGCCATCAGTCCCAGCGTGTCGAGGATACCCTGTGCCATTGACTGGGGTTCGCTCCTGCGGGACAAAAGCCTCGCGGGACGAGAGGATACGTTCTTGTGGCCGCCCGCAGAACGGCCGGCCATGCAGGTCGGCATCGTCTCCGATACGCACGACAACACTGGACTGGTCGAGGCGGCCGTCGAGACGTTCACCGAAGCGGGCGTCGAGACGGTGATTCACTGCGGCGACTTCGTCGCGCCGTTCTCGGCGACGCCGTTCGACGGCGACTGGACGTTCTACGCCGTCCGCGGGAACAACGACGGCGAGTGGGCACTCGAATCGACCGTCGACGGCTTCGGCACCTACCTCGGGGAGATGGGCGAACTGACCCTCGACGGGGCGGAGTTCGCGGTGTATCACGGCACCAGCGGAGCCATCGTCGACGCCCTCGTCGAGTGTGGGACCTACGACTACGTCTGTCACGGCCACACGCACGAGGCCGGATCAGAGGAGTACGAGGGGACGGTACGAATCAACCCCGGCGGCATCGCCATCCCGCCAGCCTCGGACCCGTTCTCGGTGGCGACGTTGGATACAGAGAGCGGCGACCTGACGTTCCACGAACTGGGCTGACCGGCGACCGGTCGGTCAGTCGTCGGCGGTGCTTCGGGGGGCGTTCCCCTCGTGTTCGACGAGTCCGCGGCCGACGCCGAGTGCGTCGTTGGTCCGGTCGATGCTCTGTCGGGCGCTGGCGGTCCGTTCCGAGAGGGCGCGCACCGCGTCGATGTTCTCCGGGACCACGTCGGCCTCCTGGTGGATAGCCTGGAACAGGTAGAGGTCGTTGTCCTCGACGGTGACCGACTCGGCCCAGATGCAGTTCTCCCAGACGTCACCGCGCGGGCGGCCGGCGTCGCGAGTGTACTCTTTGAGTTTGCCGGCGCCGTCGATGCCCAGCGTCTCCGGGATGAGAAACAGGCGCGACTCCCGGCCCAGCAGGTCGCGGACCGCCTCGGCCGACGGCGTCGACTCCAGCGTGACGTTGACGCTGTGGGTGTGCATCTGTGTGGTCGGCACCTTCATTCCCATCGTATCGATGTCGAGGTCGGGGAACACCGTCTGGACGTCCGGGCCGTGGTGAGAGGGGATCTCGACGGGGTCTGGCAGTGTGTCGTTGATGGGGCCGCGGCTCGTCTGTCCGGGGTCACCACCCCGCCGGACGAGCGTGATTCGTGCCTTCTCGATGCCGTAGGACTCCTCTAGGGGAGCGAAGAGACGTGAGAGTCCCGTGGTGTTACAAGAGACCACGCGGGCGCTGTCGGCGCCGACCGCGTCGTCGTAGTTGGCACGAGCGACGAAACTCACGTCGGCGACGTCGGGGTCCTCCCCGCCCTGGAAGATGGCCGGCGTATCGTGTTCCTCGTAGAGACTGGCGTTCGTCGCGCCGACGCCGCCCGGCGTCGTATCGACGACGACGTCGCTGACCTCGACGAGGTCGTGAACCGTGCCGGCGGTGTCGAGACCGGCGGCGTCGAACGGCACTCTGCCGTCGTCACCGGCGGCATAGAGGTCGTATCCGCGGTCGTGTGCGATAGTTGCCTCGAAGTTCGGGGAGCGTTTGGAGACGCCCGCCACCGTCATGTCCGGCTGGACACGGACCGCGTCAGCGACCCGTTTGCCGATTGTGCCAAAGCCGTTGATGCCCACGTGGAGCATGGACGACCGTTCACGTGGCGAGAGGATATTCTTTGCGGTTAATGATGATAGAAATTAACTCGGATAGTTGTACTATCGCACCCTGTTACCACCACACATGGAGTCGTTTCGACGTTCGTCCACCCCCGGGTTTCCACCAAGAGTTAATCCCGGCCGGGCCGAGGCGTCTGTATGGACAACTCCTCCCTTCGCGCCCCGGCGGAGACGGCCGTCAAGCAGTGCATGAACCTCCAGTCCGACGAGTCGTGTGCCGTCGTCACCGACGACGGGTGCAAAGCCATCGGCGAGGCCCTGTATCGGGTCGCCGCCGAGATCACCGACGACACCGTCTTTTTGCGCTACCCACCGGGGAATCAGCACGGCGAGGAACCGCCCGAACCCGTCGCCGGTGCGATGGCGGCCGCCGACGTGGTGTTGGCGCCCACGACCAAGAGCCTGAGCCACACCGAGGCCCGAAGCGAGGCCAACGCCGCCGGCGCCCGCATCGCCACGCTCCCGGGCATCAGCGAGGGCGTGTTCTTGATGGGGTTAGACGCCGACTACGAGGCCATCCGGCAGCACTGCGAGGACGTCCTCGCACAGGTCGCCGACGCCGCCGAGGTTCGGGTCACCTCACCGCAGGGCACGGACATCACCTTCGGCGTCGGCTCTCGTGAGTGGAACCTCGACACGGGCATCGTCCACGAACCCGGCGAGATGTCGAACCTCCCGGCGGGCGAGGTGTTCCTCGCCCCGGAGACGGCCGACGGCACCTTCGTCGTCGACGGGACGATGCGCCCCCACGGCAAACTCGACGGGAGAGAACTCCGCTTCGAGGTCGAGGACGGCTACGTCACGGATATCGACGACCCCGACATCCGTGCGGAGGTCGAGACGGCCGCCGAGGAGGTGGGCCGGGACGCCTACAACCTCGCCGAACTGGGCATCGGCACCAACGTCGCCGTCACGGACCTCGTCGGATCCGTCCTGCTGGACGAGAAGGCAGGGGGAACCGTCCACATCGCCATCGGCGACGACCACGCCATCGGCGGCGACACCCACGCCCCTATCCATCTGGACGGCATCCTGACGGAACCGACCGTGTACGCGGACAGTGAGGTCGTAGACCTCCCACAGTCTGAGCGGTGAAAGCGAGGCGGCGAGCGTAGTGAGTCGCCTCGAATGTGAGCGGCGAGCGTAGCGACCCGTGAACGGAGTGAGCCGCGAGGACGGCGCGGCAGTGAACCTGCCGCGGGGCGAGTGAGCACTCGGACCGGCGGCCCGTCCGTGCGACGGAGAACCACGACGAGAGCCGTGGCGACGACCATTTAGGCCCGGGCCGTCAAGGCAGGCGTATGACCGAAGCGACACCCGGAGAGCGCGTCGCGCTCCCCTGTCCGGCCTGCTCGCCGGACTTAGAGACCGTCCACGAGGTACTCAAGCCCGGTGGTCACGTCACCGTCCGCTGTACCGACTGCGACCACGTCCACAAGGAACAGTTGCCCGAGGAGACCACGCTCCAGCGAGACGTCGTCGTCTCCCAAGACGGCGAATCGTTCACCGCACAGGTCGACGTCCCCGAGGACGCCGACCTCGCCGTCGGCGAGGAGTTCTTACTGGAGACCGAGGAAGCCGTCCTGACCGTCCGCATCACGAGTCTGGAAACCGACGAGGGTCGCAAAGAGGAAGCCTCGGTCGAGGCCGTCGAGACCATCTGGTCCCGCGCGGTGGGGAACGTCGCGGTCAACGTCACGATGCACCCGAAAGACGGGCGCCACGACGAGACCGAGAGCTTCAAACTGCAGGTGCCCGGCGACTTCGAGTTCGTCGTCGGCGAGACCGAGACGTTCGGCGACGAGGAGTTCACCGTCGAGGGCATCCACGTCCGGGACGACGCCCACGGCTACGACCACGAGAAAATGGACTTCGACGGCGACAGCGCAGTGGCGAAAGACATCAACCGGTTGTACGTTCGCGACGAGTCCTCGACGGCCTGGTCCGCCTGGTAGGATGCCCGACTGGGAGCGCGCCCGCACCGCGCTGGTCGACCGCCTCCGAGAGGGGCGAATCGACGACGAGCGGGTGCTCTCGGCGATGGAAGCGGTCCCGCGACACCGGTTCGTGCCCGAGGAGTACCGGACCGACGCCTACCGCGACCGGCCACTCCCGATAGGCCGAGACCAGACGATTTCTGCGCCCCACATGGTGGCCATCATGGCGGAACTGCTCGACCTCCAGCGAGGCGACCGCGTCCTCGAAATCGGGACCGGGTGTGGCTACCACGCCGCCGTCACCGCCGAACTCGTCGGTTCGGCCGACGTCTACACCGTCGAGTACCACGACGAACTGGCCGAGCGAGCGCAGGCGACGCTCGGAGCGACGGGGTACGGCGACGTCTCAGTCCGCGCGGGCGACGGGAAACGGGGCTGGCCCGACCACGCGCCCTACGACCGCGCGTACCTGACGTGTGCGGCCTCGGCGTTCCCGAGCGCCGTCGTCGAACAGGTCCGCCCCGGTGGGTTGTTGCTCGCACCGCTCGGTGGCCGGCGCCGACAGACGCTGGTCCGTGTCCGCCGGCGCCCCGACGGGTCGCTGGCCCGCGAGACACACGGTACCGTGCGGTTCGTCCGGTTGCAGTAAGCCGACGGTACCGCGACGGACTCGCGGGGCGCGTCATTCATATAGTTCCGGCCGGAATCTCGGATATGGACCCTGCGGTACTGCGCGGCGACATGGTCGACAGCCTGCAACACGACAGCAAGGGTGTCGTCCAGAGCGCGTGGCTGTCGGCAGCGATGCGTGCGGTCCCGCGCGAGGCGTTCGTCGGCGAGCAACAGGCCTACTCCGACCGACCGTTCGAGCGACTCGGGACCCGCGTGCTCTCGCCGAGTACCGTGGCTCGACTGCTCGAAGCGCTGGCCCCCGAAGAAGACGACGACGTCCTCGTCGTCGGCGCCGGCATCGGCTACACCGCCGCCGTCCTCGCCGAACGGGTCGGCGCCGCCAACGTACAGGCCATCGACATCACCCGGCGGCTCGTCATCGACGCCCGGCAGAACCTCGCGAAGGCGGGCTACGAGGAGGTCCTCGTCGACCGGCGGGACGGTGCCGACGGCCTCCCCGAGTACGCCCCCTACGACCGGATTCTGCTGGAAGCCGCCGCTATCGAACCGCCGCGTGCCCTGCTGGCACAACTGGCCGACGACGGCCGGATGGTGATGCCACTGGGCGCCAGCCAGCAGACGCTGGCCACCGTCGACGCCGACGGCGAGACGCAGCGTCTCGGCAGCGTCGCGTTCCGGCCGATGCTCGTCGAGGGCGAGCAGGCCGACACCGTCGAGCGCAACCGGACCCGCCGCGAGGACCAGGAACACGCCCGACGGAACGCCCAGTCCCGCACCGGATGGGAACAGGACTGGATAGACTGGGACTAACTGCCGACCACGAGCAGGTCCGTGTTCGACCGACTGTCCTGATAGCTGCTGCTCGCGGGCGGTTTCACGTCGAACACCACGGTTCCCTCCTGCTGGTTCGCCCCCAGCGACGGCGACAGGGAGAGGGTGGCGTTGCCCGCCGCCCCCGTCTCGGCCGTCGCCACGCTATCGAGCGTCGCCGTCCCGCTCTTGGCGACGACGGTGGCCCCGGAGACGGGCGCACCCTCCGGGTCGACGACGGTGACGGTCACCTCGCGCTCTCCGGGCGTCGTCACCTCCGGGTGAGGTTGCACGTCGACTTCCGTGACCTGCAACGTCTCGATGCCCGAGATAGTGCTCATCATCACGCTCAGGCAGGCGACGCCGACGACAAGCGCGATGACCAGTCGAATCGGCAGTCCTTCGATGGCCCGTTCGTCTCGCCACAGAGATTCGCTCATGAGGTGGCGTGGTCCCGGCTCCACACTTGAACCCTCGGACAGAGGTTCAAATGGGAGCGGGCGGCCAGCGACGGCATGGTCGTCATCGGACGCGAGCGAGAACAGGGCCCGACGGCGCGTCTCGGACACTACCGGGCGCGGGACGGGAGTCACGGTGCATCCGTCGACGTGGACCTAGACCGGCCACACGCCGGTCTGGTCGTCGGCAAGCGGGGGTCGGGGAAGACGTACACGCTGGGCGTCTTGCTGGAAGAACTGGCCGACACCGACGGCGTCTCGCCAGTCGTCGCGGACCCGATGGGCGCGTTCGCACCGCTCTCCGCGGCCGATATCGATGCGACGGTGGTCGACCCCCGAGTCAGGGCAACCGCGCTGGACCCGTCGCTGTGGTGTGCGCTGCTCGGTCTCGACCCCGAGAGCGGGGCCGGCGCGCTGGTCTGGCAGGCGGCGGCCCGTCGCGACACGTTGACGGAGATGTCGGCGTGGGTCGAAGACAGCGACGCCGATGGGGCCACGCGGCGGGCCGCGAGCAACCACCTCGCGCTCGCCGCCTCGTGGGACGTCTTCGACTCGGCGGGCCTGTCGTCCGAGCGCCTCTGTGGCGGGAGCGTGACGGTACTCGACCTCTCGGGCGTCGACCATGCGCCGGCGAACGCCGTCCTCGCGGCCGTCGCCAGTACGCTGTACGACACCCGAGTCGCGGGAGAGACGCGGCATCTCCCGTGGCTGCTCGTCGACGAGGCCCACGCCTTCACCGACGGCGTCGCGGGCCGGGCGCTCGAACGCCTGCTGACGCGAGGGCGCCACCCCGGCGTCAGTTGCTGGCTGGCGACACAGCGCCCGAGCGCCCTGCCGCCCGTCGCCGTCTCACAGGCCGACCTCCTGCTGGCGCACCGACTGACGAGCGAGGCCGACGTGGCCGCACTGACCGACGCGCGACCGACCTACCTCGACGGCGGTATCGAGCGGCGACTCCCGGCGGAGACGGGGGCGGCGCTGGTCGTCGACGACGTGACCGAGTCGGTCCACCACGTGCAGGTGCGCGAACGGCGGACGTCCCACGGCGGCGAGAGCCCGCGTGTCTCCGAGCGGGTGAGAGCGGGCCACGGAACCACCAGTCCACATCACAACTGACGAGTAGGGCCGTCGCGAGGGGCCGGTAATGACCGGACCCCACGCCCTCTCGCGGGCAGAACCGCTCCTGCTGGTCGCGCTGGGGGGGTTCGTCGGAGCGGTCATGCGCCACGCTATCTCGGTAGCGGCCCCGGGACTGGGGGCCGTCGGCGGTGCCGTCGTCGGCACCCTCCTCGTCAACGTCGTCGGCAGTTTCGCGCTCGGGGTGTTGCTGTACGAGGCCCACCTCGCGGACGCCCTCTCGGTGGAGACGCGTCTGGTCGTCGGCACCGGCTTTCTCTCCTCGTTTACGACCTACAGCACGTTCGCCGTCCAGACGAGCGGACTGCCACCGATGTTGGCCGTCGGGAACGTCGCGGCCAACTACGCGCTGGCCTTCCTCGGCGTCGTCCTCGGCCGTCTCGTCGCGAGGTGGGTGTCGTGAACCCACTGTTACTCGTCGGTCTGGGCGGGATGGCCGGTGCGCTGGGTCGGCACCTCGTCGGGACGCGCCTCGAACGGAACCGGGCGGACACGTTGACCGTCAACGTACTGGGGAGCGTCCTGCTGGGTGCCCTCGTGGCCGCCCCGGTCGGGGAGTCGGTCACACTGGCAGTCGGCACCGGCTTCTGCGGGGCGTTCACGACGTTCTCCTCGTTCGCCTTCGAGACGGTGCGACTGGCCGAACTGGGACACCCGCGCGAGGCGGCGCTGTACGCCGGTGGGACGCTGGCGGTGGCGCTCGTCGGCGTCGCGTTGGGCGGGGCCGTCGCGACGGCGCTTGCCTGAGGGCCCGTCGAGGAGAGGCAAAGCGAGTCAGTCAGCGGTCGAGTCGGTGTCGTCGGCGGATATTCGGTCGACGTCTGCTGCGGTGGTGTCCCCGAGGCGAGTCCGGAGTTTGCCCGCGAGGACGGTGACGACGTATATCGCGACCGCGACGAGGACGATGACGCCGCCGGCCGTCGCTTCGCCGTAGTAGGCGACGCCGATGCCGAGGACGACGGCGAGTTCGGCGAGGACGACGGACGTGAGCAGCGACGAGCGGAAACTGCGGGAGACCTGTGCCGCGCTTGCGACCGGCACGACGAGCATCGCGGCGACGAGGATGACGCCCATTATCTGCATCGCGCCCACGACGACGAGCGCGGTCAGCATCACCATCAGCCGGTTGTACCACCCGACCGAGAGGCCCGAGACGGCGGCGGCCGTCTCGTCGAAGGTGACGTAGAGCAGTTGGTTGCGCGTGACCGCGATAGTGGCGACGACGATACCGAACAGGACGAGCAGTATCGCGGCGTTCTCGGCGGATACCGTCGAGAGGTTGCCGAACAGATACTGGTTGATGCCGACGGCGAGGCCGCCCGCGTTGAGGCTGATGAGGACCGTCCCGAGCGCGAATCCAGTCGAGAGCACGATAGCCATCGAGACGTCGTTGTACGCGTCGGTCGCTTCGGAGATGAGTTCGATGAGCAACGCCGCCAGCATCGCGACGACGACGGCGGTGAGATACGGCGACACGCCGAGGTCGATGACCGCGTTGAGAAACAGGCCGACGGCGACGCCGGCAAAGGCCGTGTGTGCCAGCGCGTCGCCGATGAGTGCGAGTTGCCGGTGGACGAGGAAGGTCCCGATGAGCGGTGCCATCACCCCGATACAGAGACCGACGAGGACGGCGCGGTGCATGAACTGGTACTGGAACAGTTCGAGGCCGGTCACGCTCCCCAGCCACGACATGAACACCGACCAGAGGCTGAGCAGCCAGTACAGCGGCCAGAGGACGGCGTCGGTCGGAGTCGACTGAAAGAGGACCGCGAGGGCGTCCATCAGGCGTCACCCCCGACCGGCATCGCGGTCCCGAAGGCCCGGGCCAGCGCGTCGCTCTCGACGAACTCGTCGGTCGGGCCGTCGAAGTATATCTCGCGGTTGAGACAGACGACGCGGGCGGCGTGTTCCGTGACGGCCCGGAGGTCGTGTTCGATGAGCAGGACGGTGATACCGTCGGCGTGCAGCGATTCGAGGAGGCCGTAGAAGGCGTCGACCGACTCGGCGTCGACGCCGACGGTCGGTTCGTCCAGCACGAGGAGGTCGGCGTCGCTGGCGAGCGCACGGGCGATGAACGCGCGCTGTCGCTGGCCGCCCGACAGTTGCGTGACGCGTCGGTCCGCGAAGTCGTACATGCCGACGGTGTCGAGCGCCTGATCGACGATTCGGTGGTCTGCTGCCGAGAGACGGCCGAATCCGACGTGCGGGTATCGGCCCATCCGCACGACTTCCCGAACAGTGATTGGCATCTCCTTCGAGGCGCTTGCGTGCTGGGCGACGTAACCGATGCGAGCGCCGTCGTCGAACGCGTGGGCCGGTTCACCGAACAGGCGAGCGGTCCCCGAATCGGGGCGCAGGAGGCCGAGCATGAGTTGCATGAGCGTCGACTTCCCGGAGCCGTTGGGACCGACGACGGCGACGTACTCGCCGGGGCCGACACGCAGCGAGATGTCCTCGACGACGCGCGCGCTGGTGTAGCCAAACCCCACGTCCGCGAGTTCGACGACGGGGTCGGCGTCGCTCATTCGAAGTTCCTCCACTCGTCGGCCCAGCCGTCGTCGCCAGCCTCCGCGGGCGGCGTGTTCCCGAGGACCACCTCGAAGGTGGGCATGTTGATGTTGTACGCTATCTCCTCGTACCCCCAGTCGTTCTCGACCCACGCCTCGCGGACGCCCGCGTACGGCGTCACCGGGAAGTACGCCTCGACCTGCGTCTCTGCGAGTAACTGTTTCGCGGGCTTTCGGGACTCGAAGACACCGTTGGCGATGTACCTGATGTCGTTGTCGGCGATGACCTGCTTGGCCTCCGTGATGTCGGACGGTTTCACGTCGCCGCTGGCGGCGAGGTTCGTCACGAGCGGGCGCATTCGGACGCCGTAGGCGACGCCGATGTACTGGAAGGCGTTGTGGGCCGCGAGTTGGACGACGTCGCGGTCGGCCGCCTCGAAGATGGCGCGGTAGTCCGCGTCGATGCGCTGGAGGACCTCGGATTTGTACTGCTCGGCGTTGCTCCGCAGCGTCTCGGCGTGGTCGGGAGCCAGTTCGACGAGCCCCGCGGTGATGTTGTCGACCGACTGGGCGGCCCGCTCGGGGTCCAGCCAGAAGTGGGGGTCCTTGCCCCGCTGTGCGCCGACGCCCTCCTCCTCACGGTCGAGCGTCGCCGCGAGGTCGACCAGTTCGATACCCTCGCGGACGTTGATGAGATGCGTATCGGCGTCGTCGTCTTCGAGCGTCTGGATGGCCCGGTCGGCCCACGGCTGGAAGTCTTCGCCGACGTGGATGAACGCGTCCGCGTCGACGATGTCCTTCGTGACGCTCGCGTTCGGTTCCCAGCCGTGGCCGTGGAGCCCCGTCGGAATGAGGTTCTCGACCGTAATCGGGGTGTCCGTCGCGACCGTCCGTGCGAAGTCGTAGAAACTGAAGAAGGAAGCGACTGCGACGGGTCCGTCCCCCGTGTCGGCCTGTCCCGCACCGCTCTCGGCACCGCCAGACCGACCCGTGCTGTCGCCGATACAGCCGGCGAGCCCCGTCGCGAGGAGGCTACCGCCGGCCGCGAGGGCCTTCCGTCTGGACACTCGTCGACTATGGCTGCGCTGACCGTCGTGGTTCGACATGAAAGAGGAGAGAGTCGGCAAACTAAATAACAGTTTTGTTCTAATCTAATTTTTAGAGTCGTCTAATACTCCGGGGTGTTCCCGGCACAGCGCTCAAGACGCCGGCGTGCTTCCACCGCGTATGGACCCTGCAGCACTTCGTGCATCGATACCCGCGCTGGACCGGTGTACCTACTTCAACACCGGTGCGAGCGGCCCGAGTCCTCGGACCGTCGTCGGGGCGGCGACGGATTTTCTGGAACGCCACGCCTTCGAAGCGCCCGCCGGCGACGGGCCGTACGCCGTCGCGTGGGACGCCATCGCCGCCGCCCGGGAGGTCGCCGCCGGCCATCTGGGCGCGCGTCCCGCGGACGTGGCGTTCACCCGGAGCACCGCCGACGGCGTCAACCTCGTCGCGGGGGCCATCGACTGGCAACCCGGCGACGTGGTGGTCCGCACCGACCTCGAACACCCCGCCGGGACCCTGCCGTGGGACCGACTGGCAGACAGCCACGACGTCGAGGTGCGAGTGCTGGAGACCGAGCGGGGACGCCTCGATACGGACGACCTGACGGAGGCCATAGACGACGCCCGACTCGTCGTGCTAAGCTCGCTGACGTGGACTCACGGCACCCGCTTGCCGATCGGCGAGGTGGTCGACGTCGCCCACGACGCCGGGGCACAGGTGCTCGTCGACGCCGTCCAGTCGGTCGGCCAGCACCCGGTCGACGTGACAGAGTGGGGCGCGGACTTCGTGGTGGCGGCGGGCCACAAGTGGCTGCTGGGAATCTGGGGCGCGGGGATGTTGTACGTCGACCCGGCGGCCCACGACCGACTCCGCCAGACCCGCATCGGCTATCGGAGCGTCGAAGACTCGGCTGCCGAGACGTACACCTACCACGAGGGCGCGCGCCGGTTCGAGGTCGGGACCACCTCGCCGGCCCCCTACGTCGCCCTCGCAGCGGCCATCGAGACGATGGAGTCAGTGGGCATCGATACCGTCCAGCGCCGGGTCGAACGGCTGACCGACCGCCTGAAGGACGGCCTCGGCGACCGACTGCTGAGTCCCGAGGAGTACGAGTCCGGTCTCGTCACGTTCGCCGCCGAGGACCCCGAAGCGACCGCCGAGCGACTCGCTCGGGAGGGAATCGTCGTCCGGCACCTCCCCTATCCCGAGGCGGTCCGAGCGTCGGTTCACGCGTTCAACACCGAGGACGACGTGGACGAACTGCTCGACGCGCTGTAGTCGGTCAGCGCCGACCGTGTTCGACGGTCAGTCTGCCGAGGTTGCGGACCCGGACCACCGGCGTCACGGCGGTGTGCAGTTCCGCGGTGCCGGTCTCGACGGCCGGGGGAACGTCCGCGAGGGCCGCCGGGTCGCCCGTGTCGGCTGCGAGTCCCGACGCCCCGTCCGCCTCGCGGACGGTCCGACGCTCGACGGTCGCCGTGCGTTCCGGGCGTTCGAGCATCAGCGTCTCCCCCGGCGGGACGCGGTAGCGGTCGGACCCCAGCGTGACGCGGGCCGCCTCGCCGACCCGGGTGACCGACGGGACGCGGACGTCGAGCGGCGCGGCCAGTCGGACCGCGTAGGCGGCCCGGTAGTCGGGTGCCAATCGCCTCGGGAGTCGCCGAACCGTCTCGTCCCGGGCGGTGAGCGTCGTCGCGAGGCGGTCGCCCGACGCAGCCACGCCGACGGCGTCCCGCACGACGAAGGCCGCGTCGGTGAGCAGCGACCGGTCGGCCGCCGTCAGCGGTCCGTACGGGTCGGAGACGAGCAGTCCGTCGTCGGTCGCGACTCGATAGGGCGGCGCGCCGTCGACGTGCAGTGTTCGGAGACGGACGTCTTCGGGCGCGTCGACGGCGAACTCGGCGGCGACTTCGACCACCCGCGTCGTGGTCCCCGCAGACGCCGTCCCGGCGACGCCGAGGAGCGAACTCCCGCCGAGGACGCCGCCGGTCCGGACGATGTCGCGCCGCGTCACGCTGACCGGGTCGTCGCTCATCCCTCGCCTCCGAAGACGGCTTCGGCCGTGCGTTTGACAGCCATCTTCGTGCAGTCGGTGTAGTTCGGGTTGTACCCGCGAAAGTGCAGGCGGCCGTTGCCACAGGGCCCGTGGGCGGCGTGGCTGTCGTGGTAGGTCACCGCCATCGGCGACACCTCGCCGGAGGGGTAGACCACGCCCGTGTCGTGTTCGTGCATGTGACTGCCGTTCTCGACGAGCACGCTCGTCTCCGCGAGGTGGCGGTAGCTGACGAGCGCATGCCCGAGTTCCTGCTTGGTGAACGCCTCGACGCGGGCGGCGTCCTCGGAGGCCGTCCCCACGACCATCCGGCAGTTCGTACTGAAGGCGAGTTCGTCGAGTTCGTCGGCGCTGAACCCGCCGCCACCGTCGAAGCCACCGGCGACGCCGTAGTGCAGGCCGCGAGCGCCACACAGCTCCGGGTGTCGCTCCGTGTACGCCTCGAAGGCGTCGACGAACGCGGCCTTCGTGGCGTCGTCGTACTCGGCCCCGCCGTCGTCGGCGACGAACGGCTTCGATTCCGCCAGCGTGAACGCCGCGTAGCCGCCCAGCGCGCCGTACTCGACGAACTGGTCGAGGCCGTCGACGACCGCCTCGGCCACCGGCCCGTCGTCCACCCACTCGTCGTAGACGGCGTCGTCGGCGGGGTAGAGGAACACGGCGGCGCGGGGGCGGCGACCGAACTCGCCGGCCAGCAGGTCGAAGTTCGGGGTCGTGTCTGCCACGTCGGCACAGACGGACCGCCAAATGATATAGATTCGCCGTCACTTCTGTCGACAGCGAGTCGAAGCCGTCGACCTGTGACGGCCTCCGGTTTGATTGGGACCGGGAGCCAACGGGAACGCATGGACGAACGGGCAGTCGTCACCGCGTTCCTCCGCAACGACGGCGAGGTGTTGCTCCTCCGCCGGAGCGACGCCGTCGGGTCGTATCAGGGTCGCTGGGGCGGCGTCGCCGGACACGTCGCGGACGCGAGCGGTGAGCAGCGCGACCCCGAGACGGCCGCGCGGGCCGAGATAGCCGAGGAGACCGGCCTCGCCGACGCCGTGAGGCTCGTCACCAGCGGCGACCCGTTTCCGGTCGAGGACGCCGACCGCGACACCCGGTGGGTCGTCCACCCGTTCCTGTTCGACTGTGACTCGCGGGCGGTCGAGACGAACGAGGAGACGACCGAGACGGCGTGGGTCCACCCGCCCGAGATACTGCGCCGCGAGACGGTCCCGCGCCTCTGGACCGCTTACGACCGGGTGCGGCCCCGCGTGGCGACGGTTCGGGACGACCGGACCCGCGGGTCGGCGTGGCTCTCGGTGCGCGCCCTCGAAGCCCTGCGGGACGAGGCCGCACTGGCCACAGAGGGCCGAACGGACGAACTCGAATCGGCCGACCGCGACGGGGACGACTGGACGGCACTGGCATCGCTCGCACGAGGACTCCGGGACGCCCGCCCCTCGATGGCCGTCCTCGCGAACCGCGTGAACCGCGTCATGCTGGCCGCGAGCGACGAACGGACGCCCGAGGCCGTCGAGACGGCCACACGCCGAGCGATCGGACAGGCCGTCGACGCCGACCGGGAGGCCGCCGAACTGGCCGCCCGGGCGCTCCCGGACCGGGTGGCGACGCTCTCGCGGTCGGGCACCGTCGAGACGGCGATTCGTATGGCGGACCCCGAGGCCGTACTCGTCGCGGAGTCCCGGCCGGGCGGCGAGGGCGTCGGCGTCGCCGAGTCACTGGCCGATGCGACGGCGGTGACGCTGACGACCGACGCGGCGCTGGCCTTCGAACTCGACGACTGGGACGCCGACGCCGTCCTCGTCGGTGCCGACCGAGTACTCCCCGACGGCCGCGTCGTCAACAAGGCCGGGACCCGCGGGGCGGCGCTGGCGGCGACGGAGGCGGGAGCGGAGTGTCTGATCGTCGCGTCGAGCGACAAAGTCGCGGCGACGGCCGACTACGACCTCGAACTCCGCGACGCCGCCGAGGTGTACGACGGCGACGCGGACCTAGCGGTGGTGAACCCGACCTTCGACGTGACGCCGGCGGACGCGGTGACGGCCGTCGTGACCGAACAGGGCCGACTGAACACCGCCGAAGTCGAGGCTGTGGCCGCCGCCCACCGAGAGTGGGCCACGTGGGACGACGCTCAGTCGTAGCGGGCGACCGCTCGGACGGGCGCGCCGTCGCCGCCGGCGAGTTGCAGCGGCATCGCGAGCAGTTCGAACCGGTCGGGGAGGCCCGCGAGGTTCGTGAGGTTCTCCACGACGAGGCAGTCGTTCCCCAGCAGTTCGTGGTGGGCCTGAAACCCCTCGGGTTCGTCGGCGGCCGCCGCGTCGGTGGGCGTCGGGTCGACGTTCAGGGCGTCGATTGCCACGTCGTAGCCGTGTTCGACGCAGTGACGGGCGGCGTCGGGGGTGAGGAACGGATGTTCGAAGTACCGGGGGTCCCCCCAGTGGGCGTCCCACCCCGTCCGGAGGACCACGACGTCGGCCTCGACCGCCGGGAGGTCCGCCGGGCGGATTCGGCCACGGGGGTCGCGGTCGCGCAGGTCCACGAGGACGGCGTCCCACGCAAACCGCGAGACGGCGAAGTCGTCGACGGTCCGGCCGTCGGCTTCCGTGTGACTCGGCGCGTCGACGTGCGTGCCGGTGTGACTGCCGCAGTCCACGCTGGAGACGCGGTAACCGTCGGCCTCGACGGTGGCGTGGGGCGAGACGGACACCGGCGGGTCACCGGGGAACACGGGCATCCCCGATCGAATCGGCTGTGAGAGGTCGGCGTAGGGCATAGCACCGATGCGTGGGCCGGGAAGAAACGTCTGGCGCTGGTTCGGCCGGACCGTTTCGCTTCGAGGGTCTGCGTTTCACGCAGAACCTCGCTACTGTTCGTCTAGGACGACGGGGACGCCGGCCTCGGCCACGTCGGCGGCGAACTCACGGGCGTCCGCTTCGAGGTTCGAGAAGGTGTTGTAGTGGACCGGCATGACGAGACGCGGTTCGATAGTCGCGGCGAGGGCGGCCGCCTCGTGGCGGTCCATCGTCGCTCGCGGGCCGATAGGGGGACAGAACAGCGAGGTGTCGAGCGTGCGGTGGCCCGGCAGGACGTCGCTGTCACCGGGGTAGTAGACGCGCGTGCCGTCGACGCTGACCATGAACCCACAGCCGAACCCTTCGGGGTGGTACGGCGACCCGTCGGGGAGGGTGTGCGGGCCGTCGGGTTCGTTGTGGGCCGGCGTCGTCCATATCGGGACGTCGTCGACGGTCACCTGTGCTTTCGCGTCGACCTGCCGGACCTCGTAGGGTAAGTCGACGATGGGCGGCAGGTCCCGTTCGACGTCTCGGCCGTCGATACCTTCGAAGGCGACGATGGTCGTGTCCTCGCCGGCGACGCGCTCGATGCCGTCCGGGTCGTAGTGGTGGACGTGCGTGACACAGACGATGTCGGCGTCCCCGGGGCGGTAGTCGGTGCTCGGTGGGTGACCGACGCCGTCCTCGTACGGCTCCCACTCCCCGGTCAGAACGCCGTAGCGTCCCGGGTCCGTGTAGACGACGGTGTCGTCGCCGGCGATACGGATAGTGGCGTACCCGAGCCAGTCGACGGTCACCCCCTCGTGGTGTACGGTCATCGGGTGATGTACGCACCGCAACGGGGATAAACCGGCGGTTTCGGTCGACGGACTCACTCCGCCAGTTGCCCTTCGACCGTCGCGTCGCCGACGTGCTCGCCCAGTTCACCGTCGCGGATGGCGGTCCGGAGGGCGAGTTCGGCCACGTTCCCGCCGTGTTCGGCGGTCCGGCCGATGCTGTCGAGGACGTGGGTCAGTCGGTACGCGGCGGCCGTCGACTCGAAGAGGCGACGGTCGAGCGCCTCAACGTCCGACCTGAGGGCGTCACGGGCGTGCAGGGCCTCGCGAGCGGCGTCGACGCCCGCGTCGCCGACGATGGCGTGGACCGCGTCCTCGACGATGTCGCGGGCCGTCGCCGCGAGGTCGGTAATCTCCTCGGCCGTCGCGTCGTCTATGCGGCCGTCCAGTTCCTCGGCCGTCCGCGCGATACGCTCGGCGTGGTCGCCGACCCGTTCGAGTTCCCGGGCGGTGACCCAGCAGACGAACAGTTCAGAGCGGGTCAGGCCGAGCGCGTCCATCTCGTCGAAGCGGGCCAGTCCGCGCTCGAAGTAGCGGTCGACCATGGCGTACAGGCGGTCGGCCTGGTCGTCCCTGTCAGCGGGACTGTCCACCGCCGTCGGGCCGGTCAGGGCGGCCGTCGCGTCGCGGTGCATCGACAGCACCACGAACTGGAGTTGGCGGACCGACTGCGTGATGGACACCTCGTCGGCGTCCAGTAGCGTCCGGACCGTCATCGTCGTCGCCGTCGACTCGGTGACGGTGACGCCAGTCAGCGTCCGGGTGACGCGCTCGACGGCGCGCCGTTGCTCGTCACTGAACTCGTCGGGCGCGTCGAACTCGAGTACTTCGACGCCCGCGGCGTAGGCCGCACGGAGGGCGCGTTCGATACACGTGGAGTCGGCGTGCGGGACCGTCAGGGTGAGGCGGCCCGTCGTCTCCCGGTCGCGTTCCTGTGGCTGGATGACGAGGACCCCGTCGATGTGCGTGTGGAGGTCGACGATAGACCCCGTCTCGATGCCGGCCACCTCGGCCCACTCCTTGGGGAGCGAGACGGTGTAGGTGCCGCCGCCGACCTGCTGTATCTTGCGTGTTTCCATCGGTCGCGTGTGTCGTGATAGTCACACCCACGCGACGGGACGACGCCCTGCGTGGGGAACGATACGGTCGTGGTCGGTGCGCCGGACGACGGCGCGCCGGCGCAGTTACCCGAACTTCCCGGTGATGTAGTCCTCGACGCGCTGGCTCTCGGGGTTCTCGAATATCTTGTCCGTGTCGTCGTACTCGACGAGTTCCCCGCCGGTGAGGAAGACGGCCGTCTGGTCGGAGATACGGGCCGCCTGCTGCATGTTGTGCGTGACGATGACGACGGTGTACTCTTCCGAGAGTTCCTCGACGAGGTCCTCTATCTTCGAGGTGGCGATCGGGTCCAGCGCCGAGGCCGGTTCGTCCATCAGGATGACCTCGGGGTCGACGGCGAGACAGCGAGCGATGCAGAGTCGCTGTTGCTGGCCGCCAGACAGACCGAGGGCGTTGTCGTCGAGTCGGTCGTTGACCTCGTCCCACAGCGCCGCCTGTTTCAGCGAGCGCTCGACGAGTTCGTCCTCCTCGGCGGTGTCGTCGCGGCCGAACAGGCGCGCCAGTAGTCCCTTCTCGATGTCGCCGTGCTTGCGCGGGCCGTAGGAGATGTTCTCCCGGATGGATTTGGGGAAGGGGTTGGGAGACTGAAACACCATGCCGATGCGCTTGCGCAGTTCGACGAGGTTGGCGTTCGGGTCGTAGATCTCCGTTCCGTCGAGTTCGACCGAGCCGTCGATTCGGGCGGCCTTGATGCGGTCGTTCATCCGATTGAGACACCGCAGGTACGTCGACTTCCCACAGCCAGATGGGCCGATGAGCGCCGTCACGGAGTTCTCCGGGATGGCCATCGAGACGTCCTTCAGTGCGTGGTCGTCGCCGTACCAGACGTTCAGATCTTCGACCGAGAGCTTCGGGTCGCCCGCGAAGTCGTAGTCGGTCCACGCTTCGCGGACCCGCTCTTCGGTCTCGCCGGCCGTCGTGGTCGACGTCGGCTGCGTGTCTGTACCCTCTGTCGTCTGCTTCGTCTCGCTGTCGTTAAGCGCGTTACTCATGGGTTAGTTTCCTCCGGAAGTAGGTCCGCGCCGTGATACCCACGGCGTAGAAGGTCAGTACGACCAGCAACAGGACGAACGCCGACGCCCACCCCATCGACGGGGAGCCGCTGACACCGGCGGCGATGACCGCCCACACCTGCGTCGGCAACGAGGCCGACGCCGAGAGGAGCGCGTCGTTGGCGACGAACGGCGGTTGCGCGGTGAAGCGGAAGCCGTCCAGCACCTGTGCCGACTCCGTGGCGTTCAGCGTGGATCCTAACACGAGGATGAGCGGAGCCGTCTCGCCAGCGATACGGCCGACGCCGAGGATGACGCCGGTGATGACGCCGGGCATCGCGGCCGGCAGGACGACGCTCTTGATCGTCTCCCACTGGGAGACGCCCAGCGCCGCACTCGCGTCCCGATACTCGTCGGGGACCGACTTGACCGCCTCGCGGCTGGTGATGAGCACCAGCGGCAGGAGCATGAACCCGAGGACGAGCATCCCCGCGAGCAGGGACTCGTCGCCGCCCAGTCGGGGGATGAGGAAGGCGGCCCCGAACAGACCGAACACGATGCTCGGCGTACTCCAGAGCGCGTTGGTCGCGATCTCGACCAGCGCGGTGAAGCGGCCCTGCTCGGCGTACTCGGTGAGGAAGACGGCCGCGCCGACGCCCAGCGGCACCGCAAAGAGCGTCGCGCCGGTGACCAGCCACACCGTGCCGACGACGGCGGGCAAGATGCCGCCGGGTTCGGTCCCCAGCGGGATGTACGTCTGCATCGTCATCGGCCACGAGAGCGTCCCGGCGTTGGCGACGCTGACGCCGAGTACGGTGAAGGACACCTTCGTCACGGCGACGTGAAGCCCCAGCAGGGCCAGGAAGCCGGCGACGCCGGTCAGGCCGAGGGCTATCTCCTCGCCCAGCAAGCGCCGCTGGAGCGTCTCCCCGGACTGGCGTTTCGCGTACGCGACCAGCGCCGTGGCGGCACTCGCGGCCACGGCGCCGGCCAGCGCGACGCCCGGGACGACGTTGACCGGACCGACGCTGGGCGTGACCGTCGCCGTCGCCTGCAGGAAGAGGGCCGACGTCAGCAGGGCGAGGCTGCCGAACACCCCGAGCGTGAACAGCGTCGCGCGATCCTGTGCGCGGTCGGCCAGCGTCCCCTCGCCGGCGAGGACGCCGGCCAGCGGAAGGGCCACGAGTACGACGGCGGCGACGGCGGCCAGCACGACCACGGCGACGCCGAGCGTCCCACCCAGCGGGAGGCCGAGCGGTCGCGGGCCGACGAGGAGGAACAGACCGGTCAGCGCGACCGTTCCCGCGACGGCCAGCGGGAGGGTCTGTCGAATCGTCTCGGCCCACCCGACGCGACTGCCGACGTTCCGCAGCGAGCCGTACGTCCGGAAGAAGTAGACGGACAGCAACAGCGCCGGGGCGACGAGCAGGAGCGACCCGACCGTCGGTTCCGGCGTCACCGCGATTGCGGTGTCGAGCGACTGTTGGGCCCGGTTGACCTGTACCGAGTAGGTGAACGGGTAGGCCAGTCGGTCGCCGGTGACGAGTACGGACAGGAGGACGGCGGCGACCGAGCCCACGGCGGCGAGCGGCAGGAGTCGGAACAGTTGGCGCGCGCCGGTGTGCCAGTCGTCCGTCCCCGCGGGCGTCCGTGCGGCGTTCACCACGACCACGAGCAGCGGCGCGAGCAGGACGAGCGCCGAGAGCGCCCCGATGGTGAACCCGTGGAGCGCGTAGCCGACGCCTTTCACCGTCACGAACACGACGATGGTCGCCATGACGGCGACCATCAGGAACGCGTTCAGGTTGATGACGAGGAAGGCACCGAACTCGCGGCCGCGGGCGCCAAAGCCGGCCCGGCACTTCGCGGCCGACCACGACGAGAGAATCGCCCCGACGAGGACGAAAATCGGGATGACTGCGCCACCGGTGAACCCGCCGGAGAGCGACTGGGGGTTCCACTGCCAGCCGACGCCGACGACGGCCGTCGCGATAGTGAGGCCGAGCGTCCCGACGACGAGCGCCGCGGGAATCGTCGACCCGACGTCCTCGCGCGGGAGGACCGTCAGGGCCGAGAGGACCAGTCCGGCACCCAGCGCGACGGCGACCCACGCCGGCGAGTCGAAGCCGACGAGCGAACCGCCGATAGCGGCCCCGAGAGTCAGCCCGAGAGCGCCGAAGACGACGCCAGCGAGCAAGCCGGCGCTCGTGTTCGGGCTGGTGTCGACCGTCTCGACGCGCGAGGCCACGCCAGCGACGGCGACGGCGACGGCCTCGACGACGAGCGTGAGGCCCAGCAGCGTCGCCAGCGTCACCGGGACCGCGTAGGCCAGCACCGTCAGACCGAGCGTGCTGACGACCAGTCCGAGCGCGATGCCGCGGACCCGCTGGGACTCGACCGGCGTGACGTTGGCCCACGAGGAGACGCCGACGATGCCGACGCCGCCGACGACGACGGCAAGAATCAGCCCGAGCGACTCGCCCAGCGCCGCGCCGCTGGCGCTCAGCGGGACGGCGTCGACGAGCGTGACCATCCCGAGCGCGAACGTCAGGACGCTGAGGCCGATGGCGGCGTCGAGGCCCCGGTCGTAGACGTTCGACTCCGCGTTGACCAGCGTCGTCTCGGTAGCGTATCCCTCGCTCATGCTTCACCCCGGAGTTTCTCGCGCATCTGGCGCTCGATGTACTGGGAGACGACGCTCATGCCCGCGACGATGACGAACAGCATCACGCCCGCGACGAACAGCACGTCGACCGTACTCTCCGAGGCGCTCCCGTAGTTGACCGCGATGAGACTCGTCAGCGTCGCGCTCGCGTCGAAGACGTCGAACAGCGGGTTCGCGAGGCCGACGCCGGCGGCCATGATGGCCGCGACGGCCATCGTCTCACCGATGGCCCGGCCCAGTCCGAGGATGACCCCGGCGGAGATACCCGAGAACGCGGCGGGGATGGAGATGCTCTTCATGGTCTGCCAGCGGGTCGCGCCCATCGCGATGGAGCCGTCACCCATCGCGTCGGGGACGCTGGAGAGGGCGTCCTCGCCGACGGAGACGACCGTCGGGAGCGCCATCACGCCGACGACCACGCCCGCGATGAGGAAGCTCGCGCCGTCGTCGAGGAACGACTGCTGGACGAAGCCGTTCAGCACCTGGAAGCCGATGAAGCCGTAGACGATAGAGGGAATCCCGGCCAGCACCTCGACGCCGGGTTTGATTATCTCGCGCAGTCCGTCGCTGGCCACCTCGGCGATGAACAGCGCGCCGAACAGACCCAGCGGTCCGGCGATGGCGCCCGCGATGAGCGTGACCATCACCGTCCCCCAGATGGCGGGAATCAGCGAATAGGCCCCGCCGGCGGGGTTCCAGTAGCTCGTGCTGGTCGGCAGGACGGCGTCGAGCCAGAAGAACCAGCGAACCTCCCCGCCCTGAATCGGGACGAGCAAGAGCCCCAGCCCGTGTTCGACGAACGCCGGGAAGGCGCTGGCAAAGAGGAAGATAGTGATGAAGGTGACAGTCAACACCGTCAGCACGGTGGCGATTAGCGTCAGCAATCGTGCTATCTCGGCTTGGTACGTGACCCACCCCAGTGCGGTCACGAAGATGAACGCGCCGACCATCGGGACGGCGATGGCCGGACGAAAGAGGAACACCAGAATCGTCGCCGCGAGCGTCGCCGCCGACGCGCCGACTGCCAGCAGTGACCCCTCTGTCGCGTCCCCGCCGAGGATCGTCTCTCGTGTGTTCGTACGTACGTCGTCTATCATATCGTTGTATCAAAAATCGGTGCGGTCGGCGTCCTGTCTCCCCGGCAGCCGTGTCCGCGCCGTGGCTGCTTACGCCTGGCTGGGGAGCTTGTTCCGCTGTTCCTTCTGGCGGCGCTTGCCGAGCGCGAAGTAGTTGTTCGGCTTGACGAACAGGTCCTGCCCGAAGTCGGAGAGGACCATGTTGATGACCGCGGCCTCCTTCTTGGAGGTGCCCTCCCACGTGTAGCAGTGTAGGTCACGCGAGAGCGGGTAGGCCTTGGAGTCGAGTCCGTTCTGGTCGTCCTGATAGCTGTAGGTCGTGCCTTCCCATTCGAGTGCGATGGGGGCGAGGCCGTCCGTGTTGATGAACGCCAGCGCGAGGTAGCTGATGGCGTTGTCGGCCTGTGCGATGGCCTGTGCGAGGCGCTGGTTCTGGCCGTAGCGGTTGGCGACCTGCGTGTCCTCTTCGGGGTTGTCGAAGACGTTCGAGACGAAGGAGGTGCGGGTCCCCGAGCCCTTGACGCGGCCCAGTACCTGAATCTCCTTGTCCGGGCCACCGAGTTCGCTCCAGTTGGTGATTTCGCCCTTGTAGAGGTCCTTCAGCTGGTCGCCGGTGATCTTCTCGATGCCGGCGTCGGCGATCTCCTGGGAGACCACGAGCGGCTGGCCGTCGACGCCCACGACGTGGTCGACGAAGCTGTCGTAGGAGTCCCGGTCCGGGAGTTCGTCCTCGACGTTCCCAGAGGAGTTCCCGATGTCGTGCTGGCCGTTCATGACCTTCTCGACGCCGGTCCCGGAGTGGGAGAGACCGACCGTGAACTGGAACGGCGGGCCGTCGTCGCCGCCGGCCTCGAAGCCGTAGAGGCCGCCCCAGTAGTCGGCGAGGTTCTTGTCCGTATCTATGTCGTACTCGCCGTGGGGCCAGTACTCGGAGTCGCTGGCCGGGCGGTTGGCGTTCCAGTAGGACGCCGCGGTGTTCATGATAGGGTACACCGTCGAGGAGCCACCGGACTCCAGTGCGGAGACGTCACCCGACTCGTTCCCGCTGTCGGTGCTCTCGGTGTTCTCCATGCTCTCCGTGGACTCCCCGTCGGAGCTACTACCGTCGGAGCTACCGCCGTCGCCGCTCGAACAACCGGCGATGGCTGCCGCACCCGTTACCCCTGTGGCCGCGATGAACTTACGCCGCGAAACGCGGTCAGACAGCATCTCTGAGTCCTGCGTCATCACCTGAAACAGGCCGAAGGAGTATTAAACCCGTTTATAATAGGGGTATTTTCGGCTACGATGGATCTAGTCGTCTATAAAAGAACAATACCGGTACGGCTAGCTATTGAGCCGAACGTATCGCTCATAGCTCGCTCGATATCACCCGCGGACAGATTCTCAGTCAGAATCAGCGGGGACGTCGACGGTAGTGACGGCATACGGTCCTCACTGAGATCCGGTCTACGACTCACGCCGGGAGCCACCGCTCGTTATACTGGTAGCTGTAAGTTCGTAAAGATATTCGCCACTCCGGGGTGGCGAATTACTTCAGTTTGTTACAGCCACCAGTATTACTCGGTGGCCCCGACGAACGGTAGGTGGCGGGAACGGGCGGACTCGCCGCCGTCGGCGGGCGCGTTCGCCGACCCGATGGGTGCTCATACGGTGTCAGACGGCTATTCGTGGCGGCCACCGTCGCCCATAACCGTGTTCGTACTCGATTCGGCGGCGACGGCCGCGTCGCCGACTTCGAACCGGTCGAGCAGCGTCTGGAGGCGCTCGGCCTGGTCGGTGAGCGACTCGACGTTCGAACCGACCTGCGTCATCGACGACGCCTGTTCCTCGGCCGCCGCGGAGACGTCTTCGGCCTCGGCGGCCGTCGTCTCGCTGATGCCTGCCACCTCCTCGACCATCACCACCGCTTCTTCGGCGCTTGCGGCTTGGTCGTCGGTCGCGTCGCTTATCTCCTGAACGCCGCTGTCGGTCTTCTCGGTGGTCGCCGCCACCTTCGTGAACGCGTCGACGACGTCTCGAACGGCGTCGACTTCGTCGCGCATCTTCTGTTCGGCCGTCCGCCCCTCCTCGACCGTTCGCTCGGTCTGTTTCTGTACGTCCGCGATGAGCTGTTCGATCTCGTTTGCGGACGTCTGGGTTTCCTGAGCCAGTTCTTTGACTTCGTTTGCGACGACCGCGAATCCGTCGCCGTCCCCGTCACCACCGTTCTGTCCGGCGCGGGCGGCCTCGATGTTGGCGTTGAGCGCCAGCATGTTCGTCTGATCGGCGATGTCGCTGATGAGATCAGCGATCTCACCGATCTGGACCATCTGTTCGTCGAGGGCTTCGATGTTGTCGACGGTCGTGTTGATCGAGTCCTGTACGTCCCGAGCGTCTTCGATCGCCTGCTGGGCGGTCGTCTCCCCGTCGTCCGCGATAGTGGCCATCTCGTGCGATGTCTCGGCGACGGTTTGTGCGGAGGCGGCGACTTCCTCGACTGTCGCCGACAGGTCGTTCATCTCGCCCACCACCTCGTCGAGCATCTCACGCTGTTCGGCCGTTCCGCTCGATATCTCCTGAATCGAGTCGCTCACGTCTTCGCTCGCCTGCTTGACCTCGCGGACCCCGGCGTTTGCTTGCCCGCTCGCGTCGGCGACCTCCTGAGCGAACCCCTGAATCTCCTGTATCGTCGACTCGACGTGCGCCAGCATCTCGTTGAACGCGCTGGCGATCTGAATCATCGCCTCGTTCTCGCTATCGGCGTCTAAGCGGACGCTGAGGTCGCCGTCGGCGGCCCGTGACATGCGTTCGCTGTACGCGTTGGCTTTGGCTTCGAGGTGGTCGACGAGCGCCGCCGATTGCTCGCGCTCCCGTTCGGCTTCCTCGCGTGCTCGTTCGGCCGTGCGTTGTGCTTCTCGGGACTCCTCGATCGTTTCGCCGAGCGACGCCGCCGTGTCGACGAGGGCCGTGTACGTCTCACCGACCTCGTCGATTCGGTCGGTTTCGAACGAGATGTCGAACTCACCGTCGTCGACCCGTCGAATGTTCGCGTTGATGGCTCGTAGCGTGCGGTACATCTCACAGTAGCCCAGAAACCCGGTGATGGCGACGATCAGCGAGATGAATCCGGCCGCCAGCAACACGTCGTCGAACAGTAGCACGGCGAGGGCCGGTCCGATAGCGATCGACATGGCGGCCAGCCAGAAGATCCGAGCACCGAAACTCCGCCGGAGGACGTCCGGAAGCCGCTGTTCGATCCAGATCGGAACCACACCCACGTACACGAGGATACGGCCGAAAATACCTATGTTCGCTGTTTTCGCACCCATACCCCCAACCTCTATGACACGCAGATATCAAGTTCGCGGGCCAGTATTCAGAACTGATAACATACGGCATCCAGCGGTCACGACGCCGATGTCGTGTTCGATGCGGAGAGTGTGAGCCGCTCGCCGTTCAGGTCGTACAGCAGGTCGTAGAACGCTCCGCGTGAGTCGGGGTCGACGCCGACGGCCGGTTCGTCGAGCGCTACCGGTATCGCGTCGTGATCTTCGTCACGGATGGGGCGAACGACCCGACGTGGAACCGACCCATCCGTCCCGCCTCTTGGCTTGCCACTGCCATCACACCCCGAGCTCCGAGAGAGTAGATTGAGTCCCCCGGTCTGTAGCAGGCTCGGTGACTCAGAACCGTACACACGCTGGACGAGTCCTGGTCGACCTGCTCCACCGGTCGATGAACGAGTTTTTCACCGGTGGCAGGCTATCCCCCGATGGTGGCAATGACGAAATGTTACCCCCGCAGAGCCCTTTGTGAAGATAGCTTCCCCTGAGCCACCAACTCTCCGAGACGCCTAGCGAATCTATGAGTGGATTTCTCGCTGAGCCTCTCGTGACGAGGCGTTTCCGACCGAGCCACCGTCTGATACCGTGAGCGGTGTCGCCGGTGGGCGACCCGAGCGTTTATATCCCGTCCCACTGAGCGCCGACGTAGATGGTGGAACTCTGGCGGCTCACGCGGAACCGCTACGGCCGTGCCGTCTACGACCGGTTGGCTGCGGCGGGCGTGACGGCGACGCTGCTGTCGGAGTACGTCGCCGACCCTGCGGCCGTCGACCCGTCCGGAAGCGAGTCAGTGTCCGTCGAGGTGTGTGACCCCGCCCGCGTCTCGGAACTCGGCGCGCCAGTGGGTGAACTGGCCGACGGCGAAGTCGTCCTCGGCGCGTTCGAGGGCGGAACGCCGCTCGGATACCTGTTCTGTTCGCTCGATGCGACCCACGACATCGCACCGCTCGAACGCCGACGGTCGTTCGAGGGGGCCTACCTCCGTCGCGTCTTCGTGGCACCCGACCACAGGCAGCGCGGTGTCGCCTCGGCACTCGTCGTCGGGGCCTGTGACTGGGCACACGGACGCGGGGCGACACGGGCGAGCGCGCTGGTCGCTCGTGACAACGTTCCCTCGCGGGCGCTGTTCGCCGCCCACGGGTTCGACGTGGTCCGAGACCACCGTTACGTCCGGGTCGGCCCGCTCTCGCACTACAGCGTCCGAGCGACCTGAACCGGAACAGACCGGACCATAGATATATAGATTCCTCCCAAGTAAATAATTCTCGGAGTGGATTTATACGTCGAGCGGGCCGTTTCTCTCACACGCCCATGTCAGGGGAACTGCGTAAAGCGCTCCGAGGAGTCAGAGAGCGGGTCGACGCGGCGGACCGCGTGGTCGGCGAGCGGGGCGACAGAACGGACGTACTGGCACGGCTGACCGGCGCGGACTACATCAGCCTCGGCGCACTGTTCGTCGGCTGGGGGAGCGCGTTGCTCTTCCTGCGAAGCGAGCCGAACTGGGCGCTGCTGGCGATGTTCGGGGCGTTTCTACTCGACAAACTCGACGGCTGGTGGGCGCGGCGGACCGGCGTCTCCTCGCCGTTTGGCCGCCGGGTCGACTCGTTCATCGACATCTTCGCGTACGTCGTGCCGGGAGCGCTGCTGTATCACGTCGCCATCGCGCCCAACGACCTCGCGAGCCTCGTCGTCGGCTTTCTGATACTGGCCTTTGGCGGCCTCAGGCTCATCCGCCACAGCAGCGAGGGCTTCGGGTCGGACGAGGGCGCGAGCTACTACCACGGGACGACGGTGGTCCACACGAACCTCGTGGTCGTCGCGAACTACTTCCTCGCGACGCTCGTGGCCCCGTGGAACGGCTGGCTGGCTGGACTGGTCGTCGCCGCCGTCTGCCCGCTGATGGTCTCGGACTACAAGGCATACAAGACCGACGTGAGCCACGCGCTGGCCGGCCTCGGCGCACTCGTCGCCGCGGGACTCGCGCTGGCGCTGGAGTGGGGCTACCTGTGAGCGAGGCCACCGGCCGGACCGTTCGGATCGATACGCACCTCCACACTACGGCCTCCTACGACGGGGAGACACTCCCCGAAGAGCTCCTCGGACGGGCCGAGGCCGTCGGCCTCGACGGCGTCGTCGTCACAGACCACGACACGGTCGACGGTGCCCATGTGGTCGCCGACCTCGCCGCCGAGTCGTCGGTGACCGCCGTCGTCGGCTGTGAGGTCTCGACGGCCGACGGGCACCTGCTGGCTATCGGCGTCGAGGACGCCCCGCCAGCGGGCGACCCGCTCGCCGAGACGGCCGAACGGGTGCGCAAGGCCGGCGGCGTCGCCGTCGTCCCGCACCCGTTCCAACGGTCCCGACACGGCGCCAACGCGACCACCATCGACGACGTCGACGGCGTCGAAGTGTACAACGCCCACACCCTCGTGAACTTCCGCAACGAACAGGCCGAACGCTACGCCCGACGGCACGGGTATCCCGCGTTCGGCGGGAGCGACGCCCACCGGCCCAGTGGTATCGGGCTGGCGGCGACCGAAGTCCAACTCGAGCCCGGAGCCGCCTGCACGCCCGAGGCAGTCGTCGCGGCGATGCGGGCCGGCCGGACCGCCGCCGTGGGCCGCCGCACCTCCACGTGGCAGTACGTCAGGAAACTCGTGGCGAACGCCCGCTCCAAGACGCCCTCGCTCCGCTGACGATGGTGGACAGTGACGACGCTGACGACGGCCGGGTGTTCGCGTCCGCTGTGGCCCGTCGTGACGCCATCGTCCGGACCCTCGTGCTGGTCGGAGCCCTCGTCGCAGTCACCGTCGCGCTCCGTCTCGCCGTCCCCGGCCTGACCGACCCCGAGTGGGTCAGGGCTCGTATCGCCGCCTTCGGCGTGCTCGCACCGCTCGCCTTCCTCGTGCTCCAGACCGCACAGGTCGTTCTCGCGCCGATTCCCGGGCAGGTGCTCGCCAGCGTCGGCGGCTACCTCTTTGGAACCCTCCGGGGCACCGGCTACAGCATGACCGGCGTCGTTCTCGGGAGCACGCTCGTGTTCGTCACGGCTCGCCGCTTTGGTAGACCCTACGTCGAGCGAGTCGTCGACCCCGCCGCGCTGGACCGCTGGGACGAGTTCGTCGCTCGGACCGGCGTCTCCGGACTGTTCGTCCTCTTCTTGCTCCCGACGTTCCCCGACGACGTCCTCTGTTTCGTCGCCGGGCTGACCGACATCCGTCTCCGAACCTTCCTCACGCTGGTCGTCGTCGGGCGGACGCCTTCCTTCCTCGCGGTGGCCTACGCCGGCACCCAGGTCGCCGACGGCGCCCTCGGCACCGCTGCACTCGTCCTGACGCTCCTGACCGCGGGGTCGGTCGTCGCCTACGCGGTCCGCCACCGCATCGTCGCTGGCCTCGAACGCGTCACCTGACGTCCGCCCAGCTTATGCCAACGGAGCCACATATAGCACTCAATAGGCGTATGATGGCCCTGACCCACGGGGCCGTGAGCGTCGCGCTCGTGGCCCTCGCTACGCCCGCGCTACCCGATACGGTAGCCCTGCCCCTCCTCGTAGTCGCCTTCCTCGGCGGTATCCTACCCGACCTCGACATCGTCGCCGACCACCGGAAGACCCTCCACTACCCGGTCGGCTACAGCGTGCTCGCGTTCCTCCTGACCGTGGGCTACGTCGTTGCACCGTCCGGGACGCTCCTCCTCGCGGCGGTCCTCGTCGGGTCGGCGGCCGTCCACACCTGTTCGGACGTGCTCGCCGGGAGTGTCGAGGCCGAACCGTGGAACCCGACCACCGAACGGGCGGTGTACAACCACGCGCTCGGCGCGTGGCACCGCCCGCGACGGTACGTGCGCTACTCCGGTGCACCCGAAGACTGGCTCCTCGCACTCGTCGCCGCCGCCACTGCGATACGCTCGCCAGCGTCCGGGTCGACGGTCGAGGCCGCGCTGTTTTGGCTGGTCGCCGTCGCGGGTGGCTACACGCTCGTTCGCAGGCGGTTCTCGGCCCTCTCTGCGCGCTTCCCGGCCCGCCTCGCAGCGGTGCTACCGGCCGTCACCGTCGAGGAGACGGAAAGCGGTGCGACGACGGTGGCGATCCGGTTCCGGTCCTGACCCGCTCGCTTCGGCTGGAAAACGGCGGGACGGGAACCCGACACCGACCTGTCACACTCCGGACGAAACCGCCCCCAATAGCCTATGGGACACTCCCGAGAGCTCCGGATGCGTTCCGCCGCGGACTGTCACCGCATCGGAAACCGACTGGAGGCCGGCGTCGCCGAGCGAAAGCGCGACGGCGAGTGGGCCGACGCCCTAATATCCCGTTCCAGTCGCTCGAAGACGTTGTTCCGCTGTGTGGGCCTGTCACGAGCGCCGTCTGGATGCCGAGACGGCCTTTCTCAGAACGGGGCGTCCGGGCCTTCGTCGGCCGCCGCTTCGGCCGTCTCCGCCGACGCGGCGTCTTCGAGCGGTCCGTCCCACCCGTCGAGGCCGGGTTCGAAGCTCTCGACCGTCCCGTCGAACCCCTCGTAGGAGGCCAGCAGGCGGGCGGCCTGCACGCTCGATTTCCCGTGGGGACACACCGTCACGACGCGGTCCACACCCTCGAACCGTTCGACCTCGTCGACGAGCGACTGGAACGGGACGTTCTCGCTGCCGGGGATGTGGCCTCGCTGGAAGGCCGCCGGCGGGCGGATGTCTACGACGCGGGCGTCCTCGTCGTCGAGTAGCGACCGGAGTTCATCGCTCCCGATTTCGCCGTCCATGTGCGACTGCTAGCGGTCGAAGCCTAAACGTTCACCGGACGCGGGTGGGCGCTCGCACACAGCGGTCTACAGCAAGTCCTCGGCCTGTGCGAGCAGGATACCTTCGATAGTGGCGTCGTTGGCCGGTTCGCGGCGAGCAACGGCCAGAGCGTCCTCGATGGGAACGGTCGTCACCGAGAGGAACTCGTTGTCGTCTAAGTCTCGGTCGACCGGTTTTAGTCCCTCCGCGAAGACGATACCCCGGCGGTGTCGTAACACGCCCGTCGAACACCAGAAGTCCTCCAGCAACGAGACGCCGGACGGCTCGAACCCCGTCTCCTCGCGGAGTTCGCGGGCACCCGCTGTCGTGTAGGACTCGCCGTCCTCGACGATGCCGGCGGGGAGTTCCAGACACTGCTCGCGGATGGTCGGGCGGAACTGATCGACCATCACGAGTTCCTCGCCCGTGCGCGCGACGACGACGACGGCGTCTGGCAGTTCGGCCCAGTAGTAGTCCTTCTCGGAGCCGTCGGGTTGGCGCACGCGGTCGTAGCCGCCGGTGTACCACCCGGTCTCGTACTCGGCTTCCGATTCGACGACGGGCCAGTCGTAGGTCGGCTCTCGGCTCATGGTTGCTGTGTCACCGCGAGGCGGTAAAGCGTACCGTCGTGTCGGACCAGTACCGTCTCGTCGGCGGCGGCCTCGGGCACTCGCTGGCGGAGGGCGTCGAGTTCGTCGAACGGCGAGTGCGTGAACGCGCCTTTCAGTCCGACGGGGCCGCGCCAGTAGGGGTCGGACTGGCCGGTCCCGTCGCTCCCGTTGGCCGTCGCGTTTTCGAGCGCCGCCGTCGTGAAGGGATACCGCTGGGCCGAGAGGGTGCTGGCGTTCACGGCGCTGGCGTTCCCGTCGAGGGCCGTGGCGTTCCCTTCGGCCGTCGCGGTGAGGTAATACGGGTCGCCGCTCTTGAGGTAACTCGGGAGCGCCCCCAGCGCCAGCAAGAGGACGACGACGACGGCCACGCCCAGAACGAAGTTGCGAGTGACCGTCCGCATCAGACGACCTCGCTGTAGATGCGACCGAAGGCCTGTCGTCGGAGGGTGCCGACGGCGGCCCGGCGCTCGGACTGGAAGGTCGCCGCCACCGCTTCGTCGGCGAACGGCGGCGCGTGCCAGACGACGTTGTCGACGTTCTCGGACCCGACGACGGTCACGTCGTGGTCGGCGTCGGCCCGCCACGACTCGAACTCCTCGGTCGTCCCGACGGTCACGGCGAGCGACTCGGCGAAGAGGACGTCACGCGCCGTCTCGACCACCTCGCCCGTGACTCGCTCGCTGTACTCCTCGGCGTCCAGCCCCATCGCCTTCGCGACCTCCTTGACCACGACCTGTGCGGTCGGGCCGAACGCCTCGTAGCGGTCACGCGCCTCGGCGACTGTCGTCGGCGAGAACTGCCCCTCTGTCTCCATGGACGGGTGTAGGGGACGGCAGGCTTATTCGGTTTCGTCTTCGGACTGGTCGGCGTCCTCGTCGAGCATCTCCCGCGTGAGGTCGCGGGCCTCGGCGAGAACCGACCGGTCGTCCTCGCTCATGGAGCGGGAGCCCCGCTGACTGTCGGCCCCCGGCGGCAGGTCGCTCGTCGGGGTGTGTCCGTGGTCGTGTTCGTGGTCGTGGCCCCCGTCGTCGACGCCGCTCTCCTCGAACACCTGCGGGAACTCCGTCTCCTCGGCGTGGTCGACGACGGCCTCGGCCAGTTCCGATTCCCCCATCTGGCCCCAGTCGTCGACGTGGTCGTCCAACCACGCCTCGTGGTCGTCGCCACCGGTCAGCGCCGTGAAGGCGAGATGGTTCGCGAGGTGGCCGGCGTCGGACTGTGGGTCACCACACACTGGACAGGCGTATCCCATTGTACGTCCACAGAGACGTCCCAGCGGTATATGCCGTCGGGTCTCAGCGCAACCGGACCATCACGAGCGCGTTCTCGCCGTTGCTGTAGTAGTTCGGAATGGTCTTGCGGTGCTCGAACCCGAACTGTCGGTAGAGGCGTCGCGCCCCGTGGTTGTCGGCCCGGACCTCCAGTTTGACCGACCCGGCGCCCGCCACGGCGAGGACGCCCAGCGCCCGTTCCAGCAGCGCGCTGGCGACGCCCTGCCGTCGGTACTCCTCGCGCACCGCGATGTCCTTGATGTGGCCCAGCGGCGTCCCGTGATTCGGGACGGTGTCGGCGACGACGTAGCCCGCCACCGACGGAACGTCCTCGGGACCGTCCGTCTCCGCCACCAGAAACCCCTCTTCCCCCAGATAGCTCTCCAGCGCCGAGAACGGCCACGGCTGCGGGAACACCGACTGCTCGATGCGGTGAATCTCCAGCAAGTCGGCCCGCTCTGCCTGCCGGACCGTCGGACTGTCGGCCCCGTCTGGACCGTCCGGTGCGACGGTTGTCACGTCTCTGGGTATGGTGTGAGTACACAAAGGTGTTGCCGCCGACTCGCCGAGTGATCACTGACCCTGACTATCACGATTGAAATGTATTTATACCGTCGTACCACGGGACGGCTTGGCCGGAAGGTTCTTAATTATCACCGTCGAAGCTACGGCTGCACCCACTTTGGGTGCCACCACCCCCCACCCCCACCCCCTCTTTCCGATCGCTTCCGCTCGGAGTGACTACGCGCATCCGATAGCCGCGTGTCTGGTCGTCACGTCTCTAGACACCGGACCGAAGACCGGCGAGTCAGAGCGACCGTCGACGCGCCCCTCGCTACTGCTCTACGGCTCTCTCCGGTCGCCGCTCCGCCGAGGGCCGCTCACTTCGGTCGCGCCCCTCGCTATTCCCACCGGAACTTGCCGTCTTCTTGCACCACGTCGCCGTCGACTTCCAGCCGTGACCCCGCCCCCATCGTCGTGATGAGGTCCTCGTGGACTGCACTGTCGTTGCCAGCGACACCGTCTGGCAAGCACGCGTCGTAGGCTCGGCCGAGCGCTAGATGGACGGTTCCGCCCATCTTCTCGTCGAAGAGGATGTTGTCGGTGACCCGGTCGACGCCGCGATTCATCCCGATACCGAGTTCTCCCAGTCGGCGGGCGCCGTCGTCGGTCGCCAGCACCTCCTCGATGACCGCCTCGCCCTGCTCGGCGGCGAAGTCCACGACGACGCCGTCCTCGAAGGTCAACTCGACGTCCCGCACCCGCCGGCCCTGAATCGTCATCGGTACGTCGAACGTGACGACGCCCTCGGTACCCTCGGGGGCAGTGAACACCTCGCCCGAAGGGAGGTTGTGCGAGTCGTAGGCGACACTGGCGGCGGAGTTGACCGCCGTGCGGCCCTCGATCGACATCGTGAGGTCGGTGCCGTCGGTGACGATGCGGACGGTGTCGCCGGCGTCCAGTAGCTCCTTCAACTGCGCCTGCTCCTCGGCGAGTGCCTCCCAATCCCGGAGCGTGGCGTCGTAGACGAAGTCCTCGTAGGCCTCGTAGGCCATGCCCGCCTGCTGGGCCATCGCTCGCGTCGGGTGCTGGGTCGACACCCAGTCGGTGTGAAGACGCGCCTCGCGGATGGCTCGTCGGGCTTTCGAGTGAGCCTGCCGCCGTTCGCTGGGCACGTCGGCGGTGCCGGCGGTGTTGGTGGAGCCTTTCAGTATCAACACGCTGTCGGCGCGCTCGTACATCGCGAGTTCGTACTCGGGGTCGGCGTCGAACGCGCCGTCGTGGGCCCGGAGATAGGCGCGCCGCAGTTCGGCGGAACTGTACGTCGAAAGCAGGTTCGCCCCCCGTGTACCGAGGTGCGCTGCGACGGCGACGGCGAGGTCGTGTGCCCCCTCGTCGACCTGTACGACGACGTCGTCACCCGCCTCGATGCGGGCGCTCCAGTCGACCAGCGTCCGTGCGTGCTCGCGTACGCGTTCGTCCATGCGCCGTCGAGGGACGGCGACCGGGAAAACGTACCGCCTCTCCGAGCGAGGTGTCGGCGTCGGGAGTGCCGTCCGGCCGACAGCCACGCAACCGCGTCAGGGCGCGTAGCAGACCCGGCCACGCGGCGGTACGGATATCTGTACGATAGGCCCAGTGCTGGACGAACCCGAAGACTGCCACGAGAACCGCGTTGGACTCCCGAACAAGCCGCTATCGGAGTCACAGCGCAGTCCGCGGACCACCCGAAGTGTAAGCGGGATGGGGAGCGAGCGGGAGAGCGCCCACCAGCGGTTGACCCGTATGCCGACGCCGAACGGCCCCTCGCGTTCGGCGTGGCCCCGTCCTCACCGCTCCGTCTCCAGCAATCCCTCGACGCGCGCCTCGAACTCCCGTTCGTCTATCTCGCCGGTAGCGTACCGTTCGCGGAGTGTCGCCAATGCGTCGTCGCCGGCGTCGTCAGTGAGCGTCTCCGGTTCGCGTCGCCGTTGTGCCAGCCCCAGCGCTAGCGGGAGGACACCGCCGTATCCCACCGGGAAGGCGACCCACGCCCACGGGACGCCGAGGGCGAGACCGCCGAAACCGACAGCGAGGATACCGAGTGAGAGGGCGCCTGCGAGCGGTGTCGTATCGTGTGTCGTGTGCATCTGTGCGTGATAGCTATGGGCCCCGGCGTGATAAATCTGAGTGAGTACTCACTAAACGTCGGAAACCGACGCGCCCACCCCGCCGACGCACTGAATCGGAACCCCTACTTGTGCGCTCGGCGAGTCCCCGCGTATGGAACTAGGCGTCATCGGACTCGGACGCATGGGACGTATCGTCGTCGACCGCGTACTCGACGCCGGTCACGACGTCGTCGTCTTCGACATCGACGAGGACGCGGTGGCCGACGCCGCCGACGCGGGTGCGCGGCCGGCCGACTCGATTCCGGCCCTCGCCGATTCGCTGGGCGAGGCGAAACGCATCTGGCTGATGGTCCCGGCGGGCGACCCCGTCGACGCCGCGCTCGACGAACTCGACGGAATAGTCGACGGCGAGGACGTGGTCGTCGACGGCGGGAACTCCTACTTCGAGGACTCGATTCGCCGCGCGGAGTCGACCGACGCCGCGTACCTCGACTGCGGGACCTCCGGCGGTCCCGCCGGCGCGGAACACGGGTTCTCGTTGATGGTCGGCGGTCCCCAGTGGGCCTACGACGAACTGACGCCGGTGTTCGACGCCGTCGCCACCGGGCCGGCGGGCCACGACCGCATGGGCCCGGCCGGGTCGGGCCACTACGTGAAGATGGTCCACAACGGCGTCGAGTACGCCCTGATGCAGACCTACGGCGAGGGGTTCGAACTGCTCGCCAACGGCCGCTACGACCTCGACTTAGAGGCCGTCGCACGAACGTGGAACAACGGCGCGGTCATCCGCTCGTGGCTCTTAGAGCTGTGTGAGGAGGCGTTCCGCGAGGAGGGTAACGACCTCGGCGACGTGGCCGACCGCGTCGAGGGCGGCTCGACGGGAACGTGGACGGTGCAGGAAGCCCTCGAACAGGAGGTGCCGGTCCCGCTCATCTATCAGGCGCTGGCCGAGCGATTCGGGTCGCGGGCCGACGACGGCCGGTTCTCGCGACGCCTCGCGAGTCGCCTCCGCTACGGGTTCGGCCGGCACGACGTGCCGCGGAGATAGCGAGGGGCGCGAACGCAGTGAGCGGCCCTCGAATAGCGAACGGGGAGCGCGAGGCACGAAGCGCCTCGAACGCGAACAGGCCAACCGTGAGCGAAGCGACCCGTGAGCAGCGAGGGGCGCGAACGCAGTGAGCGGCCCTCGAATAGCGAACGGGGAGCGCGAGGCACGAAGCGCCTCGAACGCGAACAGGCCAACCGTGAGCGAAGCGACCCGTGAGCAGCGAGGGGGCGTTTCTCCCGGCGGGGACGGCGAAACGGGCGAATCCAAAGCTTAGTTAAACCAGTACTCCATAGCCGCGCACATGGTTGAACTCGCAGGGCTCCTCGGCGGGGCCACGCTGACCCTCATCGTGGTGGCGTTCCACTACGCGAAGGGGACCGGCTGGGAGGCGCCGGAAGACATCTCCCAGGAAGTCCTCGAACAGCGCGCCGCGTCGGTCCCGGAGACCGACTTCGCCGAACCGTACAACCGCTCCATCGGCGGTGGCGGTGCGGCCGCCATCCCCGCCGGCGGTGCGGAGGGCGAACTCGCCGAGGGAGACGAAGCCGAGGAGGAAGACGAAGGCTTCGACCCCGACTCTATCGCCGACGACGAGGTCGAGTACTACGAGATCGAGTTCGCGAAGGAAGGCGAGACCATCGAGGTCGCCAACAACGAGACCATCCTCGACGCCGGCGAAGAGGAGGGCTGGGACCTGCCCTACGCCTGCCGGCAGGGCCAGTGTATCTCCTGTGCCGGCCACATTCAGGACGGCCCGGCCGAGGACTACATCCGACACAGCCAGAACGAGTCGCTGTTCGAGGACGACATGGAGGACGGCTACTGTCTGACCTGTGTCGCCTACCCCGTCGACGACTTCACCATCGAGACGAGCGAATCGCCCTGACTCGCGGGTTCACAACGCTTACAAGCGGTTTCGGAGTATCTCGGTACGTGGGCGGCTAGTTCAGCGGACAGAACGCCTGGTTCCGGACCAGATGGTCGGGGGTTCAAATCCCTCGCCGCCCGTGCAGCGAACCCGAGTTCTACGAGCGGTGAGCGAACCGGCAGCGAGGGATTCTGAACCACGCGAGACGAGCGAAGTGAGTCTCGCAGTCGGGTTCAAATCCCTCGCCGCCCGCTCTTCCTGCAAGAACGTGAGTAGTGAGCACGTCTGGCGTCGGTGCAGACCCTCGCGGGCGGGGGCCACGCCCGCGGCTCACGCGGCGCATACTTTTGCCAGCCCGCCACACAGAGTGACGTATGGTCGGCAAACGGGCGAACGTGAGTGAGTCGCTCCGCGCCCTCGGCGTCGCCGTCGGGTTGCTTATCGCGGGCCTGGCGGTCAGCGTCGTCTTCGGTGTCGTGTTCACTGTCCCGCTCGTGCTGTTCGGCCCGGCCGTCGGGAGTCCGGGTGGGTTCCTCGTACTCGCCGCGGCAGGGCAACTCGCCTTCCTAGTCGTCGGCTATCTCTACGTCCGACGCCACGAGGGCGTGCGGGTTCGCTGGCCGACGCGGCGGGACGTCCGGTACATGGTCGGCGGACTCGTCGTCACCCTCGTCGCTGCGCTCGGTCTCAGCGTGCTGTTCGCGTCGCTGGGGCTGGCCCCCGAAGGGAGCGTGTTCGAGGACCCCATCACGGCCGACCCGCGGGTCGCGCTCGGACTGGCGGCGCTCTCGGTCGTCCTCGTCGCGCCCGCGGAGGAACTGCTCTTTCGCGGCGCGATTCAGGGGCGACTCCGGCGGTCGTTCGGCCCCGCCGTCGCAATCGCGCTGTCGAGTCTCGTCTTCGGGAGCATCCACCTGTTGAACTTCACCGGGTCGGTCGTCGGTGCGCTGACCGGTGTCGCCGTCGTCACCGTCGGCGGCGTGGTCTTCGGCACCATCTACGAGCGGACGGGCAATCTGCTGGTTCCCATCGTCGCCCACGGCAGTTACAACGCGCTCCTGTTGGTCGCGACCTTCCTCACGGTCTGAACGGGGGAGAAATGCGGGCGGTTAGCAGGCAGTGGCACCCGCCGCGACCGACGTCTCGTTGGTCCGGTCGTCGACGGTCTCGACGACGGCCACCTGCAGCGAGAACGCGACGCCGGCGAACAGCAGGACGAACGCGACGGTGAGGACGGCGGTCACCGCGAGAACGACGAGAGTCAGCAGTCCGGTTGCCAGCGCGGGCGTGGGGTGGCGAGCCAACCAGCCGACACCGTAGCGGAACGCTGCCACCGGGTCGGACCCGCGCGCCAGTTCGACGTACGCGGGAATCAGCGCGAGCGCGACGTACAGCGCGACGTAGGCCGCGACGAGCGCGACGACTTCGCCGGCCAGCGACCCCTCTCGGAGCGCTGTCACGCCGTAGGTGACGGCGACGGCGCCGAAGGCGACGGGAACGCCGCTGAACAGCGCGCTCGCCACGCCGTTCCGGCGCACGACGGCCCACACGTTGGCTCGGTCGATGCGGTTGCGGTCGCTCCGGAGGCCGCGAATCGCGGCGTACGCCGCCAGCGTGGCCGGGCCGATAGTCACCAACGGCAGCGAGGCGACGACCCACGCGAGGCTGACCAGCGCGAGCCGGAGGCCGTTGTGATAGACGAACCCCGGCACCTCGGCGATAGCGCGTCGAAACGCCGCCTGATCGGTTTCTCCGGTCATGACGTCATCCCGTCCCCGCCTGCATCTGGACGCTAGAGATGAGTTTGTCCTGGAACAGCAGGAAGACGATGAACAGCGGGAGCGACGCCAGCGCGAGCGACGTCATGATGACGTTCGGTGCCAGCGCGTTCACGTCCCGCAGGGTCACCACGCCGACGGGCAGCGTGTACAGCGCGTCGTCGTTCAGGACGATGAGCGGCCAGAGGAACTGGTTCCAGCTCCAGATGAACACGAACAGGCCCAGCGCGGTCAGGATGGGCGTCGACAGCGGCAGGATGATGCGCGCGTAGATGCGCAGCGACGAGAAGCCGTCCAGCCGCGCCGCCTCCTCCAGTTCCTCGGGGATGTCCCGGAAGAACTGGACGAGCAGGAACACGCCCAGCGGGCCGGCCGCGAACGGGAGGATGATGGCCCAGTAGGAGTTCATCAGGCCGAGGTCGTTGATGAGCGTGTACAGCGGGATGATGTTCACGTAGCCCGGAATCATGAAGCTCGCCATGATGATACCCAGAATCAGTCCTCGTCCGGGCCACTCCAGCCGAGTGATCGAGAAGGCGATCATCGAGTCGACGAGCAACACGATAGCGGTCGTGATGCTGGCGATGGTGAGCGTGTTGAACGCCCACTGGTAGATGATTGGCTCTTCGATCAGGTAGCGCTGCCACACCGCGAAGGTAATCTCCGGCGGTATCCAGTTGAACCCGCCCTGCGAGAGGACGGCGATAGGCGTCACCGACAACTGGAACATCCGCCAGTAGGGGACGAAAAACACCACCGCCAGCCCGTACATCACGGCGTACAGGCCGATTCGGTAGAGCGTGTCCCGGTCGGTGAGACGCTCGGTCACCGATTGGGTGGCGTCGGCGTTACTCATCGTTCCCTCCGACGAGGACGTAGTTCAGGACCGACACGCCGACCAGTATCAACAGCAGCGTGTAGCCCACGGCGGCCCCGAACCCGAGTTCGCGCGTCTGGAACCCGAGTTCGTAGAGGTAGTACACGAGCGTCTCCGTGTTGCCGACCGGACCGCCCTTCGTCATCAGGTACGGTTGGCCGAACACCTGGAACTGGAAGATGGTCGAGGCGATGACGACGAACAGGAGCGCGTTCTTCATGTGCGGAAGCGTGATGTCCCGGAACATGCGCCACGGACCGGCCCCGTCGAGGCGGGCGGCTTCGTACAGTCGCTCGGGGACGTTCTGTCGGGCCGCGAGCAGGACGGCGAAGTAGAAGCCGGCCTGCCACCACACCGTCGTCACGACGATGACCGGCATGGCCCAGAACTTCGAGTTCAGCGGCGATCCGCTGAACAGCCACCCGAAGTACTGCGTGCCGACGCCGCCCTGTGCGAACATCTGTGCCCAGACGATACCGACGACAGAGACGGTCAGCACGTACGGGCTGAAGTAGACGAACTGCAGGAGGCGACTGCCTTTCAGTTCCTTGTTCAACCCGAGTGCGAGGACGAGACTGACACCGACGATGAGCGGGACAGTCATGCCCACGAACTCGAGCGTGTTCCACAGCGCGTTCCAGAACGCGGGGTCTTCCAGCAGTCTGGCGTAGTTCTCCAAGCCGACGTACGTCGACTTCGACGGTTCGAGGAAGTTCCACTCGTGGAGGCTCATGTACAGCCCCTTCAGCAGGGGGTACAGCAGGAACACCGAGAACAACACGAGGTACGGGGCCGCGAACAGCAACCCCACGAGCAACTCCCGGGTGGACCGGTCGAACAGCTGTTCCCAGCGGCTCGCGGTCCGGTTGTCTGTGGTCGCTTCGACGTTGCTCATGATTGCTTATTGGTCCAGAGCCTGCTGGAGCGCGTTGGCGCTGTTAGTCACACCGGTCTGAACGTCGGTGTTCTGGAGGTACATGTCCATGAACGGCCCCCAGAACCGGTTGCTGTTGATGTGGACGGACGTCTTGGGCTGGTAGCGGACCTGCCCGTCGGAGACCATTTCGTACATGGTCGAGATGGTGCCGTAGTCCTGCCAGAGCGCGGTGTTCTTGACCTCGCTGGAGGTGGCAACGGATTTGGCCGCGGGCAGGTGGCCGCCGGCCGACGCCCACAGCGTGTTGTTCTGTGTGACGTACTCGGCGAACTCGACGGCGGCCTGCTTCTCGGCGTCCGTGTGGTTCGAGTTCGTCGGGAAGTACAGCGAGTTGGACTCACACCACGCCACCTCGTCGCCGTCGCCCGGGAACATGAACGGCTTCTGGAAGCTGAAGTCGAGGCCTTCCGGGAGTTCGCCGCTCTCGTTCTCGAAGTTGTTGACCGACCACGTCCCGGCGATGAACATCCCGAGGTCGCCGGCGAGGAAGTCCTGTACGCGTGCGGAGTCGCTCTGGAACTGCGGGGTGTCCCAGCCGAACTCGCCCGTGACCTTGCTCATCAGTTCGGCCGTCTGCATCCCGACCTCGTTGTCGTAGGCCACCTCGTAGCTCCCCGGGTCGCCGGTGACGATGTCGCCGCCGGCCTGCGTGAGTGCGATGATGTACGCGCGGAACGCGGCCTGCCCGGAGTTCCAGTTGAGGAACGAGAACGCCCGGGAGTCGGTGTCGCTGACGATGGTGTCACAGGCCTCGGAGAACGCCTGCCAGTCCGAGAAGTCCGGGTCGACGCCGGCCGACTCCAGCACGCTGTCGTTCGTGTACAGCGCCTTCCCGTGGATGTCGATGGGGAGCGCGTAGGTGGACCCGTCGACCTGCAGGTTCTCCCACGCGATGTCGAAGTACTTGTTCGCGGCCCCGTCGGAGAGGTAGTCGTCGATGGAGTGGGTGATAGGTTTCAGGTGGCGGCCGTAGGAGCCGTAGTAACTCGCAACGTGCGGTGCGTTGCCGGAGTTGACCGCGGTGAACAGTTTGTTGAGGAACTCCGAGAACGGGATGCCCTGTGCGTTGACGTGAATACCGTTGTCCTGGGCGTTGAAATCCTCGATGAGAGCCGTCATCTCCTCGCGCTCCTGTGCACCGAAGTACATCCAGTAGTCGATCTCGACGTCGCCGCTGGACCCGCCGTCGCCGCTCCCGTCGCTGCTACTGCCGCCACCGCTACCGCCACCGCCGGTCAGGCCGGCACACCCGGCGATACCGGTGGCGAGTGCGGCCCCACCAGCGCTCAGTGCGCGGCGGCGAGTGAGTTTCGTGCTGTTCGGTTCGTCGGATTCGGTGGTGTTTCGTGACATGAGTTGTCGTATTATTTACTATCGTTGGTAATTCCTATCGCGCTATGCGGTGACCGAGGATCCGTCGACGTCGGCCGTCACGCCCTCGTCGACGACGAGGTTCTCGCCCGTCTCGGCGTCGAAGACGTGCAGGTGTTCCGGCGGGAGCGAGAACTCGACCGTCTCGCCCCACTCGAACCGCGTGTTGCCGTCGACGCGGACCGTCCACTCGGTGTCGCCCTCCGAGAGGTAGAGGTAGTTGTCGCTCCCCTCGTGTTCGAGGACGTCCAGCGTCGCCGCCACGGTGTCGGCGCCGTCGGTGTCGACGGTGACGTGTTCCGGTCGGATGCCGAGGACGAGGTCGTCGCTCCGCGCGTTCTGGCGGACGACGTTCGCTAAGTCGCTCGGAATCGCGTACTCGAAGTCGTCGCCGTAGAGGACGCCGTCATCCAGCGAGACGTCGAAGAAGTTCATCGAGGGCGACCCGATGAAGTCCGCGACGAACTTGTTGACCGGGTCGGCGTACACCTCGGCCGGCGTCCCGACCTGCTGAATCGTCCCGTCGTTGAGGATGACGATGCGGTCGGACATCGTCATCGCCTCCGTCTGGTCGTGTGTGACGTAGACGGAGGTGGTCTCCAGTTCCTCCTGAATGCGCTGGAGTTCCGTGCGCATGTGGAGGCGAAGCTTGGCGTCTAAGTTGCTGAGCGGTTCGTCGAACAGGAACACGTCCGGTTGCCGGACGATGGCGCGACCGGTGGCGACCCGCTGTTGTTGCCCGCCGGAGAGGTTGTTAGGCTTCTTGTCCAGCAAGTCGCCGATGCCCATCATCTCCGCCGTGTCCTCGACGCGCCGACGGATCTCGTCGTCACCGAGGTCCGTGGTCAGTTTCAACCCGTAGGACATGTTCTGGCGGACGCTCATGTGCGGGTAGAGCGCGTAGTTCTGGAACACCATAGCGACGCCACGGTTCTGCGGCGCGATGTTGTTGACGACGGTGTCGTCGATACGTATCTCCCCACCAGTGATGTCCTCCAGTCCGGCGATCATCCGGAGGAGCGTCGACTTGCCGGACCCGGAGGGACCGACTATCGTGAGGAACTCCCCGTCTTGGACGTTCAGGCTCACGTCGTCGACGGCCCGAATCGTCCCAGCGTCGGAGTCGTACTCCTTTCGTACATTGTCTATTGTGATACGACCCATCGACAACAACACTCGTGTGCTACTATTTCAAGTTTTCCCAACTAGAGTGATTAATCCTTTGTAGTGGCGAGTTCCCAGACGTCGAGGGACCTGACGGTAACTTCGCAGTCGTCGGCATACAGCCCGACCCCCGTGCTATCCGGGCGTGTCGGGTAGATTCGGGAGGTGAGCGCCTGCGCGTCGTTCGTGAACAGTTCGAGGACCGACCGGTCGAGGAACAGGTGCAACGAGAACGTCCCGTCCTCGTCGAGCGTGAGGGGCATCGAGTCCGAACTGTCGGCCGCCGCGTCGCTGTTGGACGACTGAGAGCGGTCGACGACTACCTCGCGATGGCGAATCTTACAGCGGACGACGGTGCGTTCCTCGCCGTCGGGCGTCTCACGCAGAACGAGGCCGAACTCGCCGACGTTCCGCGCGTCGACGGTCATCTTCACCTCCAGCGTGTCCCCCTCGATATCGGCGAGCGGATTCGTCCCGTCCGGGGAGACGGTGAGGTCACTGAACGAGTGATGGGTCTCGCGGAGGGCTTCGAGTTCCGTCGGGAGCGAGAACTCCGGCGTGCCGTCCGCCGCCAGTGAGACGACGCGCGGGAGCGACATGGCGCCGGACCACCCGGCGTCCCACTGGGCTTCTCTGTCTCGGCCCTCCTTCAGCCACCCGAACATGAGCGTCCGGCCGTCGTCCGCCGCGAACGACTGCGGCGCGTAGAAGACGCCGTGGTCGAGGACGCCGTGGTCCTCGGGTTCGAACCGCTTTGCCGCCTCGTCGTACTCGCCGCTGAAGTACGCGACCTTCGAGTAGTCCGAGACGTGGAGCAGCGACCCCTCGTCGAACCGCAGGAGTTCCGGACACTCCCATATCGGGCCGGTCTTGCGCCAATCGCCGGTCAGAATCGGGTGGCAGTACTCCCATTCGAGGAGGTCCTCGGACTCGAACAGGAGGGCTGCACCCCCTTCGCCCTCGATGCCTGACCCGACAATCTGGTACCACGTCTCACCCGTCCGCCAGACGCAGTGGTCGCGGAACTCCGCGCGCCAGTCGATGCTCTGTAACACGTCCACGTCGGCGGGCATCTCCGTGATGAGCGGGTTCTCGGCCGCCTTGGTCCACGTCCGCAGCGAGTCGTCCTCGGCGCGAGCGAGACACGGCAGTTGGTCCCCGTCGTCGCCGCCGGTGTACATCACGCTCGGCGTGCCCTCGTCGTCGACGAAACACCCGGACCAGACGCCGACGGCGTCCGGACCGTCCGGGTCGGGTGCGAGCGCTATCGGTTCGTCCTCCCAGTGGACGAGATCGTCGGAGACGGCGTGGCCCCAGTGGATGCTGTCGTGGAACGGCCCCGCCGGGTTGTACTGATAGAAGAGGTGATAGCGGCCGTTCCACTGGACGAGGCCGTTGGGGTCGTTGAGCCAGTTCGCGGGCGGCGTGAAGTGATAGGCGGGGCGGTGGTTCGCGTCAGGGACCGCCTCGCGCATCGCCTCGAACTCCTCGCGTCCCTTCGGCCGGCCGACAGTCCGTGGGTCCGACCCCTCGCCCGCGGCGTAGGCGAGGCAGTTGTCGAGGAGCGTCTCCTGTACGTCAGTCTGGAGGGCAGCGAGGCCGTGGCCGACGCCGACGACCCGACCGTCACCGACCTCCCAGCAGAGGAGCGACTTGAGATTTGGCCGGTCGGTGCCGTCGTCGCGTCGGGCCGCGAGAACGTCGGCGTCGTTCGGATGGAGCGAGTCGTAATGGACCGAGACGGCGTCTGTGGCGGGTGCGCCGTTGGGGCGGAGACCGTCGATGCCGCCGAATATCGGGTGATCCTCGAAGAGGCGGCGGACGAGGAACCCCGTCTCGTCGGCGTCGACGCGTCCGACCGAATCCGGTTCGTGCGCCTCGATACCGAGTTCGGCCGCCGCCTCGACGGCGCCGTGGGTGAGGAGGAGACCACCGCCGTCCGCGACGAACGCTGTCAGTTCCCCACCGACCGCGGCGAGTCGCTGTCTAGCGGCGTCGTCAAGCGCCGACTCGCAGTGCATCCAGAGGACGTCGTACTCGTCGAGCGCCTCGACGGAGAGGTCCGCGAGCGGGTGCGTCTCGTACGGCAAATCGGGCTCAATCGGCGTCTCGGTGACGAGAAGCGTCGTCTGGGGACGAGGGCCCGTCCCGAGAGTGGCGTTCGAGTTATCCATTTTCACAACTATCGTGAGGATTTTCTTTAGGTTTATGTGTGTCGGTCACGTCATTGTCCACCATGGTTCCGGGCACCGGTCGTGTTCAGCAAACGGCTTATTGCGGAAACTCTAGCACACGACAATGACTGCAGAGGACGACGCGAAACTCGCCCTCCTCAGGGAGACACTCGAAGACAACGTCGACCTGACGACCTACGAGACGGAGGTGTATCTCGCACTCGTCCGGGGTGGGACCCAGACGATGACCGACATCGCGGAGACCAGCGATGTCCCGAAACAGCGCGTCTACGACATCGTCGACGGCCTCCGTGAGCGCGGGTTCGTGGAGGTCATCGACGACTACCCGCGGAAGGCCTACGCCGTGGACCCCTCCGAGGCGCTCTCCTCCATCCGCGACCAGATTTCCCGGGCCGAGGAGTATCTGGAGGAACTCCACGACACCGTCGAGACCGTCGAGAGTGGCGTCGCCCTGTTCAAGAGCGAGAGCACCATCAAGCGGTACGTCAGCGACCTCTTGCAGACGGCCGAACACGACATCCTGTTGCTCCTCCCCGTCGACCGACTCTCCGCGGTCGTCGACGACCTCGAACAGTGCGCTGACCAGCAAGTGCGTCTCGTGCTCTCGAACGCGTCACCGGACGAACTGGAGGAGGAGTCCTTGCACGAGTCTATCCCCGGCACGGTCGACGAGGCGCGCGTGGTCTCGACGCGGGAGGACTTCGCTCTGACTACCGACCGTAGCCGGGGGCTCTACTGGGTGCAGGAGGGCCGCGACTACGTCGAAGACGAGGGACAGGGCTACTACGTCACGAACCCGAGTCTGGCGATGGTCCTCGACCGGTTCGTCTCCGAGTCGATATGGCCGCTCGCGCAACCGCTGGAGCGGTCGTCTAAGCGCCCGACGCTGCCGCGACAGTACATGCGCATCCGTGACTGCCTCGCCGACGTCTCCGTCCTGACCGACAGCCAACCGGTCGACGCCTTCGAGATTACCTTCGAGGGATACGACACCGAGACGGGCGAGGAGGTGACCGAGACGGGGACCCTGACCAGTTACTACTACACGGAGTACGACGTCCGCTCGTCCCTGACACTCAGCGTCGACACGGCGACGGAATCGCTCACGTCCCCGAAGATTACCGTCGGCGGCGTCGGAACGCGCAACGTCGATTACACCGCCTACAGCATCGAATTGCGGCAAAACGGGACGAGCCACGCAGCCAAAATCGACGACGAGACGCGACGCCACTTGGAGGCGTGCAAGGCGGAACTGCCTCCCGAGTTCGGCAACGGGTCCGTCGCCCTCTGTTTCGATGCGTTCATCGACCGCATGCGCGAGTTCATCCAGCGTCGGCCCGGCGGCGAGTACGAGCAGATTCGCCAGTTCGACGCCTTCCGGGAGGCGCTCGTCCGCTACGAGGCCAGCGAGACGCCGCCCCGCGTCGAGTGGCGCCAGACCCGCACCGAACCCGGCGGCCTCATCGCCCACGTCGGTGGCGTCTTCGACGAACTCGGGTACGACGTGACGCTCATCGGGCGGATGGGCGACCCGATACGGGCCGAGTTCGCCCGAAAGTTCCGCGACCAGACGCTCGTCAGCCTCGGCCGGACTACCAGCACCGACTACGTCTGGTTCGAGGACCGGAAGTTCCTGCTGACGGAACCGAACCCCGAACCGCTGAACTGGGCGCGCATCGAGGACCGAATCGGGGCCTCGGCGTTCGCCGAGTACATCGACGGACGGTCCGTCGTCAACATGGGGTCGTGGTACTCGACGCCGGAACTGGTGGACATCGTCGACCACCTCAGAGACGACATCTGGCCGCGGCTCAGTTCTCCACCCGAACACGTCCACTTCGTCCCCGGCGAAGTCGACCAGCTATCGGCCGAAGAACTCGAACGCGGCTGTGAGGCGCTCGGTGCGCTCGACGACGTCGTCCCCGTGACGATAACGGCGAACCGAAACCAGACCCGCCGGTTCCGTGACATCCTGTTACAGCGCTCCGACGAGGAGACGGTACCGACCGTCCAGCGCGTCCGCGAGCGGTTCGACGTGACCCGGTACGTGATGCACTCACAGCGGGGCGCGACGCTCGCCTCCCGTGACGACGTGCTTTCGGTGAAAGCTCCGCAGGTCGTGAACCCACATCAACTCCGGAACGTCGACGAGCACTTCCTCAGCGGGATGACGCTCGCACTGGCCGAGGGACTTTCCGACGGTGCCGCCCTCGTACTGGCGAACACCGTCGCCAGTTACTTCATGCGACACAAGAAGTCCCCTGAATCTCGGGAGATTCGGACGTTTATCTCCGAGTACGAGGCGTTCTTCGCGGAGTAGCGGCCCACGGAACTGGTTTTATCACCACGATGGTCGTCACACCGGACGTGACAGTTGCTATCGGAGCCATCGGCCTCGGGCGACTCGGCCGTCAGGAGTGTCGACAGTACACCGCCTTCGACGACGTGACGCTCGTCGGCGGCGTCGACGTCTCGGCCGACGCCCGCGAGACGTTCGAAGACGCGTTCGACCGACCGGCCTACGAGTCGGTCGAGGAACTGCTCGACGGCCACGGCGACGAACTAGACGCGGTCAGTATCTGTACGCCCCACACCCTCCATCACGACCACACGATGGCGGCGCTGGAGGCGGACTGCCACGCCTTCGTCGAGAAGCCGCTGACGACGGAACTGTCGACGGCGCGTGAACTGGTCGAGACGGCGGCCGACCGAGACCGGGTGTTGCAGGTCGGGTTCCAGCGCCACTTCGACCCGCTGTTCGCCGAACTCCGGCGTATCGTCCAGTCGGGCGAGGTCGGCACGCCCCACACCGTCAACGCCTATCTGGGCCAGCGGTGGATAACCGACCACGAGGGGACGTGGCGCACCACGCCGTCGCTCTCCGGCGGCGGACAACTGTTCGACTCCGGGACGCACCTCGTCGACGCGATGCTGTGGGTGCTTGACGCGGACCCGACGGCGGTGACCGGCATCGTCGACGAACGGGGTCACGACGTGGACGTCAACAGCGCCCTCGCGGCGACGCTGGACGCGGACGGCCAGCGGATCACGGCGAGCGTCTGTGTCAGCGGTGCCGGCACCGATATCGCACCCGACGACGGTATCACGGTCTGGGGGACCGAGGGCCACGTCTCGCTCTCGGACGGCGACCTGACCGTCACGACGCCACAGTCGACTCGCGAGGTGAGCGTCGACGGCGACCGGGACTTCGAGACGCTGACCCGCCGGAAACTCCGCAACTTCGTCGACGCCGTCGAGGGCACGGCCGACTCCGTCGTCACCGGGGAGTACGGACTGGCGGTGACAGCGTTCCTCGAAAGCGCCTACGAGGCGGCCCAGCGGGGCGAAACCGTCCACGTCGACGACCTCACGGACGGGTGACGTAGTCGCTCGTCGGCGCGCGGAAAGCGAGACAGGCGTAGATTCAAACCGGTCGGGCCCAGAGGAGACGACATGACCGACAGCGAGTGGATCGGCGAGACGTTCACGAGCGACGTTGGCTGGTCGCATCTGGAGACGCTGGTCGACGTCGGGAACCGGATGGCCGGCAGCGCGGGCGAACGCGAGGCCGCGGAGGCGACGCGTGACGCCCTCGCCGAGTACGCCGAGGACGCCCGCCTCGAACGGTTCGACATTCAGGGCTGGGTCCGCGGCGACAGCAGCATCGCTGCCGACGGGACCACCGTCACCGGGGCCGACCACGAGGTCATCGCACTGCCGCGCTCGCCGGCCAGCGAGGCCACCGGCGACCTCGTGGACGTGGGCTACGGCCTGCCGACGGACTTCGAGGACGCCGACTGCGAGGGAAAGGTGGTACTGGTCCGGTCGGACGTACCCGAGTGGTACGAGCGATACATCCACCGGCGCGAAAAGTACTACCACGCCGTCGAGGCCGGGGCAGTCGCCTTCGTCTACCGGAACCACGTCGAGGGGATGCTCCCGCCGACGGGGAGCGTCGGCACCGAGGACGCCCCGATAGGCGAGATCCCCGCCGTCGGTGTGGCCAGCGAGACGGGGGCGCGACTGGCCCGGCGCTACGCGGGCGACCCGGTGACGGTCGCCGTCGACTGCGGGACGCCCGCCGCGACGAGCCAGAACGTCCACGCCGAACTCGGCCCGGATACCGACAAGCGAGTGCTGGTGACGAGCCACGTCGACGCCCACGACATCGCCGAGGGGGCGAGCGACAACGGCGCCGGCACCGCGACCGTAGTCGAGATAGCGCGCGCACTCGCCGCCCGCGAAGACGAGCTAGCGAGTCGCGTCGAGTTCGTCGCCTTCGGGGCGGAGGAGGTCGGACTCGTCGGCTCCGGTCGACTGGCAGCGGAGCGCGACCTCGATTCGATACGGGCGATACTGAACCTCGACGGCATCGTCCGCGGCCGGACCCTCCAGTGTTTCACCCACGGGTTCGACGCGCTCGGCGAGGCCGCCGAGTCGGTGGCCGACCGGTTCGACCATCCCGTGACGACCAGCCCCGAACAGAGCCCTCACAGCGATCACTGGCCGTTCGTCACGTGGGGCGTGCCCGGCGTCCACGTCACGAGCGAGACGGGCGAGACGGGTCGTGGCTGGGGCCACACGCACGCCGATACGCTGGACAAACTCGAACCACGAACCCTCCGCGAACAGGCCATCCTGTTGACCGACCTCGCCGTCACACTCACCGAGGAGTCGTACGACCGGGCGGCCCCCGAAACGATAGCCGCCGCACTCGAAGCAGAGAACCTCGCGGCAGGGATGAAGATTACCGGCGACTGGCCCTACGACGACTGAGCGGGAGGCGACGGGTTCTCGTCCGACGGGACCCACACACCGTCTCGACGCCGGTACTGGTCACCGGTTGCTAGCGAATTTGCGGTCGGAAGGTAACACCTGGGCAACAGCTATTAGTCCATCGACCGTAGTTTTCCGTGTGTGATGCCGTATGACTCCCGTTGAAGACCCGCGAACGGACCTTTCGCTCGACGCTGGCGAACTCGAGGGCGCGGCGGGACCGCCACCCGACGACCTGTTCAAAGCGCTGGCGAGCGAGAAGCGACGGCGACTCCTCGCGATACTCACCGAGCAGGCGACGATTTCGCTGGACGACTTGACGGACGTACTCGTCGGTTGGGAGGCCACTGACAGCGGTCCTGCGGGCCCCGACGAGTGGGCTCGAATGAAGATAGAACTCGTTCACGCACACCTCCCGCTGCTGGCCGATACCGGTCTCGTGGTCCACGACGAGGCCGCCGGGGAGGTCCGCCTCGAGTCGGTTTCGGACCCGATCCGTGACTTGCTCAGGTTCGCCACCGAGTACGAACGCGTCGTCGAGACGGGTCGTTCCCAGCCAACGGACTCGTGACACTCGGTTCGATTCTCTCCGAGGTCGCCGCCGAAGAGAAGACGGTCGTCGTCTACTCGCCCGACGACACCGGCGAGGACTTAGCCGAGCGACTGGCGACGCGAAATCTACACGTCGACCACCGAAAGATACCCTCGATTAGCGCCGACGCGTTCGTCGTCGTCCGAGACGGCAGTCGGTTTCGGGGTGCCCTCTCGCTGTCGGACTTGCTCGTGTTTCTCTCTCCGCCCATCCACCGGCCCGAAGACCTCGACTCGGTCGACGCCGCGTATCGCGCCCTGTTCGAACTGCTCGACCAGACGGTGTTCGTCACACTCGACCGGCGGCAGTTGCTCGCAACCTCTCGCGAGATAGAGGACCGGGCGTGGCGGACCGGCCGCGGACGACTCCACGTCGGCTTTCAGTCGGTGGCGGCCTTCGAAGCGCAGGCGGGCCTCTATCGGGACCTCGCAGCAACCACCGACGTCGACGTCCACGTCTACGTCCCCGCGGGCGCACCCAGTGGCTACCTCGACGACGCGCCGCTGACGGCGCATACGGACGTCGACGAGGACCTCGCCCGGTACTGGTTCATCCTGTTCGACGGCCGCGGTGAAGCGGGCCTCCCAGACGGCCAGACACTGGCCGACGACGGCACTGAGAGCACCCAGAGCTGTGCGCTCATCGCCGAAGCGACCGGTCCAGACTGCTACCGTGGCGTCTGGACGTACGACCCCGACCGGGTCGCGCGAGCGTTCGAGGCCGTGACCTGACCGGGTAGCCGAACCCGAAAGACGATGGTTCGATATCTTATATAATTAGCAGGACAGTATTCTAGGTATGGTTTCCCCCGATAGATAGCGTATAACTCACGTCCACGGCGGTGAAAGAACTTACTCGGTTCGAAAGTAACATATTTCGTAGATTATTTATCTGAGTGGCGACTGTCTACCGATGGCGGGCCATCAGGCCGACCTCGGTGACCGGTCACCCCCCACCCACCGCCCGGTCACCAGACCCCATTCCCACATGGCGTCTACACCATTTCCACGGCCGACCCATGCCTGCCGTCGTCAGTCAGCCCCACGTGGCCGCCCTCGTGTCAGGGGCGGTCCCGTACACCAATCCAATCGCTGGTGCCGCGCCGACCCACCACGGCGTGGCACCGACCTGCCAACCGTTCCTGTAAAGCGTCGCAGTTAGTCGCCGAACGCGCGTTCAGCGTCCGCTTTGGCCTGCGGGATGACGCGCTGTTCGGCCCGACGCATCGCCCGGGCCGCTTCGTCGGTGAACTCCACGCTCAGCGACGGGAGCGCCCGCGCGAGTCCGCCCAGCACCTCACCAGGGTCTATCTCCAACTCGAACGCGAAGGCGTCTCGTTCGTCTCGAAGCGGCGTACTGAACTCGAAGTGGTCCTCGACGACGTCGACGGCCCGGTCGTAGTCGTACGTCGCGACGACGGCCGTCCAGAAGGCGTCGCTGTCGGCGGCCACCAGCGGTGCGATGTCGTCCCCGAAGGCCCGCTGGCGGTCTAGCAGTCGCTGCCGGATGGCGTCGCGTCGCTCGCCGTGGACCGACGGCCGGAGCGCGTTCCAGTACAGGTCCCGGTCCAGAATCTCGTCTTCGTACGCCTCGAACGACGCCCCGCGATCGGCCGCGTAGTCGAGGACGGGATCGAACTGGTGGAGGAGCGTCCGCTGGTACTCCCGCAGTTTCGGCCGGACGACGTGGCGTTCGAGAGGGTCGCTGTTCTTCAGTAGTTTGCTCGCGGCGCGACTCCCGCCGCTGCGTGCCCCACGCAGGACGGCGGCCACGTCGAACGCCGCGTACGTCTCGTCGACGAGGTCCGAGAGGTACGTCTCGAACCCGTCTTCGACCGCTCGTCGTGTCACACACCCTCCTGAGGACTGCACCGACCTATCGTTTGCGGCGAGTACGCGGTCGACACGGGTGCCGGTCGCCGTCCGAACCATTTATTTCCACTACCGATAATCTCGTGGTATGACTGAACGAATATCGTCGGTCGAGGAGCCGGTCGCGGCGGCCGGGGAGCGAGAGCTCGTCGTCGGCGGCGACCGCCCCATCCGTCTCTCGGCGGGCCATCGGCTCATGCACCACGACGGGAAGTGCTCGCGCCCTCACGGCCACAACTACGAGGTGACGGTTCGGGTGACCGGGGAACTCACCGACGAGGGGTGGGTCGTCGATAAGGGCGACGTGACGGGCGTCGTCGAGGAGTGGGACCACCGCTTCCTGCTGGAACGCGGGGATCCGCTCGTCGAGGCGTTCGAGACGAGCGGCGACGGCGACGCCCTCGTCGTGCTGAACCACCCGCCGACGGCCGAGGTGATGGCCGTCGTCCTCGAATCGCGACTGAGCGACCGCCTCCCGGACACCGTCTCCGACGTCTCGGTGTCGGTCCGGGAGACGAGCGAACTCTGCACTCGCTGATGCCCGTCGCTAGCGACACCGACGGCCTCGACGAGGCGGTCGAACGGACGGACGACGCAGGGCCCGGGGGCGACCTGCCCATCAACGAACTGTTCTGCTCGCTCCAAGGCGAGGGTCGACTGGCCGGCGTCCCATCCGTCTTCGTCCGCACGAGCGGCTGTAACCTCCGTTGCTGGTTCTGTGACTCCTATCACACCTCGTGGGAACCGACCGGTGACTGGTACAGCGTCGACGACGTCACGGCCGCCGTCGAGACGTACGACGCCGACCACGTCGTCCTGACCGGCGGCGAACCGCTCGTCCACGAGGCCAGCGTCGACCTGCTGGACGAACTGGGCGACCGTGGGTACCACACCACCGTCGAGACCAACGGGACCATCTACCGGGACGCGGCCATCGACCTCGCGAGCGTCAGCCCCAAACTCGCCTCCAGTACGCCCACCGCCGGCCGGGATCCGAAAGGCGACGGCGAGTGGGCGGACCGCCACGAGGACCGGCGACTCGACGTGCCGACGCTCGCCGAACTGGTCGACGCCTACGAGACGCAACTGAAGTTCGTCGTCACCGGTCCCGAGGATATGGACGAGATAGAGCGTCTCGTCTCTCGCGTACGCGAGGCGGCCGACGCCGCCGTCCCCGACGACCGGGTCCTGTTGATGCCGGAAGGCCAGACGCGCGAGCGACTCGAAGTGACTCGGGAGGTCGTCGCCGACCTCGCCATTGAGTACGGCTACCGCTACACGCCGCGCCTGCACGTCGACCTCTGGAACGACGCACCGGGTACGTGACCACCGAACGACGACACCGACCGATGATACACGACGACCGCGCTGTCGTCCTCGCCTCCGGCGGGATGGACAGCGCCACGGCGGCCTACGAAGCACAGTCCCGCGGGTACGACGACCTGTACCTGCTGCACACCAGTTACGGCCAGAACACCGAGCAACGCGAGTTCGAGTGCGCGCGAGCGCTGGCCGACCACGTCGACGCGGCGGACTTCTGTCACGTCGAGACGAGCCACCTCCAGCAGATCGGCGGGTCCTCGCTCACCGACGAGGAGATGGCCGTCGCCGACGCCGACACGGAGAGCGACGAGATTCCGAGTTCCTACGTCCCGTTCCGGAACGCCAACCTGCTGTCGATGGCCGTCTCCTACGCGGAGGCCAACGGTTGCTCGGCGGTGTTCATCGGCGCCCACAGCGAGGACTTCTCGGGGTACCCCGATTGCCGGCCTGCCTTTTTCGAGGCGTTCCAACGAGTCGTCGACGTCGGAACGAAACCCGAGACGGAGATAACGCTCGTCACACCGTTCGTCGAGTGGTCGAAGACGGACATCGCCGAGCGCGGGCTCGAGCTTGGGGTCCCGTACGCCGATACGTGGTCGTGTTACCGCAGCGACGAGCCCGCGTGTGGCACCTGCGACGCCTGTGCGTTCCGCCTCGAAGCGTTCCAGCGACTCGGCGAACGGGATCCGATACCGTACGAAGAGCGGCCGGAGTACGCCGACTGAACGACGTCGGCAGGTCGGTCACTCCATCTCGATGTCGGCGGCGACGCCGTCTAAGACGTACTCGGCAGCGGTCCGTGTGGTCGCGAGCGGCACGTCGTGAACGTCACAGATACGCAAGAGCGCAGAGATGTCCGGTTCGTGTGGCTGTGCCGTCAGCGGGTCGCGGAGGAAGACGATGGCGTCCATCTCGTCTTCGGCTACCAGCGCGCCGATCTGGGTGTCGCCGCCGAGGGGGCCGCTCTGCTTGCGGTCGATGGTGAGGTCCGTCTCCTCCATGATCCGCTTTCCGGTCGTGCCCGTACTGACGAGGTCGAACTCCGAGAGGACACCCTCGTAGGCTTCGACGAGGTCTATCATCTCCGGCTTCTCGTCGTCGTGAGCAATGAGTGCAACGCGTACCATATCGCGGTCAACGTGGGCCGCCGGCAAAGTGGTATCGACGCCTACGCCACGGTGACGTCCCCGGTGGCCGTCACGGTCACTTCGTGGTTCTCCACGTCGAAGGTGATCGACTCGCGGTCACCGTCGCCGACGACCGCACGGAGGTCGGCGGCGTCGACGTACGACTCGATAGCGGCGACGTCGTCGCGGTCGAGATCTGTCGCCGCCGCGACAGCGTCGACGATTACTTCGGCTGCAGGTTCGGGGCTGATCCACTCGTCACTGCCCTCACCGGCGGCACCGCCCCGTATCATGTACACTGTTCCGTCGTCCGATTTCATGCGAGCATCTACTCCGTCAATCGATATAACGGGCTGTGCGTGGTTTCAGAACGTGAAATAACCGGTCCTCTCCGGAGCGGTCGTCGAGACGCACGGGAGTCATTTGTTCGGTAACCCGAGCTGGAGTCGGTCCGGTGCGGCGAGCGTCTGCTCGACGAGCGTCCCAGTGCCGCGTCGCAGTCGTTCGGAGGCCGCCTGGCTGGAGATGTCGAGGACGCCAGCCAGATCCGAGAGCGACGCGTCCCGCGGGACGGTGAAGTACCCCTCTTCGAGTGCGAGCAGGAGGACCTCTCGCTGCGGGTCGGTCACGCCGAACGTCTCCGTCGCTTCGTCGGCGTCGTCCTCCATCATCGAGCGGACGTCCACGTCCAGATTCTCCGCGACGACGTGTTCGCGGAACGTGAGGACGGCGCTCCGGTCGGGGAAGCGCCCGCGGATCGACCAGCCACCCTCGTCACAGGCCCCACGGGCGAACACGCCGTCGGTACGCAATAGCCCGTTGCCGATAGTGGTCAGCGGTCCGTCCGTCGTGTGGACGACGTACCAGTGGCCGCCGGCCTCCGGCCCGACGTGGACCGCTCTGTCGACGCGGTCGTCGCTTACCAGTGTCGCGTCGACGCTACGTTTCTCGTCTGTCCCGACCCAGACCACGGTTCGGCACCCGTCTTCGGTACACTGGAGATGTTGCATCGTGACCCCGTCGGCGGCCGACCCACCGACCTCACGAAGGAACCCTGTCTCTACGTGAAATTCGACAATCATGTCGTCACGTCCGGGCGGTGATGACATAAAACTCAGGCAGACGACCGTCCGACGGGAAAACGGTGTCCGGGGAGCGGGGAACGTGCTGTCAGAGGCATGGCCCGGCGACCCGAGACACCAGATGATATTACCGAGTGATATTACTTAAACATACACGCTACGCGTGACGGTTTACCGTGGCACGGACAGTCCCGTCGGCCGGGGACGTGCGTGCCGGTCCGGCGTCGACGGCTCATACTGGTGGCTGTAACAAACTGAAGTAGTTCGCCACTCCGGGGTGGCGAATATCGTTACGAACTTACAGCCACCAGTATCAGTCGAGGTTCTCGCGCTGGTACGACCCCTCGTAGGTCCCCTCGTGGGCCGCCTCCGCGAGAACGAGTTGGGCGATGCGGGCGCCTTCCGCCAGTTCGATGGGATGGTGGACCTCTAGCAGGCCCTCGCCGCGCCCCTCGTAGCCGGCGTCCCAGACGGCCGTATCCAGCATACAGGAGTTGCGTAGCAGCGATGATCGAGGGTACAGAAAGCCGACGTGTCCCTCCGGGATGACCACCCGGTCGGCGTACTCGACGACGTAGCCGCCTCGCTCCAGCGAGTAGACGCCGTCCTCGGCGTCGAGTTCCCTGCGTTCGCCGACCGTCTTGCCGCCCTGTTCGATGCGTCCGGGTTCGATCTGTTCGTACACCGCGCCCAGCGTCAGATCGACGCCGTTCGGTTGCACCTGTGCCTCCCGCACGTCGCCGAGTCTGTCGGCGACGAACGCGCCACTCTTGAACATGGCGGTGGGTCGAACGCCCACGGCGAAAACGCTGCTGTTTGTCCGCCCAAAAAACCGACGGACATCGGTAGCGGTCGATGAAAAATAGGGCGGAATACGCGGGATTTATACGCGCTGGCAATCGACATGGGGACGTTATGGGACAGACGCTCACGGAAAAGATTCTCGACGACCATCTCGTCGAAGGGGAACTCACACCCGGAGAAGAGATCGGTATCGAGATCGATCAGGTGCTCACACAGGACACGACCGGCACGCTCGTCTGGCTACAGTTCGAGGCGCTGGGTCTCGAAGAGGTCCAGACGGAACTGGCCGCCCAGTACTGTGACCACCAGACCTACCAGTTCGACTTCAAGAACACGGACGACCACCGCTTCCTCCGCTCGGCCGCGGGGACGTTCGGTGCGCACTTCTCGCGCCCCGGCAACGGTATCTGTCACAACGTCCACAAGGAGAACTTCGCCGCGCCCGGCAAGACGATGCTCGGCTCGGACTCTCACACCCCGACGCCCGGTGGCCTCGGCGAACTCGCCATCGGTTCGGGTGGGCTGGACGTCGCCGTCGCGATGGGTGGCGGCGCCTACTACATCGACATGCCCGAGGTCGTCAACGTGCGTCTCGAAGGCGAACTGCCCGACTGGGCGACCGCCAAGGACGTCATCTTAGAGCTGCTCCGCCGCCTCTCGGTCAAGGGCGGCGTCGGCAAGGTGCTCGAATACACCGGCCCCGGCGTCGAGACGCTGACCGTCCCCGAGCGGACGACCATCACCAACATGGGTACCGAACTCGGTGCCACCTCCTCGATCTTCCCGACGGACGAGCAGACCGAGGACTACCTCGAACGCCTCGGCCGCGAGGACGAGTTCGTCGAGATCGGTCCCGACGAAGACGCCGAGTACGACGACGAGATCGTCGTCGACCTCTCGGACCTCGAACCGCTCATCGCCGAGCCGTCGATGCCGGACAACGTCGTCCCCGTCAGCGAAGTCGAGGGCGTCGACGTCGAGCAGGTCATCATCGGCTCCTGTACGAACGGCGCCTACGAGGACATCCTGCCCTCGGCGAAGATGCTCGAAGGGCGCAACATCGACAAGAAGACCGAGATGATCGTCGCCCCCGGGTCGAAGCAGGCCTCCGAGATGCTGGCCCGACAGGGCTGGACCGCGGAGATGATGGCCGCCGGCGTCAACTTCTCCGAGGCGACGTGTGGTGCCTGTATCGGCATCGGCCACGTCCCGGCTTCGGATTCGGTCTCGTTGCGGACCTTCAACCGCAACTTCGAGGGTCGCTCCGGCATCGAGGACGACAACGTCTACCTCTGCTCGCCGGAAGTCGCCACCGCGGCGGCGCTCAAGGGCGAAATCGTGGACCCGCGCAACCTCGCCGACGACCTCGGCGACCTCGAGGCGCCCGGCCTGGAGATGCCTGAGGAGTACATCGGCAACTCCGAATCGGACCTCATCGCCCCCGACGAGGCCGTCGACGACGACCTCATCAAGGGCCCGAACATCGGCGACGTCCCGCTGAAGGACCCGCTCGAGGCCGAAGTCGGCGGTGAAGCCCTCCTCAAGATGGCGGACAACATCACGACGGACCACATCATCCCGGCCACGCAGGACATCCTGATGTACCGGTCGAACGTCCCGAAGCTCTCGGAGTTCACGCTCTCCCGTGTCGACGACACGTTCGCAGAGCGCGCGCTGGAGTCCGACGGCGGCGTGCTGGTCGCCGGCGAGAACTACGGGCAGGGCTCCTCGCGTGAGCACGCGGCCCTCTGTCCGATGTATCTGGGCATCGAGTCCGTGCTGGCCCAGAGCTTCGCCCGCATCCACAAGGCGAACCTCTTCAACTTCGGTATCGTCCCCCTCGAAATCGACGAGGAGACCTACGAGAAGATCGAACAGGGCGACGACGTCGAGATCGTCGACGACGTCGCAGAGGCCGTCCGCTCCGGGCAGGAAGCGTTCACCATCCGCGTGAACGACGACTGGGAGGCGACCGCGGCGCTCGACGCCTCCGACCGCGAGCGCGAAATCCTCGCCGCCGGTGGCAAACTGCCACACACGAAGGCACAGCACGAAGAAGGCGGCGCCGCGCCAGCCGACGACTGAGGAGTCTCGAACATCTCGTCTTTCTTTCGCGACCGTCTGTGAGCGTCGCGACTGCTTCGGGGCCGGGAGTGCGCTCCGTCGCACGACCCGGGGGAGGGCAGGCTGACGAGAGAAGCATACCGCTCGCCAGTGGCGAGCGGGTGCCCCGGAAGCGCGCGAAGCCGCGACTTCCGGCCGTTTTTCCCCACGTTTTTGCGAGTCGAGCGGGACCTACAGTCCCGCGGACCATGCGAACGGGCGCTCCGCGCCCGTGAGCAGAGAGCGGTGCCCACAGCGGCGCGTAGCGCCGCGAGGACACCCGACGAAGTAAAAAGTGGTCGCTAGATGGCGAGGAACTGCGTCACCAGCCACTTCGTGAAGGTGCCGGTGATGGCGCCGATCCACGAGAGGACGACGAAGTGCATGTAGGTGTTGGCCTTGTGGCCGCCGTCGACGGTCCGGATCATCAGCGACGACAGCATCGCCGAGAACATGATGATGATGACCAACAGGAACTCGATGAGCGGGATGTTGTAGACGCCGGTGTTGATGAGCGAGTTCACGTCCAGTCGGCTCCCGGCGTTGAGGTTCAGCGACATCTGTGCGAGGATGTTGACGACTTGCAGACCGATGAAGAACGCGAACGTCGAGGCCGCCGTAATCCCGTACAGCAGACCGACGAGCGTCGTCGTCGCCTGTTTGCGCTTCTGTCGCAGTTGGAGCACCTGATTCATGTTCGAGGCGATGAGTTCGCCCAGTTGCTTCGGTGACCCACCCATCTCTCGCCCGATGAGATACATCTCGGAGAACGTCTGAATGAGGTAGGAACGACAGTCGGCGGTGAAAAATCGCCACGCCGCCGTCGGTTCGATACGCATGTTGAGCCGTTTGTACAGGTCGTCGATGTTCGCGGTCAGCGGCCCGAAGTCCTTCTTGCGGAGGGTACGAAGCACCATCCCCGTCGTCGACTGCTTGGCGCCTTCGGTGGCCCCCAGCGCGCGGATGAAACTGGGGAACTCGTCGTCGCGGGCCTTCACCTTCTGTTCTTCCTGCCGGAAGACGATGCCGGGGATAATCATCGGCGTGATGGGAACGACGGCGTAGAACGGCAGGGGGACGGTATCGAGGAAGAAGAGCAAGTCACCCAGCGTGATCGGCGAGATGCCGAACATGCCGCCCACGGTGACGAACGCGAGCACCACGGAAAGTCCGACGCCGGCGTACATCGACTTGTCGAGTCGCTCCTCTATCGGCGAGGGGTACTCTTCGGGGTGGAACCAGACCGGGTCGTAGGGGGCCATCGAGCGAATCGCGAGGAAGAAGCCCGACTGGACGAAGATGAACATCACGATGACGGCGCTGACGGTCATCGTCGGGTTCGTCCCGGTGAGCACCGGGAGGACGACGGCGAACACCAGCGCGAACGTCATCGAGAGGATCATCGAGAGGTAGAGGTCCTTCATGACCTCCAGACTGTCCAGCGAACTCCGGTAGACGGTGGTGTAGTGCTGGATAATCTGCTCCTGTTCGGAGAGGAGGTAGTCCTCCAGCGACTGGCCGGCCCCGAGCGTGTAGGCCAAGCGGTCGAGGAAGTCCGAGAAGGCGTCGCTGGGCACTTCCTTGGCGCGGCGACGACAGGCGTCATCGAGGCTCTGGTTCCACGTGTCGACCAACTGGACGATACGATGCATCTCCATCGCGAGTTCGCCGTACTCCTCTTCCTGTGCGAGGGTGCGAAACACCTCCATGCGGTCGATTTTCGTCGTCGCCAGCACGGTCATGTGGGTGATCAAGAGGTGAAAGCGGTTGTTGAGTTCGCGCTTTCGCTGGCTCAGCAGAATCTTCGGGTAGAAGATGGCCGACGTCATCGCGAGAAAGCCCAACAGCGGAATCGGCGCACGGATAGTCATCGGGAGGTCGAGCAACAGCGCCGCAACCGTCGAGACGACGAAAAAGGCCACGGACGGCAACAGGATGAAAAAGAGGTACCGCTCCAGCGGAATCGTCATCTGGCGGTACGACTCGACGAGACTCTGGACGGTCTCGGTGATGGTGAGGTCGATCCCGCTCTCTGCTTCGCTCTGGGCCATCGTTAGTTGGGCCGCGAGATGTTGAACGGAATCCCCTCGACGCCGTCACGCTGGAAGTCGGAGATGAAGTCGTTGACTTCGTGGTATCCCAGAATCCCCTCCTGGATCGCGCGTTCGATCATGTCGGCGCGAAAGCGCAGGTCGTCGTAGATGTCACGGGTGTCCTCGTACCCGAGCAGCGTCGCGATCTGTTCTTCGAGGACGAACGAGTTGTTCATCCCCTGGAAGACGATTTCGTCCTCGACGGGGTCCCAGTTAAACACCTGCCGGGTGACGACACCGTCCATCTCCTTGGAGTAGCCTTCGATCTCCTGTACGCTCGTGACACGGCGCAAGACCTTATCGCCCTGCTTGACGCGGTTCTGGAACAGCGCCACGTCGGCGACGTCCATGAACGTCTCCGGAACGTTGATTGGTTCGCCGGTGAAGCGCTGAATCATCGAGACGATGTCGCTGGCGTGGAAGGTCAGCATCACCGGGTGGCCGGTCTGGGCCGCCTGGAACGCCATCCGACCCTCTTCGCCACGAACCTCCCCCACGATGATGTAGTCGGGGCGCGACCGGAGTGCGGCCGCGACGAGGTCGAACATGTCGATGCTGGTCCCCTCGTCTTCGCCCTCGCGAGTGAGGAGTTGCTGCCACGTGTTGTGTGGCGGCAGCACCTCGGCGGTGTCCTCTGCGGTGTAGATCTTCGCGTCGTCGGGGATGAACGAGGTGATGGCGTTCAGCGTCGTCGTCTTCCCGGAGGCGGTCTCCCCGACGACGAACACCGTCTGTTCGTTCTCTAGACAGAGCCAGAGGTACGCCGCCAGTTCCGGCGAGAGCGTCATCCACTTCGTAATCTGGAAGATGGAGAGGGGAATCTCATCGCCTTGGCGGATGGTGAGCGACGGGCCTTTGAGGCTCACGTCGTCGGAGTAGATGAGGTTCAGACGCGACCCGTCCGGGAGCGTCGAGTCGACGATAGGGTCCGAGTCAGAGACCGGGTCGCCCATCCGTTCGCCCATGTTCCGAAGCCACTGGTCGAACGCCTCCTCGCTCTGCCACTCCACCGTCGTCTCCAGCATCCCGTAGACGCCGTGATCGACGTGGCACTCGCTCCGGCCGATGACGTGGATGTCCTCGTTGGCCGGGTCCCGCATGACCGGTTCGAGCGGTCCGAGACCGACGATGTCGCGGTTGAGTCGGTAGAGGATGTTCTCGTAGGTGGACTGAGTCACCTCGACGCTGCCGACGTCGGTGAGATTCGACAGACGGGTGAGGACGCCGCTGTCGGCGTCCTCGTCGCGGACGCGTGTCGTCTCCTGAAGGAGTTCCTCGATTCGGTCGTCGTACTCCGCCTCGTCTTCCGGGGCGGGTTTGTTGACGCTCTTCTGGAGGAGTCGGTTGCGGACCTTCCCGAAGACGACCTGTTCCTCCTGGTCCAGTTCCGGTTCGATGGCGTAGTACTTCATGTCCTGCCCGATGTCGCCGTAGATGTGACAGAAGATGGGGCCCCCGACGGGGTAGAGGACGTTCGGGCGCTTGGACTCGTACTCGCTGTCGGCCTCGTCGATGAGCATCGGGAACTCCCCGGTAATCTGTTTGAACTTCTTGAGATGGTCCCGGAGATGCGGCCGACGGGCCGCTATCTGTCGAAGTTCGTCCGAGGGTTTCGCACGTCCGTGATCTGTCATATCTTAGAACACCTCTTAGGCGACGCTCCGCGATTCGATGACGATGCCGGTCCCCGACCGCACCGAGAACCCGATAGTGTCACCGACCTGTTCGCCCATGCCGGCAAAGCGGAGGACGTTGATCTGCCGGCGCGTATCGTTGCCGACTTCGATCATCTCCAGTTCGATGAACACGTCGGCGATGGCCCGGAACGGGCCGATGGCCTCCTCGTCCAGCGTCGAGGGGTCGACGGTGAGCATGATGCACTTGCCCTCGGAGATGATGTCCCTGAAAAAGGAGATGATTTCGAGGGCCGCCTGTCGCTCATCGTTCTGACGGACCAGCGCCTCGAACTTCGGATCGTTCCGGAGGATAGCGTCGAACGTGTCGATGACGACGACGTCGGCGTCCCACATCACCTCCGCCTCCATCAGGCGGCGGAGCAGTTCCTTTCGTTCCTGTTCCTCGTCGCCGCCGGAGAACGTATTCGAGTCCCCGATGTCCGCGTGCAAAAAGAGGACGTCCTCGTCGAGGATGTGATCGACCATGTCGTAGGACAGCGAGTGCATCTGGTCTAAGAAACTCCCGACGGTGAGTTCCGTCGAGAGGTAGGTCACGTCGTGGCCTTCCTCACAGAGGCCGTAGGTGAACCGCTGGCTCATCGCGGACTTGCCGGCCCCGTAGTCACCCTCGACGAGGATGATACTGCCCGGCGGGATGCCGCCACCCAGTTCCTTGTTCAGTCGGTCGTGGTCGTCCAGTCCCAGCGAGAACAGGTCGGTACTTGCGAGACTCATGCTCGGAACCTGAACACCTCCTCGTCGCCGTTGACGATTATCTTGACGCGGTGGTCACCCGCCGACAGTCCGGACGTCGCTATCTCGACGCGGACCACCGTCCCGGGTCGCCAGACGCCGTCGGTACCGTCGAGCAGCGTCACCCCGAAGTTCGAGACGAACTGCCCGTCGAGGAACAGGTCCATCTGTCCGGGGTCGGCACCGAGTGGTTCGGACCCGGTGTTCTTGACGTGGAGCGTGACGTTCTCGTTGCCGTCACTGTTGTAGACGGCGCTACTGCCGCTGTCGGAGATGACTTCGACGTCGGTCCGGACGTCGCGACTGACGTCCAGTCCCTGTTCGGAGACGGCGTTGCTCAACTGGCCGATGCTGTCGGTGAACACGCCGGCGACGCTCGCCGCGATCATCATCGACGCGATGAAGATGATGAGGTGAGAGACGGAGACGCTCGCCATCTAGCTCACCACCTTCGTCGTCTCGACGGCCGAGACGCCGGGGCCGGTGACTATCTTCACCCGGCCGGGGTCCGTCGTCAGACCCGTGGCGTTGACGACGAGTTGCTCCTCGGGGAGCCAGATGTCCGTCGTCTCGTCGCCGTCGACGGCGGTCCGGTAGCCGGTGAGGTACACGTTGTCCGCCAGCAGGTCCACGTCGGCGACGGTCAGGTCCGTCGACCCCGTGTTGACGACGGTGACGTTCAGCGAGTCCGCCGTCGTGTTGTAGGTCACGTCGGTCACGTCGATGGCCGTGTTCTGCTGTTCGAGCGTCCGGTCGGCCTGTGCGTCGCGGGCGTCGTTGACGTTCTCGAAGCCGTTGGCCGTCGCCGAGTAGAACATCCCGAAGCCGATGAACATGGCGACGAAGATGAGGGCCGCCGAGCCACTAACGCTGAAGCCCATCGGCACCACCTCCGACGAGTTTCGAGAGCGCGACGGCGTCGGCCCCGCTGTCGTCGTCCAACTGCGAGATGTAGCGGAGGCTCTCGGTGTGGTGGTCGATGGTGAGACCACTGCCGGTATCGTCTACGTCGTCGAACCCACGGAGGTACTCCGAGAGGGTGTCGGCGACGGACGCGTCTATCCAGCCGATGGTCTCGTAGTAGTCTATCGCACGGGACGCCTCGCGGTAGCCCGCCTGACTGACGAGGAACTCCAGCCACTCCACGACGATGAGGTCTGCCGCGAACCCCTCCGGCATCGTCTGGAGGTACGGTTTGCCGCCGTCGCTGTCGGCGTCTGCGTCCGCCTGAGTCGTCGTTTCGGGTTCCGGCTCCGGTTCCGGGTCGGACGTAACTTCGGGTTCCGGCTCTGGCTCCGGGTCGGACGTAACTTCGGGTTCCGGCTCTGGCTCCGGATTGGGCGTGACCTCGGGTTCCGGTTCCGGCTCCGGATCGGGCGTGACCTCGGGTTCCGGGTCGGGTTCGACCGCGTCGGCGGTCGGTTCGGCCGTTTCGTCGTCGGTGTCGCCCAGCCCGTCGTCCTCGATGACTTCGTCGAACAGGTCGTCGTTTTCGAGGCCGCCGTCGTCGTCTTCCAGCAGGTCGTCGCCGTCGTCGTCTTCCAGTAGCTCTTCGTCCGCATCCATCGACGCCTCGTCGTCGGCCTCGTCGCCGCTGGCCCAGTCGGCGTCGCCCGACTCGTACTCGTCTTTCAGTTCGGCGAAGGACTTCCCGCCCTCGCTGTCGTCGCTACCACCCTCGTCCACGTCGAGTCCATCGTCCATGCTCATGTCGTCTTCCTCCTCGAAATCGTCGAATCCCTCGTCGAACGACCCGCCGTCGTCCTCGAAGTCGTCTCCGCCGAAGTCGTCGTCGCCGAACATATCGTCGCCGTCGTCCATCGACATCCCACCGCCGTCGTCCTCGACGAGGTCCTCGTCGAAGAAGCCCTCGGCGTCCGCGGTGGCGACGTCGTCGTCGATGTCCGCTTCCTCCTCGTCATCGCCGTCGTCGTCGAACAGACCGAACGACCCGCCGCCACCCATGCCGCCGCCCATCCCGGCGTCGACGTCGTCGGCGAAGGGGTTGACCCCGCGGGTGACCATCTCGTAGATGTCGAGTAACTTCCGGACGTTCTCCTGTACTTCGTCGACCGATTCGGAGATAGATTCGTTCTCCGTACGGACCGTGTTGACCGTCGAGGAGAGGCTGCCGACCTCGTTTTCCAGTTCGTCGATTCGGTGTTCCAGTTCGTCGGTGTCCGGCCCGGTCGCATCCTCCATGTCGCCGAACTCGTCGTCACCGAACCCGCCCATGTCGTCGCCGCCGTCGTCGAGTCCGCCGAGGCCGCCGAGGTCGTCGCCGCCACCCTCTTCGGCCATCAACCCACCGCCGTCGGCCATCTCGTCGTCGCCGTCGTCGCTCTCGTCGTCCGACATGATGGAGTCGAACATGTTCTTGATGCTCATACCGACGAGGCCCCCGGAGAGGACGACGAGCAGCGCAGGCACGAGCGTGACCACGTCCGGGGCCAGTGCCTGCAGCGTCGGTAGGAGAGCGAGACTACTCATTGTCTCTGTCAATTGCCGCAAATGCCCTTGAATATTCCGTCTAGCCTATCATAGTTGATAATAAAGGCGATAATTTCCTCGTTTTGGCCGTAAATTTCTCGTCTAACCCCTCACACTCTTTGGCAGAGGTTCGTTTCGAGTGGAGATCCACCGTGAAGGCGTCTGAAGTCCGCGTTTCCGGCAGACAGGCGTCAGACAACGTTCGTGCTACCGTGGCCCCCCACTATCAGGAAGCGAAATCAAAGCGTCGTCGACTCGGTGTTCGCGCTCTTGACCACGAAGTCGCCGGTGTCGGCCTCTAACCTGAGCGACCGGCCGTGGTCTCCACCGACGTCTTCGCCGAGAAGCGGGATGTCGAACGCCGTCAGCGTTTCCCGGACCTGATCGGCGTTTCGAGAGCCGATAGAGGGACCGTTCTCCGAGAAGTCGAGCATGTCGCTCCCACCGGCTATCTTCGCACGCATGCCGTCACGCGAGGCACCCTCGGCTTCGAGCGCCTCGACGAGCGCCGCCACGCCCGTGTCGGCGAACTTCGCCCGGTTACCACCTTCGACGTCCTCTGCCGTCGGCAGCATGACGTGGACGAGGCCGGCGACACCCGACGCCTCGTCGTAGATGCCGACGCCGATACAGGACCCCAGGCCGCTGGTCGTCAGCACGGCCGAGTCGGTGGCCACCCGATACTCGGCGATGCCGACTTTGATACGCTCAGGTTGGCTCTGTTGGGCACTCTCTGTCTGGCTGCCGTCGTACACCTTCATTATTCGAATATCTGTTCGACGTCCGCCTCGGTCTCGTCGGCACGCTCGACGTCTAAGTCTTCGAGCGCTTCTCGCAGTTCCTTCTCGTTCGGTAACGCGTGTATCTCCGCGTTGAACTCGACGTCGTCGGTCCGCATCGTCGAGTTGATGATGAACGCGTGTTCCTGGTGCTGGCCGACCTGTGCCGCGAGCGGGTCGACGATGGACCGGCCCATGTCGTGGACCAGTCGCGGCGGCGTGTGGTCGACCGACGTCTGGAGCACGTTCGCCCACCCGTCGACGAACCCGCTGGTCATGATGTTGCCGAGTTCCTCGATAGCAGCCTTGTGCTGGTCTGTCACGCTGTCGCCGTCCGTCTCGACGGGCATCATCGCCTCGGCGACGTTGACCGCCGACACTTCGTCGAACAGCACCATCAGGTAGCCACTCGGGACGCCGGTGAACTCGACGACGGTCCCGACGTAGGTGTCGGTCCCGATCTGTTTGGGCACGTCCTCTATCGGCGCGAAGCTGATTTCGGTCACTTCGGCGTCCGTCGGGATCCCCGTCATCATCTCGACGTTGCCCGCGGCCTGTTGCGTGCCGTTCGTGGTCATCTCGTTGAACGTCTGGAGTTTGTCGATGGGGATAGCGTCGGCCTCGGGGTCACCGTGTTCCATCATCATCTCCGCGAGCGGCTCGTACTCGGGGAGCATGTAGATGTAGAAGTTGACCGATTCGCCGACCCACTCTATCTCCGACTTGAAGACGAACACCTGCTGGTGCTCGTCGGACTCCGGTGCCTCGGGCAACACGTCCTTGCCCGACTTCTCGATGTACTCGGGCGGGGAGTGGTCGATGGTCGAGTCGAGGTAGTCGGCCCACCCGTCGATGAACCCGCTCATCATGATGTTGCCGATCTCTGTGACGCTGCTTTGGGCCATCGCCGGGTCGTCGCTCGCTCCCGGCATCAGGGAGTCGGCGATGGTGTCTGCCGACTCCGTATCGAAGACGAGTACCGTCTCCCCCTCTAGTGCCCCCTCGAACCCGAACTGGACGCCGACGAACTCCGATCCGGTGAGACCCTCACCGACGTCGGCCCGGTCCAGCAGCGTGATCTTGGTCACGTCGACGACGGCGTCGATACCCGTCATCTGTGCCAGCGACTGCGTGGCCTGCTGGGCCCCCTCGTGGGCGAGTTGGTTGAACGTGCCGAGCGACTGGATGTCGACGTTCATCTATGTCGGGACGACGTCTTCGATGGCCTCGATGACGCTCGGTTTCTGGAACGGCTTCGTGATGTACCCGTCCGCGCCGGCCTTGACCGCCTCTTTCATCTTCTCTTCCTGACCGACGCTCGTACACATGATGACGTTCGCGTCCGGGTTACTGGACTTTATCTCGTCGGTCGCCTCGATACCGTCCCGGATGGGCATCACGATGTCCATCATCACCAGGTCCGGCGTCTCTTCTTTGTACACTTCGACGGCCTCCACGCCGTTCTCGACCTCTCCGACGATAGTGTGGTCCTCTTCGAGAATCTCCCGGAGGAGGTTACGCATAAACTCCGAATCGTCAGCAATCAGTACGTCTGGCATGACCTATCGACACGAAGTACCGTGATGAGCTAAATAAAGGTGTCCCGTAAATTATCGCCTCTGATACCGGTGTACTGCGGGCGGACGGCACGCTCGTCGTCGCCCCGCTCACAGCGTCGGCAACAGGTCAGCGACGACCCGGACGAGGTCGAAGGCGTAGGCTCCGTACTCGAAGTACACCAGTCCCGACAGCACCAGCAACGCCGTCGTGAACCCGGCCGGCAGTGCGAGTCCGACCGCGACAGCACGGGGAGACACCCGCGTGGGCGCGGCCGTCCGACCGACGACTGCGATAGCACAGACGGCCGCCGCCGCGAGGTTCCACAGCGCGTGATACTGCACGGCCTCCCCGAGTGCCAGCCCGAGACCTACGATGCCGCCGAGGACGACGACCACTGCAAACAGGAGACTGAGGGCGTAGGCCCGGATCAGCCACCCGGTCGCGTCGGTTACGGCCGTCCGAACCGCGGGCACCCGGCAGACGCCGTACACCGCGAGCGGGACGACCGGATGGAGGTACCGCACCGTCAACTGACTGTAGAGCGGCAAGCGAGGGAGGTAGATGACGGTCAGGACCACCGCGAGTGCCACGACGAAGAGGTCTGTCTGGCGTCGGGGCGAGAGACGTCGTGGCTGTGACGGGCGGAGCGACCGCCGCTCGGTACCGACCAACCGCCGGCCGACGAGCACCGGCAACGCCAGCAGCGTCCCGAGTATCGGCGTCGCCTCCAGCAACGCGAGTTCTATCACCTCGTACTCGTTGAGCCGGTATTTGACCCCCGGAATGTGGCCGCTCCGGACGAAGACGTTCGAGAGGCGGGCCGGGTCGTCGAGGGTTCTGACCCCGTCGACGACCGCCCCGCCGGCGAACTCGCCTATCGGCCCCGTCGCGTCCAGTACCGTACCGAGCGGCGAGCTATCGGGTCCCCCGCTGGCACCCTCGCCACCGGAGTCGGTACCGTCCGCCGGTCCGCCGCGTTCACCGCCAGCACCCGCGTTTCCGCTCGCTTCGCCGTCTGTGGCCGGCGAGAACTCGACACCGCCACCGCCCTCGACGTTCGGTAGCAGGCGCGGCGGTTCCGCGGGATTGCCGGAGATAGCGGAGTTCGTCGCCAGCATCGGCGTCGCCGCCAGCAGGAGGACGAGGCCGACGACCAGCAGGTCTCGCGGGCGGTTCGACCGCGCCGTCAGGAGGTCCACGACGCCGAGGACCCCCACGACGAAGAACGCCTCGAAGGCGTGGACCCACGTTATCACGCCGGCGAACGCGTACGCCGCCGCTCTGGCTCGGAGCGCCGCCCGCCCCTCGGACCGCCTGCTCACGGCGAAGGCGTACACCGCCGCGAGGACCAACGCAGCCACCAGCGTGTGTCGTTTCGGGATGGTCGCCCAGAAGCCGACGGGTGTCGCGAGACCGAGTGCGGCGCCGGCGGCCAGACCGACTCGTCGCCCGTGCCAGTCGGCGACCAGTCGGTACAGCACGAGTCCGGCCGTCGCCGCCGCGGCTATCGTCGACAACTGGTAGGCCGCCAGCGCGAGTCGGGTCGGGTCGAGATCCGTCGCCGTCAGGACGCTCCCGGCAAAGAGGAGCGCGACGGCCATCGAACCGACGGTGACCGTTCGCTCCCGGTCCGCACCGTCGAGTCGGCCGACCTGCGTGACGAACGCCAGTCCGAAACCGGCCCACAAGCCGGCGAGGAGAAGCCGCGGGTCGACCACCGTGGCGAGCCCTTCAAGCGCCCAGACCAGCGGCACCGCCAGCGCGAGTTGGCCGTAGTTGCGCCCGTACAGCAGTCCGTCGACCCGGTGGAGGCCGGGCTGTGACCCCAGCGTGAGCGAGTAGCGAATCTCCGTGACGTGTAACTGGCCGTCGGCGAGTGCGACCAGCGTGTTCGCCGTGGCGTAGGTGTCCTGGAGGAAGATGCCGACGCGCCACGTCAGCCCGAACCAGCAGAACAGGCCCAGCCACAGGACCAGTCCGTACCGGTCGGCGAACGCCCAGCGCGCGAGGGTGCGGAGACGCCGCCGCACGGCGGCACCGTCGCTCACGTCGCCACCTCCACGGTCACGTTCTCGCGATAGACCGTCCGGTCGGCGGTGAAACTCTGGACGCGGACCGTCAGGGTGCCGTCGTACGTCTCCGCCGCTGCGGTGCCACGCGCCAGCCCCTCGTCTTCAGGGACGAGTCGGTACGTCCCCGGCCCTCCTACGACCGTCGTCTCAACGAGGTCGACGTCGATATCCGGCACCGAGACGAGATAGATCAGCCGTGGCCGGCCGGTGACCGACGCGACGTGGACCGTCGCCGTCGGCGGCCGGAGATACTCGACCGCAGTGCCGAATCGGCCGTCCGTGACACGGATAGCTGCCGTCTCGGCGCGGACCGACGACACCGTCGCGGTCCCCTCACCGAAGTCGGAAACTCGCTCGGCCGTCACGTCGCTGCCCGCGAGCGGGCCCGTCGACAGCGAGACGACGACGACGAAGAGTGCAACACCAGCCACCAGATACCGTCGGACCATCGTCTGCCGGAGAACCGCCCCCACCGGTGTTAAAACTCTCGCCGCTCAGAACTCCGCACCGTCCCGCTCTTCGACCGCTTCGACGAGGTCCGCGATGCTGTCGTCGGGGGAGAGACCGGTCGACCGGACCATCTCCTTGAAGCTCCCCGGCGGATACTTCACGGGCACGTTCGACTCCGAAAGGAGGATGCCCAACACGTCTTCGACGGGCGTCGACCCGTCCATCTGCCGGCCGTACCAGAGCATGAAACTCTCGAAGGCGGTGACGATGTCGTTGGAGACGAGCTGCTGCTGGTCGACGTCGCCGTCGAACTTCGCCGTCACGTCGAAACCGTACCGGCTGTTCGAGTCGGCCATCTGTTCGGCGATCCACTCGTGGACGTTCGCGTCGGTGAACTCCGGGGTCTCGGGTTCCGGGTCCGGCACAGGCTGTGGGCCCGGGTCGGAATCTGCGGATACCTGATTGCCGTAGGAGTCGTCGGTCCGCACGTCCGGTGAAACGACGTATCGCCCTTCGTCTATCTCCGTGACGTGGTCGTCGTCCGCGATATCCAGTTCCTCCGGGGAGAGTATCTTGCCGTCTTCCGGATTCGGTTCGTCTGACCCCGGGGTCATACGCACTAGTGCGTGAGGGAGTGGTATAATTCCGTCGCTGGTAGGGGCCACTGTCAGGAGACGCGTGGCTGGTGGGGGTTCGCTATCGAGAAAAGAGAAATGGTAGCCGGCTTACAGCGTGACGGCGGAGTTACCGGACAGGGTCTCCGGAACGACCAGGCGGACGGTCGTGGTGCCACCGGACTGCGTGTTCAGTTGGATCGTCGCGGTCGCACCCTCACCGAGGCCGTTCCCCCCGCTGTCGAGTGCGGCCGAGTCGAACTGGAGCGTGGCACGGTCGGACGGATCGTTCAGGACGTTACTGTCCGTGATAGACGTGTCGTCGTCCTGAACGGTCGAGACGTTGAAATTGGTCGAGTTGGCGGTATCGCCCTGCGTCAGATCGTACGACCCAGAGGAGTCGACCCACTGAGCGATCGTGCTTCCGATGTCGATGTTCGCCGCACCGGGCGCTTTCTTCACCGTGATTTCGACGGTCCCGACTTCCTTCGTGCTGGAGTCGATGTTGGTCCCGACCGTACTCACCACTTCGAGACGGTTGGTCACTTGGTCACTGCTCTGTTGACCGGTCTCCTCGGCACTGCTCTGGAGGAATCCGGCCGTGTTGATCAGGACGCCCGCGGCGATCGCGGCGACCAGCACCATCGCGATGAACACGATGAGGGTACCGATACCGACCTGCCCGCGGTCGTCGTCGTTTCGTAATTCCGTGAACATTGATATTTCCGGGCCTGTCTGACCCTACCAACAGTCAATCTTTCACCAGTAATAATACCTCCCCCCAAAATATCCATCCTGATAACAGGGCATTCAGCCCCTGAAAATCCGGTTTACCCGAATTTATCCCCTCGATATCAGACCGAGGCGTGATGTGAATACGTCTGTGAACGAACGGGTAGGCGCCTCTGAATCGCCCCGTCGATAGCGTACGCTCGGTCCAGTATCCGCCCGCCACCATCGGCAGCTCGGTAGAAAACGCGTCATTAATTCCTCGCACATGTGCGCGAGAGTCCTGATTCGAGCGACGGCGAGAAAGGGTCGGTCAACACGACCGGATTGGCGTGTGTCGACAGGGATAGTAGCCATTGAAAATCGATGCACACCTGACCGCACGACGGCGGTGCGGTCGGTGTGTGAATCGTTTCAATTGTTACTCTAGTCACTCGTAGGTGACGAGGCTGTACATCACGAACAGATATCCGAACGTCGTCAACCCGCTGTTGACCAGAAGCAGTGAGCGCACCCCTTCGAAGTCGTTGACGAACGCACTGATCATCGTCGCGGCCGCACCCGCGACGGCCAGCGAGAACCCCAGCGAGAGGTGGAGCATCGCTTCCCGGGACGTCTGGACGTACGCCCGCATCGCCATCCCGACCATAGTGAGGCCGGCAACGACAAACACGAGCGTCGAGATGGCATAGAGGAGTTCTATCATCGGCACTGAGTACGGCTATGCGAAACCCGTTATTAAATCCACCTTCTAAAATATCTGTCCTGATAATCAGGAGAAAAACGACGAGAGACGCTATCCGTCCGAAAGCGTCCGCCACGCTTCGTCGAGTTTGTTGGTCACTTCCGAGCGCTCTTCGACGTTGATCGTCAGATCTTCCTCGAAGTCCACGCTGACCTCGTCGACGTTCCGTCGGTACACCTTGATTCGGCGCCGGTCGTCCGAGAGGATGTTGTCGTGGAGTTCCAACAAGTCGTGTTTGGTGAGTTCGTCGATACGGCGGTAACAGGTGGCGATAGGGATACCGAGTTCGTCGCTCAACTCCTGCGCTGAGACCGGTTCGTCGGTAGCGTCGAGTATCTCGGCGCTGTATTTGTTCCCCAGCGTCTGGAGAAGATCCGCTGAAGCCATCGTTATCAAATCATGAATTTAGATTTTTATAAAACTATCGCCGGTGATACTACGTGAGTTCGGCCGTAATGATCGAGTAACGTGAAAACGGAGAGGAGCCGGCCTACGGGACCTGATTCCGGCGTTTCACCCAATAATAACGGCTTAAGCGACCCCTATATCGGGGACTCTTCTTCGCTCATCATCGAGAACGCGCTGGCGTTCTGATGGACTTTGATCCCGCCCCAGTCGATCTCCATCGGATAGATGTCGGTCTCGATGTTCTGCTTTCGCATCTTCGCGACCCAGACGTAGCGGTTGACACCAGTGTCGGTCGGCGTCTGGATCAGGTAGATGTTCCCGTCGGTGAGGTAGTTCTCGAGCCCGATCTCCGTATCGGGGAAGACCGCCCCCTGCTCGTTCGTCAGGAGCGACGTCAGTCCGTTCTCGCGGAGGATGTCGGTGAACTTCAGTAGGTAGGTCCGCTTTTCGGTCTCGTCCTCGAAGAACAGTTCGAACATCGCCAGCGAGTCCAACACTAGCCGGTCGTACTCGTCGTCCTCTAGATCGTCGAGGAGGAGTTCCAGCGACGAGGAGAAGTCGTTCTCGCGGAGCAGTACCTGCTTGTCGTACACCTTGATGTCGCCGTTATCGACGTACTCGGGCCACTTGTCGAACCCGAGCGATTCGGCGGCCTGCCGGAGGTCGGACTCGTTCTCCTCGAAAGAGAGGTAGATCCCCTTCTCGTCGAACTGTTCGACACCGTTGTAGAGGTACTGGAGGCAGAGAATCGACTTCCCGGCACCTGGATTCCCGCTGATGAGGGTCGTCGAGTTTGTCACGATACCACCGTTGAGGATGTCGTCGAGGCCGTCGATGCCCGTTTTAGTTTGCTCTATCATTGTATCTGGGTCGGAAGGAGGTTGTGTAAGCCTGTGTCGCAGATGTTAAAAAGTCTTGTTCACGAACGCCCGGGAATAGCGGTTTTCAGCCCTCGCTGTGGACGATTGCCGGGTCGACCCAGATGACGAAGTCGTCGTCGCGCTTGACCACGCCACGGATAGATCCCGTGTCGTTGGCGGGGGACTGATCGACCTGTTCGGGCGATATCTGGACCACCTGAAACACCTCGTCGACGAGCCATCCCGCCGCCCCCTGATTCTGGACGATGGCCGGGTCGAAGACGATGATTCGCTTCCCGTCGGTGTCGTCGTCGATACCGAAGACAGTCTTCGGGTCGACGATAGAGGTGGTCCGACCGCGGAGGTCCATGACCCCCTCTACGTGCGCCGGCGCGTTGGGGACCTGTGTGAGGTCACCGACGTCGACGATTTCGGTCACGTAATCGATGCTGACGCAGTAGGTCTCCTCGCCAAGTTCGAACTCGAGTACCTGGCCGGTCGTGGCTGACTGTGCTGACATGGGTCCCGGAGTACCAGAACGTGGTCGGTAGGTGTGTATAAAGATGTCTGCTGGACTATCAACTTTGATTACGTGGGCGGAGTCTTTATTTCGGGCCGAACGGGAGTACGGCACAGGAATGCAGATGCTCCGCCCGCAAACGACGCCCACGTCACGGGAGTCCGTGTGACGATGGCCGGTGGTGTGCGCGCAGTCGTCGCAGACGACTCCCACTTCATGCGAAGTGTCATCTCCGACATTTTAGCTGAGGGAGGGATCGACGTCGTCGCACAGGCCCGGAACGGACGGGAGGCCGTCGAGGCAGTCGTACAGCACGAACCCGACGCCGTGACGATGGACGTCGAGATGCCCGAGATGAACGGCATCGAGGCCACAGAGCGAATCATGGCCGAGCGACCGACGCCGGTCCTGATGCTGTCGGCCCACACCGACGAGAACGCCGACGTCACCTTCGAGGCGCTCGATAAGGGCGCGGTCGACTTCTTCACCAAACCCGGCGGCGAGGTGTCGATGGAGATGTCCCGGCTGAAAGACCAACTCGTCGACATCGTCTCCTCCGTAGCCGAAGTCGATGTCGGCGGGAGCGGCCAGTCGGCGACGACGACGGCGCGACAGCGCGACCGGTCTCGGCCCGAGTCGGCGTCGTACACGGCGAACCCGACGCTCGTCGTCGGGTCCTCGACGGGCGGCCCGAAGATGGTCGAACAGGTGCTGTCGGCCCTGCCGCTGTCGGCCGACCTCAGAGTCCTCGTCGTCCAGCACATGCCGGAAGGGTTCACGGGCCGGTTCGCAGAGCGCATCGACGCGCGAAGCGACTACGACGTGACGGAAGCGACGGATGGGGCGCGAATCGGCGGGGGCGAAGCGCTCGTCGCTGCTGGCGACCGCCACATGGAGATCAAGAACTACCGGAACGGACGCCTGCGGGTGAAACTGACGCAGGAGGACCCGGTCAACAGCGTCCGACCGGCCGTCGACGTGACGATGGCGACGGCCGCCGACGTCATCGACGACCCCCTCGTCGGCGTCATCCTCACGGGGATGGGCGAGGACGGTGCGGACGGCATCCGGCGCATCAAAGCGGCGGGCGGCCGGACCATCGCACAGGACGAAGCCACGTCGGCCGTCTACGGGATGCCAAAGCGAGCGGTCGAGACTGGCTGCGTGGACGACGTGCTCCCGATAGACGACATCGCGAACGGTATCTTAGATACGATTACGACAGAGGTGACCTCATAATGGACGACCAGTATCTCGACGCATTCATCCGCGAGAGCGAGGAGGCGATAACGGAACTCAACAACTCTTTGCTCGACCTGGAATCGGACCCCTCCGACGAGGAGGCGATGGACGCTATCTTCCGGACCGCACACACGCTGAAGGGGAACTTCGGCGCGATGGGGTTCGACGACGCGGCGAATCTCGCCCACGCGATGGAGGACCTCCTAGACGCGATGCGGCAAGGCGAGATGGAGGTCACGCCGGACGTGATGGACCTCGTCTTCGCCGGTGTCGACCAGATAGAGGTCATCGTCAAAGAGATAGAGGCCGACGGCGAGTCACAGACCCAGACCGACGAGATGGTGACCGAACTGCGGTCCGTCCTCGAAGAGGGCGCCGAGGCCGCCGGCGAAACGGCGGCCGGGGGCGAGACCACCGAGACGGACGACAGCGGCGACGCCACCGACATCGCGCCGACCGACATCGACCTCGACCCGAGTGCGGCCGACGGGCAAGTCGTCCACGTCTCGGTCAGCGTCGGCGACTCCGACATGCTCGGCGTGGACGCGATGCTGGCACTGGAGGCCATCGAGGACGTCTTCGACATCCTCGCCTCGGACCCCGAGCGACCGAGCGTCGAGGACGGCGAGTTCGAGGAGACGTTCGACCTCTATCTCGACGCCGCCGACGCCTCGACGGTCGATGCGGAACTGGGGACTCTCGGCAAGGTCGACACCTTCACCGCGACCGACGTGACAGACAGGTTCGAACCGGCCGGCGAGGCCACGACCGAGGCAGGTACCGACACCGACCTGAACCCCGCCGCGACGGAGGACGAAGAACACAGTGTCGACGAGATCAAGTCCGTCCGAGTGGACGTCGACCAGTTGGACGACCTGCACGGACTGGTCGAGCAACTGGTGACCAGCCGTATCAAGCTCCGCCGCTCGGTCGAACAGGAAGACGTCGACTCGGCAGGCGAGACGCTGAACGAACTGGACAAGATCACGGCGAACCTCCAGAACACGGTGATGGACATGCGGCTCATCCCGCTGAAGAAAGTGGTCGGGAAGTTCCCGCGACTGGTCCGTGACCTCGCCCGCGAACTCGATAAGGACGTCGAGTTCGAAATAGAGGGCGAGGACATCGAACTCGACCGGACCATCCTCACCGAGATTTCGGACCCGCTGATGCACATCCTGCGAAACTCGGTGGACCACGGCATCGAACCACCGGCAGAGCGTGAGGCGGCAGGCAAGCCCGCCACCGGCCACATCACGCTCCGGGCCACCCGGGAACGGGACCACGTCATCATCGAAGTCGAGGACGACGGTGCGGGCCTCGACGTCGAGGGCATCAAGCAGAAAGCCATCGAGAAGGGCGTCCGCTCACCCGAGGAGATAGAGGCGATGGACGACTCGGCCATCTACGACCTCGTCTTCCACCCCGGGTTCTCGACGGCCGACGAGGTGACCGACACCAGCGGTCGCGGGGTCGGGATGGACGTCGTCCACGACACCGTCACGCAACTCGACGGCTCCGTCAACGTCGAGTCCACCGAGGGCGAAGGGACGACGGTCGCACTCCGCCTCCCCGTGACGATGGCTATCGTGAAGGTGCTGTTCGTCGAAGTGGGCGACGAGGAGTACGGCGTTCCCATCAAGAACGTCGACGAGATCACCGCGACGGACGCGACCAAACGGGTCAATGGCAAGGAAGTCATCAAGCACAACGACGACATCTACCCCGTCATCCATCTCGACGATACGTTCGACGTCCCGGGAGAGACGGCGAACGGTGACGGCATGCTGATTCGCATCCGGGAGTCCGAGCGACAGGTTGCGCTGCACTGTGACTCGGTCAACAGTCAGGAGGAGGTCGTCGTCAAACCCCTCGAGGGGATCCTCTCCGGAACGCCCGGCCTCTCCGGGACGGCCGTGCTGGGCGACGGCAACATCGTCCACATCCTCGACGTGGTGACCCTATGAGCAAAGGCAACGACCGCCAGTTTCACCGCCTGCTTGAGTTCATCGGGTCGGAGATGGACTTCGAGTCGGGATTCTACAACGACGCGTACCTCGACCGACGTATCACCGCGCGGATGCGCCGGACCGACACGGAGACCTACCGGGAGTACAAGCGCCTCCTCGAACGCGACGACGGCGAGCGCGAGCAGTTGCTCGACTCGCTGTCTATCAACGTCACCGGGTTCTTCCGGAACCCGGAGGCGTGGGAGCACCTGCGGCCGGTCCTGCGCGACCTGACCGCCGAGAACCGGCGAGTGCGACTCTGGTCCGCGCCGAGCGCCGACGGTCGTGAACCGTACTCGGCGGCGATGCTGGCGCTCGACGATCCCGAAGTGGACGACAGTCGCATCGAGATAACCGGGACCGACATCAACGCCGACATCCTTCGGGAGGCCAGACGCGGCACCTACGAGACGTCACAGACGACGGACATCGCCGAGGAACTCGCGCCGCTTGATGACTACAGCGAGTACGTCGAGGAGGACGGCAACACGTTCCGGGTCCGTGACAACGTGACGGACATGGTGACGTTCCAGCAACACGACCTCATCCGCGGGGACCCGAAACGGGACTTCGACCTCGTGTTCTGCCGGAACCTGCTCATCTACATCGACACCGAGTACAAGGTCCCCATCTTCGAGACCATCCGCGGGTCGCTACGAGAGGGCGGTTACCTGATGATCGGGATGACCGAGACGCTGCCCACGGAGTGTCGGGACGCGTTCGAACCGGTCGATAAACAACACCGCATCTACCGACGGGTATGAGCCTCTACGAACTCGAACGCGACGGCGAGGTACAGGAACTCATCCGTCTGCTTCGAGAGAGCGACAACGAGCGAGTGACCGTTCGCGCCGCGGAGTTGCTCGGCAACTTCCCGGACCACGACGACCGCAAAGACGTGGTCAGCGCGCTCGTACAGGCCGTACAGACCGACAACGACGCCGTCACGGCGGCGGCTATCGACTCGCTCGACGAACTCGGCGGCGACGCCATCGAGCAACTCATCGGGGGGATGGCCGGCATCGAACTCGACGACGACGCCGCCGACTGGGTGCGGGCGAAGGCGTTCATGCAGGCGCTCGACGCCGAGGTCCCGGAGTTGCGGATGGCCGCCGCCAACGGTCTGGGCCGACTCGACCAGACGGACGCCGTCCCGAAACTCACAGAGCGCTTCGAGGACCCGGACCCGCGCGTACGGGCGCGGGCCGCCCGGTCGGCGGGAAAGATCGGTGACTCGCGGGCGACCGGCCCGCTGGAGTCGCTGCTGACAGACCCGAAAGTCGCGGTACGTCGGGAGGCCGCCGAGGCGCTGGGCAACATCGGGAACAGACAGGCCCTACAGGCCTTGCTCCCGATGTACGAGGACGACAACCAACAGGTCCGGCGCATCGCCGTCGGCGCGTTCGGGAACTTCGAGAACGACCGCCCGGTCGACTATCTGGTCGAGGCGCTGTCGGACGACTCGGCCGGGGTCCGTCGAACGGCCGTCTACTCGCTCGTCGAACTGCTCTCGAACGTTCCGACCGAACAGAGCCACGACATCCGCGAGACGGTGGTCGAAAAGCTCTCGAACACGGACGACCGCAGCGTCGTCGTCCCGCTGGTCGAGATACTCGAAGAAAGTACGCAGGACGCCCAGCGGCGGAACACCGCGTGGTTGCTGGGCCGGGCGACCAGCGAGGCGGAACGGGACCGCGTCATCGACGCCCTCGTGAGCGCACTGGCCGACGACGGGCAGATGCTCCGGCAGTTCGCCGCGACGAGCCTCGCCGAACTCGGCGGCGAGGACAACATGGTCGAACGCCGCCTGCTGAAACTCGTCCAGGACGACAGCGTCGACCCCGAGGTTCGCGGGCAGGCCATCTTCACGCTGGGGAAGGTCGGCGGCGAGCGCTCTCGAAAGGTCCTCGACAAACTCATCGACGAGACGGACCACGACATCGTCCGGAAGAAAGCGTTCTCGGCCATCTCGAAGCTGGGTGGGCGTCGATGAGCGGGCCCCGACCGGCTGGACGGCCGGTCCGATTAAGGCCGAGCGGGTCGTATCACCCGGCCATAGCTGAATAGAGCGATGGCCGACGGAGAACACGCACTGGTCGATACGAAGGGGAAGTTCGTTCAGGTCGTCAAAGACGGGCGCAAGCGCAACGACATCGAGTGGCTACCCGGTCGCATCCTCCTGTCGAACAAGCGCCTCGTGCTCGCGACCAACGACGGCAAGCGGACCATCCCGCTCTCGAAACTCACCAGCGTCACCGCCAGCCAGATGAACCAGTCGCTGGCACAGGTCGACAGCTACGTCAAGCTACAGGCGGGCCGGGACGTCACGCTCGTCTCGGCGACGGCCGAGGAGTTCCAGGAGGAACTGTACCGGGCGCTGTTAGACCAGATCGTCGTCCTCGTCAAACACCCCGCCGTCGAGGGCGGTGTCGTACAGGACACCGGGTGGGAGAAAGCCCGCCTGAAACTCGACGACGAGAACGAGGACACGCTCAACCTCGCCATCGCCAGTGGCACCTTCGTCGAACTGGACATCGACGACGTCGGCACCGTCGAGGCCAAGCAAAAGGAGATTCGCGGCGCCGAACGCCCCCTGCTGGAGGTCGAACACACCATCGACGGCACCAGCGTCGAGACGCACATCTCCGGCGGACGACGGCACGTCTCGCTCATCGAGGGGCTGGTCCGACAGGGCGAGCAGCGAAACGCCGCCGACGACGTCGACCTCGAACCCGAGGAGACGCAGGTGCTGATGGCGCTTTACTCCGGCATCTCGCCGTTCAAGATTCCCGACTTCGTCGGCATGGACGTCGAGGAGGTAGAGGACGTCTACGACCGACTCATCGAGGCCGACATCCTCGAACCGGTCCGAACCCGCCGCGAAATCGAGTTGGAAGCGCGCGGGCGGTCTATCGCCGGGGACGCCATCGCCGACCAGTAGTCAGGGCGGCGGCGAACTGCCCAGCAACCGCGCGTAGTGGACGGTTTCACTGACCGCCCGAGAGAGCGGCAACAGGAACTCGCCGCTGGTCGGGAACAGCGACAGACCCGCCACGAGGAGGTACACCGTCGTCGCGCCGGCGGCGACGCCGAGGGTACACGCGCCGATCCGGAACCCGACGTCCGTCAGCACCGCGGCGACGGTCCACACCGCGAGGCCGACGGCGACGGTCAGCGCGACGAGCGCGAACAGTTGGACGGCCTCGGAGAGCACCAATCGACCGACGGCGATGGCGGCGAGGGACGCGGGCGTGCCGAGGATGACGGTGGCGGCGTAGGCGAACGTCAGCGTCCGACGCTCGGTGGCGACGACACGGCGAACCGTCGGCATGCGGACGAGCCAGTAGACGCCGAGGGCATACAGCGGGTGGAGGTACCGAACCGTGAACATGTGGTGTGACGGGAGCGTCTTGAGGTACAGTCCCACGAGCAAGAGCGCGTACAGGACGGTAAACGCGTCGAGGACGCGGGCGGGCGACCACTGTCGGGGTGACGGGAGCGGCCAGTCGGACCGAGCGATTCCGCGCCGTATCGCGAGTACCGGATAGCCGACCAGCACGCCCAGTAGCGGCATCGATGCCAGTACGCTCAGGTTGACCGCGGCGTCCTGCGTAGGCCGGAGGGACGGGACGTAACCGGTTCGGACGAACACCCGGAACAGGTGTTCAGGGTCAAACAGTAGGCGGTAGGAGTCGACGAACTGCGAGGTGATACGCGACAGCGGTGCGGGGAACAGCGACCCGCCCGTCGCGGTCCCGCCGCCACCGCTAGCGCCACTGCCCCCGCCACCGCCCCCGCCGGAACCGCCCGCCGACGTTGGCGCGTCGGCCTCGGACCGCAGCACGTCGCCGGTGTACTCTGAGAGCAATCGCGGCGGTTGCAGTGGGTTGCCGGAGACGACTGCGTTCGTCAGCAGGAACGGGAGCAACGAGAGCGCTAGCGCCGCGCCGACAGACAGGAGGGAACGGACCCCGTTCCACCGGGCTGTCGGCAGGTCGACGACGCCGACGGCGACGAGCAAGACGAACCCCTCTGGCGCGTGGACCCACGCCGTCGCGCCCACCCAGACGTACGTCAGCGCCCGGAATCGAGTCGCCGACCGACGAGTGTCGGCTTCGCGGCTCCGGTACAGCGTGTACATCGCACAGACGATCAGCAGCGCCGTCACGCTGTGGCGTTTCGGAATCGTCGCCCAGAACCCGACGGGCGTCGCGGCGATCGTCGCGACGGCCGCGGCCACGCCCAGACGGCGGTCGTACAGCCGAGTCACGAGACGGTAACAGACGACGGTCAGGAGGACCGCAGCCAGCGCCGTCGTCAGTTGCAGGGCCAGTAGCGGGAGCCACAACGTCGACAGCGGCGTCGTGAGGGCCAGCGACGCGACGAACAGCCCCGCGGCGGCGACGACGCCGCCGAGGCGGCCCGCGTCGGGGCGGCCGACCACCCGGCCGACGCCCACGCCTACACTGGCGACGGCGAGCGACCACAGGCCGACCAGCAACACGCGAACGTCGGCGACGAGCGAGAGCGCGCGCAGGACGACGTACCACACCGCCGAAACGAGGACGACGCCGTAGTTCCGACCGTAGACGCGACCGTCGACCAGATAGGTCCCCGGTGTCGCACCGGACGCGGGGCCGTAGACGGCCTCGGTGACGTGCAGGTGGCCGTCGGCGACGGCCAACAGCGCGTTTGCGAAGGTGTACTGGTCGTTCGAGAAGAACCCAAGGTGCCACGTCAGGCAGACCCAGACGAGCGACCCCATCGCCAGCGTCGCGCCGACTCGGTCGCCCAGCACGGCCCGCCAGAGCGCGTCCCGCAGTTCCGATACGTCGACCGTCTCGCCGGCCAGCAGGCGGTCGGCGACGCTCACGAGACGACCTCCAGCGTGACTCGCCGCTGGAGGACGGCGCGGTCACGCTCGCCGGACTGGACCCAGACGGCGACGATGGCGTCGTACTGTCGCCGGTCGACCCGGTCCGGACTGACGGTGACGGGACTCGGGCGCAACTGGAGACGGCCCTCACGGCCGGCGATCTCGTATCTGCTCGTCGCGGTCAGCCACACGCCGGGGACGTCGATAGTGTACCGGAGCACCGGCGTGCCGGTGACGCCGGAGACGGAGACGACGGCGGGCGGCGCGTCGATGTGGTAGCGCCCGCTCCCGAATCGCCCGCGTTCGAGCGTGAGACTGCCGTCGGGTATCGACTCGACGGTCACGCTCGCGTCGTCGGTGGTCGAGCGGGTCGACTCGCCCGCGACGCCGAGCGGTCCGACGGCGACGGCGGCGACCACGACGACCAGCGAAAACCCGACGAGCAGGCGCCGCTCCATGGATACCGGCGGTTGGCGAGCGCGGTATATGACTGTGGTGGGGCAGTTATCAGATCGGAGAAAACCGACTGGTCAGTCGGCGGACTCGGACCCGCCGTCGGTCATCGACGCCCTGCCGGTGTCGGCGAGGCGGTCGAAGTCGAACGTCGCGCCGGAGACGCGAGCAGCCACGAGAGCGGCGGCCGTCGAGACGAGGAAGGCGCCGGCGAACGAGGTGAGATACAGCGGGTCCGCCGCCGGAAGGAGGCCCCCGACGACGGGAATCGCCGTCGTCACGCCGCGCAGGTCCGGGAAGTACGCTAGACCGACGGCGAGGCCGGCGAGACTGCTGACGAGCGCACCGGGACCGGTCAGCCCCCGGGAGTAGAGCCCATAGACGAGGGGGAAGGCGACGGCGGCCCCCAGCAGGTCCGCGAAGAAGAACAGGCGGAGGACGCTCCGAGCGCGCAGGCTGACGTAGATGGCGGCGACGGCGACGACGACGGTGAGCGCCCGAGCGCCGAGTCGGAGGGTGCGGTCGTCCGGGTCCGCGAGCAGTCGCGGGAGGTCAGCGGTGACGAGACTCGCAAGCGCCGAGAACAGCGAGTCGACGGAACTCACGACCAGTAAGAGCGCCAGCAGGACGACGGCCAGCAAGAGCCACTCGCCGAACGCGCTCTCGACGAGGACGAAGAAGGCCACGTCGGCGTTGTACGCCGAACTGGAGATGTCGGTGACGACGTCCGAATGCCCGGCGGCGACGACGCCGAGCAGTGCCGCGACGAAGACGGTAGCGCCGTTGAGGACGGTGGCGTTACGGAAGCCGCGAGCGACCGTCTCGCTGTCGCGCCCGGCGTAGATGCGCTGCCACCACGTCTGGTTGATGAGTTCCGCGCCGAGGATGGCGAAGGCGAGGCCGAGTCCGAACTGGAGGCCGGGGAGGAAGCCGACGTCTACGAGCGCGGGGTTCGTCGCGGCGACGCCGGAGTACACCGCACTGGGGCCGCCCAGCGAGAGGACGACGCCACCGGCGACGAGTGCGAGAAGCGGCAGAACGAGGACGGCCTGTACCGTGTCCGTGACGATGGTCGCCCGGAGACCGCCATACCCCGTATAGAGGAGAACGAACCCACCGACGAGGACGGCCGTCTGCCACTGCGGGACGCCAGCGACCAGCGAGAGCGCCCCGGCGATGCCGGTGAGTTCCGCGGCGACGAAGACGAACATGTACAGCGCGCTGATGAGGACGACGAAGCCGTACATCGCCGACCCGTAGCGGGCGTGGGCGTACTCGGTGAGCGAGTGGCCCTCGGGGAGGAGTTCGCGGATTCGGGGGCCGAGTTTCGAGTACGCCAGCATCGGGAGGGCCTCACCGATAGCGTACCCGACGACGGCGGCGACGCCGAAGCCAGCACCGGCCTCGGGCGCGGCGAGCAGAATCCAGACGCCCATCACCGACGCGACGAGCGTCGCCGTCGTCCGTCCCTCGCCGACGGAGTTGCGGGCGGTGAGGAAGTCGTCGGCCGAGCGGTCCTGCCCGCGGGTGAACCAGACGCCCAACCCGGCGAAGGCGGCCAGCGTGACGACGGTCAGTCCCAGCGCGACGGCGGTGGTCACCACGAGCGGTCATCTCCGTCGGTCGCCGTGCCAGCATCGTCGGCCCCGTACGCGGCATCGAAGAACGCGACTTCGAGGTCGACGGTCCGACAGAACAGGTCGGCGAGGCGGGCCTGACGGCGCTCGCTCGCGGCCGCACCGGCACGGTCCAGTTCCGTCCGAAGCCACTCGACGAACGACTCGAAGGCCGGGACGGCGTGGAGGTCGACCCACTCGGCGAGGTAGAACCGCTCCGGTCGGTCGGCGTCGCCCTCGGCGGTCGCCCACGCGAGGTACACCCACTCCGCGGGGACGAGGACGGCCAGCGTCTCGGCGTACCCGCCCTCGCGCGAGGCCCGAAGGAGCAGGTCCCGGAACGCCGCCGTCGTCTCGGTCAGTGCCGGGTCCTCGTAGGTCGACTCGGGTACGCCGAGGGCGTCGAACGACCGCTCGAAGTAGTCGTTCTCGTCGTCCGTGAGCGTCCCGAGGAAATCGACCAGTCGGGACTTGGCGGCCATCGACGGCGCGTCGCCGACCGAATGCCCGAACGTCCCGACGAGCGTCTCCAGAAAGGCGTAGTCCTGCACCAGATACCGCCGGAAGACGGCGTCGTCGAGCGTGTCGGCGTGGAGTTCGCGGGTGAACCGGTTGTCGGTGGCGGCGTCCCACGACGGCCCCGCCTGTGCCCGAAGCCACTCGGTGAACCGGGGGTCCTCGCGGCCCTCGGCGTAGGCGGCGTAGGTGTCCGGCACCGCCGACGAGTCGCCCGTCACACCGACCACGTCTCCTCTCGCCACGCGGCGTCCCAGAAGCGGTACTCGTACCGCGCCGACGTCTCGAAGATGTCTCGGTAGCGCTCGCGTTCGGCCGCGGTGGCGTCGGCGGCCACGTCGTCCATCAGGTCCTTGCACCACTCGGCGAGGTCGGTGAACTCCTCGCCGGCGTACATCTCGATCCACGCGGCGTACTGCTCGTGGTCTGGTCGGCCCCGTTCGTCCAGTCGCCGGGCCGTCTCGTTGAACCCCCACATACAGGGCAGCAGCGCGGCCACGAGGTCGCCGAACGTCCCGGTGGCGGCGATTCGCACGAGAAAGTCAGTGTATGCCCGCGTCGTCGGTGACGGGTCGGTGGCTTCGAGGGCGGCCTCGCTGATGCCGAACTCGGCGGCGTATTCCCGGTGGAGGTCCATCTCCGTGTTGATGGTCGTATCGAGAAGCGTAGCGAACGTACCCATCCGGGCGAGGTCCGGGGCGTTGGCGGCTCCCAGCGCGAACACCCGCGCGTACTCCACGAGGTAGACGTAGTCCTGTCGCACCCAGTAGCGAAACGGGGCCTCGTCTAAGGTCCCCTCCCCCAGCTGTTCGACCATCGGGTGGTCGACGACGGCGTCCCAAATCGGATCGCCCACGTCGGCCAGCTCGTCGGTGAAGCTCATAGACGTGCATCGTCGACCCACGGTGATATAACTTCCCGATACAATCCAGTTATAGGCCGCAGCGCCGTCGATGTCGAACTGTTAAGCCGTGGGTCGTCCAACCCCGTGGTATGTCGCTCCGGTTGCCGAGCGAAATCGTCGTCGAGGACGTGTTGCCGACGCTCCGGGTACTGCTCGCCCGCGAACTCGCAGACCACGGGCTGACCCAGCAGGAGATAGCGGCACACCTCGGCGTGACGCAGGCGGCCGTCTCGACGTACGTAAGCGGCGACCCGAGCGTCGAGGCACGGATCGCCGACCACCCGCGAACCGCGGCGACCGTCGAGCGAGTCGCCGACGGACTGGCAAACGACGAGATGGACGCCTACGACGCGCTCGCGGCCGTCTTGGAACTCGTCCGTGCGTTCGAGGACCGCGGCCCCATCTGTGAACTCCACGAGGAAGCGATGCCGGGCCTCGAAGGACTGGGGTGTGACCTCTGTGTCCGCGGCGTCAACCCGGAACTCCGGACCGAGCGCGCAGTACTCGACAGCGTCCGGGAGGCCAGTCGCGTCCTCGCGACGACGCCGGGCCTCGCCGCGTTCGTCCCGAACGTCGGCACGAACGTCGGCACGGCGCTCCCGGACGCCGAGAGTCGGTCGGACGTGGCCGCGGTGCCCGGCCGCATCTACGTGATGGACAACAGCATCGAAGTCCCCGCGAACCCGGAGTTCGGCGCCTCCGCTCACGTCGCGACGACGATTCTCGCGGCGATGACCGTCGACCCCGACCGCCGCGGCGCGCTGAACCTCGCTACCGACGACGCCTTCCTCGCGGCCGCCCGGGACCGCGGCCTCGACACCATGGAGTTCGACGCCGGCTACGAGAACCGCGGCGACCGCCTCAGCGAACAGTTCGAGGAACGCGGGAGCGTCCCCGACATCGTCTTCCACCGCGGCGCGTTCGGTATCGAACCGATCACGTACGTCCTCTCGGAGACGGGTGCCGATGCGGCGCGACTGGTCGCAGAGTTGGTCGCGGCGACGGAGTCCTAGGCGTCGTCGAGAGTGGGCACGATGCGGTGGCCGGGAGCGCGTTCTGTCGCGCGACCCGGGGACAGGCAGGCCTGCCTGTGAAACAGACCGCGCCTCCGGCGCGGTTTCACCGGACGCGAACAGCGTGAGTGGCCGGCGGTTTTCCCAAGTTTTTGCAACGGGTGGTTCCCGCAGCGCCTCCGGCGCGAGGACACCCCTCGCAGTAAAAAGTGGGAGCTTAGACGTTGACGTCCTCTAAGAACCGGCTCGCCACGACCTGTCCCTTCGGGGTGAGCGTCGGGCCGTCCGACCCGTCCTGAATGAGGCCGTCGGCTTCGAGGTCCTGTAGGAGCATCGACACCGCCGCCGAGTCCTTCCCGAGGATGCCCGCCAGCGGCATCCCCTCCATGTCGCCGGTCGAGTACATCGCGACCAGTACCTCCTTTTTGTCCTTCGTGAGGTCGACGTTCTGTAGCTCCTCCATGAGGCCGGAGTACTCCCGGCGGAGGTATCGACCGAGGATGGACATCTTTCGGGAGGAGGCCAGCGCCGCGAGCGTCGTCACCGCGGTGCCGTTCTGCATGTGTCTGACGACCAGCACTGGCCGGGTCCCGCCGGCTATCTCCCGGCTCGTACGGTCGAAGTCGGAGACGGTCTCGAGGTCGATGGCGAAGGTGTCGTCGCCGCGGCGGAACTCGACGGACCCGGGCGTGAGAAAGAGGCGGGCCGACTGGAACTCGTCGTCGGTGACGCGACCACCGACGCGGGCGCGCTCTTTGACCGTCGTCTCGGTGCCGTTGATGATGGCCTTAAACAGGAGCGTCCCGAACTTCTCGATCTTCTCGTCGTCGGCCTCGATGGCGGCGACGAGTCGACGACCGCCCTTCTCGAAGGCGATGGTCACCGTCGAGTCGAAGAAGTCCCCGAGGTCGGGCGGCACCTGCCCGATGGCGATGTCGAAGATGGCATCGAGGGGAATCGTCAGTTTGTCGTCCTCGCTGGCGGCGAGAACGAGGCGTTTCTGCGAGAGGACCACGCGGCCCTTGACAGGATCACCACGGCTGGCCACCTCCGAGTTGAACTGGCCGACGAAATCCGCGATGACTGATTCCGACATGTCGCTCGTGGTACCGGTTACAGCCGCCGGTCTATTGAGCGTTTCGCGCCAGTATCAGTCGGGAAAACCGGGGCCGACGCGGTCATCCGTCGAGGTCCCGTGCGATGTCGGACAGCGAGGAGTCCGGGGAGTCGGTCGCAGTGTAGACGACGCGAGTCCCCGGCGTTCGGAGGCCGTACTGGTGACCGGCAGTGACGACGTCTAAGTGAGCCGACCCGCCCAGCGAGACGCTACCGTCGGCGATCCACTCGGCGAGGCGGTTCTCGCCCTCGTGGTCGCGTGCGACGCGCCGGTTGTCGGCGACGTGCGTGACGACGACGTCGCCCTCGATGCTCGTCTCGATAGCCGCGTGGTAGGTGTCGCCGTCCAGCGCCATCCCGACGACGTCGCCCTCCTGCAGGTCGACGGCGTCCGGGAGTACGACTCGCGGGCGGTCGGTGCGCCCGATGGACTCGACGGGGACGCGGTGTGTCTCGACGGCGTCGTGGTCGCTCGGAACGCGCTCGCTCACTCGTCGTCGGCACCGAGCAGATCGTCGACCGGTTCGCTGCCGCGGCCGACGATTGTGGCGTTGATCTGGCGCGTCTCGTCGCTGACTTCGCGTCCGCGGATGGTGATGCGCTTTCGCTCGCCGTCGGTGGTCGGTTCGAAGCCGATACCGCCGTCGGACATGATAGACTTCGTCTGGGTGCCGCGGACGTCGGGTCGCATCGGTCGGCCGGCGGTGTCGGAGCCACCGGTGAGTTCGAGCGTGTAGCCGTCGAGGCCGACGGCACCGGCGTCGACCTCGTCGCCGAGTTCGCGGCCGATGAAGCGGTTTGCGTCCTGTCCGTCGACGTCGATCTGGTACGTGTGGCCGCTCTCCGGGTCGGAGACAGCGACAGTGAATTCAGCCATACCTATTTCGTATCTATCGCGCTTCAAAAGCGCATCGAAGCGTCCCGGCCAGCACCTCGTGACGGTCCACCACGGTCTGTCGGAGGCCGACTGCGACGGCGAGACACTAACTGGTTAGGTACTACTGGCTCCACCACCCGGTGTGTCGGTAGGAGTATGAGCAAGACGACGAGGGCGGCGGAGCGGGTCGGTGACGGCGAGTCGGTACGGGACCTCGGCGACGCCATGGGGACGCTGAGCGGGTCGATGGGCGACTTCAGCGACGAACTGACGTCGCTCCAGCGGGCCGTGACGGACCTGCAGGACTCGGCCCGGCGAGCGAGCGAGCACCAACGGGCAGTGTCGGCGTCGCTACACCGCGCCGCCGACAGTTTGGCGGGCGAACCGTCGGCGGACGAACAACGTGCCAGTCGAGTGAGCGATAAGTCGACGGCCGCGAAGACGTCGATGGTCGCCGACGACTAGCGTTTCTCGGCGTCGACGATGGTACTGACGCGGGCGTTCGCCTTGAGGCGGAGTCCGGCACCGCCGACCGACAGCGGGATCCTTGGCAGTTCGTCGACGTGGAGCGTCGGGTGGGTCGCGCCGCGTTCGAGGAGTTCGGTCCGTGGCTGGACGGTCACCGTCGTCTCACCGGTCAGGGACTCGTTGAACTCGACGAGGTACTGCCCGGCCCGGAGCGTCCACCAGTCGTAGTCGTCCTCGGGGTCGCGCTTCGCGCTGGCGTGGGGCGCGGTCCCGGCCGGTTCGAGTTCGCCGCCGCCGAAGTCGATGCGACCGGGGTCGACCACCTCGTACACCTCGGCGACGGTCAAGTCGAAGCCGGGACTGTCCGTCTGTGTCTGTTCGTGGACGGCGTCGGTGACGTACTCGCTGAGGTCGGCCATACGTGGACGTGTCGGCCCGGCGGCGCAAAACTATGGGGGCGGACCGACACCGAACAGTCAGGTGATATCGATACGCCGGCCCTCCCGTTCCCGGTCGTCGAGAGGGAGCGTGACTTCCAACACACCGTCCTCGATGGTCGCCGTGATGTCGGCCTCGCGAATCGACCGCGGGAGACCAATCGACCGGTGGAACACCCGCGAGCGCTCGCCCGGGTCGTGGCGTTCGGCCTCGACGTGGAGGTGCCGGTCGTGCCACCGCAGGTCGACGTCCTCGCGGTCGAACCCCGACAGTTCGACGAGGACGACGAACGCATCGTCCTCGCGGTACAGTTCGACGCCTTTGGCGGGATGGTGCGTCACCATACGTGTTACTTCGGCAACTAGATGGAAAAAGGGCACAGGCGGTTCCCAGCAGGGGAGACGGCTTCGGGCGGCCCGAGCGCTGGCTGGGAGAACGCCGTGCTTTTGCGTTCCGAACGACTCGGAGCCAGTATGAGCAAGCACACGGAGTTTCTGGCGGGCGAGCGGCCCGACGACGTCCTCTTTTTCCTCCACGAGGACGCCGTCTCGAACCCCGGCGCGCTGGCGGAGTACGCCGACGCCGTCGACGACGGTCACGTCCTCGTCCTCCCCGGCGACGACGGGCGCAGCGCCTTCCAGTCGGCCACCGGCATCGATCCGATGGGGCTCGCACAGGAGGCGATGGGCACCGACGGGACGGTTCGGGACGACCTGACCGGCGCGGTCTGTCCGGTCGAGGAGGAGGAACCCGAGGAGAACCACACCACGCGGTTCGTCTTCGCCTTCGCGGAGGCCCAGAACGAGGAGGTCGGTGGCCTCTACGCCGACGGCGACGTGATTCACGCCTACGCCGTCTGTGCCTGCGGCGAGCGGTACAGCGACAAGTGGGTCGTCGACGAGTAGCGGTGTCGCACATCGGGTCGAGACACTGCGCATGGACGTCCGCCACGAGTCCACCGACGCCACGCCACTCGTTCTGAGCGCCTCGTCGGTCCCGCCGCCGGACGGCCGATTACAGGCGGAACGGTTCGGCGACGCGCGCGACCAGCGCCCGCAGTAGCCCCGTGAGTACGCCGCCGTCGTGGACGTACGGCGACCCGACCTCCTCGCGGGTGACGCCGTGGCGGAGGTGTTGGACACCGTCGACGAGAAACCACCCACCGAGGAGCGCACCCGCCGCGGGCGTCCACCACGGGGCCGAGAGCGTCGTCACGTAGCCCGCCCCAACGAGGACGAGACCGCCGAATAAGACGTGGTCGGCGTAGTCGCCGGCGATGGCTTCGACACCGTCGGTCACGAGTTGCAACAGAACGAACAGCGCGGCTACCGCCACGGCGAACGACGGCGTCTCACCGAGGACGAACAGCGTGCCGCCGACGGCGACGCCTCTGAGAAGTTCCCCAGCCAGCGTCGCGCGGTCGGGCCACCACGTAGGGAGGGCGGAGGGCATCGCGCTGGTCGGAGCATCCGCCGGCGGCCACATCAGCGTTCCGGCGCTCGCGTTCGAGCGCGCCCGTCGGCGTCTACTCGGCTGCCGCTACCGCTCGGTGTCGACGCCTTCGTCCTCCTCTTCCGGCAACCGCTTGAACGCGTCCACGATGGCCTGTTTCGCCACCGCGCCGTGGGTCGTCCGAGTCCACCTTTTTCTTCGTCGGGTGGTCTCGCTCCGCTCGACCACCACTCCTCGAAAAACGTGGGCGAAAAAGACCTCGCTCCGCTCGCGTCCGGTCTACCGCTCGGTGTCGACGCCTTCGTCCTCCTCTTCCGGCAACCGCTTGAACGCGTCCACGATCGCCTGTTTCGCCACCGCGCCGTGGGTCGTCCAGTGGTGGGCGTAGTCCATCATGTCGTCGTAGATGTCCGGCTTGCACCCCGCCGCCTTCGGGTGGCCGCCGCCGTTGACCTGTCGAGCCACCTCGTGGGCGCGCTCGAAGTTGTCGGTACCGCGGATGGACGCGGACCCGGCGGGTTTGACGATGACTGCGGCGTCGGCGCCCTGTTCGCGCAGGGCCTCTGCGACCTCGTTCTGCGAACAGCGACCGTAGGTGACGCCGACGGTCCACTCGCCGACCTCGCGCAGTTCCGCGCGGTCGACGGCCTTCTCGATGAGGGCCTCCTTCTCGACGCGCTTCTCGGCGAGGAACTCCTGAACCTCCGGGGAAAGATCGGGACCGTGTTCGGCGACGGCCTCGATGTACTCCTCGGGGTCCGACCAGTACGAGAAGTCCGCGAGGTCGTCGCTGCGCTCGTCGTCGCGAATCCAGAGGTCGTGGTCCCGCGTGACCGCCGCGAGGTCGGCCCAGCGCTCCTCGAAGTCGTAGTCCAGTTGTTCGAGCGCGACGTCGGCGGTACACACCTCGTCGCTCTCCCCGACGGTTCGCTCGACCCCCGCGTCGTCGACGATACCGCCGAGTTCGGCGTCCCACTGGTGGTGGTCGAACCACGCGACGCGTTCGACGCGGGCGACGAGGTTCGAGAGCGCGCCGAGGTCCGACTCGCTGTCGGGACAGAGGTCACAGACGAAGACGGTCGCCTCGGGTTCGGCGTACTCGGCGGTCCACGCCAGCGCCTCCTGCAGTTCGTGCGGGCCGGCGGGCAGCAGTGCGCCCTCACCGTGGGCTTCGCGAATCAACGCGGTGCAAGCCAGTCCGTCGGCGTCGGGGTCGGCGATGACCACCACGCCGGCGTCGGAAAGCGTCTCGGCGGCCTCGGCCTCGGCCTGCTCCTCTTCGTAGGAGTCCGGGATGAAAAAGCCCTCGCCGGGGAGGACAGACTTACGCTCGATAGAGAGACGGTCGTCGTCGATGAGCCAATCGTCCATGCCCGTTCATGCCGACCGTCAGCAATGAACCCCGCGGTCCGTCTCAGACCTGTTCGCGTTCGGGGTTGACCGCACCCTCTAGCTGGCGCACCGACAGCACCGGCATCGGGGCCTGTCGGACGATCTCCTCGGCGACGCTGCCGAGCAGGAAGCCGTGTTCGCCGTGCCGGCCCCGGGTTCCAGTGGCGACGACGTCGGCGTCGTGGTCGATTGCGTACTGGCAGATCTCGTCGGCGGGGTCGCCCTGCCGGACAGCGGTGACGATGTCGTCGCTGTCTGCCTCGGCGATGGCGGCCTCCCGGACGAACGAGAGCGCGCGCCCGCCGGTGGTCGCCAGCGCACGTTCCAGTTCGGTACGCACTTCCTCGGGCGTCGACTCGACTTCGCCGGAGTCGACGACGTACAGCGCGTGGACGGTCGCATCGAAGTGTGCGGCGAGGTCGAGGGCGGCTTCGACGGCCCGTTCTGCGCTGCCGGACCCGTCTGTCGCGATGACCACCGTGTCGAACATACCCCGGCCTACCGCGGGCACGACCAAAAAGCCGCCCCATCAGATCACAGTGCCCACTGCGGGATGAGGTGGCTTTTTGTCCGGGCCGGTCACAGAGACAGGTGATGGACATCGACCTCGTGCTCGTCCCAGTCGACGGCAGCGACCGGTCCGAGCGGGCGGCCGAGTACGCTATCGCCATCGCCGAGCGATACGACGCCGACCTCCACCTCCTGTTCGTTCTCGACGAGCGACTCCGACGGGACATCGACGATGGCCACGTCGACGCCGAGACCATCGCGGAGGAACACCGCGCGTTCACCGATCGGGTGCGCGAGCAGTTCCGAGGCTCCGGCCACGACGGCACCCTCGATACGTCGACGGCGACGGCGTTCTCGGAACACCGCCTGATGCAGACGCCGGGCAGCGTCGTCTTAGACGTCGCCGAGGACGTCGCGGCGGACTTCATCGTCATCCCGCGAGAGGGTGACAGCGAAGAGCCCGTCGGCCGCGCGGCGCTGTACGTCTTAGAGTACGCGAGCCAGCCAGTCCTCTCGGTTTAGAGCCGTATCGCCATCTCTATCTCGAAGCTCTCGGCGTTGCTCGTCTCGAACCCGACCTTCCGGTAGAGGCTGGCGGCGGCGTCGTTCCACCGTTCGACCGTGAGCCACACCTTCTCGATGCCCGCCCGCTGGCCCTGTCCCAGTAGCGTCTCGACGAGGGCAGTGCCGATGCCGGCCCCCTGAAACGACTGGAGGACGAAGATAGCGAGTTCGTGTTCGCCGTGTCGGTCCGGCACGAGCGTCGCGTGACCGACGACGTCGCCGTCGTACCGGGCGACGACGTTGACACAGTCGCCGTCCAGAATCGTGTCCAACCAGTTGCGGATGCCCTCCTCCTTGGCAGGCGGGATACCCTGTGCCCGGTCGGCCGGGTCGAAGTCGACGTACATCGCGACGATGGCCTCGCGGTCGGCCTCGTCGGCGGGGACTAATTCGACTTCGCGACCCTCCTTGTCGGTGACCGTCCGGGGCGGCGCGGGGAACTCGCCGGCCGGTTCGTCGGGGTAGGTCCGGCTCATCGGATGAGCGTGACCGGCGTCTGTGCGTTCAACAGGACGAACTCGACGACGGAGCCGAGTTGAATCTTCCCCAGCGTGGAGCGCTCACCGCCGCCCAGTACGATGCGGTCGAACCCTTCGCTCTCGGCGATGTCGACCAGTTCGCTCCCGGGCGACTCGCCGCCGATGGTTCGTATCGACGCCTCGAAGTTGGTCTCCGAGAGCGTCGACTCGACGCGTTCTCTGACCGCCTCCGCGTCTGTATCTGCCTCCTCGTTGTCGAAGATGGCGATAGTGAGGTCGTCGTCCGTCTCCTGTGCGCGTGCTATCGTCTCGTCCAGTGCGTGGTAGGACAACTGGCTGCCCCCGACGCCGAGCAGGATGTGCATACGCGGTCACTCGGTCGGCATCGCTCAAAAAGCCACCTGACGAGCGAGACGGAGCGGTCGGGGGCGATACGCTTTTTCGGCGCGGGCACACACAGACGGCCATGACACCGCCGGACAGCGACGAGGAGCCGACACGGGTGGTCACGCCACACGAACCAGACGATGCGCCCGACGACGACAGCGAGGAGTCGGTCGCCGAGGACGCCGCAGACGGTGGCGTCACGCCGGCCAGCGACGTGCCCGAGGACGTCCGGAAGTACGAGCGCTTTACGAAGATAGAGGGTGGCACCTACGACCGGGCCAACGAGTTCCTGCGCGAGCGGACGTACGTCACTGCCCGCGAGTGGGCTATCGCTCGCCTGTGTGCGGACTTCCGGACCGAGACCGGCGTCGAGATGACGAAGATAGGGGAGAACCTCCCCGAACTCGTCCCGTTCATGACCGATACGTACACGCCACAGGCTGTCAATCAGGCCCGAGCGTCTTTCGAGGAGAAGGTCCGCAAGGCCGGCGCGACGTTCCTCTACGGTGCGATGTCTGACTTCTTCACCGCCGAGGAACTAGACGACGTGATGTACGAGTCAACCGAGGTGGCGAAGTTCCTGCTGGAAGTCGAGGGCGTCGACCTCGCCGTCGAGGAGGAGATGGAAGCAGAGGACCGCATCTCCTCGGTCATGCGCGAGGTGCGCGAGCACTCGGCGGCGCTCCGACACGACGAGGTCTGCTGTCCGGAGTGCGGCCACGAGTTCGACGTCGACGAGTGAGTCGGCGGCGGTCCTCGGCACCGTTTTCTGTCGGTCGCCCGAACGCTGCGGCGATGGACCCTCGCAGGAAAGTCCTCCTCACCGACGGGGCCCTCGCCGTTCTGGCGCTCGCGCAGGTATGGCTCACCCTCGGCGAAGGCGTCTCGCCGCCGCTCGCGGCGCTGTTCACGGCGACGACCGTCCTCGCCTACTACGTCGACGAACACGGCGTGCTGGACCGGCTACCGGGAACGCGACTGCACCAGACCGTCGCGCTCGTCGCGGTGGCCGGGACCGGCATCGTTGCGCTCGGTCTCGGTCTCGGACCCGACGCTGTGGAGACGGTGCTGTTGGCGTCGCTGACCGGTCTCGGCGGCGGCATCCTCCTGTATCGGTGTTACTTCGGTCTCGTCCGCCCGGTCCCGGAGACGAGGCTGCGACGGGCGAGCGAGCGGCAAGTCTAGCTCACACCGAGGACCTTCCCGCACTTCTTACACCGGTAGACGTCGCGGATGTCGACGCCGATCTGGATGCGTGGCGGCCCCTCGTCCTCGTCTACGAGCGTCACTTCGTCGACCTCCTCGTGTTCGAGGTCGTCGGCGGTTTCGAGTTCCGCGCCGCAGTTCTCACAGCGTGGCATACGTCTCTATCACCGGACTGACCTAAGACCACAACGCGATTATGTGTTGTGTTCACACACCCTGAATGAGCGGCGGGATCACTCCAGCACTTCGCCGTCGGCGTCGCGGACGTTCTCGCCCTGGTGACGGTAGAAGACGTCCTCATCGGAGTCCCGCTCGTACACCATCGTCCCACGGACCATCGTCCACTCGGGGAAGACGGCCTCGAACCCCTCGAACGGCGTCCAGCCACAGTCGGTGTGGAGGTCCCCGGCACGAATCTCGGTCGTCTCGGTGGTGTCGACCAGCACGAGGTCGGCGTCCTTGCCGGGTTCGATACGCCCCTTCTGGGGCACGTCGAACACGTCGGCGGGGTTCGCGGCGGTGAGGTCACGGACGCGCTCGTAGGTCAGGCCGGTGTCGGGGTCCCGGGCCTCCGCTAGCAGGAGCGGCAGGACCGTCTCGACACCCGGCACGCCGGAGGGGGCGTCCCAGATACTCGCGTCTTTCTCCTCGCGGGTGTGGGGCGCGTGGTCGGTCGCGATCATGTCGACGGTGCCGTCGACGACGCGGTCGTACACCTCGCGACGGCGCTTCTCGCGGCGAAGCGGGGGGTTCATCCGGCCGAACGTGCCCAACTCGCCGAGGTCCTTCCGCGAGAGCAGGAGGTGGTGTGGCGTCACCTCCGTCGTCATCCCGGCGTCGGCGGCGATGTCGATGCCCTCCGGCGTCGAGGTGTGAGCGATGTGGATGCGGGCGCCCATCCGCTCGGCGGCCTCGCAGGCCCGCGTTACGGCCGCTGCCTCGGCCTCGGCGGTGCGGTAGGCGCTCCACGCGTCGGCGTCGTCGCGGGCGCGGGCGTCGTCGTTGAAGCGGTCGGCGTCCTCGGCGTGAACCGTGACGGTGACGCCCTCCTCGGTCGCCAGTTCCAGCGCCGCTTCGAAGAGAGCCGTCTCGATACCCATATCGCCCGTCGAGTCCGCGAGGAACACCTCACCCAGCGCGAACAGGCGCCGGCGCAGGAGGACGTTCGGAATCCAGTCGGCCGTGACACCGCCGTTGATTCCCCAGTCGATTATCGAGTCGGCGGCGAACTCGGCTTTCTGGTCGAACGCTTCGCCGTCGATGGTCGGCGGGTCGGTGTTGGGCTGGTCGACGACGGTGGTGACCCCGCCTGCGGCGGCGGCGCGCGACCCACTCTCCCACGTCTCCTTGTGTGGGTAGCCGGGCTGGCGGAAGTGGACGTGGACGTCCATCATACCGGGAAACAGTCGCTTGCCCGTCGCCTCGATAGTTCCCTCGTCGTCGGGTTCGAGGTCGCGGCCGACCTCGGCGATGGTCTCACCACGCACCCGGACGTCCCGTTGCCGGCCGTCCGCGAGCGTCGCGTTGCGGATGAGCATACCGTCTGTCGTCCGGGCGCACCCCTAAGTGTCTCGGATGTGGTTCCGGGGGGCGACCCCCCGTCTCACTGGACAGTCCGCCGCTCGGAGACCGAACGCTCCCCGACGAGGGCGCGTTCGAGCGCGTCCACGACCTCTGCCGGGTCGCCGCGGCCGCCGGCACGCGACACGCTCCCCACCGAGTCGGGGTCGAACGGGACGCCGAGCGCGTCGTACACCGGGTCGAGCACTGCCGCGATGGCTTCGTGGTCGCTGACGACGACGATGCCGGCGGTGAGTGCGACGTGCTGTCGAACACGCTGGGCGAGGCCCGCCACCTTGCCGTCGGCCTGCAACGAGTGAGTTCCCGGACAGAAGGAGTCGGGTGGTTCGCCCTCGACGGCGTCGACGCCGACGGTCGCGAGGCCGCGCCGGACCGCCGCCGAGACGCGGTCGTAGCGCCCGCCGATATCTCCCCGGGAATCGGCGACCGGTTCCGCGAGGGCGAAGGCGACGGTGGACCCGGTGTAGGCGACGGCCCGCCCGCCGACGGCCCGTTCGAGGACGGGGTAGCCCCGGGATTCGGCGGCCTCTTGAGCGCGGTCGTACCCCTCGACGCGGCGGTCACGGCGGCCAAAGGCCACCTGTCGGTGTGGCGTCCAGACGCGAAGCGCAGGCGTGCCGTCGTCGGCGACGCCGGAGACCATCGCTCGCGTGCGCTCGTAGTCGCGTTCGTGGTCGCTCGCTCGACCGCGGAGGAGTCGCATGGCGGTCGTAGGACAGCGACGGATTAAACGCTCTCGCAACCGGTGGCGAACAGGCGACACACGGCGGTCACGACGGGACGTGTCGCACACCCGCGGCCCCCGTCGCGGTGTCGGTCAGCGCACTCCCGATCGTGGCCCCGCCTTCGGACGTAAACCCTCGGACGATAGGCACATACCTCGGCGTGCCCAACTTCTCGCCGATGGCCGTCACCGTCCCGCGGGACGTACTCCACCGCTACTACCGATTCTCGCTGTACAACTCGCCGTTCGACGCCCACGACGACGGGTGTGCCATAGACCTCTACCCCGAGGGTGAGCGCGCACCGTCGCCCGTGGCCGGCGAGGTGCTCGATACGAAGGCGGTCCGTGCCCCGCCGAAGCCCTACGCCGCAGAACACGACCACCTGATTCTGATCGACACCGGAGAGTTCGTCGCCCGCCTCCTCCACGTCGACCCGAGCGTCGAACCGGGCGAGACGGTTGCCGTCGGGGACGACATCGGCGAACTGGTTCGGGCCGGGTTCTTCGCGCCGTGGGTCCCGAATCACGTCCATCTGGGCTTTCGGGACCACGACGCCGACCCCTATCGAGCGTCGGGGTCACTGCCCGTGGACGTGGGCGTCGACGTCGAACCGCTGGCGTGGGACGGCACCGGCACCGTCGTCGAGACGGGTGAGACGTGGGCGCGACTCGACAGCCCCGAACACCCCGCCCCCGGCGAACGCTTCGCGGGCGTGGCGAACGACCGGGGCGGCGTCCTCGACGGCGGCCTCCCGCACTACGAGTGGGGCGGGCTACTGGGTGACGACGGCCCGACGCGAGCGAGCGTCGCCGGCCAGCAGGTCGGCACCGCCGACGGTAGAACGGTGGCGTGGGATAGCGTGACCGTCTCCGCGAACGGCGACCCCGTGACGGGGCTGGCACTGTTCTGCTCGCGGGACGACGCCGGCGTGAAACTCGTCGGGGAGGGGGTCGATCTCTCGGTCGGCGACCGGGTCGACGTCACCGTCGAGCGACGCTAACTCAGGCGAACTCGACGGCGTCGCGCTCGGTGACCTCGCCGAACAGCCAGTCGGCGTGCTCTAAGGCGTACTCGCGGTGGTCTTCCTCGATGAAGCCGACGGCGTCCTCGGCGAGCACCGGGCGGTAGTCGCGCAGGCCCGCGCTGGCGGCCGTATGGAGGACACAGACGTTCGCCAGCGTCCCGCAGACGACGAGGTCTTTGACGCCGTGGGCGTCGAGCCACCCCTCCAGTTGCGTCCGGTAGAAGGCGTCGTAGGTGTGTTTCTCCACGACGAGGTCGTCCGCTCGCAGGTCGAGTTCCTCGACGAGTTCGGCCTCCCAGGTCCCCTCGACGACGTGTTCGCCCCACCGCTCGAACTCGTCGTAGTAGTGGGTCTCCTCGAACTGTCCGGGCGGGTGTACGTCGCGGGTGAAGACGACGCTCGCGCCGGCGTCGCGGGCCCGGTCGACGAGTTCGTTCACGGGGTCGATGGCCGCCGCGCTGTCCGGTGCGTAGAGGCTGCCGTCGGGGTGGCAAAAGCCGTTTTGCATGTCCACCACGACGACGGCCGTCTGGGTCGGGTCCAGTTGCATAGTCGACGGTTCGGCCGCGAGGCCTACGAACCTTACTCTGAGCGTGTGACTTTTCACCGCGCTCCCCCTCGATACGGTAGATGCGCCGCCAGTCTGTCGCCCTTCTGTGTGCCGTGACGCTCCTCCTCGCCGGGTGTCACGGGTTCGAGAGCAGCCTCGGCGCTCCCGAACAGCCGGCGACAGCGACGCCGACAGCGGACACGGTGTTCACGCTGGAACTCGTATCGAGCGGGAGCGGCGACAACGCCCACGCGAGCGAGACGGCCCGACCGGACCCCGAGACGGACGTCCGTGGCTGGGAGAACGGGGTCTGGCACAACGAGACGCTGGCGGTGACCAGCGAGGACGGCCTCAACGAGAGCGAACGCGCCGCCGTCGTCGCCCGGTCGATGGCCCGCGTCGAGTTCGTCCGCGAACTGGAGTTCGAGCGGACGGTGTCCGTCGAGGTCATCTCCCGTGAGGCGTACCGCAATCGGACCGGCGGGAGCGACCCCGGCGAGTCGCTCCGCCGGTTCGACAACGCGAAGTTCGAGGCGCTGTTCCTCGTCGGCGAGGGCCGGGACTCTATCGCGGTCCAGCGGAGCGAACTCGGCGAGAGCGTGCTGGGGTACTACAGTCCCAGTCGCGAGGCCATCGTCCTCGTCTCCGACGCGGAGACGCCGACCGTCTCGGAGTCGACGCTTGCACACGAACTCGTCCACGCCCTGCAGGACCAGCAGTTCGGTCTCGACGGCGACGCCCGGACCCGCGATGCCGTACAGGGGTACAACGGCCTCGTCGAGGGCGACGCGGCGGCGACGACCGATAGCTACACCGCTCGCTGTGGCGTCCAGTGGGAGTGTCTGTCGAGCGAACCCGGTGCAAGCGGCGGCGGCGACCGGCACTTCGGACTTGGCTTTCTCCTGTATTTCCCGTACAGCGACGGCACTGGGCTGGTCGACGACCGCCGGGAGCGCGGTGGCTGGGCGGCGGTGAACGACGCGTACGGCGAGGCGCCCGACGGCGCTCGCGAGGTCATGGCCCCCGACGAGTACCCCGACTGGGAGCCACGCGACGTGCAACTGGCCGACCGGTCGACCGACGAGTGGGAGCGAGTCAGGCCTTCGGGCCGCCCGGACTACGCCGTCGTCGGCCCCTCGGCCATCGCCGCGACGATGGCCTACACGCTCGCCGACGACTACAACGAGTCGGCCGTCGTCGCCCCCGACGAGGTGTTCAACTACGACGGGCGGTCACTCGACAGTGCCGACCCGTACGACTACGCCCTCCCCGCGACGACCGGATGGTCGGGCGGCCGGATGCACGTCTACACGAACGGCACGGAGACGGCCTACACCTGGCGTACCGTCTGGTCGACCGAGCGCGACGCCGAGGCGTTCGCCCGGGCGTGGGCAGCCGTCCTCAGCCACTGGGGCGGGACACGGACTGCCGACGGAACGTGGGTGCTGGCCGAGTCGAGTCCGTTCGCCGACGCCGTCGCCGTCCACGTCTCCGGCGACACGGTCACCGTCGTCAACGCGCCGACCGAGCGCGAACTGAACGAGGTCTACGATGCGTAAGGAACTACTACTCGCACTGACTGTCGTCCTCGCTGGCTGTACCGTCCCCGCCTTCGGCGGCAACGACCACCCCGACGCCCCGAACGGCGAGGACAGCATCGGTTGGGAGAACGGGTACTGGTACGACGACCCCGTCGACGTGACGACCGACGACGGCCTCAACGAGAGCGAACGCGAGGCCGTCACCGCCCGGACGATGGCCCGCGTAGAGCGGATTCGGGACCGCGAGTTCACCGAGACGGTCCCCGTCGAGGTCGTCTCGCGGGCCGAGTACCGCAACCGTTCGCGGGGCAACGGCAGCGGTGCCGGCCCGCCCGAGGACCCGTGGAACGATCAAGTGTGGGAGTCGCTGTTGCTCATCGGCGAGGACTCGGGGAGCAGCGAGACCATCGACGACACGCTCTCGACCTCCGTGCAGGGCTTCTACTCGCCGAGTCGTGACGAGATAGTCATCGTCAGCCCCACCGAGACGCCCCACATCGACCGGCGGACGCTGGCACACGAACTCGTCCACGCCCTGCAGGACCAGCAGTTCGGACTGAACGGGTCCGCCGAGACCCAAGACCAGCAGCTAGCCCGCGACGGCCTCATCGAGGGCGAGGCGAACTACGTCCAGGCACTGTATCAGCGACAGTGTGAGGGCGACTGGAACTGTATCACCCGCCCCGACCGGAACAGTGGCGGTGGCGGTGGCGGCCCGCAGAACCCCGGATTGTTCACGGTCATCTACCAGCCCTACGCGACGGGACCGTTCTTCATCGACGCCATCTACGACGACGGCGGGTGGGACGCCGTCGACGCCATCTACGACGAGTACCCGGAGAGCACCGAACAGGTCATCCACCCGAAGAAGTACCCCGACGAGGAGCCCGAGAACGTCACCGTCCCGGACCGCTCGAACGGCGAGTGGAACCGGTTCGACCACGACCCGGTGGCCGACACCGTCGGCGAGGCCTCTATCTTCGCGACGATGTACCACAACAACCAGACCGACGCCAACCGCTACCGCTACCAGAGCGAACCGTCGGCGGGGTGGGCCGGTGACAGCGTCGTCCCCTACCACAACGGGTCGGGTGCCGGCGGCTACGTCTGGGTGAGCACGTGGGACTCCGAAAAGGACGCCCGCCAGTTCGCACAGGCCTATCGGGCCGCGCTGGTCGAGGAACACGGCGCGACCCAGCCACGGGCGAACGTCTACGTCGTCCCCGACCCAAGTCCCTTCGCGGACGCCTTCCGAATCAGCCGGTCTGGCGATACCGTCCGCATCGTCAACGGGCCGACCGTCGACGACCTCGCGGACATCCATCGGCCGCGCGGATGAGCGGACGACGAATCCCGCGACGACGAGTATCGCGAAGGTCGGCGACCCACGCTGCCTGTCCCGCTCGGCCCGTCAGCGGGGCTGTGTCGTCCGGGCCGTAGTAGACAGTGACCGAGTCGCCAGCGTGGTATCTGGTCCAGCGTGCACGCAGCGCGACGGCGTCACCGATGCTATCAGTTAGCTGATTGCACAGATTCATATAGATCGAATTACATCTATAGTGTAGATGCAACCGACGATGTCCGCATCAGCGACGGACCGAGACGAAGCGTCGTACGCCTGCCCCCTCTGTGACCACTCCGGGGAGACGGCAACGGACGTCTACGTCCACCTGCAGGTCTCACACCGCAAGAGCGAGATAAGCGAGGCGCTCATCGAGGCGATTACCGACGACCGTACTCGGTCCGAACTCGCCGAACAGTAGTCGAACGGCGCTGCGACCGCTATCGAACCAGTGTGACCGTGACGACCCGTGGACCGGGGTCCTTTTTGAACTACCTGCCGAAAGCGAGGTATGAGCGAGGAGTTCGACGTCGTGCCGCCCGAGGCCATCCGAGAGGGGCGGGCGACCGACGCCTACTTCGACCGGACGATGGAGGCACTGGACCACGCCGGCAAGAACCCCGACGTGGTCGCAGAGGTGACGGCCAACCAGTTCGCTACCGGGACGTGGAAGCTACTGGCGGGGCTGAAAGACGCCGCCGGACTGCTGGCGGGGCGCGCGATAGACGTCGACGCCCTCCCCGAGGGCCAACTGTTCGACGGCGGCCCAGTCATGCGAATCGAGGGCCCCTATCAGGAGTTCTGTCGGCTCGAGACGGCGCTGCTTGGCTTTCTCTCGCACCCGACCGGCGTAGCGACTCGGGCACTGGAAACCCGGCACGCAGCGCCCGACTCGACGGTGCTGTCGTTCGGTTCGCGGCACGTCCACCCGTCGCTGGGCGCGATGATCGAGCGCTCGGCCCTGCTGGGCGGACTGGACGGCTTCTCGAACGTCGCCGCCGGCGACGTCCTCGGTCGCGAGGCCGGCGGAACGATGCCCCACGCGCTGGTCATCTGCTTCGGTCGAGGCCACCAAGAGGCCGCGTGGCGGGCCTTCGACGAAGCCGTCCCCGAAGAGACGCCCCGCATCGCGCTGACCGACACCTACTCTGACGAGGTGGACGAGGCCCTGCGGGCCGCGGCGGCGGTCGAGGACCTAGACGGCGTGCGCCTCGACACGACCGGCTCTCGGCGCGGCGACTTCCGCTACATCGCCCGAGAAGTTCGCTGGACGCTGGACGCCCACGGCCACGAAGACGTGGACGTCTTCCTCTCGGGCGGCCTCGGCCCCGAACAGCTCCGGAATCTGCGGGACGTGGCCGACGGCTTCGGCGTCGGAAGCTACGTCTCGAACGCCGACCCGCTGGACTTCTCGCTCGACATCGTCGAAGTCGACGACGAACCGGCCGCAAAGCGCGGGAAGTTGACGGGGAAGAAGTCGGTGTACCGGACCGCAGACGGCGGCCACCACGTCGGTCTCGCCGGCCGCGAGGGACCGGCAGACGCCGAGTCGCTCGTGGAACCCCTGCTCCGGGACGGCGAACTAGTCCGCGAGTTCGACCTCGACGCGGCCATCGAGCGCGCCGCCGCCGACGCCGAGGCGGTCGGGTTTGCGAGCGAGAACCGCGAAGCGGAGTAACCCACCACTCGTCGCCGGCGGGATGACCGACGGTTTCTGACGACGACGCAACCGACTGTTGCTGCCAGTGACACGGCCGCCCAGTTTCCGCCGGTGACGCAAACCGACTGGGTGGACTGAAAGGGGCCGGGCGGTCGCGTCGGAGAGAAGTCGCCTGCTCGACCACTATCCGAGCGAGGCACGAGCGAGGATATGTCGGGCAGCGACCGCGACCGTCCGGGGGCTTTCGACAGCACGGTTACGGAAACGCTCTCAGCGGACCGGTCGGGGGCTTTCGACAGCACGGTTACGGAAACGCTCTCAGCGGACCGGTCGGGGGCTTTCGACAGCACGGTTACGGAAACGCTCTCAGCGGACCGGCCGGGGGCTTGCCGCTGGAGCGGTATCGCTGTCACACCGGACGAACGGTTGTCCACGTTCGCAACCGAACCGAGTGACCGGGGTTAAGTTCACAGCGACGCTACGAGCGGACATGGCAGACCGCATCATGAAAGTCAACGCGTACACCACCTTCGACCTGCTAGACGGCACGGTGGAGGGCCACGGCTTCGACGAGGAGGCGCTGGCGGTGCTGAACGTCACCGCACCCCGGAAGAACCCCGACCACGTCGAACTGCAACTGGAGATGGACAACACACAACTGGACGCGGTGAAGCCCCACGCCGACACGGTCACGCTCTCGGCGGCACAGGCCCGCGAACTCGCCGCCGAACTCGAAGAGTACGCGGAGAAAGTCGAGGCCGCACAGTCCGAGTAGGGGCGTCGGGAAGGGGTTCTACCGTGCGCAGGCGAGTTACCGTGTTGCTGTGACGCTTCGGGCAATCTTGTCGAGTCCCGCAAGTGCCGTGAGGAGCACACCGGCGACAAAGTAGTTCGCTCCTTGCACTTCCACGCCCCACAACCAGATGAGTGTCTGAACGAGAACGATAAACACGACGCCAGCGTACGCGAGGTACTTCTTAGACAATTTATAGTACAGCGAATAGAGTGCATAGATGCCGACCGCGTAGAAGACTCCAAAAAAGATGCCAGTCTGAAATGCAACGCTATCGAATCCGACATTGTAATGGATCAACAATCCACTCCCAATAGTTTCAGCTATTGGGCCGATAAGTATACACAGCACCCACGGTGGATACTCCGAATCAGGCATGAAATTCAAGTTTCAGGTGTTGTTTTAGATACTGTTATGGATTAGGTATAAATATATGGCTGTCAGGCTTGACAGCGGTCGGAATCATTCCATCTGCATCTCGGTCGTTCCAGTATCCGGAGTACTGGTATCGTATCGCGGGAGCATAAGCCCCATATCCACCGATGTCCTGATCAACAGCAGCAATAGTTGCCGTTTCAGTGTCATATCCCATCGAGATGAGGCCGCCAACGGCACCCCCAATAAACCCACCAAAGGCCGCACCAGCTGTACTCCCTTCTGGACCAACAATGCTTCCAACGAGAGTACCGAAAGCACCACCAACCGCCGCTCCGCCGACCACTGATAGTGGTTTGGTAGCATCAATTGTCCCACCAGCAAAGTAGTGCTCTGGATATCCACTAATCGATTGGCATTCTTGACCAATGGGGAAGTCGTAGGCATCCCACCGGTCAATCCAATCCGGAGCAGAGGGTAACCGGCCGATATCTTGCGTTGTGACTCCGTCTTGGCGCATAGCTGCCTGGGTTGACTCGTCTACTCTGTCGAGTTTCAACTGACCGTTCTCTACTGCTCCAACGAATCGGGTAGTAGTGTCTTCCTTTCTATCGTGTGCTGTTACGAGTACGGACTCTACTGTTGTCTGGCTAGTTGCGTTAACCCCATTATCTACCTGTGGTTCCACTTCAAACACCCAGCGGGACTTAGTTTGCCGAGGAGTGTGGGAGCGACGACCACGCTCAGTGCGGTTAGACGGAGCGCGTTCTCCGTTGGAGGCAGATACAGTACCTGAAACGGTAGTAATCCCGGCAGCGGCACCGACTTTTCGAAGGAAGCTTCGTCTGGTATTAGCCATCGTAGGCATATTACATTAACTTCGGTACTATCAAAAAAAAAAGAATTTGCCAGTGAAACATTCATATTCAGTTACTTTTATCAGCTATGAGAAAAGGAGATCTGTGACCATGAAATGGTATTCAAAGCGAGCTTTTGAATCTGCATTTAATTATTAGTATTTGCTGAAGTGAGAAATAGTGATTTCTTCGGCGCAGACCTGCGAACTCGAAGAGTACGCGGAGAAAGTCGAGGCCGCACAGTCCGAGTAGAGCGCTTTCTTGCGGTTTGTCGGCGTGTGAACGACCCGGTGGTTCTTTGATGTGTCGCCACTTACCACGGGCCATGTCGACCGACGCGCCCGGGAACCCCGCGGCACGGGAACTGGGGTACTGCCCGTGCTGTGGCTACCGGACACTACCGAAAGGACGGCCGGGGTCCTACGAGGTCTGCCCGGTGTGTCACTGGCTCGACGACCCGACCCAGTTCGGCGACGTCGACTGCGTCAGCGACACCAATCACGTCTCACTGGCGGCGGCACGAGAGAACTTCCGCGAACACGGGGCCTGTGACCCCGACGAAGTCGAGTCCTGCGTCTCGCCCGACGGGTTCGACCGGGACCCCAACTGGCCGTACGACAGGTAAATCACTATTACCGACCGGTGGCAACGCGCCGGGTATGGGCGAACAGCGACGGGCGGACATCTCGCCGGAGGAAGCGTTCGCGCTGGTGGGTCACGAACTCCGCATCAGCATCCTTCGAGCGTTGGGCGAGGCCGACGGCCAGCGACTCTCGTTTTCGACACTTCGTGAGCGTATCGGTGAGCGTGACAGCGGGAAGTTCAACTACCACCTCTCGAAGTTGGAGGGGCGGTTCGTCGCGAAGACCGGCCGAGGAGTGTACGCGCTGACCTACCCCGGTCACCGAGTCGTCGATGCCATCCACAACGGCGCGTTCCACCGACAGGACGGCGTCGACGCCGAGCCAGTGTCGGGGTCGTGTCTCGACTGCGGGGGTGGGCTGGCATTTACCTACGACACGCTCGAAGGCGGTCGGGTCGCCTGCGTCGAGTGTGGGCGGCGGCATCTGCGTCACCCCTTCGACCCCGGCGGACTGGTCGACCGGAGCGGCGACGAGATCGGGCGCGTCTTCGACCGGGTGGCACGCAACACGTGGGCACAGGCACAGACAGACATCTGTCCGGTCTGTGCCGGACACGTCAGGCGGTGGCTCAGAACGGACGCACCACCGAAGGCCGTCGCCGTGCCGGGGCATCCCGTCACCGTCGGCTTCGACTGCCGGCAGTGTAGCTACCACGGGAACGTCCCCACCGGGGTACTCCTGTTGTCACACCCGGCGGTACGGGGCTTCTGTTACGAGAACGGGGTCGACCTCCGGAGCGAACCGCTGTGGGAACTGCCGTTCGTCGTCGACCCGGACGCCGTCACGGTGCGCGACGACGACCCGTGGGAGGTGGCGGTGACCGTCGCCGTCGGGGACGAGGAGCGTGTGGCCGTCGTCGACGAGACGCCGACGGTCACGGCGTTCGATTAGTCGTCAGCGGGGGCGCCGGGGCACTGCTCGGCGGGATGGCTGGGGTCGATACCGGCGTAGGCGACGGCCCGTTCGCCCAGTTCGGTCAGTCGTTCGCGGTCCGCGTCGGGGAGTGCCCCGTCGATAGCGTGCGAGTCGGTGATGGCGGCCTGATGGGGGAGCACCCACGCCTCGAACGCCCGACAGACGCTTCTGAGATGTTCGAGGGCGGGGAGGGGGAAACTGCCACCGGAGACGGCCAGCAGACCGACCGTGGTGTCGTCGAACTCGTCGAAGCCACAGTAGTCGAGCGCCGTCTTCAGCGGCGACGAGTAGGACCCGTGGTACATCGGCGTTCCCAGCAGTACCGCGTCGGCGGCCTCGATACGGTCCGTGAGCGCCTCGACGTCGGCGGGCGGGGTCGCGTTCGGGTCGAACGCGGGCAGGTCGTACTCACGCAGGTCCAGCAATTCGGTTCTGGCACCGCGTTGACGGGCGGCCGCGAGGGCACACTCGGTCGCTTTGCGGGTGACACTTCCGTCGTTCAGGCTCCCGGCGACGCCGACGACCAACGGCCGGGACGGGGTCGATGACATAGGAGAGTCGAGGGGCGACCCCTCCCTTAATGTTTCCAGACCTACATTTCTGTAGCCGCGTTTACTGAAACTCAGTTCAGGCGGCCAGCGAGACGTCCAGATACAACATGACGATAGCGCCGCCCATCAGCCCCAGCGTCGCGATGCGCTCGTGACCGTTCCGGTGGGTCTCGGGGATTATCTCGTCGGAGATGACGAACAGCATCGCACCCGCTGCAAAGCCCATCGCGTAGGGGAGCAGCGGTTCGACGAGGGTGACGGCGACGGCGCCCAGAACCGCCAGCGGGATCTCGACCACGCCCGCTCGGATGCCCGCGACGACGGCGTACAGGCGCCTGTCGAGGCCGGCGTTGATGGCCGCCACCGACACCGCCAGCCCTTCCGGGATGTTCTGGATGCCGATGGCGAGCATCAACGCGAGCGCGCCGCCGAGTTGCGACGGGTCGCTGGCCGCCGCGCCGAACCCGACGCCGACAGCGAGCCCCTCGGGCATGTTGTGGAGCGTGATGGCGAGGATGAACAGGACGACGCCGGCCAGTCGCTGGTCGTCGACTGGCAGCGTCTCGCTCTGGCCGGCGGCATCGGTCCGCTTACTCCCGGTCAGGAGGTAGTGGGCGTGGGGCAGGAAGCGGTCGGCCTGGTCCAGAAAGAGCGCGCCGAGGCCAACGCCGACCAGCGTCGGAATCGGGTTCCCGCCGGAGTACTCCTCGATGCCGGGGATGATGAGACTCGTGAACGCCGCCGCCAGCATGACGCCGGCGGCAAACCCCAGCGCGGTGTCGAGTGCCTCCTGCGAGGGGTCTCGCCACACCAACACGAGCGACGCTCCGAAGAGGTTCAACGTCGCGATGACGAGGCCGCCGACCAGTCCCAACACGAGCGGGTCGGTGCCAAAGAGCGACGAGAACGTCTCGGCGAATCCTGACTGCATGGTCGTTGCCTGCGGGACGCCGACCTTTGTAGCTACCGTCCGAGGACCCCGGAAGGCTTTTTTCTGCCGTCGGCGGAGACGGGGGTGATGGAACGTGCCACGCGCGGTGTCGCTCTCGTCGGCCTCAGCCTCCTCCTCCTCGTCGGAACGCTCGCGGTCGGCGCGGCGACGGCACCGGACCGCGGTATCGGCGGCGACGGCAGCGAGGGCGCGACGCTCGTCGGGTCACAGGGCGGCGGCCCCGGATGGCACGAGAAGGGGAGCGTCTACCTCGTCGAAGACGGCTCTATCGCGTGGCGCGAGGGCAGCGCCGACAGCTACTTCGACGTGACGATGCTGCCGGACGGCACCGTGATGGCCGGGTTCATGCACTCGGGCTACGAGTCCGGGTGTGGCCCCTACGACGCCCCCTGTACGAAGACCGGGTTCCGTATCATCGACCCCGACACCGAGGGCGGGCCGAGCGTCGTCTCCGAGTACGCCTTCCCGGTCCGCACCGCGAAGAACAGCGAGACCCACGACGTCGAACGGCTGGATTCGGGCGAGTACCTGCTCTCGGACATGGAACACGAGCGCATCTTCACCGTCCGGAACGAGACGGTGACGTGGCAGTGGAACGCCTCGTCGTTCTACGACGCGCCGCCGGACGTGACCGAGCGCGATTGGCTCCACATCAACGACGTCGACGCCGTCAACCAGACCCACTACCTCGTCTCGGTTCGCAACGCCAACCAGATTCTCCTGATAGAACGCGGCGAGGGCGTCGTCGAAGTGATAAACGAGGACCGGGGCGGCGACGACAGTTCCTGTCTGGGCAACGGGCAACTCTCGGACTTCGACGGCGACGGCGACGTGCGCTGTGGCAACCCCGAGCTACTCGACCACCAACACAATCCCCAGTGGCTGGGCGAGGGCGCGGTTCTGGTCGCGGACTCGGACAACGACCGCGTGGTCGAACTCCACCGCGAGGACGGGCGCTGGGAACCGGTCTGGACGCTCGAACGGGCGGGCGGCATCGACGTCCACTGGCCCCGTGACGCCGACAGACTGGACAACGGCAACACGCTGGTCACGGACACCCTGAACAAGCGCGTCTTCGAGGTGACGCCGAACGGCACCGTCGTCTGGAGTACGGGGACCCCAAGCGACTCGCCGATTCCCTACGAGGCCGAGCGACTGCCGGAAGGCGAGCGTGCCGGGGCACAACAGTACGGGACGGCAGACGGCGAGAGCGGGGCCGGGACCGCCACCGAAGCGGCGACCGGCACCGGGACGGCCACCGACGGCGGGCGGATTCCGGGCCTCTCGCTGGCGCTGGTCGGCGTCCGAGCGGTGGCCCCGTGGATACCGTTCTGGTTCGGCGAGACCCACCTCGCCCTCTCGTTCGTCGCGATAGTCGGCGTCGCCGCCGGGAGCGTCGACTGGTATCGCCAGCGGGACTGACTCAGAACGGGCCCGACGTCCCGACCAGCCGTCGCATCTCCATCGCCGACGCGAAGTCCGCCCGGGTGACGACGTGAACGCCGTCTGGGCCCTCGATGAGGGCCGCGCTGGCCCGGGCCGTATCGAGTTCCACAAGCGCGTCGAACGCGGGACTGTCGGCGGCCATCCGGGGCAGGTCCGTCTCCATCAGGTCGGCGACGGTGTCGGCCTCGCGCTCGGCCTTCGAGAGGGCGCGGAAGTCCTCGATGGTGACGACTCCGATCACCTCGCCGTTCTCTGTGACGGTGAACTCCGAGGAGCGGTCGGCGAACATCCGGTCGACCAGGTCCTCGATGCTGGCGTCGGCCTCGACGGTCAGAGCCACGGGTCGGGCGACGTCGCCGACTGTGAGGCCGTCGAGCAGGTCAGACAGGGCGACGGTCCGGGACTCGCCGGTGGCGGCGGCGTAGATGAACAGTGCCAGTAGAATCAACAGCGGGCTAAAAGTCAGCGCTCCGAAGACGGCAAAGAGCACGGCGAAGGCCGTCCCGATACGGGCGGCGATGCGGGTCGCGGAGGCGTACGGACGGTTCCGCGCGAGCAGCGCCCGCAGGACCCGCCCCCCGTCCATCGGGAACGCCGGGACCATGTTGAACACCGCAAGCAGGACGTTCGTCACGGCCAGCCACCCGACGACGAACAGCGTGACGGTCGCACTGGCCGGGAGCGTGAGCACTCCGGCGTAACAGACCGCGCCGACGGCGACGCTGGTTATCGGGCCGGCGACGGCGATCCAGAACTCCCGGTTCCACTCTCTGGGCATCTGCTTGAAACTCGCCAGCCCACCGAGAATCCACAGCGTGATCGACTCGACTTCGAGGTCGTAGCGCATCGCCGCCCACGCGTGGCCGAGTTCGTGGAGGGTGACGCTGACGAACAGGCCGACGGCGGCGAGCGTGCCGACGAGCCACGGGGTCGTTCCGGCCTGCAGGCGGACGAGGTCGAGTTCGGTCCCGGCGAGACCACCGACGATGCCGGCGTAGAACTCTATCTGTGCACCGCTCCCGATGAGCCACGCGAGTACCGGCAGAAAAACCAGTAGGGAGATGTTGACACGAATAGGAATCCCCCACACTGTCGTGATGTGGTAGTTTCGCACGCTCGAACGGACGGGTGGGAAACGGTAATATCTTCGGCTCAGATCCCGGGGACTCGGGCCCCGAGGGCGGCGGTGGTGGCCGCGAGGTGTCTCACAGTGCGCCGACGAGCAGGCCGACCACGAGCGAGAGCAGCGAGGACCACGCGACACCGTTCGGCGACCAACGAACAGCGTCTTTGCCGGGCCGAGAGCACAAGAGTGAGAACGATGCCGGGCCGAGCCGTCCATATGGTCGACTGGGACGTGTATCTGGTGACGGGCGAGTCGCTGTCGGCGGGCCGGACCACCCGCGAGATAGTCCAGCGGGCAATCGAAGGCGGCGTCGGCGTCGTCCAGTTGCGCGAGAAGGGCCGAACCGTCCGCGAGCGCTACGAGATGGGCCGCGAGATCCGGGCCCTCACCCGCGAGGCCGGCGTTCCCTTCGTCGTCAACGACAGAATCGACCTCGCACAGGCACTGGACGCCGACGGCGTCCATCTGGGCGACGACGACCTGCCGGTCTCGGTCGCCCGCGAGATACTGGGCGAGGACGCCATCATCGGCCGCTCGGTGTCGTTCGTCGCGGACGCCGAGGCCGCCGAAGCGGCCGGCGCGGACTATCTGGGCGTGGGGACGGTGTACCGAACCGGGTCGAAAGACGACATCCCCGACGAGGAACACGGCGTCGGCCCGGAGCGAGTCGCAGACATCGCCGCCGCTGTCGACATCCCCATCGTCGGCATCGGCGGCATCACGGCCGAGAACGCCGCCGAGGTGAGCGCGGCAGGGGCCGACGGCGTCGCGGTCATCACCGCCATCACGCGGGCCGAGGACCCCGAAGCGGCGACGGCGGCGCTCCGCGAGGCCGTCGAACGAGGGAGAGCCGAGCGGTGACTACGCGGTCAGTTTCCGTCTGAGTCGCCGCTCGTCGACGCGGTACTTGAACGCCGGGGACCCGTCGAGCAGGACGTACGGGACCCGTTCGCCGTACTCCTCGCGCAGTTCCTCGTCGGTGTCGACGTCGACCAGCGAGAGGTCGAGCGCGACGCCCTCGTCGTCGGCGACTCGTTCGATAGTGTCGATAGCCTCCTCACAGAGGTGACAGTCCTCGCGCGTGTACACCGTGACCGACACGTCGCTCATCACCCGGCCGTACCCGCTCGACGGGCAAATGCCCATCTGTTTCGCCGAGGGGTTTCTGTGTGTTCGTCCCCAACGACGGGCTATGGCAGGGTGGACCGCCGACGATATGCCGACGATGGAGGACAGGACCGTGGTCGTGACCGGGGCCAACAGCGGCCTCGGCTACGAGGGAACGAAAGCGTTCGCCCGGAAGGGCGCGACCGTCGTGATGGCGTGTCGGAGCGTCGACCGAGGCGAACGGGCGGCCTCGGAGATTCGCCACGTCGACGGCAACGCCGACCTCGACGTCCGGGAGTGTGACCTCGCCGACCTCGACAGCGTCGCGGCGTTCGCCGAGGGCGTTCGCGAGGACTACGAGGCCGTCGACGTCCTCTGTAACAACGCCGGCGTGATGGCCATCCCGCGACAGGAGACGGCCGACGGCTTCGAGATGCAACTGGGGGTGAACCACCTCGGTCACTTCGCGCTGACGGGCCACCTGTTCCCAGCCTTGCGGGCGAGCGACGGCGAGGCCCGCGTCGTCACGCAGTCCTCGGGCGCCCACGAGATGGGCGAGATGGACTTCTCGGACCTCCAGTCCGAACGGGACTACGGGAAGTGGGCGGCCTACGGCCAGAGCAAACTGGCGAACCTCCTCTTTGCCTACGAACTCGACCGGCGACTCGACGACCACGGCATCGACGACGTCCGCAGCGTGGCCTGTCACCCGGGCTACGCCGACACGGACCTCCAGTTCCGCGGCCCGCGCGAGATGGGGTCGTCGCTCCGGATGGCCGGGATGAAAGTCGCCAACGCGCTGTTCGGCCAGTCGGCCGCACAGGGGGCGCTCCCGATGCTGTACGCCGCGACGGCCGACGACGTCCTCGGCGGCGAGTACGTCGGCCCAGACGGCCTGTTGGAGATGCGCGGCCATCCGGAGTTCCAGCAGTCCAACGAGGCGTCCAGAGACGAGGGCGACGCCGACCGTCTCTGGGCGGTCTCCGCGGAGTTGACCGGCGTCGCATACGACTTCGAGACGGCGACGATACAACACTAGCTTTTTCCACGGACGCGGCTGAACTGCCGGGCGATGCAACCCGTCGAGATAGCGGTCAGACTGCTGGCCGGAGTCGGACTCATCCTCGCCAACGGCTTCTTCGTCGCCATCGAGTTCGCCCTGACGCGGGCTCGGCAGTTCACCGAAGACGAGTTCGTCAGCGACGGCAACGCCGCCTTGGAGCGCGCGTGGGAGATGACGAACGACCTCGAGATATATCTCACCACCTGTCAGGTCGGCATCACCGCCTCCTCCATCGCGGTGGGTATCGTCGCCGAACCCGCGCTCGCCGTACTGTTCGAATCGGTGTTCACCGAGTCGGGGCTGGCCGGTATCGGTCTCGGAGCCGCTATCGCCTTCCTCATCATCAACCTCGTCCACCTGACCCACGGCGAGCAGACGCCGACGTATCTGGGGGTCGAGCGGTCGCGGTTCGTCTGTCGCTACGGCGCGACGCCGCTGTACTGGTTCAACTGGCTCATCTCGCCGCTCATCACGCTCGGGGACGCCGTCGCGAAGTGGACGCTGCGACTGTTCGGCATCGAGATGACCGGCGCGTGGCTCGAAACCGAGGAGGACGTCATCGAGTCCCGGGCCGACCTCCGGAACAAACTCGGGTCGGTACTGAACGAGGGCGGCCTCTCGGAAGAACGCCGCGAGGAGGTGCTTGCGGCGCTCCACGCCGGCGACCAACAGGTCCGGGACGTGATGGTCCCCGCCGAAGACATGGTCGTCCTGTCGACGAGTCTCGACGAGACCGAGAACGCCCGCCGAGTCGCCGAGACGCCCCACACGCGGTACCCGCTGGTCGGCGAGGACCTCGATGACTTTCTGGGCATCGTCTACGTGCCCGAACTCGTCCGCGAACACGGCGAGGAACCGATCGACGGCACCGTACTCGGCGGTATCGACCTCGAATCGATCGCGGCCCCGCCGATGGCGATGACCGCAGAAACAAGCGTCAGCGACGCCATCGACCGGTTTCAGGCAGAGAGTCAGGAACTCGCGCTCGTCCTCGAAGACGGCGAAGTACTCGGGATGCTCACCGTCACCGACGCGCTAGAGGCCGTCGTCGGCGACATCCGTGACCCGATGGACGAACAGGCCGGCGTCGCCTAGCGCGTCGACGCGGTCGTTCTCCGGGCCGCCGACGCCGACGGCTTCTCGAACCCGACCGCCACGCCGACGTGGCCGAGCGCGCGGGAGTCACTGACCGATACCGCCGCTCCCGTGACCACGGGACCCGGATATTTCATGTAGAAATAACGTATACTATATACATAGATTGTTTCGAAATCGCCGTACGTGATGGGTCATATGTTATTAAATATGATTGATAGATCCGAACGATTCATAACGGACTTCCAACTATGTGGAAGATGTACATCATGTCAACAGCAGACATCCGGAGCGTCCTGCGCGGAGGCGGAGACCGGTTCATCTACCTCACGTCCGCGCTGGCCGCACTGAACGGTCTCCTGTTCGGGTTCGACACAGGCATCATCTCGGGGGCGTTCCTCTACATCAACGACACATTCACGATGTCGCCGCTGGTCGAGGGCATCGTGATGAGCGGCGCGATGGCCGGCGCCGCACTGGGCGCCGCCGTCGGTGGGAAACTGGCAGACAGACTGGGGCGTCGCAGACTGATACTCCTCGGGGCTGGCGTGTTCTTCGTCGGGTCGCTGACGATGGCCATCGCCCCGTCCGTCCCGGTGCTCGTCGCCGGCCGACTGATAGACGGCGTGGCCATCGGCTTCGCCTCTATCGTCGGCCCGCTGTACATCTCCGAAATCGCGCCGCCGCGCATCCGCGGGGCGCTCACCTCGCTGAACCAACTGATGGTCACCGTCGGGATTCTGGCGTCGTACTTCGTCAACTACGCCTTCGCCGACGCCGGCGCGTGGCGCTGGATGCTCGGCACCGGGATGATTCCGGCCGTCATCCTCGCGGTGGGGATGCTCAAGATGCCCGAGAGCCCCCGCTGGCTGTTCGAACACGGACGGAAGGACGAGGCCGAGGCCGTCCTCCAGCGGACCCGACAGGGTGACGTAGACGAGGAACTCGAAGAGATAGCCGAGACCGTCTCGAAGCAGTCCGGCACGGGCGTCCGAGAACTCCTCGAACCGTGGCTCCGCCCGGCGCTGATCGTCGGTCTGGGACTGGCCGTCTTCCAGCAGATCACCGGCATCAACGCGGTCATCTACTACGCGCCGACCATCCTCGAATCGACCGGGTTCGGGAGCACCACCTCTATCCTCGCGACGGTGGGCATCGGCGTCATCAACGTCGTCATGACCGTCGTCGCCATCGCGCTCATCGACCGCGTCGGCCGCCGCCTCCTGTTGCAGGTCGGCATCGGCGGGATGGTCGTCACGCTCGGCGTCCTCGGGACGGTGTTCTACCTCCCCGGGTTCGGCGGCGCACTCGGCTGGATCGCCACGGCGAGCCTGATGCTGTTCGTCGCGTTCTTCGCCATCGGCCTCGGGCCGGTGTTCTGGCTCCTCATCTCGGAGATCTACCCGCTCGCGGTCCGCGGGAGCGCGATGGGGACCGTCACCGTCGCCAACTGGGGGGCGAACCTGCTCGTCTCGCTGACTTTCCCGATGCTGACCGCGGGCGTCGGCAAGCCCTCGACGTTCTGGCTGTTTGGCGCCTGCAGTCTGGTCGCACTGCTGTTCACCTACCGACTCGTCCCCGAGACGAAGGGGCGCTCGCTGGAGGCCATCGAGGCAGACCTCCGCGAGAACATCGGCACACCCACAGAAGCCGCGGACTGAAGCGCGGTCACCCCTGTCCTCGACCGGCAGACGGGCCGTGTCACACGAACGCAGGACACCCGTCTGACGAGAGTATTTACCCACCCGTACCCTGTTTCGAATCCGATGAACGAGACGTTCCTCGACCTCGAAGAGGTCGAACTCGAACTGGACGAGGCGTTGCTCGAAGCGGTCGACGAGAAGGCGTTCGCGGACCACCGCGACAACCGCGACGCCGCGATACGGGACCTGCTCGACGAGTGGCTGAAGCGTCGCGACGAGGAGTGAGGGCTGTCGTCGACGGTCAGAGCCCGACGGCCTCGCCGAGTGCGGGCGCGCTGGCCGTGAAGCCGTCGGCACGCAACTCCTCGGCGAAGGCCGCCGTCCGGTCGCCGTGGTTGATGAGGACCGGCGTCTCCCGGTAGCTATCGAGGAATTCGAGCAGGCCGTCGCGGTCGGCGTGGGCCGAGAACTGGTGGAGTTCCACCTGCGCACTGACCGGCATCACGCGCCCGTCGAGTTCGGCGCTGCCCGTCTCTAGCAGTTCCCGACCGGGCGTCCCCTCGACCTGATACCCCGTCAGCGCCACCTTGTTCGTCGGGTGCTGTCGGATGGCTGGGACGTAGGTCATCGCCGGGCCGCCCGAGAGCATCCCGCTCGTCGTGATGATGACGGTGTTTTGCTTCGCGATGCGTTTTCGCTGGCCGTCACGACCGTCGACGAAGCGCGCAGACGACGTCGCGCCGGCCAGCGCGTCGGCGTCACGCAGGAACTCGGGGTGACGCTTCAGTTGCGTCGTGACTCGCTGGCCCATCCCGTCGACGTAGCAGTCCACGTCGTGGGCGGCACAGACGAGCATCGCCTCCTGCGTGCGGCCGATGGCGAAGGCGGGGACGACGACGGTACCGCCCTGCCAGACGGTCTGCTGGATGCTCTCGGCGAACCGTCGCTCGACGGCGTCGCGGGCCTCGTGGGTCACGTCGGAGTAGGTCGACTCACAGATTACGGCGTCGGCCTCGGGACGCGCGGTGGAGGGAGCGACGAGTCGCTGGTCGCCGGTGTGGAAGTCGCCGGTGTACAGGAGACGGGTGTCTCCATCGTCGACGAGGACGTGTGCGCTCCCGGGGATGTGGCCGGCGTTGTAAAGCGTCACCTCGTAGCCGGCCGCCTCGAAGGACTCGCCGTAGCCGTGAGTCACGGAGGCCTGTGTGAGTCGGCGCACGTCGGTGTCGGTAAAGGGACAGCGCGGGGTCGAGCCGTGAAGTTTCAGCGTGTCTTCGGCGAGCGTCGTCGCGAGGTCACGGGTCGGCGGCGTCCAGTGGACCGGCGGCAGGTCGCCACTCGACATCAGTGCGGGGACGGCCCCGACGTGGTCGAGGTGGCCGTGGCTCACGACGACGGCGTCGGGGTCCACGTCGCCGACGGGGTACTGCGGCGGTGACTCGCTTGCCATTCCGTAGTCCAGCAGGAGACTGTCGTCGACGAGCACGGCGCTCCGGCCGATCTCGTCGGCACCACCGAGGAACTGGACCTCCATCGGCGTCGAGTACGGCCCTCGTCGGTTAGTGTTCGTCGGTCCAGTTGCCACCGTCGGCGACGTCGACCTCGACTTCGTTTCGCCGCATGAACGGCGGCGTCCACGGGTCGTTGTACTGGAGGACGACGGGGTCGCCGCGGGTTTCGATACCTCGGTCGGCGAGCGTCTCCAGTAGCGCCTCGCGTTCGCCGGCGACGCGGTCGGCGGTGGCGTACCACCCGAACGCGCGGACCGCGGCCGTCCGCGGCGGGTCGACGACGAGGCGGACGGTGGAGTCCGTCGGTGCCGGTGCCGTCGCCGGGGTGTACTCCGCGGGGAGGTAGAACGCCATCGTGACCGGGCCGTCGTCCGCGTCGTCCGTGCGGACCGGCGCCGTCATCTCGACGGTCGCGCCGTCCGTCGCGACGGGTGCCGTCATATCGACATCCTCGCCCGCCTCGTTCTCGCCGGAGATGTACCGGAACAGGCGGCGGAACGCCGCGCCGGCGGTGGGCGCCGTCGTCTCGACGAGGACCGTGCGGGGATAGCGGCGTATCTCGACGCCGTCGAACTCGTCGAGCGTCTCGTAGGGGACGCGTTCTGTCGTTCTAGTTATATACAGACCCCAGCCGACCCAGAGCATGACGGCGGCGGTGAGCGTCGCGAAGAGTTTGCGGGTTCGTACGGCCATACGAGGAGAGACGCACCCCGGTCACAAAGAATGTAGGCGAGCTAATGGTTCAGGAGCGTCGCGTCGCAGTCTCGCGGTATGTGTTCCTTGTTAGCACCCGGATTGAGGCGCGGTACCAATAGCACATAAACAATTATTATGATTGGGCGATAAGGTGAACCTGTCATGGCGACACGCCAGCAGACACCGACGACGTACCACACGTGCAGCTGCGGTGAGGACTTCGACACGACCGAGGACCTCCTCGAACACGCACGAGAGGCGCACGGACTGAGCGTATTCTGACTGGCGTCGCGGTCCCCGTTTTTTTTACACCTCGGAGCGACGGCTACGACCGCGTATCGACGTCCGGTCTGACGCTGAACCGGGCGTAGCCGCCGTGAGAGAGGTCGAGCGCCCCCAGCCACCAGTTCCACCGCTCGACGAGCGTGTAGTCGCCGGGGGCGTCCTGTAAGTTCCGGACGACGGTGTCGACGGTCAGTTCGCCGTCGAAGTCGGCGTCGAACTGCCCGGCCTCGGCCAAGTCGCGGGCCTGTCGCGCGACGACGGCGACCGGTTCGTCGTCCGCGTCGAACGTCTCGCACAGCACCGCTTCGAGTTCCTGTCGGTCCACACGGTGTGCTTGGCGGCCGTGCTCTTCAATCCACGGCTAGGATACGTCAGCGTGTGTGCTGAACGGAACGAGCGTGTCGGTGTCGTGACTGCTGTTAGTCGAAACTCACCGACCTGCGCGCAAAGAAAGCAGTGACGTTAGAACCCTTAGCTGCCCTTCTCGATGGGGGCGCCGACGAGGTTGCCCCACTCCGTCCAGGAGCCGTCGTAGTTGATGGTGTCCTCGTAGCCCAGCAGTTCGTGGAGCGCGAACCAGGCGACGGAGGAGCGCTCGCCGATACGGCAGTAAGCGACGGTCGTCGAGTCGCCGTCGATGCCGTACTCGCCGTAGAGGTCTTCGAGTTCGTCGTAGCTCTTGAACGTGCCGTCGTCGTTGGTCACGGCCGCCCACGAGATGTTCTCCGCACCGGGGATGTGGCCGCCGCGCTGGGCCGTCTCCTGCAGTCCAGGGGGTGCGAGGATCTCGCCGGAGTACTCCTCGGGCGAGCGAACGTCGACGAGCGGAACGTTGCGCTCGATGGCGTTGTCGACGTCTTCTCGGTAGGCGCGGATGGACTCGCGCGGGCCGGAGGCCTCGTAGTCGACGGCGGAGAACTCGGGCACTTCGTCGGTGAGTTCGTAGTCGTTCTCGACCCAGTACTCGCGGCCGCCGTCCAGCAGTTTGACGTCGTCGTGGCCGTAGTATTTGAACTGCCAGTAGGTGTAGGCGGCGAACCAGTTGGAGTTGTCACCGTACAGGACGACGGTGGAGTCCTCGCTGATGCCGTGGGAACCCAGCAGGTCCTCGAAGTCCTCCTTCGAGAGGATGTCGCGGGTGGTCTGGTCCTGCAGGTCCGTCTCCCAGTTGAACCCGATGGCGCCGGGAATGTGGCTCTCGTCGTACAGTTCTGTGTCCACGTCCACCTCTACGAGGCGGTGGGCGGGGTCGTCGCTCTGGAACTCGTCCAGGTGCTCGCTGACCCAGTCGGCCGAGACGAGCACGTCGTTGGCGTAATCAGTCATTGTGCGATCAACCATTCGACTACCACACATATATTACCACGAGTGGCGGCATGTACGGCCACTCCTCCCCCGTGACGGCATATGTTGCCCCTATCACGCGAACGCATATTGTGAACGGCACGCATCCGTAGAGAGCGGACCGGAAGATGCGGCCCCGACCTGTCCAGTCCACAGAGCCAGCGCGGCATACATCCGGCAACAGTTGCCACCACCTTCGACCAGCCCCGATGAGAGTCTTCAAGCGGCCCGAGTGGGTACGGACGGCCAATGACAGACATCGTCTCCGCGGACTGGGTCGCCGACCACCGCGAGGACTGTCGCATCGTCGACGTGCGCGACGCGTGGGAGTACGACGCCCTCGGCCACCTGCCGGGCGCCGTGAACGTCCCGTTCGACCGGTTCCGCACCGGCGAGGGCGAGGCGGGGATGCTCCCGAGCGAGGACGACTGGGCGTCGCTGCTTTCGGAGATCGGAGTCACCGGCGACGGCGACGTCGTCGCCTACGACGACCACCACGGCGTCTTCGCCGCGCGCTTTCTCGTCACGGCGGAACTGCTCGGCCACGACCCAGAGAAGCTACACCTCCTCGACGGGGACTTTTCGAGTTGGCAACTCGAACGCGAGACGACGAGCGACGCCCCCGAGGTAGCGGCCACGGAATACGTCGTCTCCCCGCCCGAATCGTCGCCGCTGGTCGGCCCCGACGAGGTGGCCGCCGCGGCCGACGACCCCGAGGCAGTCCTCGTCGACACCCGCGAGGACGAGGAGTACGCCGAGGGCCACATCCCCGGGGCCGTCCTACTCGACTGGCGCGAACTCGTCGACGACGAGACGCGCGGCCTCCTCGCCCGCGAGGACGCACTGGCCGTCCTCGAATCGGTGGGCATCGTCCCGGAGAAACGCGTCGTCCTCTACTGTAATACCGCCCGTCGCATCAGTCACACCTACGTCGTGCTCCGGCACCTCGGCTTCGAGGACGTCGACTTCTACGAGGGGAGTCTGACCGAGTGGGAAGCCGAGGACCGACCGTTAGAGACGGGCACGGCCGAGTAAGACGCGTCCTCGCATCGAAGCGTCCTCGCTTATCCCAGCGCCTGCTGTTCTGGTCCCCGCTCCGCCGCGAGCAGATTCGCCGTCTCGGCCAGTAGCGCGACGACCACTGGACCCGCGATGAACCCCACCAGCCCCAGCGACAGCACCCCACCGGTGAACCCGACGAAGTAGAGGCTGGCGGGCATCCCCGTCGTGTAGCGGGCGAGGCGGGGACGGATGACCGCGTCCGGCAGGAAACCGACGAGGGCCAGTCCCAGCACCGTCACCAGCAGTGCGCCGACGACGTCGCCGGTCACGACGTCCGCGGCGGCGATGGCGACGACCACCACACTCGGCCCGACGACGGGGACGAACTGAAGGATGCCAGCGACGACGGCGAGCGAGAACGCGCTGTTGTACCCCAGCATCCCGAACACCGCCCACGCCATCAGGAAGGTTCCGAAGGCCGTCGCGGCCTGCAAGACGTAGATGGCGTACAGCGTCCCGCGCAGGCGCTCGTGAAAGCGCGTGACGAGGTCGTGATACGGTCGTGGAATCGTCCGATACAGCACCTCGCCGGGCGCGCTGGGTCGCCAGAGCATCGCGTAGACGAGTATCGTAAAGAGGACGATCTTCAGCGCGATGATCGGCGTCTCGCTGGCGAGTGCAACAGCGACGGCCCGCAGACTTTCGCTGAGGCCGGCCAGCGTCCTCTCGATGTTTATCGGGTACCGGAATCCGCCGACGACGATCGTGACACTGTCCGGGAGTTGTTGGAAGAACGCGAACAGGTCGCGGCGGCGACGGTACAGTACGGCGGCCGGCGGGACGAGGACGAGCGACCCCCCGACGAAGGCGATGACCGTCGTGACTGCGGCGGCGAGTCGCTTCGAGAGGCCGTGGCGTACGAACCACTCCGAGAGCGGAAAGAGGACGTAAGCGACGGTGATCGCGAAGAAGACGGTCGCCAGCACGCTCGACAGCAACACAGTCGTCAGGAGCGACAGCGCAACGAGCAAGCCCGCGAGTACGTACGTCCGCTGGCGAGTAACCACGACCTATCTTTCGTATCGCCCGTCAAAAACGTTCCCGCAGTTGACAGCCAAGCGAAACGAGACTCAGGGGGCGACGCCGACGGTCACGAGCGTCCCGAACTCTCGGTAGCGCTCGACCATCGCCTCGCGCGTGTCCCACTCCTCGGTCGGGAACTCGCTTTCGGGCGGAATCTCGATGTCGCGGTCCGGAACGTTGTCCTGTACGGCGACGGCGAGTCCCGCCGCACGGAACGCGTTACGGTACTCGGCGGCGCTCCAGCGAGTCATCGGGACGTCGACCAGTTCGTCCCACGCGTGAGAGTGGACGTTCTCTTCGTAGTAGTTCACGGCACAGTGGAACGTGCCGTCGGGACCGAGGACGCGGGCCACCTCCTCGAGGACGGCGTCGGGGTCGCTCGCGTAGTAGAACGCCTCCATCGAGACGCAGTGGTCGACGCTGTCAGTCTCGAACGGCAGGTGCTCGAAGTCCCCGACGAGGTAGCCCACGTCCGGGTCGTCGGTGTACGATCGTGCGTTCTCGGCCATCGCCGGCGAGGCGTCGATGCCGTAGGCCCGGCCCGCGTCCTTCGTCTCTTTGAGGGCGCGGCCGGCGTAGCCGCTCCCACAGCCCAAATCGAGGACAGTGTCGCCCGCTTCGACGGGCATCCGGGCCAGTACGTGCTTGGCGGTGTGCCAGTGGCGGTCCTCCATCCCGCGGTCTTTTCCACGGGCCGCCCAGTCGTCGAACTCGTCGCTGACGCTCATACGCGTACTGTGTGTGGCCGGGCAAAACGCCCTTCGACTCCGTCCGGCGACCGCTCCGGGAACGTTATCACACCGGGCCGTCCACGAACGGGTATGCGCCGCCGTCGCCCCCGGTACCGTATCGCCGACACCGCACAGCAGGTCGTGGGCGGGTTCCTGCTGGCCGGTCCGTTCGTCGTCACCGAGGAGGTGTGGGTGCTGGCTGCGAACATGACGACGCTCCACGCCGGACTGGTCGCCGGCATCGTCTTCGCCATCGGCTACGGCGCACTCTACAAGGCCGACGCGGACCGCGACCTCGACCGCGAGGCCGAAGTCGCCGGCGTCCCGATACGGTTCGTCTCGCTGATGGTCGTCGCCTTCGGGTCCGTCGCCGTCCTCGCGATGGTGTTTACCGCCCCCGATACGTTTCTCGTCGACGGCGGGATTCTCCCGGACCCGACGCCGATGGCCGTCACGGTGACGACGCTGAAAGCCATCTCCGTCGGCGCTATCTTCAGCGTCGTCGGCGCAGCCACCGCCGACAGCGTGTTCTGAGCGATACCCGCAGACTTAATGACTGTCGCCCCGCGTTTCGGGTACATGGAGTATACGCTGGCCATCGACAACACGCCGGACACCGTCGAGGGCGGGACCGGTATCCTTCTCCTGCACCCCAGCACCGGCGAGACGGACCGACTCGACACTGACTTCCTGTCGACGGACACCGACGCGATGCTGGTCATCTCGACGCGGACCACTGCTCGCGAAGTCAAGCAGAAACTGGAGTACTACGAAGTCGACGAGGACACGGCCACCATCCTCGATACCCTCTCCGTCGAGCGCGGGTACACCCGCCGCCAGTCCGAGAGCGTCCGTTATGCCTCTGCTCCGGACGACCTGGAGGGAATCGTCGCCGAGACGGAGACGTTCTTACAGGACCACGACGGCAAACTGCGCGTGAGTTTCGACTCGCTGACCGAACTCATCTACTACGCCGACGAGGACCAGGCCATGGAGGCCGTCGAGGACATCCTCGAACTGCTGGAGGAGTACGACGCCGTCGGGATGTTCCACCTCGCGGAGGGCGTCCACGACGAAGCGACCGTCGACGAGTTCCGGGCCCTGTTCGACGGCGTCGTCGAACTCGTCGAGGACGGCACCGTCACCAGCGAGTTCTGAGGCCACGGCGCCGACCCCCAATCGTCGGGTGTGTCATCAATTACCAAAGTGCCAACAATTAAGGCGCTATAGACCGTCGTTCGTACCTGTATGCCGGAATGCCAGAACTGCGGCAATTTTGTAACGGCCGACTACGCGCGTGTCTTCACGCCGAATGGGGTCGAGAAACCGCGGGTCTGCCCGCAGTGTGAAGACAAGATTCGCGACGGGGCCGACGTCCGCGAGGCCAGGTCCACGCGACGCGGGTAATCGAACTGGGGCCAAACGGTCGGTTCTCTCGCCCGGACTGTCTCTTTTCGGGTGTACTCACTGGCGGTGAATGCCGACAGCGTCAGGTCCGCGCGTCGGACAGCAGGTCCCGCGCCGTCGCCAACGCGTCGTCGGCGCGGTCGGCGTCGCGGGCCTCTGCAGTGACCCGAATGAGCGGTTGGGTCCCGCTGGCCCGGAGGAGGAACCACGCGTCCCCGAGGTCGACGCGCACGCCGTCAAGCGTGGTCACGTCGTCGAACTCGTCGAGGACCCGCTCTCGAACCCGGTCCATCACCGCACCCTTCGCGTCGACGCCGACGTTGTCCCGGCGGATGGGGTAACTCGGGACCTCCGCGGCCCGGTCTGCGAGCGGTCGGTCGGCGTCCAGCGTCACCGCAGTACAGGCCGCAAGCGGCCCATCGGGACAGAGGGTGTGGTCGGGCCATATCCACGCGCCGCTTGGTTCGCCGCCGAAGGCGACGCCCTCGGCGCTTGCGGCCTCCGCGACGTAGACGTCGCCGACGGGCGTGTACTCCACGTCGACGTCGATTTCGGCGAGGTGGTCGCCGACGGCGAGACTCGTGTCCACCGGGACGGCGACCCGGTCACCGGGGCTGGCGGCGGCCCGTGCAAAGAGCGCCAGCAGGACGTCACCGGAGAGGTAGGTGCCGTCGCCGGCCACCGCACGCATCCGGTCGGCGTCGCCGTCGTGGGCGATACCCACGTCGGCGTCGGACTCGGCGACCAGCGTCGCGAGCGACTGGCAGTTCTCCGGGGTCGGTTCGCTCGGTCGGCCGGGGAACGCGCCGTCGGGTTGGCCGTTCAGCGTCTCGACGTGACAGCCCATCGCCTGCAAGACGTCGGCGGTGACGCCGCCAGCGCCGTTACCCACGTCGACGAGGACGTGGCTGGAAAGCGAGTCGCGGTCCAGTTCCGAGCGAATCGTCTCGGCGTGGCGGGTGCGAGCGCCCGTCGCCCAAGATTCGAGGGTCCCGCACTCGTCCCAGTCGGCTGGGTCGAACGCGCCGTCTTCGAGACGCTCCTCGATGGTCTCGCGTCGCTCGGCGTCGAACGCCTGTCCGGACGGTTGCCAGAGTTTGATGCCGTTGTCCTCGGCCGGGTTGTGACTCGCCGTGATGGAGACGCCGGCGTCGGCCGCTTGCCACCCGACCGCCCGACCGACCGTCGGCGTCGAGGCGAGGCCGACGTCTACGACGTCTGTCCCGCTCTCGCGCAGGCCCGCGACGAGCGCCGACTGGAGGAACTCGCCGCTCTCGCGCGGGTCCCGCCCGACGACCACGCGGTCGCTGTCGACACCCAGTGCGCGGCCGACGGAGAGCGCGAGGTCAGCAGTCACCGTCTCGCCGACCGGTCCGCGAATGCCACTCGTCCCGAATAGTGTCATACTCGGGTCCCCGAGTGGCGGCGGAAAAAGGATACCGGGACGGGACGAATCACTCCGGCGACCACTCGCAGGCCGCACCGGTCGTCAGGTCCTCGGCATCGACGTGGGCCGACAGGCAGCCGTAGTTGCAGAACTGCGCCGTCGGTGTGCCACCCGCCTCGGCCGAGAGATACAGCGGATCGTGGTCCTCGACCGGGCGCCCGCAGTACGTACACTCCATATCTGAGCCGAGCGGTCCGAGCAACAAACGTTTTGTCCGCGTCCGCGGCATCTCCGCACATGAAACAGGGCGGCTCCGACGCGGCGAAGCGCGCGGCCGGCGAGGCGGCGGCCGAGACAGCCGAAGACGGGATGGTAATCGGGTTGGGGACCGGTAGCACCGCGGCCCACGCGATTCGGGCCATCGGCCGGCAGGTCGACGCCGGACTGGACGTGGTCGGCGTCCCGACCTCCTTCCAGTCCCGCGAACTCGCCCGTACCGCGGGCATCCCGCTGGCTGACCTAGACGAGGTGACAGTCGACCTCGCCATCGACGGCGCTGACGAGGTGGCCGGCGGCGACCTCGTGAAAGGCGGCGGCGCGGCCCACGCCCGCGAGAAGATCGTGGACGCGAGCGCCGACCGCTTCCTCGTCGTCGCAGATCCCACGAAGATGGCCGAGACGCTATCGTACCCGGTTCCACTGGAAGTGCTCCCCGCGGCACGGACCACCGTCGCCGAGTCGGTCCGGGAACTGGGCGGGGACCCGGACCTTCGACGGGCCGAACGGAAAGACGGGCCCGTCGTCACCGACAACGGCAACCTCGTGCTGGACTGTGCGTTCGGCGAGATAGCCGACCCAGCGGCGCTGGCGGCAGACCTCGCGGCACTGCCGGGCGTCGTCGAACACGGCCTGTTCGTCGACGTGGCCGACGCCGTCTACGTGGGCAGCGAAGACGGCGTGACGGTCAGAGAGCTGTAGCTGTCCGGCTGACGTCGAAAGAAAGACTGCTCGGAGACGACCTTACAGGTCGCGCGGCTGGACCGTCTTGCGGTCGTTCTCCTCGGCTCGTCGAGCGGCGTCGGCGAGCAGCTCCTCGACCTCAGCGTCGAGAGCATCGTAGAAGTCCGAGGCCACGTTCATGTTGTCGAGCTCTTCCTTGACGGCGGCTTTGACGATTAGGTCTGCCATACAACCCTGTGTAGCGTAGGGGTTACTTATATACTTTCCCCAATGCGATGGCTCTCGCCGGTATTCACGGGGGTCTGAGACGTTTTTGGCCGTCGACCCCTATATAAATAGCCCCTGAGTCGGATATATCAGGGTCGATAGCCCTCCACGGGCGGGAATCGAAACGAGATACGCCGAGTATCGGCGTCTGGAGTGCTCGCGCGCGCCCGGCCCGGACCGACGGATAGGAGTAGCCGGCCCCCCGAAGAGGGGACATGCGCGACCTACTCGATGCAGTCGCGGCGGGCGAGGTCACCCCCGCCGAGGCCGAAGCGGAACTCGCCGGTTACGCCACCAGCGGTGCTGGCCGGTTCGACGCGGCCCGGGAGACCCGTTCAGGCGTCCCCGAGGCGGTGCTCGGCGACGGCAAGACGCCCGGGGAGATCGCCGACCTCGCGTCGACGGCCGTCGAAACGACCGGCAGAGCGATCGTAACGAGAATCGACCCGCCAGCGGCCGCCGCCGTCCGACGCGAACTGGCGACCGACGCACCCGAGGCGACGGTCCGCTGGTCCGAGCGGTCGAACTGGCTGGTCGCGACCGCCCCGGAGTTCGAGCGTCCGGACCTGGACGCGACGGTCGGCGTCGTCACCGCCGGCACCTCCGACGCCGTCCCGGCCGGCGAAGCGGCGATGCTGGCCGCCGAGATGGGCGCGGCGGTCACCCGTATCTCGGACGTCGGCGTCGCCAGCATCGCCCGGACGATAGACGCCGTGGACCGCCTTCGCGATCAGGACGTCCTCGTCGTCGCCGCGGGCCGCGAGGGGGCGCTTCCCACCGTCGTCGCCGGCCTCGTCGACACCCCCGTCATCGGCCTGCCCGTCTCGACTGGCTACGGGCACGACGGCGCGGGCGAGGCCGCGTTCTCGGGGATGATCCAGTCCTGTACGACGCTCTCTGTCGTCAACATCGACGCGGGCTTCACCGCGGGCGCACAGGCGGGCCTCATCGCACGACGGGTCGCCGATGCACGGGGTGACGATGTGTAAGAGCAGACCCGTCTCTGGGAGAGAATACCCACACATTTGGGTAAACGAATATCCCTCTGGCAACCCTTCTCACGTACGTCGGCGGTGGTGTCGCCGACGAACACGATGCCTGAATGTGACCATTGCGGCGCGCACGTCTCAGACCAGTTCGCCCGTGTGTTCGCTGACGAGCGCGGACACATCCGGGCCTGCCCGAACTGCTCGGCCAACGCTGGCATCGCCGAGGTATCGAGAGAGCGCGCCCACCAAGTGTGAGGCCCACTGGGCCGCCCGCATCGTGCGATGACCACCACGCGGAGCCCTGTTCACTACGCCTACGTGCTGCGGTGTAGTGACGGAAGCTTTTACGCCGGCTACACGACGGACGTCGAGCGCCGAGTGCGTGAACACGACGCCGGCGACGGGGCGAAGTACACCCGCGGCCGGACGCCGGTCGAACTCGTCCACGTCGAACGCTTCCAGTCGAAGTCCGCGGCGATGCGCCGCGAGTACGAGATCAAACAGCTCTCGCGCACGCAGAAGGAACGGCTGGTCGAGTCCTCGGACGCCGAAGCGGACTTCGACACGTGAGCCGACGGGTGATTTTTTCACCGCCCACCGAGAGGTATCGGGTATGGACGACGACGACGCCGCGGCGATCACGTTCGGCACCGACGGCTGGCGAGCGACCTTAGACGAGTTCACCGCGCCGCGCGTGCGGATGGTCGGACAGGGCGTCGCGACGGCGCTGCGGGAACACGGCCAGAGCGGGACGGTGGCCGTCGGCTACGACGCCCGCGAGACGTCGCGCGGGTTCGCCGAGGAACTGTCTCGCGTGCTGTGTGCCAATGGATTCGACGTACTCGTCCCGGACCGGGACACGCCGACGCCCGTCGTCGCGTGGACGGTCACAGAGCGCGACCTCGCCGGGGCGCTCCAGATAACGGCCAGTCACAACCCGCCGGCGTACAACGGCGTGAAGTTCGTCCCCGCGTCCGGCGCTCCCGCACTCCCAGCGATGACCGAGGACATCGTGGCGAACCTCGGCGACCCCGACCCGCTGCCCGAGAGCGAGTGGGGCACGGTCACCGAGACGGACCTCGTCGGCGACTACGCCGACCACGCCATCGATTACGTGAACGCCGACCTCTCGGGCCTCTCGGTGGCCTACGACGCCATGCACGGGAGCGGTCGGGGCGTCACCGACGCCCTCCTCGAACGTGCCGGCGCGGACGTGACCGCCCTGCGCGACGAGCGAGACCCCGAGTTCGGCGGCGGGTCCCCGGAGCCAGCGGCCGAGAACGTCGAGGAGTTGATCGCCCGCGTACGCGAGGGCGAGGCCGCCCTCGGCGTCGTCAACGACGGCGACGCCGACCGCATCGGCGTCGTCACACCCGAGCGCGGCTATCTCGACGCGAACCTCTTCTTCGCGGCGCTGTACGACTACCTGCTGGAGTCGCGGTCCGGCGACGTGGTCCGGACCGTCTCCACCTCCAGCATCGTCGACCGGGTCGCGGAGGCCCACGGCCAGTCTGCCCACGAGGTGGCGGTCGGGTTCAAGTGGGTCGCCGAGGCGATGGCCGACCACGATGCCCTCATGGGCGGCGAGGAGTCGGGCGGGTTCGGCCTCACCGACCACCTCCGCAACAAGGACGGCGTGTTGCTGGCGCTGGTGGCCGCGGCAGCCGAGTCCGAGGAGTCGCTTGACGCCCGCGTCGACCGCTTGCTCGACGACCACGGCGAGATTCATCAGGGACGGGTCAGCGTCGACTGTCCGGACGACCGGAAAGAGCCGGTGCTTGACGCACTGGAGGACGAACTGCCCGACTCGGTGGCCGGCGAGAGCGTCGCCGATGTCAACACCGTCGACGGGTTCAAGATACGGCTCGCGGACGATACGTGGGTGCTGGTCCGGCCATCGGGGACGGAGCCGAAACTCCGCGTCTACGCCGAGGCGGGCAGCGATACGCGGGTCACGGAACTGCTGTCGGCGGGCCGCGGACTGGTCGCCCCGCTGGTTTAACCCGACAGCGCGCGTTGGTCGGGCATGGACCCCGACGTCGAGTTCGCATACACCGAGGGACTGACCGAGGCCGAGGTGGAGACGCGCCTGCGCGACGCCACGGACGGCGTCCTCGCGCTGGCCGACGACGGCGACGCCTACGCGATTCCAGTGTTTCACCACTACGAGGACGGGTCGCTGTACGTCCGACTGGGCGAGACGCCCGACAGCCGGAAGGCCGCCTACGTCGAGACGACCGACACCGCGACGTACGTCGTCTACGAAGCCGAGACGACGAGCGACGACGCCGAACAACACGGCTGGAGCGTCGTCGCCCGCGGGCCGATACGGGCAGTCCCGCCGGACGACCCCGCCTACGACGCCGTCACCATCAACGACCGATTCGCACCCATTCGGGTGTTCGACGAGGCGCTTGACGAAGTCGAACTGACGCTCTACGAGTTGCGCATCGAGGAACTGGCCGGTCGGTCGAACTGACAGCTCTTCCGGTGAGACGCCGTCAGGCCGTCGATTCGACCACGAGCGTGTTGGCGATTCGGTCACCGAGTCGCTGGGCGTCGTCGTCGGTGAACAGCAAGAGCGCTTCGACGGTCAGCCACCCACCCATCAGCAAGAGTGCGAGGACGAACCCAACGAAGGGGATGAAGACGCTGGCGAGCGCCATCAGCGGGAGGGGCGCGAGCAACACGGCGGTCCGCTGTATCGTCTGGTCTCGCGTGACCGGGCCACCGTCCTCGCCGACGAGGACGACGCCGGCGACGCGCATCCCCAACGTCTGGCCGCCGTCGGTGAGGAAGTAGACGAAGTACCCGCCGACGACGAGGCCGATGACGGCCCACTGAAGTAAGGAGAGGGCGAAACCGAGGGCGACCATCCCCAGCATTGTCCCGGGACTGTCGACGGTGGGCGCACCCATCGCCTCGCCGGTAGTAACGAGCATCCTGACGCCGGTGAACACCACCCAGACGACGACCGTCGCGACGGTGAGGAGGGTGAAATCGAGGAGGAAGCCGAGGACCCGGTCGTCACGCACCGACGCCGGGTCGGGGTTCTGTGAGGACATGGCTCGATAATTTCGTCTCGTCCGAGTGTGGAAAGACTATCGCAATCAGCCGTCGGTCGAGCGCGTCCCCCGCCAGCGACCGGCCTCGTCGACTGCCTCGACCGTGAACCCGAGGCCCTCGTAGAACGGTTTCACGTCGGCGTCGAACGCCGCCGTCAGCCGTCCTCGGCGCTCGACTGCGGCCTCGACCAGCGCTGTCCCGATTCCCTGCCCGCGTCGACGGCGGCGAACTGCGACGGCCGCGACGTGTTCGCCGTCGAGGACGAGTGCGCCCAGCACTCGCTCGCCGTCCGCCGGGGCCCGCGGGCCGCTGGCCCGCTCGTCAGACCGAGTGCGCTCCCCGCCCTCGCACGCGACGAGCGCCCCGTCCTCGGCGATACTGGCCCGGACCGTCTCGACGTCGATAGAGAGCGCCGCGCCGTCGAGGACGTTCATCACGTCCGGCAGGTCGGCCACTGTGGCGTCGCGAACGAACATGGGTCAGTACGTCCGTGCCTCGTCGATGGCCTCCAGCAGGTCGTCGACGCCGGGCCGGTCGAACGTCGAGTTACTCCGGTAGGACCACGCTACCGCGGGGCCGTCCCGAAGGTCGACGAGGACGGCCTCGGGCACCCGGCCGAGGAAGTCGCTCCAGTCGCCCGGAAAGCCGAAGCGAACCGGCTGGTCGTACGCGTTGCCGGCCGTCGCCTCCGGATCGGCCACGATGGGATACGGCGGGTCGTAGCTGTCCTGCCACTCCCGAACGCGGTCGTGGGGTTCCGACACGATGGAGACGGCTTCGGTGTCCCGGTCGGCGAACTCGTTGTCGGCGGCGAGCGCCGACGGCGGGTCCGGTCCGGGGCCGACGTTGGGCACGGAGAAGTCGGTCGCCTCGATGGACATAGCGTAGCGTAGGGCTCGACGGGCAAAAACGGGGGGTCGTGAGTGGCTCGCCGCCCGCTCAGCCACCCTTGATGAGTCTGACCACGCGTACGTGGTCGGCCTCGACTGGCTGGTTCGTCGGAACCGTCTTGTCGTCGACGAGCACCGACACCGCGTGTGGCGAGAGGTCGAGCGGTCGGAGCAGGTCGGCGTAGGTGGCGTCGTCGTCGACCGTGAGGTCGTGGGTCTCCTCGCCGGCCACCTCCACGGTGACGTCCATGGCCGTGTGTATCGGGATGGACGGCTTGAGCCTGTCGGCTAGCAGTAGGCGACGAGTGAACGGTGTCGAGAGGGAGCGAGGTCGTAAACAGCCAGAGAGGGGCCGGAGGCTTTCAGTCCAACCCGATTGAACGGTCCATGGGGTTGGACTGAAAGGGGCGGTCGGCTACGCGAACCCCGGCGACGCAAGGACCGCAGGAACGAACGCAGTGAGTGACGAGGAGCGCAGCGAGCCGCGGGAGCGTAGCCGTCCGGGGCTTTCTGGCGGGTCACGGAGTGCTCACGAACGCTGCATCCGAACACTGCTAGCGGGGCGTTTAAGGCTAGCCCGCGCCTCCCACCGAGCATGAGTGAGGCCGAGTCCGAGTCGCGGGCGGGACGCGAAGAGGTGTGGATAGAGAAGTACCGCCCGGAGTCGTTAGACGACGTGATGGGCCACGAGGACATCGTCGGCCGCCTGCAGAGCTACGTCCGGCGCAACGACCTCTCGCACATGCTGTTCTCGGGGCCGGCGGGCACCGGCAAGACCACCTGCGCGACGGCCATCGCCCGCGAACTGTACGGCGAGGACTGGCGCGAGCACTTCCTCGAACTGAACGCCTCCGACGAGCGGGGTATCGACGTGGTCCGGGACCGCATCAAGAACTTCGCGCGGACGAGTTTCGGCGGCGTCGAGTACCGCATCATCTTCTTAGACGAGGCCGACGCGCTGACGAGCGACGCCCAGTCCGCACTCCGCCGGACGATGGAGCAGTTCTCGAACAACGTCCGCTTCATCCTCTCGTGTAACTACTCCAGCCAGATCATCGACCCCATCCAGTCTCGGTGTGCCGTCTTCCGGTTCTCGCCGCTGTCTGACGAGGCCGTCGAGTCCGAGATCCGCCACATCGCCGCCGAGGAGGACATCGAACTCACCGACGACGGCGTCGACGCGCTGGTCTACGCCGCCGCCGGCGACATGCGCAAGGCCATCAACGGCCTGCAGGCCGCCTCGGTCAGCGGCGACGTGGTCGACGAGTCGGCGGTGTACGCCATCACCTCGACGGCCCGCCCCGAGGAGATTCACGACATGGTCCAGTCCGCGCTCGACGGCGACTTCACGGCCGCCCGCGCGACGCTGGACAGACTGCTCACCGAGGAGGGCATCGCTGGCGGCGACATCATCGACCAGTTGCACCGGTCGGTCTGGGAGTTCGACGTCGACGACGAGGCGGCGGTCCGCATCCTCGAACGCGTCGGCGAGACGGACTACCGCATCACGCAGGGCGCCAACGAGACGGTGCAGTTGGAGGCGATGCTGGCGAGTCTCGCGAAAGGGCAGTAGCGGCTTCACCCCGAAAGCGTCGTTTTCACCCGCGATAATTGCTCACGCAAGTTTATACGAGAGTAGTCGGTTAGCTATCACCAACTGAAATGCACAGTTCGAGCAATCGACGCCGGGGCGAGCGCGGGCAGGTGGGTATCGGGACCCTCGTCGTGTTCATCGCGATGGTGCTGGTCGCGGCCATCGCTGCGGGCGTCCTCATCAACACGTCCGGCTATCTGCAGAACTCGGCGGAAGCGACGGGACAGGGTGCGAGCGACTCGACGACGAACCGGGTACAGGTGGTGAGTGCCACCGGGAGTCACTTCGAGAACAACGCGGTCGGCGTGGTGAACATCACGGTGAAGAAATCCCCCGGAGCGGGCAACGTCGACCTCGGACAGGCGACGGTGCAGTGGGTCGGGCCGAGCGGGTCGTACTACCAACTCGCAGAGAACGGCGCCTCGGGGAACCCCGACGGCCGGTTCGGGGTCGCCGTCGTGCAGGACGACGACTCGCCCGCGTCGTCGCCGGTGCTGGACTCGACAGAAGACCGTTTCACCATCGCGCTGGACCTCGGGAACCCCGACCTACCCGGCGCGACGGAGTTCGGCAAGAACTTAGCGGAAGGTGAGACGGCGACAGTCCGCATCACGACCACCTCCGGCGCGACGACGGTGAAGCGAATCGTCGTCCCGGAGACGCTCTCCGGCGGGTCGGCCGTCGCGGTGTAGCCCCCCTTCGGAACTGTTTTACCCGCTGCTGGGCCAACACTACGCCAATGAGTGACCTCGACGAGGCCTACCAACTCGACTACTTCGACGAGGCCGGATTCCATCGACAGGAGTGTCTGGAATGTGGCGACATGTTCTGGTCGCGCGCGGACCGCGACACCTGCGGCGAACCGCCCTGTGCGGAGTACGGCTTCATCGACAACCCCGGGTTCGACGAGGAGTTCTCCCTCTCGGAGATGCGCGAGGCGTTCCTCTCTTTCTTCGAAGCGCGTGATCACACCCGCATCGACCCGTACCCGGTCGCCGCCAACCGCTGGCGCGACGACGTCCTGTTGACCCAAGCCTCGATCTACGACTTCCAGCCACTCGTCACCTCGGGGACGACGCCGCCGCCGGCGAACCCGCTGTGTATCTCGCAACCGTGTATCCGGATGCAAGACATCGACAACGTCGGCAAGACGGGCCGGCACACGATGGCCTTCGAGATGATGGCCCACCACGCGTTCAACGCCAAGGAGGACATCGAGGACCCCGAGGAGTACGCCTATCAGGGCGAAGTGTACTGGAAAGAGGAGACGGTCGCGTACTGCGTCGAACTGTTCGAGGAACTGGGCGCCGACGTCGACGAACTCACCCTCATCGAGGACCCGTGGGTCGGCGGCGGCAACGCCGGGCCGGCCTTCGAAGTCATCTACGAGGGCGCGGAGCTGGCGACGCTCGTCTTCATGTCCCTAGAGCAAGACCCCGACGGCGAGTACGAGATGAAAGACGGCAACCGCTACTCGGAGATGGACACCTACGTCGTCGACACCGGCTACGGGCTAGAGCGGTGGACGTGGGTCTCGCAGGGCACCCCCACCGTCTACGAGGCCGTCTACCCCGACATGATACAGTTCCTCAAGGACAACGCCGGGGTCGAACTCACCGACGAGGAGGAGGCCATCGTCCACAACGCCGCGAAACTCGCGGGACGGATGGACATCGACGAGGCCGAGGACATCGAGGCCGAACGCGACACTATCGCCGAGGCCGTCGGCGTCAGCGTCGAGGAACTGCGCGACCTGATGGGGCCACTGGAGGACATCTACGCCATCGCCGACCACTGCCGGACGCTGGCGTACATGCTCGGCGACGGCATCGTCCCCTCGAACGTCGGGACGGGCTATCTCGCCCGGATGGTGCTGCGCCGCACGAAGCGACTGGTCGACAGCGTGGGCGTCGACGCCCCGCTTGACGAGCTGGTCGACATGCAGGCCGAGCGCCTGAACTACGAGAACCGCGACACCGTCCGCGACATCGTCCGCACGGAGGTCGAGAAGTACCGCGAGACGCTCGATAGGGGCGGCCGCCGCGTGCGCCAACTCGCCGAGGAGTACGCCGAGACGGGCGAACCGATTCCGACCGAGGAACTGGTCGAACTGTACGACTCCCACGGCATCCAACCGGACATGGTCGAAGAGATAGCCGCCGAACGCGGCGTCGACGTGGACGTGCCCGACGACTTCTACTCCGTCGTCGCCTCCCGCCACGGCGGCGGGGACGACACCGCAACGGCCGAGGGCGTCCCGTACGCCGACCGCCTCGCAGAGCTTCCGAACACCGACCGACTCTACTACGAGGACCAACAGCGTACCGAGTTCGAGGCCGTCGTACTGGAAGTGTTCGACCGCGACGACGGCCGATTCGACGTGGTGCTGGACCAGACGATGTTCTACCCCGAGGGCGGTGGACAACCGCCGGACCACGGGACGCTGGCCACCGACGACGTGACCGCCGAAGTCGAGGACGTCCAGCGCTACGACGACGTCATCCTCCACACTGCCGACGAGGACCCCGGTAAGGGCGAGTTCGTCCGCGGGCAGGTCGACGCCACCCGCCGGAAACGCCTGATGCAACACCACACGGCGACCCACATCGTCGTCCACAGCGCCCGACAGGTGCTGGGCGAGCACGTCCGGCAGGCCGGCGCCCAGAAGGGCGTCGACTCCTCGCGCATCGACGTGCGCCACTACGAGTCGGTGACCCGCGAGCAAGTCAAGGAGATAGAGCGGTACGCCAACGACCTCGTCCAGGACAACGTCCCGGTCACCCAGCAGTGGCCCGACCGCAACGAGGCCGAGGAGAAACACGGCTTCGACCTGTATCAGGGTGGCATCCCGGCCGGCGAGCAGATTCGGCTCATTCAGGTCGCAGACGACATCCAGGCGTGTGGGGGGACCCACGTCGCCCGGACCGGCGACATCGGCGCCATCAAACTGCTGGGCACCGAGCGGATCCAGGACGGCGTCATCCGACTTACCTTCGCGGCCGGCGACGCGGCCATCGAGGCGACCCAGCGCACCGAGGACGCCCTCTATGCGGCCGCCGACGTCCTCGACGTCGCGCCCGAGGAAGTACCCGACACCGCCGCGCGGTTCTTCGACGAGTGGAAGGCCCGCGGGAAGGAGATAGAGGACCTCAAGGAGCAACTCGCCGAGGCGCGAGCGTCCGGCGGCGCCGACACCGAGGAGGTGGACGTCGACGGGACGACGGCCGTCGTCCAGCGCATCGACGCCGACATGGACGAGTTGCGCGCACAGGCCAACGCTCTCGTCGAGCAGGGCAAGATAGCCGTCCTCGGGTCGGGCCGCGACGGCGCGCAGTTCGTCGTCGCCGTTCCCGACGGCGTCGACGTGGACGCCGGCGAAGTCGTCGGCGAACTGGCCGGCCGCGTCGGCGGCGGCGGCGGCGGCCCCGCGGACTTCGCACAGGGCGGCGGCCCCGACGGCGACGCACTCGACGACGCACTCGACGACGCCGCGGAGATTCTCCAGTCCGTCGCGAACGTCTGAAAGCGACGCGAGTCGCCGCCGTTCGAGTTCGTACCGCGACCTCTCGCGGGGAAAGAACGATACGCCTGCCCCCAGATACTAGCACCATATGCCGTACTGTACGGCCTGCGGGGCCGCCGTCAGGACCACCGACGCCTTCTGTCCGGAGTGTGGCACGAAGCGCCACGAGCCGGACGGAGAGGTGTCGATGCCGTCGACCGACGAGCGAGCGGACCAGCGCGCCGCGGAGCCGGGTGGTTCGGCGGCCGACGAGCGACCCGGCGAGACGGCCGAACCGGCCGAGGAGGCGAGTCCGTTCGAGCGCGATAGCTTCTCGTTCGGGCTCTCGTATCCAGTCAGTGACGGGTACGAACCGTTTCTCCTGGGGAGCATCTTCGCACTCGTCGGGTCGATGATACCGTTCGTGGGCCTGTTCACCAACGGCTACGCCTTCCAGTTGGCGGGCGCGGCCGCGAGCGGACGGCCCGACCCGCCCGGGTTCGACGCCTTCGTCGACCTGTTCGTCGACGGCCTCAGAGCCACCGTCGCCCTCCTCGTCCTCTGGGGTGGGACCGCCATCGTCGGAGCCGCCGTCGCGGCGGTGGCCGAACAGGTCGGCCTCGCCGGGGGCGTCCGTGACCTCGCCGTGGCGCTCGTCGCGTTCGCCGGCCTCTATCTGACGCCGGCCGTGCTGACCGCCTACGCGGCGACCGGGCGGTTCCCCCGCGCGTTCTCCGGCCGCTACACCGGGGCCTTTGCCACCTCGAAGGAGTATCTGGAGGCGTTCGCCGCGTGGGTCCTCCTCCTCGTGATGGCGACGGTGCTGTGGCTGGCGTCGATACTGACGCTCGTCGGGCCGGCGTTCGTCGCGACGTACGCGAGCTACGCCTTCGCGACGTTCTGGGGCTATCACTACCGGGAAGCAGCCAACGCGGGCGTCGTCCCGCCACTCGCGGCCGACGACGAACGGGAGCAAGCGGCCATCGGCCCGACGAATCAGTCGCCCTGACAGTACTCCCGGGCCTCTCGGAGCGCGTCGTTCGTCTCACAGATGAGCGTGAGGTGGTCGCCGGTCGAGAGCGTGAACGCGCCGTCCGGGACGCGGTCCTCGCCGTCTCGACTCACCATCGCCACCAGACAGCCCGAGGGCAGGTCGTCGGTCACCGCCTCGACGGGCTGGCCGGCGAGGGCGTCGTTCCGGAGTTCGACTTCGAGGACGTCGCCGGTCCGGCCGGCGTCGGCCAGCCAGTGGCTCAGGGCCGGCCGTTCGATGGCGTCGTCGATGGCGTCGGCCACCGCGAACCCGGCGGAGATGGGTTCGACGTCGAGGTCCTCGAAGGCCGCGAGGTTGTCCGGCTGGTTCGCCCGCGCGACCACAGTGTCGACGTCGAACCGGGTCGCCGCGAGTTGGGCGACTAGCATGTTCACGTCGTCGTCTGCGGTGGCCGCGACGACTACGCTGGCCCGCTTGGCGTCGGCGGCGTCGAGGGTCGACGCGTCGGTCGCGTCGCCGTGGACCGCACGGTGGCCGGCGGCGCGCACTCGCTCGACGGCCGAGGCGTCCCTGTCGACCATGACGACCTCCTCGCCGCGGGCTTCGAATCTGTCTGCGAGTTCTGTTCCGACACGACCGGCACCGACGATGAGCGTGTGTGTTGGCACGATATCCAGCGCCTGTGCGAGATGACGGGCCAATCCACCTTGAAAGATGACGGTGGCGAAGATGACCGAGAAGACGGTCCCGACGAGCACCGTCGCGGCCGTCGGGTTCGTCGGCCGCAACTCGATGGCGAACAGCGTCGCGACGCTCGCGGGGACGATCCCCCGAGGACCGAGTAGGCCGATGAACAGGCGCTCGTTGGTGGCCAGCGACCCGCCGACCGTCGCGAGGAGCGCGCCGAGCAGGCGGGCGAAGACGACGACGACCACGACGACACCCAGTCCGGCGACGCCGAGCGCACGGAGGTCGTCGAGTGACAGGAGCGCCGCGAGGACGATGAAGACGAACGAGAGGACGAACAGCGTCACCCCGCCTTTGAATTCCGCGATGAGTTCCCGGTGGGGGATGTCGCTGTTCCCGAGGACGAGACCGGCCGTCGCCGCCGCGGCGATACCGGCCTCCGAGAGCAGCGACCCGGCGATGGCGAACGCGGCGAGCGCCGCGGTCAGGACGACCAGCCGAGCGCTCTGGGTCGCGGTGTCGGCGGCAAGTCGGAGGCGGTCGAGCAACGTCGCGACACACCAGCCGACGGCGGCCCCGACGGCCACGCCGACGAACAGTCGGAGGAGGAACGCCTCGACGACGACCAGCGGCGTCGGGCTGTCGGCGACGACGAACTCGAAGGTAGCCACCGCGAGGATGGCCGCGACCACGTCGTTGATGATGCCCTCGGTCTCCAGTGCGGCGGCGACCCGGTCACGGACCGGGACGACCTGCAGGATGGGCGTGATGACGGTCGGCCCAGTCGCGACGAGTAACGATCCGACGAGGACGGCGACGGCCCAGTCGACGCCGAACACCACTCGGACGGCGGTCGTCGTGCCGACGAGCGACAGCAGCGCCCCCACGGTGACGAGTCCAAGCGCCTCGCGGGATGCCTCGCGAACCCGGTCGACGGTGAGGTGAAACGCGCCCTCGAAGACGATGATACCGACGCTGAGGCCCACGATGGCCTGTAGCCCGGCTTCGCCGAACAGTTCCGGGCGCACCACGCCGAACCCTTGCGGGCCGACGAGAACCCCCGCGACCAGCAGGAATCCGACGCTGGGGACCTGTAGCCGGTCGGCGACGAGTTGTGCGGTGACCCCCAGTCCGGCGACGAGCACGACAGCACCGACGAGTGACGTAGCAGTGGACACGACTCGGGAGGGGGTTGGTGGTGATACGTGTTAAGCGGTAGCGATCGAAAGAGCCACCGGCGGGCCGGACGAACCGCCGGGTGATGCCGACTGCAACGAACCGCGGCGTGTCGCTGCACTACGAGACCGACGGCGACGGACCGACCGTCGTCTTCGTCGGCGACGTGGGGTACGGCGCGTGGCTCTGGGGGTGGCACTACGACGCACTGGCCGGCCCCTACGAGACAGTCGTCTGGGACCTGCGCGGCACGGGCGACTCCGACGCCCCCGCCGGCCCATACGACGTGCCGACGCTGGCGGCCGACCTCGAAGCCGTCCTCGCCGACCACGGCGTCGGCAGTGCCCACCTCGTCGGCGCCGGCCTCGGCGGCATGATAGCGCTCCGCTATGCCCACGAGTACAACCGGGCGCGGACGCTGACGCTGTACTGTACGGCGGCGTCGGGCGACGCCGTCGACGCCGACGCGCTCCGGTCGCTCTCGCTGGACGCCGGCGACACGGCGTCCCTCGACGGCGCGTTCTCCCCGGCGTTGCGCGAGGCCGACCCGGCCCTCGTCGAGCGCGTCACCGAGTGGCGGCGGGCCGACGACGCGACGGGCGAGGCGTTCGCGGCACAGGCCGCGGCGGCGACCGGGTTCGAGGCCCCGCCGCTGTACGAGGTGACCCAGCCGGCGGAGGTGTACTACGGCGTCGAGGACCCCGTCGTGCCCGTCGAGGCGGCCGCGTCACTCGCGGACGACCTGCCCCGTGGGACCGGCGAGGCCGTCGAGGGACGGCACTGCTGTTACGTCGAACACGCGACGGTGCTGACCGACCGCCTGACGGCGTTCCTCGACGAGCACACCGACCACGAGGTTTAACCCGTGCGCCGCCGATTGCGGTAGATATGTCCCCTGCCGACGACGCCTCCTCCGACGACGAGGACCCGGCGGACGAGACGCCGGACGAGGGAGCGACCGACCCAGACCCCGAGGAGCGCGAGACGGCCGACGAGACGCCGGACACCGACTCGATGGCAGAGTACGACCCCGAGACCGGGGAGCGACTCGACGAATCGACGGGCGGCGCGACCGGGGCGTCCTCGCCGGGCGACGGCTCGAAGTACTGCCACGCCTGCGGGACCGAAATCGCCGCGAGCGCGGCGTACTGCCCGGACTGTGGCGCCCGACAGAGCGACGTCGACGCGGGTGAGTCGGGCGACGGCCGCGACGTGGACCGCGTCACGGCGGGCATCTTCGCCATTCTGCTGGGTGGCCTCGGCATCCACCACTTCTACCTCGGGAACGTCGGGTTGGGGGTCCTCTACCTCTGTTTCTCGTGGACCTTCATCCCGGCGCTCGTCGGCGTCATCGAGGGTATCATCTACCTCACGAAGACCGACGACGAGTTTCAGCGCCAGTACGGCGGCGAGTGAGGCGGCGAGCGTGGACCGCCGTCGCGAACTCCGTCGCGGATTGGCCGCGACGCTCCCGTACCTCCTCTCGCATCACATCCCCGCGGAGCGGCATCGCTGTCACCGACTCGCCGTCGGTGGGCGGACGCTCCACCTCTGTGCCCGCTGTTCGGGCATCTACCCCGGTATCGCGCTCGGGGTCGGCGTCTTTCTGCTCGGTGTCGGCCGCGGAGCGTGGCTCCCGGTCGTCGCGTTCGGACCGCTCCCCGCGCTCGTCGACTGGGCAGTGACGACGGTCACCGAGCGACGCGGGACGAACGCCGTCAGGACGGCGACGGGCGGACTGCTCGGCGTGGCGTACGGCCTCGCGCTCCCGTGGGTCCTGACCACGTGGCGACCGGCCCTGTTGGCGATTGCCGTCGGATACGGCGCGCTGGCGGCGGCCGGCCTGTGGCTGACGTCCGAGTGAACGGCAGTTCCTGCCGTGGATGCAGGCATTTTTGGTTGTCCACCCGTTTTCTAGAGTCGATGAGTCTGCGCATCGCCCTGCTGAACGCGGCCCACGACGGCGAGGACAACCGCCGGAACTTCCGGCGGGAACTCGACGCCGACCTCGTGGAGTACGACGTGACCGAACGCGAACTACCCGACACCTTCGCGTTCGACGGCTGTCTGCTCACTGGCTCGCGGGCCTCCGTCTACTGGGACGAGCCGTGGATTGCCGACCTCGAAGCGTGGGTCGGCGAGGCCGTCGACCGAGGGCTGCCGTTCCTGGGCGTCTGTTTCGGCCACCAGTTGCTCGCCCACGCGCTGGGCGGTCGCGTCGAGGCGATGCCGGAGTACGAGATCGGCTACCGGACCGTCGAACACGACGGGGAGAACCCGCTGCTCTCGGGCGTCGACGACGAGTTCACCGTGTTCACGACCCACTCGGACCACGTCGCCGAGATTCCGCCGGGCGCTCAACTGTTCGCCGAGAACGACTACGGCGTCCACGGCTTCCGGAAGGGCGACGTGTTCGCGGTGCAGTTCCACCCAGAGTACGACCCGGTGACGGCGGAGACAGTGACGAAGGGGAAAGACCTCCCCGACGAGCGCATCCAGCGGGTGTTAGACGGTATCACCGAGGAGAACTACCGGGCGGCCTGTGAGGCCAAGCAGGTGTTCGACAACTTCACGGACTACGTCCGAACCCGACGGGCGGCGGAGGGCGACGCGGCCCGCGTCGCCAGCGACGACTAGCCCAGTCGGGTCAGCAGTGCCTGTTCTGTGACGAGTACGGCGACGGCGACGACGATGATACCGGCCTGTAGCGGCGAGGAGAGGATGCCGAGGCCGACGATGAGCGTCGTCGCACAGGCCGGCGCGTGGCCGGTGTCGGTGAGGAGCATCCCCGCCGTGGTCAGCGCGACGGCGACGACGCCGCTTGCCGCCAGACGGAGCGTGCCGAGCGTCGCGGCCCCCATCGACGCGGTGATGACGACGCCGCCGGCGACGACGTGGTACGCGAGGAGACCGGCGAGGACGCCGACGGTATGGCCGCCCAGCACGCGACGAGCCGACGACTCCGGGGCGGCCGGCCGCGTCGCGAAGAGATACGCCGTCGGGCCGAGACTGGGAAAGAGGAACGGGAGGCCGCTGAGCCAGACGACGGCGCCCAGCGCCGACAGCAGCGCTCCGACCCGGATGCCCTGTCGGATCCACGCGCGGCGGGTGTACGGTTCGACCACGGTGGCCGTACGTCCCCGTGGCCGGACAAAACGGTGACGTTCCGCTACGGGCCGCTCGTTCGGCCGAGCGGCCCATCACGGCGGTGTCGCCGTACCGACGCTACCGCCGGAGAATCGCGATAGCCAGCGGGACGGCGACGAACAGCGTGACGAGCGCGAACACCGGTGAGAACACGACGACGACGGTGACGAGCAACACGAGGGTAATCAGGGCGACGAGTTTCTGGCCGATGGAGAGCATCGGCCACAGCGTCGGCGGCCCGATACGTAAGTCTAGGTGAACCGGCCGGTCTGGGCGTCACACACTGTACAGAGCGTCAGGAGCGCGTCGCGGTCGTCGCTCAGTGCGACGCGCTGTGTGGTCCGCTCACTGCAGTCCTCGCAGTGGCGGACCATCTCCGTCTCGCTCGCGTCTTTGGGCGCACCCATCGCCAGCGCGACGACGCGGTCCTCACCGTCGTTGCGTCCGAGTTGCCACTCGCCGGGCGCAAAGCGGATCGCCTCGCCGGCGTCGACGGTGACCTCACCCTGTTCCGTCTCGAAGGTGGCGGTTCCCGACTGGACGTAGAACACCTCCTCCTGCTCGGGGTGGCGGTGATACCCGAGTCCGAACGTCTCACCGGGCGCTAGCTCGTAGTAGTTCAGCGCGAGTTCCGTGGTCGAGAGCGCCGTCGAGAGGGCGCGCTTGACCGTCGCGGGCCCCATCCGGTCGTCGAGGGCGTCGAGACTGACCCGTTCCATGGTCGGGTCTGTGCGGGGAGGGATAAAACGTTGGTCCGGGCTGACCGTCCCCTCAAGGGGTCGACGCCGCCGGATCCGTACTGCGAGGGCGACTGCTTACTCCCGACGGTCGATGTCGAGTTCCTCGTCGAGTTCGTCGAGCCAGTCGGCGTTCTCGAGTTCGGCCATCTGCTCGCGGAAGTGCGTCTTGCAGACCCCGACTTTGACGCCGTCGCTCTCGACAGCGATGTCCGCGTCGCGGTCGCAGTAGTGACACTGCATACGACAGACTTGGGACTGTACCGCATTGAACCCTCGGTTTCCGTCTGCCAGCCGTCAGACGATTTCGGCCCGGACGCGCTCCCACGCCGCCGCGTCGAGGCCGGCCCGCCCCAGCGTCTCGTCGTGGGCGTCGCTCCCCCCGGTCGGGACGAGGTCGTACCGTGCGATGGCGTCCTCGACGAGTTCGGTGTCGACGGCCCAGTCGTATGGGTACCACCGCTCGACGGCGTCGAGGCGAGCACAGCGGGCTAACGCGCCCTCGGTGTCCGGATACCGGAACGGGTGGGCGAGGCCCACGAGCCCACAGGCCGCCGCGAGCAGCCGCCGTCCGCGTTCGAACGAGGGGACCTCGCGGGCGACGTAACACGGACAGTCGTCGCCGATGAGTTCCTCGAAGGCCTCCTGATAGCCGTACTCGGAGACATCGGCGATGGCCCATGCGATGTGCGGGCGACCCAGCCCCGCACGGGGTTCGACCGGGAGCGAGACGTCGAGGCGGTCCTCGACGCACTCGACGATACGCATACCGCGTTCGCGGCGGTTCTGCTGGATGCGGTCACACTCCTCGCGGAGTTCCGCGGTCGGATCGAGACCGTATCCCAGCAGGTCCAGTCGCTGGTCGTCGGCCTCGACGCGGAGTTCGATGCCGTGGACGACGGTGAGGGCGTCCCGGGTCGTCAGTGGGCCATCGAGGGACGGATGGACCCGGTCGTGGTCGGTGACGGCGACGACGTCGACGCCGGCGCGGTCGGCGGCGTCGGGGAGCGTCGAGAGAGTGAGCGACCCGTCGGAACGTGTCGTGTGGACGTGGAGATCCGCGACGACCATACGGCCCGGTCCGGCGCCAGCGACAAGCCACTTCCTACCGAGTCGTGCGTCGTGTGAGCGTTTCTCGCGTGTACCTTAAACGCACTAAGGTGTATTAACATTATCAATAGTGAAGGTTTATTATCTACCATGCACTTTTCCGTCGTATGCGAATGATGTCCAACGCGGCAGAGGCGTTCGAAGCGTACGACTACCCCATGACCACCGAAGAACTCATCGAGGCCGAAGGCGACATGACACTGGAGTTGCCAAACGGCACCGAGACGCTGCGCGACGCGCTCAGTCGTTCGGCGCCGGAGACGTTCGAGACGGCCGAAGACGCGCGACTGACGGCGTACGCGGGCGTCTCCAGTAAGGCCATCGGCCGGAAAGGCTACTCGGACCGCGACCCCGTCTGCATGGGCGAAGACGGCCCCGAAGAAGTCTCGTTCTGAAGGCACACCGCCCAGTCAACCCCAGCTCAACCGTTTTCGCGCGATCACCGCCGAGCGACAGCGGCGTTCAGAAGCCGAACTCGTCGTCGTCCCGCAAGGCGGGGTCCTGCTGTTCGGCCGCCGTCTGGCCGAACATGTCGTCGTCCATCTCCGTCTCGGACTCCTCGGTCGTCGTGTTGTACGCCGAGATGCCTCGGGAGAGGAGGTCTTCGACGGCCTGATCGCGGTTGAGGAACTCGCCCTGTTCGACGAGACGCTGGATATCGGAGTCGACCTGATCCGGTAACTCGACTTTGATTTTGCTCATACGCGGCGGCTTGTCCGGTCTGGCTTATAACCTTGTTGGGGACGTGCGCTACCGCTCCAGAAAGTCCGGCCGGTCGACGGCCTCGGTGCTGTCGACGGACTGCCGGTCGAGCAGTTCCGTCGGTTCCAGCGCCTTCGGGAGGCCGTCGCGGCCGCCCGTCGGCACGTCGTCGGGTTCGACGAACGTCGTCTCGCCTTCGACCAGTTCGGCCCAGACGGCGTCGGCGCTGTCGGTGCCGCTCTCGGCGGCCGCCTTGGCCTCGTTGCGGCCCTCGTCGTACGCGAGTTCGACCATGCTCCGGTGGTACGCCGACCCCATCTCGGCGTAGATGGCCTCCAGTTCCTCCCGGTTGTACTCACCGAGACGTTCGGCGACGCCGATGGCGTAGGCCCTATCGGTGGCCTCGTCCTTGCCGAGCGTGTCCCAGTCGGCGTCGAACTCGCGCTCGTAACGGCTCATGTCTCGACCTTCGTGTCGGCGTGGACCTGCAACCCGCGGTCGCTGAACGATATCTCGCGGATGTCACAGTCGATGGCCGTCCCGCGCATCTTGATGACCTGCACGCCGCGAGTCATGCTCCCGCCTTCGAGGAAGTTGTGGAAGAAGACGACCCCGTGGGCGAGGTAGTGTTCGTCGCTGTAGGAAGACGGGTCGGTCATCTCGGAGATGAGCAGCGTCGTCGCCTCGGTCTGTTTCAGCGCCGAGAGAAAGCCCGTAATCTCGCTGTCGACGTCGTTCATGAAGTGCTGGAGGAGCATCGTCGAGTCGATGACCACCCGCTGGATGTCGTTCTGCTCGATGTAGGCGACCAGTCGGTTGGTCAGGCCGCCGTCGGTGCCGAACTGGGTGATGGTGCGCTTGCCGCTCTCGGTGACGAGGTTGAGAAACTGAACGGCGTCGGACTGCATGGCCCGGTCGAAGCCGAAGTCGTAGCCGGACATGTCCTGCATCAGTTCCGTTTTCGTCTCGTGCATCGTCACGTAGAGACAGCTTTCGCCCTCTTTGGCCCCCTGTGTGATGAACTGCGAGCAGAAGGTCGTCTTGCCGCTGCCCGGCGGCCCGCTGACGACGTACAGGCGGTCGGTGAGCAACCCCCCCTGTACGAGTTCGTCGAAGCCGGGCACACCGCTAGAGATACGCATACCACCAGCATGCGCGCGTCTGGACATATGTCTTGGTACTCCGTTTTCACCGGTGATAACTCCCCCGCCGCACTCACCGCTCGACAGCGCCCGGGTCGCGGTCGGCGAGGTCCAGCAACGTCGCCGTCCCCGACTCGTCGAACCGCATCGGCCGGCGCCACCACGGCCCCTTCCCCGAGTCGGAGGAGCGCTCGGTCACCAGCCAGTTCGCGTCCGTCCCGCCGGTCGGTTCAGACAGCGGGACGACCGTCTCGTAGAGTCGCGAGTCGTCGGGGTCCCCGAGGACGAGGACGCGGGCGTCGAACTCGGCACGTTTCACGTGGGCGTTCGAGGCGAAGACGGCCCGTTCGTCGTCGGCCATCGAGCGGTACTGCTCGCCGGTGACGGCGTCCCGGGCGAGTCGGAAGTGCCCGACGACGAAGGCACCCCACGACGGCGGCGCCCAGTCAGGTACCTCGTCGGTGGTCGACAGCGTGGCGTAGAAAAAGAGGTAGTCGCCGGCCGAGAGCTCCGAGAGCGGCCCGGCCTTCACGCCGTGTTCGTCGCCGTAGGTGTAGCGCTCGCCGCCGGCCTCGGGAAACTCGGGGTCGAAGTGGACCGGCCAGTCGGCGACGCCGCTGACGTCGGTCGCCAAATCGAGGTCGGCGTAGGTCGGCACCGGGTCGGCGGTCGGTTTCGACTCCGGAATCGGGACGTACTCGAACCCGCCGTCGGGATAGCACGGGCCGCGAAAGCCGGGTTCGTTGGTGTTGGCCGCGACGTTGATGGCGACGCTCCGCATAGCCGGACGTCGCTGTGGGCGGACAAAGGGCTACCGGAGCGACTCGGTACAGGACCGGCAGTACCGGACCATCCGGTGGGCCTCGTTGACCGTCCCGCAGTGGTCACAGGGGACGACGCCCTGTACGTCGGTGCCCGGCGACCCGTGACCGCCGTGGCGGTCGACGCGTCCCTCGGTGGTCTCGGGCGAGGGGTCGCTCCGCCGGAAGTACCGGTAGAGCAGGACCTGTAGCAGTCCGAATCCGACGACGTACGCGGTGAGCCACACCCAGGTGTCCATGGGCGTTCTCTGTCGAACTGCTACTTCGGTGTTCGGGCCACAGTTTCAGGTGTGATACTGTCAGCGACGCCCGTCCGCCGAAGAAGGCGGGAGCTCAGCGGTCCGGCGGCGTGAGGTCGCGCTGGAACTCGTCGAACGGGTCGATGTCGTCGGGGAGGTCGTAGTCGAGTCGTCGCTCGTCGCGGCGGTCGTCGTTCGCGTCTTCGAGCGGGTCGGCCACCGACTCCCACCCGTCCTTGATGGCGATGGACTTCGCGGGGGTGCCGGCGGCGATGTGGTGTGCGGGGATGTCGCTGCCAGCGATGGATTTGGCGGCGAGGATGGCGTTCTCGCCGACGCGGACGCCGGCCCGGACCATCGAGTCGTAGGTCAGGCGCACGTCGTCCTCGATGACGGTGTGGAAGTTGTCGACGTGCGTCTGGTCGACGACGTCGTGGTCGTGGCTGTAGATGTGGGTGTCGTCGGAGATGGAGACCCGGTCGCCGATGGTGAGTTTCCCGCGGTCGTCTAAGTGGACGTCGTCGTGGACGACAACGTTGTCGCCGACCTCGATGTTGTGGCCGTAGGTAAACGAGATGCCCTTGAAAAATCGGCAGTTCTCTCCGCAGGACTCGAAGAGGTGGTCGGCCAGCATCCGGCGAAAACGAAGCGCGAACTCGACGTTGTCGGCCATCGGCGTCGCGTCGAACTGTCGCCAGAGCCACTGGAGGTGTTTCGAGCGTTTGAACCGCTCTTCGTCTTTCTCGGCGTAATACTCGCTCTCCAGCGTGGTGTTACACGGGTCGTACCCCTGCAGACGGACCCGTTCTGCAGGTGAGACGTCCTCGCCGGACTGCCAGCGTTCGTAGGCGTCCCGGTCCCCGTGAAGGTCGATAAGGACGTCAGTGACCACGTCGCAGGTGTCCTCCTCGCCCGAGAGTCGTTCGTCGACTTCGTCGATGAACGCTCTGAGTCCCTCCTCGGCGAGCGGTGGTAACGACACGTGGCGCTTGGTCATACGGCGTCGAACGGCGTGGCCGGCAATAGGGGTTTCCTTACCGGTCGGTGACGGGGAGACACCGACGTCAGCAGCGGCCGACCGGGCCGCCAGTGTCGCCGTGGGCCACCGTTCGATGGCCGTCGCGTGAGGGTCGCGCCGTCGTCCGGTCGGGAGCCAACAGTATAAACCGCCGCCGGCCGACGCCCCGACATGGTCAGGTCGGACTTCATCATGGAAGTACGCGGGTACCTCATCAATCCCGCGGAGCGACGGTTGCGCACGCCGTGGCGGCTCATCGTCTGGACGTTTCTCGCGGGCTTTGTCGGCATCGTCCTCGGTGCCCTCTTCGGAGTCGTTCCCGCTCCGGAGCGCACGACCGGACTCACACCGGCCCTCTACGCCATCGCCGAGCAGACGTGGGGCTTTCTCGCGCTCTCGGTCGGTGGTCTCGGCATCGGCTACCTGCTGGACCGCCGGACGCTGGCCGACTACGGTCTCGACCCGGACCGCCAGTGGTGGCGCGACGCCGGGTTCGGCCTCGCGCTCGGGTTCGGCCTCCCGACGCTCGCACTGGCCGGACAGGTCGCCGTCGGATTCACCACCGTTACGGGCGTCCTGTCGACGAGCCCCACCGATAGCTTCGTGTTCGGGACCACTGGCGCGCTGGTTCGACTCGCACTGCTCGTCCCCTTCTTCGTCGTGCAAGCCTCCGCAGAGGAGATCATCGTGCGGGGCTACCTCCTGACGAACCTCGCCGAAGGGCTGGCGGGCACGCTCGGGAAGTGGCGTGCGGTCGTCGCCGCCACCGCCGCGACGGGCGCGCTGTTTGGCCTCCTCCACTTTGCCAACCCCAGCGCCTCGCTTCTCAGCACGGTGAACATCACGCTCTACGGAATCCTGCTGGGCGCGTGCTACGTCCTCACCGGCCGTCTCGCAATCGCCTGTGGCTTTCACGTCGCGTGGAACTACACCCTCTCGCTGTGGGACTTCCCAGTCAGCGGCCTCGACACCGGCGCCGCGCTTTTGAGTACCGAATCGACCGGCCCGGCCGTCGTGACCGGTGGTCGGTTCGGTATCGAAGGCGGTCTCGTTGCCCTCCCACTGCTCGTCGTCGGGACGGCGGCGCTGGCGTGGTGGGTCCACAGAGAGTACGGCGAGGTCGAGATACTGGAGGCCATCGCCACGCCGGACCTCCGGATTCGGACGCGCTCGATAGACTCGTAGTGTACGCGAGCGTCGACTTCGCTGTCGGTGGTGAACCACGACGGATAAGTGCGGAGCCCCCCAACACGTCACTATGAAGTACGATACCCTCGGGAATTCGGGCGTCGAAGTCTCGGAAGTCGGCTTCGGTGCCTGGGTCGTCGGCACGGACTGGTGGGGCGACCGGACGCGCGAGGACGCCATCGAGATGGTCCAGCACGCCGTCGACCGGGGCGTCACGTTCGTGGACACGGGCGACGTCTACGGCCACGGCGACAGCGAGGAACTCGTCGGCGAGGCGCTTTCTGAGGTGCGCGAGGAAGTGACCGTCTCTACGAAGGTCGGCTACGACTTCTACAACAACCCGCAGGCGGGCCACGGCGAACTGCCGAAGAAGGTCACGCCGGAGTGGATTCGCACGGCCCTCGACCGCTCGCTCGACCGCCTCGACATGGACCACGTCGAGGTGCTGATGCTCCACAACGCCAACGTCGACGAGGTGGACGAAGACGTCCTGGAGACGCTCGACGAACTCCGCGAGGAGGGGAAAGTCGACGCCATCGGGTGGGCGCTGGGCCCCTCCATCGGCTGGCTGGCCGAGGGCGACGCGGCCGTCGCCGAGGAGTTCGACGTCCTCCAGACCGTGTTCAACCTCTTCGAGCAGACGCCGGGTCGGCACTTCGTGGACACCATCCGCGAACAGGACGCAGACACCTCCATCGTCGCGCGCGTCCCGCACTCCTCGGGCCTGCTGAACGAGCAGGTCACCCCCGAAACGGAACTGGGCGAGGGCGACCACCGCGCGCACCGACCGACCGAGTGGTACGAGACCGGGTGGGAGAAGGTCGAGTCCATCCGTTTCCTCGAACGGGACGGCGAGCGAACGATGGGACAGGCCGCCATCCAGTGGCTTCTCGCCCACGACGAGGTCGCCTCCGTGACGCCGACGTTCCGCACCACCGACGACATCGACGAGTGGGCCGCCGCCCCCGACACGCCGGCGCTCAGCGACGAGGAGTTCGAGCGGGTACAGGACCTGTACGCCGACAACTTCGGCATCGACCGCGACGACGGGATGGACGCCCTGCGCTCCTCGGTGGGCGGCGAGGACCTGAAAGACACCGGCATGAAGTCGGCCGGCGACTGACGGCGGTATCGACGACGGGACGACCGACGACCACCTTTTGCCGGCGCTGGCGACAGACGGCGACGCGCGAACGTCCCAGAATCTGCAGATGATAGCCTAACCCCCGATGACGTGTGGAATCGCGCCGTCGTCGTGTGGTTTTCTCTCACAACCCCCCGGTTTCGACAGGAGATGTGCCGCCCTCTGGTGGTTCTCCGTCCCTCGGTTCACTTTCACTCCGGTGCGTCTGACGCCCGACAGACGCCGGACATGAGCGGGTTCGAGGTGAAACGAAGGGGTCGCGGGGACACGTCACATAGTTCGGACGAGCGAAACGTCGCCGTCCCGGCGCAACCACTAGACGGTGAGAAATAGGAGAGACAGCGTGGGAAAGACGGAGCCGCGTTACTCGTTCATCAGGCCGCCTTCCTCGACGCGCATGACGCCCTCGCCGTCGGGCAGGTTCGGCGCGTCGACGAGTTTGACGATGCGCTTATCGCCCTTCGACTTCCGGAGGTAGATCCGGAAGGTGGAGGTGTGGCCGAGGATGTTGCCGCCGATGGGCTGGGTCGGGTCACCGAAGAAGGAGTCCGGGTTCGAGGCGACCTGATTCGTGACGACGACGGCGGTGTTGTTCAGGTCGCCGACGCGCATCAAGTCGTGGAGGTGTTTGTTGAGTTTCTGCTGGCGTTCTGCGAGTTCGCCGCGGCCGACGTACTCGGCGCGGAAGTGCGCGGTGAGCGAGTCGACGGCGAGCAGGCGGACCGGGAACTCTTCCTCTTGGGTCTCGCTGGCTATCTCCTGGGCCTTCTCCGCGAGCAGAATCTGGTGGTTAGAGTTGAACGCCTTCGCGACGTGAATCTTGTCGAGGACCGACTCGACGAGAGCGTCGAACATCGCCTCGTCGGTGGCGTCGGCCTCGCCCTCCTCGGCGACGCCGTGGAGTTCCATCGTGTCCTCGAGTACCTCGTCGTCCTGCCCTTCGACCATCTGCTCGATACGCTCGGGGCGGAAGGTGTCCTCGGAGTCGATGAAGATGGCGCTTCCCTCCAGCCCGCCGTGTTCGGCCGGGAGCTGGACGTTGACGGCTAGCTGGTGGGTCACCTGCGACTTGCCGGCCCCGAACTCACCGTACACCTCGGTGATGGACTGGGTCTCGACGCCGCCGCCTAAGAGGTCGTCGACCTCGTCGACGCCCCACGTGAGCTTCCCGATCTGTTCGCGCCGTTCGAGGACCGTCGCACCGGTCTCGAACCCACCGATGTCGGCGGCGTCACGGGCGGCGTTGATGATGTCGGCGGCCGAGGACTCACCGATGTCGGCCGTGTTCGACAGTTCCCCGGGAGAGGCGACGGCGATCCCCTGATAGGAGTCGAAACCGTTCTCTTTGAGTTTCTCTGCTGTGGCCGGACCGACGCCCGGCAGGTCTTCGAGGTCCTCGCTTGCGGACATGGATACGAGTTTTGCCCGGTGGCATATAAACCCCCGTTAACACCGGAGTGAAAGTGAAACTGTGAGAGGGCGGCGGGACAGGGAAGAGCGGTATCGGGACGTTTAGAAGGGAAGGAGGCAACCGGCCGGTAGTGACGCGGCGGCGACGGTGTCAGAGACGCCCGCTCCCGATGTAGACCAGCGCGAGCCCACCGACGACGATGAGCGCGCCGGCCTGCAGCCCGGACAGCGAGAGCACGTCCCGCCCGAATTCGCCGGCGAGCAAGAGTGCGAGGGCGGCCGTCGACAGGAGCGGGCGTTCCGCGAGCGTCTGGACGAAGGCGCGGGCCGACCAGTAGAGGCCGTCGAGCGACGAGCGGACGACGGCCCGCCGCGACCGGTTCCCGTCCGGGTTCTCGGTCGCCTCGAACCCCGAGAGGTCGGCGGTCGGGACGGTGACCACCTCGCCCGTGTGCCGCCGGCGGCCGCCGGCGTCCGCCACGCGCAGGAGCGTTACGCCGTCGTCGTCGGTGCCGACGACGCGGTAGACGCCGTCGGGGTAGTCGGCCCCGCTCGGTCGGTAGTGGTCGTAGACGGCGGGGGTGTCAGCCACGCGCTACTCCCACGGGTGGTCCCCGGCGCGGTCGGGCCACAGCGGGTACCAGAACTCCTTGTCCCCTTCGACGGTGAGTTCGCCGTCTAAGTTGCTCTCTAACTTGAACTCCGCCGTCGTGTTGCGCTCGTGGTCGCGGTCGGGGTCCGGCGCGAACGGGTAGTACGCCCCCCGGCGGAAGGAGTACACCCAGTAGACGGGGTCGCCGGTCCGCTCGTCCTCGAAGCCAAAGAGGGCGGCCAGCAACCGCGACCCGTAGCGTCGTTCGATGAGCGTGTCGGCGGCGAAGTGGATGGAGGTCACGAGATCCTCGAAGTCGTCGTCGTGGAGGACCACCCACTGGTAGCCGTGGGCGTCTTCCGTGAACTCCGCGACGGTGCCCGTCTCGGCCTCCCCGGCTTCGAGAATGGTCTCGACCTCGTCTTTGGCGTCCTGAAAGTCCGTGCTGTCCACGTCACCGAAACAGAGGGCGGCGTCGCCGGTGGGCGTATAGCCGAGGTCGGCCTCCATCGTGATGAACGCCGTCGACATCCCGAAGAGGTCCTCGGGGTCGGCGTCGCGAGTGGCGTCGGCCTCGGCCTTCACGCCGAGGACGCTCTTGAGTCCGTCCAGCAATCCCATACCCGTACGTGGTCGGCGGGGGATAAGGCGGTTTTCGTGCTGGGAACGATGACCGACGACACTGACGACTCGGTCGTGTACAGCCAGAAAGCCCCCGGACGCTCGGCTACTGCGACTCGCTGTGCGCTTCCTTCGCTCACATCGTTCGCTCAGTCCAGTGCTTGCGTCGTCTCGAACGCCGAGCGTCCGGCCCCTTTCAGTCCCACCGTGTAGAACGCCCAACCGGGAGAGGCTTTCTGGCTGTGAAAAGTCGTGAAAACCGCAGCGAACCCGCCGACTCAGGTTCCTCAGGCCCCCTCTAGTTCGCGTTCCATGTCCCGGAGGCGGTCGATGCGCTTCTCGGTCGGGGGGTGGGTGCTAAAGAGGCGACCGATCCAGCCGATGCGGATGGGGACGATGAAGAACGCGTTCATCTCCGACTGGCCGCGCAAGTCGTCTTTGGGCACCTTCTCCATCCCGCTGTCTATCTTCATCAGCGCCGTCGCCAGCGCCGAGGGCTTGCCGGTGATAGACGCCCCGCCGCGGTCGGCGGCGAACTCGCGGTACCGGGAGAGCGCCCGAATCAGGAGGAACGACACTATCCACACCACCAGCGAGGCGAGGATGGCGACGAACACCGGGGCCTGTTGCTGGCCGCCGCGGTCGCGGCCGCCGGTGAACAGCCACCCCCAGCGGACGATGAGGAAGGCGATGGTCGAGAGGAACGACGCGATGGTCATCACCATCACGTCCCGGTTCTTGACGTGGGCGAGTTCGTGGGCGACGACGCCCTCCAGTTCCTCGTCGTCGAGCATGCGCATCAGCCCGGTCGTCACGCAGACGGCCGCGCTCTTCTTCGAGCGGCCGGTCGCGAAGGCGTTGGGGGTGCGCGAGTCCGCGACGGCCACCTTCGGCTTGGGGAGGTCGGCCTGCTGGGAGAGGCGGTCGACCATCCGGTGGAGTTCGGGATACTCGTCGGGGTCGACCTCGCGAGCCCCCATCGAGTACAGCGCGAGCTTGTCACTGAAGAAGAACTGAGCGCCGAGGAACAGCGCCATCACGAGGACGATGGGGAGCAGTCGGTCCCCGAAGTACAGCGTGAGGAGGCCCAAGAAGACGATGTAGAGCCCGAACAGCAGGAACATCGTCAGGGCCATCCGCCCTCGGAGTCCCCAGTCGGTTTGCCACTGCATGTCCGGGGGTATGCGACGAACGGTCTAAAACCCCGCCATCGTGCGTTCATCTGTCATGGGGCGTCGGGGAGCGGCGTTTGCAGGCGCCCGTGTACCTATGTGTCGTCACCGACAACGGAAGCCATGACCGAGACAGTCGTCGTCACCGGCGGGCGCGGCCGCTCCGGACGCTGGATTTGCGACCACCTCGCGGGCGAGTACCACGTCGTCTGCGTCGATTTGGACCACCCGGGCTGGGAAGTCACCGAGCGAGAGCACGTCGAGTTCAAAGCCGTCGACGTGACCGACGGCGCGGAGGTCCGTGACCTCCTCTCGGAGTACGACCCCGCAGCCGTCGTCCACTGGGCTGCGATTCCGGCCCCCGAGCGCCACGCCGGGACCCGCGTCTTCGATACGAACGTCTCTGGGGCGTACAACGTCCTCGACGCGGCGGGCCGGGCCGGTGCCGATATCGTCTGGGCATCCTCGGAAAGCGCGTACGGCCTCGCGTTCGCCGAGGAGACGCCGCTGCCCGCCTATCTGCCGATAGACGAGGACCACCCGATGGCCCCCGAGGACCCTTACGGCACCTCGAAGGTGGCCGGCGAGGAGATAGCGAAGATGGTCGTCCGGCGTGACGGCGTCGACGTGGCTTCGGTACGACCCTCGTGGATTCAGTACCCCGGCGAGTATTCGTGTCGGGACGTGGCCGAGGGCGACCTCGCCGGCGGGATGGGCAACTGCTGGTCCTACGTCGACGTGCGGGACGTAGCCTCGCTGGTCGCAGCAGCGCTAGACGCCGACCTCGGGGGCCACGAGGCGTTTCACGCGGCCGCCGCCGACAACTACGTCGGCCGACCGACCGCCGACCTCGTCGAGGAACACTGGGGCGACGTCCCCGAGCGGTGCGAACTGGACGGCGAGCAGTCGGCGCTCTCGACGGCGAAGGCACGGGGACTGCTAGAGTGGGAACCGGCCCACACGTGGCGCGAGGCGGCCGACGCCGACGTGCCGGAACCGAGTCTGGTAGGCGAGTAACTCAGAGCGGCACGGGCGAGATGTCAAAGGCGAGTTCGATTTCGCTGTTGCGGTCGTTCCAGCGCTCTCTGAACTTCCCCTTCTCTCGGCCCGCGCGGTCCGGGTCGCTCGGGGGCTCGTTGAGGAACCACTTGACGGCCTTCTTGTTGCCGAACTCGTCGCCGGAGGTGGGGTCGCGTTCGTGCGGAACCGCGGTCACTTGGATATAGGTCCGCGAGTTGTCGAGGTCGTGGGCGTCGTCGAACTCGATGGTGGCGTCGACGCCGAGGTCCTTGCGACTGCCCTGCGTGACGTTGATGTTCGAGGACTTCGAGCGGTGCCAGACGCGGCCGTCGCTGCGACCGCCCTTCGGTTCGATGCGGTCGTCGATGCCCACGACTTGGCTCCCCTTCGGGACGGGCCAGGCGACGACGTACACGTCGCCGTACAGTTCCTCCTCGTTGCCGGGGTCGTTCTCCTCGATGACGCCCAGCGACATGTTGTGGACCCGGTAGCCCCGCGTCGTCGGCCGACAGTTGCGCTCGGTGTAGGAGGTCGTGAGATAGGTGTTCGCCGTGTCGAGATTACTGAGGTACTTCGTCTGGTAGGCGATGGGGACCCCCGGAGAGGTCTTCGGGTCGTAGGTCGCGCCGTCTTGGATGAAGTTCCGGATGGCCTCGAACGCGCCTTCGCCCGGTTTGCTCACCGTCTGTGCGCCCTGCTGGGCGGATCCGCCCAGCACTTGGACGTTGATTTGCGTGTCGCGCAGGACTTGCTTGTGTTTGATGTCGAGCGACGCCGTCGCGCGCCCCGACCCGGCGTTCAGCGCGACGTTGAGGGCGTTCTCGATGTCGGTTCGCTCGTACTTCGATTCGGCCGAGAAAAGCAGGAGGCGGCCGTAGGAGACGTTCTTGACGACCACGTCGTTCGGCTTGAGGTACGCCCCTTGGTCGGAGACGACGCCGTTGGCGATGGGGTTGGGCAGCGAGACGTCGACGCTGTAGTACTGCTGGTAGAACTGCGCGAATATCTTGTTCGTCTCGGACTCCGTCGAGAAGTCGAACTCGTTGTCGACCTGCAGTTTCAGGCTGTCGTAGTGCGCCCCCAGCGTCACGTCCAGTTGCTTCGAGGAGTGAATCTGGTGGATGCTGAAGTTCATCTTCGCGGGGGTGTTCGCGTTCCGGTCGTACTGCCCGAGGATGTCGTCGAGCGCGGTCCGGAACGACCCCAGCGAAGGGGTCTGGAGTTTCCGGGTGTTCTGCCCATCGATGTTGCGAAGCGAGATGGAGAGTTCGAGCGGGTTCCGTATCTGACTGGCCGGAACGCCGTTGCGCCGCGTCGAGGAGAGCGCGGGCGAGAACTGCCCGCGGGCGATGCTCTCGGCTTCGAGTATCGCGCCCGGCCAGATGGTCCCGATTTGCGGGTCCAGCAGGAAGTTCGTCCCGCTCCCCGAGGTGACCTGTCGGCGCTGCGTCGTACAGATCATGTCGCCGTTGCGCTCGGTGTTCGTCCCGCCGAGCGCGGTGTTCTCGGCCTTGTTCGTCTCCGGGGTCACGGTCACGGAGAGGTCACCGCCCTCCTCGACGCTCGATGGCTCGCCGAGCGTCGAATCGGTCGTGTTGACGAGCGTCGGGTCGAGGACGATGTCGGGCGAGAGAATGGGGTCGTCCGGGATGAAGATGGGGTCGTCCGAAATCGTCACCGTCTCCACCGGTTCGGGCGTACTGACACACGACCCCGTCATCACGCACGGGTCGGGCGTCAGCGGTTGGAGGTCGGTCTGGTTCGTGGTCGGCGTCGCCGTCGGCACCGCAGTCGGTGTACTGGTCGGCACCGCAGTCGGCGAGTCCGTGGGCGTCGGCGTGGTCGTCCGCGTACTGGGCTGTCTGGTCGTCGTCACCGGCGTCGGCGAGGGCGTCGCGGCCCCGCCGCTATCGCGACCACCGCTGTCGTCATCGGTCGACGCCCCGAAGTCGCCGAAGGGGGTCGAGATGGTACAGCCCGCGAGGCCGCCCGCAGAAACCGCGGCCGCAGTCGCCAAGAGTCGTCGTCTGCTCATCGTTGGCTCGTCGTCTGTCATATCTCGATACCCACATGGTGAACTGCTGGCTACTACGTTGGCACTACGTATGTAGGGAGTGTCGATAGGGCGGCACAAAACCGACAGAGACGGCCGTAAACCCCCTATTTCGAGATCAGTCGTCTGCGCGTCGGTCGCCGTCGAAGAGGTCCGTGAGCAGTCTGGCTTCGGCCTTGCGGAGGTGGCCGTGGAGCGTCGGCGCGGAGATGTCCAGCGTCGACGCGACTTCCTCGGCCGTCGACCCGCGGGGCCAGTCGAAGTACCCGGCGCGGTAGGCCGTCTCCAGCACCTCCTGTTGGCGGTCGGTGAGTTCGCCGACGGTTCCCCGGGAGATGCCGTCGGGCCGACCGACGGGCCGGTCGCGGGTTCGCTTCGAGACGAGGCGCGTCTCGGGGAACGCCGCTTTGACCTCCTCGACGAGACTCCGAACGTCGGCGTCGGGGGCCACCTCGGCGACGGCCGTCGTGACCCTGTCCTCGACGGTCACGGAGACGACCTGCGCGCCGCTGTCGACGAGCGTCCCGACCAGCGTCCCGTCGGGGACCGCCCACTCGACGAGTCCCCCCTCGTCTTCGCGAATCGTCCGAATCCGGTCGGAGTGGGTCGCCGTCAGCGCGTCCTCGTCGGGGACCTCCCCTGACGCCACCCGGAGGTACGCGAGGTGGCCGTCGACGGCGTTCGGGACGATACCGGTCAGTTCGAGGGAACACTCCGTCTCCGCGGCCAGTTCGAGGAGCGTCCCGTCGGTGTCGCGGCTGGCGAACTCCAGTTCGACGACCGATTCCGCGCTGAGGAGGCGGCGCGTCTCGACGGCGTTGCTGGCGTGGCCGATGAGTTCGCCGAGTTCCGCGAGCACCTCGCGCTCCCGGTCGGGGATTGCCGTCGAATCGCCGTCGCTCGATTCCGCCGAGCGGAGGGCGAGGACGCCGTACACCGTCGGGCCGTACACCAGCGGAACCACCGTCCACGTCCCCCGCTGGTCGTCCGGGTCGACGACGACCGGAGTCGCCGCTGCCCGAGACTCGGCCGGGACGGCGCTCGCGATGTCCGCCGGAAGCGCCGACGGGTCGGCGTCGGCCCCGGCGATAGTCCATCCCGCTCCCTCCCCCTGTAACGTCGATAGGTCGGCCGCACACGCCGTCCGGTAGATGCCGTCTTCGGTGAGACGTTCGCACACCGCCCGGCGAATCTCCGACCGACTGGTGGCGGTGACGAGCGCCCGGTGGACGCCCCGAATCGCCGCGTTGAGGCTGTCGAGTCGTTCGAGTTCCTCGCGCTGGGTTTCGAGGCGGCGCTCCCGGTTCTTCCGGGTCGTGATGTCTTGGATGACGAGCGTGTGGCCGGTCAGTCGCCCGTGTCGGTCGTGAATCGGCGACGTGCGTATCTCGTAGACGTTGCCGTCGAGTCCCAGTTCCGCGAGGGCGTCCTCGGTGTCGAAGTCGATGGCCGACTCGTCGACGAGCGAGCGGACCGGTTGGCCGAGCGCCGCCGACGAGGAACAGTCGAACAAGTCGGCCGCCGTCGGGTTGAGGTACAGCACTCGCCGGGTGGTGTCGACGATGACGACGCCGTCTTCGAGGTGGTGGATGACCGCGCTCCGACCGAGTTGTCTGGTCGCCGGGACCAAGTCGAACAGTCGGTGGCGAAACAGCGCGTAGCCGAAGGCGAACCCGGAGACGACGAAGGAGTAGGGCGTGAGGTCGAGGAGGGGCCGTCCGACCTGTACCACCGGGAGCACCGACAGCGCGCTGGCGAGAATCGGGACGGTGACACCGACGACGAGCAGGATGGCCTGGTCGGCGTAGAGGTGGTCCGAGAACCACACCAGACGGAGGAGCAGGAAGCCGCCCGTGGTGATAAGGACGTAGGTAAAGACCGTGAACACCCAGAACCACGGGCCGAACGACTGATCGAAGATAGCGAGGCCGCTGACGACGACGAGCGTGTTGTCCGTCCACATGAGGTGGTGCCACGGGTTCGTCCACGCCAGCGCGGCGGTGACGACCGGAACCACCGAGAGCGCGGCCACGGTCCGTCGGTCAATCAGTTCGTCGTGGCCCGTGTACTCGAGGGCGAACAGCATCCAGAGTACCGGGATCGCGGCCGTGCCGGTCCACTGGACGTACTCCCAGAGCAGTCGCGCGCCGAGGTCGGCGGTCAGCAGGCCGACGAGGTGTGCGCCCGCATACAGCGTAAACGCTGCCACCAGCCCCGAGAACGCGCGGGCACCGTGTTCGGCCCGGTTCCGCCACGCGTAGCCGGTCAGCGCCGTCGTCGTCAGCACCGACAGGGCGAGCAACAGCACGTGCGCGACGGTGGCGAGCGTCACGACTCGGCGCACCCTCGTAGCCGATACCGGACCCGACCCCGATATCCCATTGACAGCACGTTCTACGGCCCGGTTCTTAACCTACCCGCTCACAGTCAGGTCGACTCCGAGAACACACGGTTTAAACACGACAGCGGCCTAGCGGCGCACAATGAGCCGGTCTGGAGCCTTCTGCCCGCGCTGCGGGGACGAGATGGCGGCACACCCCGAGGACCGCCCGGACCTTCCGGGCGCACAGCGGGACTCCGAGCGCGTGCTGTGTGACGCCTGCTACTTCGAGGAGTTCGACCTCGTGGACGCCCCCGAGAAGATACAGGTCCGCGTCTGCTCGCAGTGTGGCGCGGTCCACAAGGGGAACCGCTGGGTGGACGTCGGCGCCGAGGACTACACGGATATCGCCGTCGAACAGGTCAGTGAGGCGCTGGGCATCCACGTCGACGCCCAGTCCATCGCGTGGCAGGTCGCCCCCGAACAGGTCGACAAGAACAACATCCGGATGCACGCCGAGTTCTCCGGCGTCGTCCGCGAGACGCCCGTCACCGAGGAGGTCGTCGTCCCCGTCAGCATCTCTCGACAGACCTGCGAGCGCTGTGGGAAGATAGCCGGGGGTTCCTTCGCCAGCGTCGTACAGGTGCGGGCCGACGAACGCGACCCGACCGAGGAGGAGATCGAGCGGGCGAAGACCACCGCCGAGGAGTACGTCGCCGACCGCGAGGAGACCGGCGACCGCAACGCGTTCATCACCGAGACGAAGGAGGTCCCGGAGGGACTGAACATGAAGATATCGACGAACCAGATGGGACTGGGCATCGCCAAGCGCATCACCGCCCAGTTGGGCGGGACGTACTCGGACTCGAAACGCCTCATCACCGAGGACGAGGACGGCCAGAAGCTCTACCGGATGACCTACGCCGTCCGCCTGCCCCGCTACCAGCAGGGCGAGATTATCGACCCCGAGGACGGCGGCGGCCCAGTCCTCGTCCGCTCCATACAGGGGAACCTGAAGGGCGTCCGACTGGCGACCGGCGACCACTACGAGGCCAGTTTCGAGGCGGGCGAGGCCCCCGACGGCGAGCGGTTGGGCTTCCGCGAGGACGGCCAGACGACGACGCTCGTCGCCGTCGAGGACGAGAACGCCGTACAGGTACTCGACCCGGACACCTTCCAGAGCGTGACGATTCCGCGACCGGACTATCTGGACACCGGCGCCGACGAACTGACCGTGTTCAAGAGCGCCGCCGGCCTGCACGTCCTGCCCGAGAACGGGATCGGCGACGATGCCTGAAGACGACGCCGACCGCGACCAGCGTCTCGCCGTCGTCGTGGCGAAACCGCGCGCCCAGACCGTCATCGACGCGCTGACCAACGAGGGCGTCTACGACGCCGACCGGAGCGTCCGCTCGTGGGACGACGACGGCGTCGCCGTCCCCGTGACCGCTCCGCCGCAAACGGTCGACGTTCGCGAAATCGTCCAGCAGGTCGGCGAGCCACGCCTGCGGACCCTCGAAGACCACCTCCGGCAGCGGGGGTGGACCGACGACGAACTCGACGCCGCCCCGTCCTCGTGGGCCGTCGTCGGGTCGGTCGTCCTCGTCGACGTGGGCGACGCCCCACGTCCCGAAGAGGTCGGACAGGCGTTGCTCGCCCTCCACGGCGAGGCCGACACGGTGCTCGACCGGGGCGGCATCTCCGGGGACCACCGCGAACCGAACGTCACCGTCGTCGCCGGGGAGGGCGACACCGAGACGGTCCACACCGAACACGGCACCCGGTACGGACTGGACCTCGCCGAGGTCATGTTCTCGCCGGGGAACAAGGCCGAGCGAGCGCGGATGGGCGACGCAGTCGAAGCGGGCGAGCGCGTCCTCGATATGTTCGCCGGCATCGGCTACTTCACGCTCCCGATGGCCCGCGCTGGCGCGAGCGTCACGGCCGTCGAGCGCAACCCGACGGCGTTCCGGTATCTGGTCGAGAACGTGATGCAAAACGGCGTCGACCGGAACGTCCAGCCGTATCGAGCGGACTGTCGCGACGTGGTGCCGGAGTTCGCGAGGGAGGCCCGCGCCGACCGCGTGCTGATGGGCTACTACGAGGCCCACGAGTACCTCGACAGCGCGCTCGACGCGCTGGCACCCGGCGGCGTTCTCCACATGCACGAGGCGACGCCCGAAGCGCTCGTCTTCGAGCGCCCTATCGAGCGGCTGGAGGCCGCCGCGGACGACGCCGGCCGGTCGGTCGAGGTGCTCGACACCCGACGCGTGAAGGGCTACAGCGAGGGGGTCGCCCACGTCGTCGTCGACGCCCGGATCGAGTAGCCGACCACAAACTATTCACCAACCGTCCGATAGCTTCGGGTATGCGACGCCGCCAGTTCCTCGCCGCCGTCGCCGTCGGCGCGACCCTCCCCCTCGCTGGCTGTTCGGACCCCCGTGGGTCCATCCGCCTGACCGACGTGAGCGACGACGCCGCACTCGCCGACCGGTGGGCGATTCCCACCGGCGACCTCGCCGACTCGTACCGTGACCTCGCCGTCGGCGCCATCGAGGACGACGCCGAGCGAGCGACGGTGACCGACACACACCCGCCGTTCGACCCGACGTGGCCCATCGCGTACGAGGGGTCGTACTACGCCGTCGACTCCGAGGCGACGAACGAGCGAACACGGACGCAGTACGGCGTCGAGTCGACGGTCGACCCGGACCCGACACCAGAGCGGACGGTCGCATACGCCGACCTCCCCGCCGTCGACCGGGAGAAACTCGACCGCATCTTCGACTCCGACACGGCGCGGGACCCGGGCGAGACGCTCGGCGTCGGCGTGCGCTACACGGACGCCGAGGCCGCCGAGTCGGTCGTCGTCCCAGAACCCGAGTACGACGGCGTCACGCGGGACGGGGCGACGTTCGGGGTCGCCGTCCGCGACAGCCGAGAGGTCACGGTCGCCGACTACCGCTACCGCGCCGAGTTGCTGGCCCGAGACGCGACCGGGTTGGCCGCCATCGCCCGCGAGCGGTTCCGGTTCTCGTTCGACGGCCTCTCGGCGGACCAGCGAGCCATCCTCGACGACGCCAAGAACGGCGAGGCCGAGTCCGAGGACCCGCCGTCGGAAGCGTTCACGGCGCTCGTCGAGCGGTTCCGCGCCCACGACGACGTGGCCGTCGAAGTGTCCGAGTACAGCGGGACGTGGCTGGTCCGCTACGACGGCGCTGACTGGTGGGCCGAGGTCCGGTATCCGGAGGAGATGCGGGGTTAGAAGAGCGGTTCGAGGTCGCCGTCGGTGACCGACAGCAGGTCCGCGAGCTTCGTCTCCGAGCGATCGCTCAACTCGCGCATCGACTGCTGGGTCTCGATGGCGATGCCCTGCAGTTCCTTGACGCGCGGGACGTCGCTGACCCCCGAGAGGACCACCGCGGCGGCCACCTCGTCGGCGTCCGGGACCGGGAAGTCCCCACCCCGGACCTCCATCGTCCCCGTCGCCTCCTCCAGCCAGTTGCGGGCCTTCTCGACGCCCTGCCGGCTCAGTAGCTCCGGCGGCCCGGCGACGACGACGAGTGCGCGCTCGGCGCTCGTTATCTCGCAGGGCAGGGAGAGGCGACCCAACGTGGCCTGCCGGACCGTCGAGAGGATGCGCGGCGTCGCGTCGGAGGCGTCGGCGGCCTTCTTGCCGCCGAAGAACCCGCGCTTGCGCTCGACCGGCGAGGCCGCGTAACCGAACGAAGAGACACCGCCACAGGCGAGTGTGTTGATTATCTCGCTGGCGTCGACCACCTGCTCGGGGACCGCGCGGCCGTCGGTCTCGCCGGCGGCGAGGAGGACGCCGAAGCGGCGAGCGAGTTGCTCGTTGGCCCGCGCGAACCCGCTGGCGAGACTGTCCCCGGCGCCACTCATCGTCTCGTTGTCGTAGACGACGAGGTTGTCCACCTCGCGGACGAAGGTCATGAACGACCGGGCGGCGTTGAGCACGTAGATGCCGCCCTCGTCCTTCGCGGGGAGCAGTCCCAGCCCGTAGACCGGTTCCTCGTACCGCCGGCCGAGTTCCTTCGCGAGGTACGGCGCGACGCCGGACCCGGTGCCGCCGCCGAGGCCGGCGACGAGCATGAACGCGTCCACCTCGTGGGTCGGGATGTCGGCGACGGCGTCCAGCACCTCCTCGCTGTCGGCTTGGGCGATTTCGGCCCCCAGTTCGTTGTCGGCGCCGACGCCGTGGCCCTTCACGCGGTCGGTGCCGATGAGCAAGCGGTTGCCGACGGGGACCCGTTGGAGGCCCAGCAGGTCCGCTTTGGCGGTGTTGACCGCCAGCGCGTCGACGACGACGTCGCTGTCCGTCCGGTCGGCGTACTCCAGAAAGGCGTCCGTGACCTTGCCACCAGCCTGACCGACCCCGATGAGTGCGAGACGCATGCCTGATTGTACGGTAGGGTCGCCTTAACAGTATGCCCGCGCCCGTGGCCCGTCGTAACGCCTAATTAGCCGTCAGCCGAACGGCGTGTATGGACAGACAACAGGTGATGGCGGTCTTTCTGGCCTTCCTGATGGTCGGGTCGGCCGTCGTCTACGGACTCGCGTTCGCGTTCTTCTAGTCCCACACGTCCGAGAGGGGGTGACTGCCGCCGCCCGACCGCGAGCGAGAGCGGTCGTGCCGGCGTTTCGCGCTCGCACTGACGCCCGAAAGCGCCCGGTCCGGCGCGAAGTCGGGCAACTCCGGTTCGGACATCCGCACCACCTGTTCGTCGAACCAGTCGGGCATGTCGTGACGGGCGCGTTCGAACAGGTCCAGGAGCGACGTGTCGGCGAGGTAGGTCGCGCCGTAGTCGTCGGGCGCCCGCACGACGCGCCCGCAGGCCTGAATCACCGTTCTGAGTGCCGTCCGGTAGTACCACCCCCACTGGCCGTCCTCCAGTCGCCGGGCGACCCGCGAGTCCCGCGTGTTCGGGTAGGGGGCCTTACAGAGGACCTGCCAGCGACACAACTCGCCCTCCAGATCCAGCGCCTCCTCCATCTTCACCGAGAGGAACACGTCGGGGTTGTCGCTCCGTTTCCACGCCGACAGCGCGCCGTCCCGGTCTGCCTTGTCGTGGCTTCGGACTCGGGGGCCGACGCCGAACTCGGTCAGCAGGTCGTCCAACTGCTCCTGTATCGCGTAGGAGTGGCAGTGAATCAGGCCCTTCTCGTCGGGGTGCTGGGCCATGATGCGGACGATTTTCCGGGCCACCTTCGGCAGGGTGTCGTCGCGGTGGTCGTAGGTCATCTTCCCCTGCGTGACGTCGTACAGCGGGCGGTTCTCGACGGGGAAGGTGTGGCCCACCTCGACGAGGGCGACGTCGTCGGGGTCCAACCCGACGTTGGCACAGAAGGCGTCCTTGTTCAGAATCGTCGCCGAGAGGAGGGCGAACTTGTTGCCCCGGTCCCAGACGGTGTGTTTCAGGTACCGCTCGGGGTTCATCGGTTTGATGGTGACCGGCGCACCCTCGCCGTCGGCCTGATCGACCACCCACGTCGTCGCGCTCTCGGGGTCGCGGTAGTCCTCCTGGAACCACGAGAGGTCGCTCCGGAGCTTGTTCAGCGAGTCGCGTTCTGCCACCTCGTCGGGGGTGAGTTCGGCGTTGCCCCGCAGTTCCTTCACGCGGCGCTCGGTGAGGTGTTCGAGACGTTCGGCGAAGGCGACGGCCTCGTCCAGTCCGTCGAGGGTCGGCACGTCTAGGTCCGACCACATCGGGATGGTCTCCGGCGAGAGGTCGATGGTGGCGTACATCTCCGCCCACTCGCCCAGGCCGTGGGCCTCGTCGACGACGACCACGTCCCGTTTCCCGAACACGTCGCTGCCGGCCGTCTGCATGAAGTACGCGAGCGTCATCGCGGCGATGCGGCGGTTCGAGGCGATAGCGCGGTCCGAGAAGTACGGACAGCGGTGCTTGACCTGACAGTCGAACTCGCGTTCGCGCACGCAGGGGGCCTGATTGACCGGCGTGTCCGTCTCCCCGGGGAGGATGCAGTCGTAGTTGTTCTTCCCGCGGATGACACAGAGGTCCTCTAACAGGTCGTCCTCGGCCACGTCGTCGAGTTGGGACACCTGCGGCGTCGTGTAGTAGGCGTCGACCACCTGTTCGGCGCTCGCCTCCCCCGCGGTGCGGGCACACCCGGCGATGGCCCGGGCGAGCAGGGACTTGCCGCTCCCCGTCGGCGCGCGTACGAGGACGACGTCCTTCCCGCTCTCGAAGGCCGTGCGAATGTCCGAGAGGGCCTGCTTCTGGTTACCGCGGTAGCTCGGAGCGGGGAACTCGTCGTGGATCCGCGCCGGGTACACGCGAGAAGGCAACGCACCGGTGGGGGTAAACCTTTCTTGTCAGGCGCCGGCGGCGACGGGCGGCGGGTCCCGCCCCATCGACGGAGTGGTGCGTGTTCACACCCACACGGTCGTGGTAGTGGTACCCTCGGAAGTCTTATACATATACCCCCTGTATGTTTGTTTGCAATGGCAAACGGTAAGGTTGATTTCTTCAACGACACAGGCGGTTACGGTTTCATCTCGACTGAGGACGCGGACGAGGACGTTTTCTTCCACATGGAAGACGTTGGCGGCCCGGACCTCGAAGAAGGCGAGGAGATCGAATTCGACATCGAACAGGCCGACAAGGGCCCCCGCGCGACGAACGTCGTCCGCAACTAACGCAGATTTCCGGTCGCGTTAGCGACCACGTCTGACGCGTTTTATCGAACACTCCATCCAGAGCGGCAGCGTCGCGCCGCCGACGACAACGACCGACAGCGAGCGACGGCGACTTACGACTCCTCTGTGAGCGCCGCCACGTCCTCGGCAGTCACCTCGGCGTCGTCCGGAAGCCTGTCGATACAGTCGTAACAGAGGAAGTGTTCGGTGCCGTCGCCGAGTTCGAGGACGATACCCTCGGTCGGTCTGCTCTCCTGTGTCCAGATGTTGGCGATACCGCCACCTATCGAGACGCGGTCGCCACAGCCGTCACAGGGCTGTGATGCCATAGGTTCGCTACCGAGGACGGCGGTAAGGACCTTTTCTTTTTGCTCCGCGGTATCGAACACCACGGTATGGAGGTCGACTGCGAAGGCTGCGCCGGGTGTTGCATCGACTGGCGCCCGCTCACCGGCCGCGACATCGACCACGAGCGCCGCGGGCCGTTCGAACCGCTGGACGACACCTACAACCTCGTCCCCCTCTCCCGCGAAGAGGTCCGCGGATTCGTCGACGCGGGGTACGGCGACGCCCTCCGACCGCGCCTGTGGCGGGCCGAGGACGACGACCGGAGCGTCACGCTCGACGGCGTCGACGTGGCCGCCATCGGCGACCGACCCGTCTTCTTCGTGGGCCTGCGCAAGCCACCGAAACCCGTCGCGCCGTTCGACCGGCCGTCGACGTGGCTCCGGGCCTGCGTGTTTCTGGACCCGACGACGCTGCAGTGTCGCATCCACGACGGCGACCACTACCCCCACGCGTGCAGTACCTACCCCGGCGAGAACCTGCTCTTAGAGACCGAAACGGAGTGTGAACGCGTCGAGTCCGTCCACGGCGGTCGCCGCTTGCTCGACGACGACCCGCCGGACGTGACGCCGCTGTTCGGGCCGGGTGCCGTCGGTGAGCGCGTGTTCGCCCACCCCGAGCCAGAGCGCGTCGCGGGTACTGTCAGGCGATTCCGCGACGACGACCTCACCGCCGAAGACCGGGCCGAGTTCGTCGCCGTCGCCGCCGCGTCCAGTCCGGGGACGCTCGTCGTCAACGACGAGCGATACGAACAGGCGCTCGAGGCGGTCTCGAACGCCGATTCGTGGGCCGGCCGAGCCATCGAGCGGTGGACCGAAAGGGCCGGTGGGTTCGGTGCGAGTGCGCCCGATCCCGACGTCGCCCGCCGAGTCGAAGACGACGACGGCGCACCGCCGACGCCCGGGTGGTGAGCGGGCGGCCGGGTGAGAGCCCGCCGGGTGAACTGGCCACACGACAGGGGAGCCTTTTAACCTCGTGCCGCGCTGTGAGTGGAGCATGCACGTGCTGGTGACCGGCGCGACGGGGTTCGTGGGGAGCCACCTCGTCCCCGCACTCCGCGCCGCCGGCCACGACGTCCGCGCGCTCGTCAGGGACCCGTCGGCGTACGATCCACCGGACGGCGTCGACGTGGCGACGGGCGACCTGTTGGAGACGGGCAGCTTCGAGGACGCACTGGACGGCGTCGACGTCGCTTACTACCTCGTCCACTCGATGCGGGCCGGGGCCGACTACGCCGAGCGTGACCGTCGGGCCGCGAGGAACTTCCGGGCCGCCGCCGACGCCGCCGGGGTGGACCGCGTCGTCTATCTGGGCGGCCTCGGCGAGGATGACGAGATGCGCTCGAAACACCTCCGCTCGCGTCGCGAGGTGGAGTACCTCCTCGCCGACGGCGCGTACGACCTGACGGCGCTCCGGGCCGCCATCGTCATCGGTACCGGGAGCGCCAGTTTCCGCCTCATCCGGGAACTGAACGCGCGACTCCCGGTGATGCTGACCCCGCGCTGGGTTCGCACGGACTGTCATCCTATCGCCATCGAGGACGTCGTCGAGTACCTCGTCGGCGTCCTCGAAACGCCGTCGACGGCCGGCGAGACGTACGAGGTCGGTGGCCCAGAGGTGATGACCTACGCGGAGATACTCCGCCGGACCGGACAGGTGATGCACGACGAAGAGCCACGCATCGTCCCGATCCCGATACTGAGTCCGCGGCTGTCGGCACTCTCCATCGGACTCGTGACCGACGTACCCTCGACGGTCGCCAGACCGCTCATCCGCGGCCTGAAGACCCCCGTGGTGGCGAGCGACGACAGCATCCAGCAGTCAGTTCCGGTGACGCTGACGCCGTTCGACGAGGCCGTCGACCGGGCACTGCAGGGCACCCGAGAGAGTGCCCGCATCCCCGCCGTCGCCGACGGTGGTGCGTCGAGCGAAGCGAGGCGAACCTCCTCAGAGCCCCGGCCCGACGGCTGCGAGCACGCGAAGCGCGTCCGAGCGCCCACAGACCAGCAGCCCGACGGTGGTGAGTCGAATGAGCAGTGAGAGTCCGCATCCCGACTACGGCGAGACGTGGGTGTACGAGAGCATCGTCGGCGCGCTCCCCGGTATCCACCTCCCGACGTGGGCCGCACTGGCCATCCAACTTGTCGTCTTCGAGGTGGCCGTCGTCGCGATGGCGTGGTACTACGACGTCTGGAACGCCGCCATCGCAGCGACGGCCGTCGTCTTCGTCGCTACCATCGGGAGCATCGAGATGCTGCGCATCAGCACGCTCATCCGCCGCATCGACGTCCCACCGACCTATCGAGCGCTGCTGTTCTCCTCGAACATGGAGGTGGTGCTGTCGGTGCTCGCGTACATCGCGATGCTGACCCACCTGTTCGTCTTCGACCCACAGACCAGAGAAGTCCCGCTCGTCACGACGCTGTTCGGCGAGGAGCCGCCGGTACTGGTGGTGTACCTGACGCTGCTCATCCTCTGGGACGTGAGCTACCGCATCGGCACGGGATGGTGGGCCAGCGTCACCGGCCTCTGGCGGTCGTTGCGCTTCCGGTTCGACCCGGAGACGGCACGGGTCTTCCAGCGGGCCGACTTGGAGACGTGGGGATTCGGCGTACTCCAGTTGGTACTGGTGCCGTTCGTGCTGAACCAGCCAGTCCTGCTCGCGGCGCTGATAGCTCACGTCGTGGCGGTGACAGTGGTCACGGCCGTGTCGGTGACGTTGCTACAGGTCCGGTCGAGAAAGGCCGGCGTTACTCGGAGTTGATCTGCTTGAACTGGTCCAGCAGCTCCTCGGTGGACTCCCCACTGTCGTAGTCGACAGTCCCGTGATACGCTGTGCGGTCGTCGTCCTCCGACAGGTCGACTTCGTTGTTCTTGCGTTCACGGCGTTCGTGTTCGTCGTCGTCATACGCTCCCATAGACATGCGTTACCACACTCGAACTTGCGTGTTAGTACCTATCAATGTAACGGTCGGAGCGATTTTCGACGTTCGAACCCTATCTCTGCCGTTCTCAGCCATTTCGTCCCGTGTGATGCCCCGGATGCGGAACGCACAAGACCACCGACCGACTACTGACGGGTGTGGCTGGCCCACTTCGATTTCGCTACTCGACCGAGCGCTGGAGCGAGGACCGCGTCCGGCGTGACCTCCTCTCTCCCCTGCAGAGCACCTTCGGCGCCGAACTGAACGGCCCGTGGTTCGCCCCACCCGAAGGGTGGACGGCCCGCCGGCTGGAGATGGACAACGGCGACCTCGCGCTCTTTTGCTGGAACGGCAACGAAGCCTACTGGCTCGGTAACACACAGACGCCGGAGACCCTCTGGCGGACGAACAAGCGCACGTTCGAGGAGTCCCCCGACCCCATCTCCGAGTGGGCCCAGCGCGAACTGCTGGCCCAGTTGGAGGTCGAGGACCCGTGGCTCACCGAGTACGAAACCGTCTCGCACTTCTTTCTCCCCGTCTTCCTCTCGAAGGACGGCCGGGAGTCCACCCGCGAGTTCTTCCGCGACCACGCCGGGGGGTTCCCCGACGCCAGTCAGGCCGAGGGCCTTCGGTTCTACGACGAGTTCCTCGCGACCGGTGTGTTAGACGAGTACCGCTACACCATGGCCAGCAAACTCGGGACCAGCGAGGGGTTCGACCTCTCGCGGATGCAGGCGACGATGGGGGAGTTCAACACCGCCAAACTGCTCGTCGACTCGGGCAACGACATCGAACCCGAGGTGGAACTCGGGTCCGGCCACTCCGTCGACTTCCGCGTCGAGGACACTCTCGTGGAGGTGACGCGTCCCCGTCCGCCGACTCGCCGGCAGGTCGACACCGCCATCGGCGCGCTGAAGGCCTCCGGCGACGCGAAGACCCGCGACCAACTGGCCGCTCATCCGGGGGCCGTACTGGTCGTCGACTGCACCTCCTTCCGCGACGACGAGTGGCACCGCGTCCACGCCGAGAAACCCGGCGTGGGCTACGAACCGCTCGTGGTGTTTCGCTACCGCCCCGACGGCCGCGTCGAGGGGTACTCCCGCGGGTCGGTACCGTTCCCGCTCCCGTTCTGACGTGCGCTCCCGTTTGTTTCATCGCTGTCCCGGTAAATGACGCCGCCCGACGGGAGAAAGGTTTCAACCCCCCGCGTCGAACGGTGGCCGTGGCCGAGCAATCGGCCGAGATACCATGGACGTCGATACATTCATCAACGCGAACCGACCGGACGAGGGCGGCGACACCTTCCAGCTAGAGAGCAGCAAGCTCCTCGACATCGCCGTCGACGGGACCGTACTGACGAAAGCCGGCGCGATGGTCGCCCACGACGGGGACCTCACCTTCACGGGGAAGTCCAACGCCGAGGGCGGCCTGACTGGCTTCATCAAGTCGAAGGCGACCAGCGAAGGTACCCCCGTGATGGAGGTCGAAGGCACCGGCCACCTCTACGTCGCCGATCAGGGGAAAGAGATACAGATAATGGACCTAAACGAGGACGAGTCCATCTCCGTCAACGGCAACGACGTACTCGCCTTCGAGTCGAGCATCGACTACAGCATCTCCACCATCGGCAGCCTCGCCGGGTCCGCCACCGGCGGCCTGACGAACGTCTTTCTCGAAGGCCCTGGCAGCGTCGCCATCACGACCCACGGCGACCCGCTGGTGCTCACCCCGCCGGTCAAGACCGACCCGGCGGCGACCGTCGCCTGGAGCGCCGACAACTCCCCCTCTAGCAGCGTCAACCGGAGCCTCTCGGACATGATCGGCCAGTCCTCCGGCGAGCAGTACCAACTGGAGTTTTCGAACCCCGACGGGTTCGTCATCGTCCAGCCCTTCGAAGAAGTCGGCCCGCAGCAGTAAGTCGGTGGGCCGCTTTTAGTCCCGGCCGTCGTACCTCGGGCCATGCCCCACATCGCGGACACGCACATCGTCAATCGCGAGCGAGTTCAGCCGACCCACGCCAACAACTACGAGAGCGCCCACGGAGGCATCGTCATGAAGTGGATGGACGAAATCGGCGCGATGTCCGCGATGCGGGCCGCTGAAGAGACCTGTGTCACCGCACAGATGTCCCGCGTCGACTTCGAGCGCCCCATCCCCATCGGCGACACCGCCCTCGTCGAGTCGTGGGCCTACGCCACCGGCCGGACGAGCGTCCGTGTTCGCATCGAAGTGTCGCGCGAGAACCCCCGAACCGGCGAGACCGAGGAGACCACGAGCGCCTACGCCACCTTCGTCGCCGTCGAGGACGGGACGCCGGTCCCGGTGCCCGAACTGACCGTGCACGGCGAGAAGTGCAAGGAGTTGCGGGACCGAGCGCTCGCCGAGGAACCCGAGCGGGAGTGAGCGGCGATTGACAGGGAGTCACATCCCGCGTACAGCTTTCGCTCCTCACGTCCGTTCGTCGCAGAAAGCCTAGGCCGGAATTTGAATCCGGGGTCTCGTCCTTACCAAGGACGCGCTTTACCGCTAAGCTACCCAGGCGCGTTTCGATGTACCCGGCAATTGTCTTTAGGCGTTTCGATTCGGTGCCGGCGTGGCGATTGTTCTCAGTGGTCGGCGGCGGCCTCGGTGCCGTCACTCGGAGGGTGGTCGGTCCGGGTGTGGGCCGTCAGCGCGTCCGCTATCTCGTCGCCGACGAGACGGCCGTTCTCGGGTAGCCCGTCGCTCCCGAGGTCGGTAGCGAACTCCCGCAGCGTCGGCGTGGGGTGGACGCCGCCGGCGGTGACGCCGGCGACGACGGCGAGTTCGCAGATGTCGACCTCGAGAGTGCCGTCGAGGCGCTCGTCGCCGGTGGTCCGCTGGACCGTCTGGTCGTGGCCGAACGAGCGGACGACCTGCACGGCGGCGTCGGCGGCCTCCGTGCGAGCCAGTAGGTAGAACCCCCGCGAGACGAGGATGTCGGCGATGAGGATGTCGAGGTCGGCGGCGTCGCGGTCGCCGCCCGCCCACGGGTCCTCGTGGGCGAGTTGGCGAGTGAGCCGGAGTCCCTCGTAGATGAGTTGTACGCCGGCGGCGCGGTCGGCGTCGCCGTCGGCGGGGTCGGTGGGATGCTCTCTGGCGGCGCTGGCGCTGACCAGCGTCAGCACGCCGGGCGAGAGCGAGGCGTCGTCGAGGCGTGCCGTGATGCGTTCGCGGAGACGTTCGGGCTCGACGTCGTCGACCGCCGCCAGCGCGGCTTGGCGGACCGCCGCCACTTCCTCCATTGGTGTGACCTAGCGGCGGCAAGGGCAAAGACCTTTGGAAACAGCGGAGTCAGACAGCGCATGGTCCGAACGACGGCCGAGGGTGACGTTCGGGTGCTGACACTCGACCGACCAGACCGACGCAACGCCCTCGACCGCGAGGCGCTCGGCGAGTTGGAGACGGCAGTCGCCGAAGCGACAGAACCGGTCGTCTACCTCCAGGGCGCTGGCGAGGCGTTCTGTGCCGGGGCGGACTTAGACGTAGTCGAGACGCTGGACGCCGAGGGTGCCGGCGAGTTCGCGGCGCTGGGACAGCGTGTCGCGACCACCATCGAGCAGTACGACGGCGCGGTCGTGGCCGGCGTCGACGGGGCGGCCCGCGGCGGCGGCGTCGAACTGGCGCTGGCCTGTGACCTCCGGGTGGCGACGCCGGATGCGACGTTCGCGGAGACGGGCGTCAAACTCGGTCTGTTCGGCGCGTGGGGCGGCACGGGACGGCTCCCCAGAATCGTCGGCGAGGGCGAGGCGCTGGACCTCGCGCTGTCGGGTCGCACCGTCGACGCCGAGACGGCTCTGCGGATGGGACTGGTCTCGCGCGTCGTCTCCGACCCACGAGCGGTCGCCGACGAGGTGGCCGCCGTCGACCGCGGGGCACTGAGAGAACTGAAGGCGCGAATGCGCGACGCGGCGGACCAGCGGACGTTAGAGGACCGCGAGCAGGCGGCGTTCGCGCGACTGGTCGAGACCGCCGACTTCGGAAGCGCCGCTGCCCACGACGGCGAGTAGCGCGTCGGCGGTCGGGACCCGCCCGCCGGAACGAGATTTATAGTCACGCATCACCTAGCGGGGTGCGTGAACCGCACGGCAGCGCTCGACGCCGTCGTCTTCGGGGTAGACATCCAGAGCGGCGACGTGCGCGGTGACGCCCCCTCCTACGCGTTGGTGGTGTTCGACGGCGAAGAGATAGAGCGGGACGTGGTGTCGCGGCGGAAGCTCCGGCGCCTCGTCGACGACGAGGAGCCGGACATCCTCGCGACGGACAACATGTACGAACTGGCGGCCGACAAGGACCAGTTGGTCCACTTGCTGGGCTCGCTCCCCGACGAGACGAAACTCGTACAGGTGACCGGCGACGAGCGCCCGGAACCGCTCTCGCGGGTCGCCAAGCGCCACGGCGTGCCCTACGGAAAGAAGCCCATGAAGGAAGCGGAGGCCGCGGCCCGACTCGCCGCCGCGAACGTCGGACAGGAGGTGTCGGCCTTTACCGACACGACCGAAGTGAAAGTCTCGCGCGGCCGCTCGACCGGAAAGGGTGGCTGGTCCGAGGACCGGTACACCCGCCGCATCCACGGCGCCGTCAAGAAGCAGGCCCGCGAGGTCGAGTCCGAACTCGACGGCGCAGGACTGGCGTACGAACGCGACGTCACCGAGAAGTACGGCGGCTTTTCGAGCGCCGTCTTCCGCGTCCAGGCCCGGCCACAGGACATCCCCGTCTCGACACACCGCTCGGGCGACACGCGCGTCGAGATAGAGCGGGTCCGCCGGGACGGCATCGAGTTCCGGCCGCTGGCGAAGCGCCGGGACCACGTCGTCGTCGGCGTCGACCCCGGGACGACGACGGCCGTCGCCATCGTCGGGTTAGACGGCGAGGTGCTGGACGTCTACTCCTCTCGCACCAACGACCGGGCGGACGTGGTCGAGTGGATAATCGAGCGCGGGCGCCCGGTCGTCGTCGCCGCCGACGTGACGCCGATGCCCGAGACAGTCGAGAAGTTCCGCCGGTCGTTCGACGCCGCCGGGTGGGAACCCGAACGCGACCTGCCCGTCGACGAGAAGAAACACCGGACCCGCGAGGAGGCCTACGACAACGACCACGAACGGGACGCGATGGCGGCGGCGCTGTACGCCTTCGACCACCACGAGAGCCAGTTCGACCGCGTGGCGGGGAAGGTCCCGCCACAGCACGAGGTCGGACCGGTCGTCGCCCGCGTCGTCGCCGGCGACGAGTCCGTCGAGTCGGTGCTTCGCGACATCGAGGGCGACGACGAGAGCGAAGCGGAGTCGACCAGCCACCAGCCACGCGAGTTGAGCGACGAGGAGAAGGAGATCAAACGGCTGGAGGCCCGCATCGACCGCCTCGAATCCCACGTCGACGACCTGAAAGACACGATCCAGCAGAAAGACGAGCAGTTACGCGAGAAGGACAAGCAACTGGAGAAGGCCAGACAGGAGGGCCGCCGGGAGGTCCGCAAGGACCGCGAGGTCACCAGACTCGAACGGCGTAACGAGGCCCTCGAACGGAAAGTCGAGGACGAACAGGCGAAACGCGAGGAACTGGCGGGGAAACTCGACCGCTTGAAGTCGCTGTGGAAACTCGACCACTCGAACTTCGCCGACGTCGCCGACGAACGGGACGGACTGGTGCCCGTCAAGGTCGTCGAGCAGTTCACCCGCGACGCCATCGAGGCCGCCGACGAGCAGTTCGGCCTCGTGGCCGGCGACGTCGTCATGCTCCGGGACGCCTCCGGCGCGGGGCGGTCGACGGCGAAGCGCCTCGCCGAGGCCGACCCCCGCGTCGTCCTGCGCGACGGCAACCTCTCGGACGCCGCCGACGAGGTGCTGTTCGACCACGACGTCCCGGTCGCGCCCGTCGAGATGGTCACCGTACAGGAGATAGACGAACTCGCCATCGCTCGCGAGGCAGAGGTCGAGGCCGCCATCGCCGACTGGGAGGACCGGGCGGAAGACCGGGAGCAAGCACAGAAGGCGGAGATGGTCGACCAGATAATCAGCGAACACCGGGCCGACAGGCCGGTGGAGGACTAGGGAGTGACTGAGCGAACGCGACGGGATGGTGCCGACGGACGTCGTCGAGGAATCCGACGACCGGCCGTCGAGACGGACGGCGGGGCGTGCTTCGCGTTCGGTTTGCGGGCCGCTTAGGGCATCCCGCCGCCCATCCCCATCCCGAAGGAGGCCAGCAGACTCGTGACGAGGCCGTAGACGACGAGGCCGAGGCCGCCGACGACGAGTGCGATACCGGCCGCTACGATCGGTTGCTTCCATGCGACGAGGCCGATACCACCGAACAGGACGACGACGCCCGCGATACCGGCGGCACCGAGTTTGTCGAGCATACCCGAGTTCGCCCGGCGGGCGGACAAAAGCCCGTCGGTCAGTACTCGAACTCGGTGTCGACGCCCTGTGCTGCGCCGACCATCTCCGCGACGGCGTCCTGTCGGCGCAGGAGCGTCATCGTATTGCCGGTCACGTCGAAGGTGCCGTTCATCACGGACTCGGAGACGTCGAGGTCACCCTGTAACATCGCCACCCAGGCCTCGTAGGGCCCGCGGAGCGCGAACTCGTAGTCGGCGTCGCCGTCGACGAGGTGAGCGTCCGTACAGACGCCGTCGCCGATAGTGACCAGGAACCGTATCGGGTCACCGTCGTAGACGTCGTCGGCCTGAATCTCGAAGCAGAACGTCGCGTCGAAGTCGGCAGCGGCCTCGGCGAAGGCGTCGCGGTCGTTGATCCGGTCGCGCCACGCCTGCGCCCAGTCGTCGGCCTCGGCGGGCAGCCTGAGAGTCATGCGCGGCGCTTACGGTGGCCAGACCTTGTGCCTTACCACTCGGGCGTCTCGCTTGGCGACGGGCAATCGTACAAAACTTAACCCTCCCGGGGCCGAACACTCAGCTATGAGCGACAACGAGGGCCGGAAAGACCTGCGGATGCCGGACGACGACGAGGTGTTCGCCGTCGTCACGAACATGCTCGGCGCGAATCGCGTGAAAGTACGCTGTATGGACGGCGTCGAACGCACAGCCCGGATTCCCGGCAAGATGCAAAAGCGTATCTGGATCCGCGAGGACGACGTCGTCCTCGTCGAACCGTGGGACTGGCAAGACGAGAAAGCAGACATCACGTGGCGCTACGAGAAGCAAGACGCTGACCAGCTCCGCGAGGAGGGCCACATCAAGGAGTAGCGCCGTAATGCACCGCGCCACAGCCTCGACGGAGGCCCAGACGTGAGCGACAGCGAGGCGGAGTTCGGGCTGCTCGAAACCGACGAGGCCGAGGGCGTCGGCGACGAGTGGGAGGAGATCGACGTCTCCGACACCGAGGCCGACCGCATCGCCAGAAAGCGGGACCGCGAGTTCAGCGAGTTCCGGAAACGCATCAAGGACGCCGACCAGTTCAAGGTCGAGGCCAGCGTCTTCGACGACGCCACCTACGGCGCGCTGTACAAACTGGTGCAGGACGGCCACATCGACGCCTTCGGCGGCCCCATCTCGACGGGGAAAGAAGCAAACGTCTACACCGCGCTCTCGGGCGACGAGGAGGTAGCGGTGAAGGTGTACCGCATCAACGCCTCCGATTTCAAGGACATGCGGGGGTATCTGGACGGCGACCCCCGGTTCGAGGGCATCGGCTCGGACAAGAAGAAAGTCGTCACCGCGTGGGTCCGCAAGGAGTCCTCGAACCTCAAGCGCGCCCGCCGCGCGGGCGTTCGCACGCCCGAACCCATCGCCGTCGAGCGCAACGTCCTCGTGATGGAGTATCTGGGCACCGAGGAGGGCCGGGCCAAACGGCTGAACGAAGTCCACATCGAGAACCCCGAGACGGCCTACGAGGTCGTCAAGGAGTACGTCCGCCGTCTCTACGACGCCGGCCTCGTCCACGGGGACCTCTCGGAGTACAACGTCGTCTTCCACGAGGGGCAACTGTACATCATCGATTTGGGGCAGGCGGTCACCATCCACCACCCCAACGCCGACGAGTTCCTCGAACGGGACTGCCGGAACGTCGCGAACTTCTTCGCCCGGCAGGGCGTCGACACCACGCCCGACGAGCTGCTCGCCTACGTCAAGGAGTACGCGACGCCGAAAGACGACGACGACACCGCACCCGGCAGCGACGACGACGCCGTCCCGCAGGGGACGCCCGAGGACCGACGCGAGGACTAACCGAGACGTTCTCCAGCGACCGCATGACGGCCCGGAGACGAGATACGGGTGGGACTGAAAGGGGCCGGACGCTCGTCGCCGCCCCGAGGAAGCAAGCACGCGAGCGAAGCGAGCGCGCACAGCGACTCGCGGCGGTACGAGCGTCCGGGGGCTTTCTGGTGGTTTGCAGTCGGCTGTTCGTCCGGAGACACCGCCGAGACTAGACGCCGAAGTCTTAAACAGGCAGAACCCCGTACTCCGAAGCATATTATGAAACACGTGAAGATTCCGCAGGACCGAATCGGCGTGCTGATCGGCGAAGGTGGTGAGACCATGCGCGAAATCGAAGAGCGGGCGGAAGTCCGTCTGGACATCGACTCCGAGGACGGGACCGTCAAGGTCGAGTCCGTCGGCGACCCCGTGACCGCGCTGAAGGGGCCGGACATCGTGAAGGCCATCGGCCGCGGGTTCGCGCCCGAGGACGCGCTGGCGCTGCTCGAAGACGACATGATGATGTTCGAGATGATCGACATCGAGGCCGCCGCCCGCAACAAGAACGACCTCCGTCGCCAGAAGGGCCGACTCATCGGCGAGGGCGGGCGGACCCGGGAACTCATGCAGGAACTGACCGGCGCCGCCGTCGTCATCTACGGGTCGACGCTGGGTATCATCGGCGGCCCCGAACAGGTCGACGCGGTCCGCGAGGCCGCCGAGATGCTGCTCGACGGCGCACCCCACGGCTCCGTCTACTCGTTCCTCGAACGCAAACACAACGAGATGAAACACAAGGGACTGGAGTACCACCAGTTCACCGGGTGAGCGGGCGACGCGGCTTTTTCCTCCCGTTCGGGCGTAACATATAACGCCGCGGGCCGTCAACGATAGCGGAGAACGACCGTGTCAGACGACAGCGACGGCGCCGGCGGGACCGACACCGGCCAGAGCGTCGGCGACGTGATGGACCGGCTGGAACGGCTTCGGGCCGAGGACGAAGAGCGCTCGGAGACGGTCTCGGAGGGCGTCCTGCTGGACCAGTTGCGCGAGGTCGAACAGCGTCTGCTGGCCTTCGGGGAGGCGCTCGGCGGCGACCCCGAGGACGTGACGGACCTCCCCTTTACCGAGGAGGCCGGCCTCGATCACATGCCCGAACCGCTGTACGTCCGCCACGACACGGCGATGCTGAATCAGGTCACCTCGTGGCTGTTACAAGACCAGCACATCGGCCTCGTGAGCCCCTACGGGACCGGGAAGTCGGCGTTCCGCGAAATCGTCCTGCGGGACCTCTCGAAGCACGACGACTTCGTCGTGACGCATCTGGACAATCCCCGAGAGACGACGGCGCGGGCGCTGTACCAGACGGTGCTCGAAGCGGCCTACGCCGCCGGCTTCTCCGTCGACTTCGGACACTACTCGCAGGTGCGCAACGGCATCCCGTGGGCGACGGCCGAGGCGAAGACGGCGGTCCGTGAAATCGTCGAGCGGGTGCGCGAACACGGGAAGACGCTCCTGCTGGTCGTCGACGAGATAGAGGTGCTGGAGGCTGACCTGCTCTCGCCGTTGCAGGTGGCCGGCGACGCCGGCGTCCGTCTGTTCCTGACCGGGACCCCCGAGGGGAAACGCCGGGTCGCAGAGATTCGCGGGACGCTCGACTCCCGACTGCGCTACTACGAGGGCATCGAACCGTTCTCCCCGGACGACGTCGCGGAGTACGTCGCTCGCTCGCTGGCGTACTTCCGCGGAGAACCGTACGACGGCGAGACCCCGGACCTGTTCACTCGGGCCGCGATAGCGGACATCCACGAGCGAACCGAGGGGGTCCCCCGAGAGGTGCGCATCGAGTGCCGCGAGTTGTTCACGCGGGCGGCGTTCGTCTGGTACCGCACCGGACAGGACGTCGACCGGATACAGGTGACGCCGGAACTGCGCCACCGGCGGTTCGGGATGGGGCACTGAGAAGCGCCGACGCCACGTCAGCCTGATCAGACGCGGGTGATGAACGTCACCGCCTCGACTTCGAACGCCGTGTCACAGCGGGACGTACCGACCGACTCCGATGCGAACAGGTCGGTGATGCTGTCGAGGACGCCCACGTGCCCTCCGTGCGTTCGTTCGGACGAACGCGTGAGGAATCCTCTCGACAGTTCACGCTTACCCGCCCAGACGTCCGAGAGAGACTATTTAAACACACCACGACAGACAGTGCCACACCGCCGAGAGCGATAGACAGTACGGTGATACATCGTCCGCCAGCAAAAGCATTATATAGAAGCACATTCAATCATCGTCTGACTATGGCTCAACAGCAGATGGGCAACCAGCCCATGATCGTACTTTCCGAGGAGTCCCAGCGCACCTCAGGGAAGGACGCCCAGTCGATGAACATCACGGCCGGCACGGCCGTGGCAGAGGCCGTTCGGACGACACTCGGCCCGAAGGGCATGGACAAGATGCTCGTCGACAACTCCGGGTCGGTCGTCGTCACGAACGACGGCGTGACCATCCTCGACGAGATGGACATCGAGCACCCGGCGGCCAACATGATCGTCGAAGTCGCCCAGACCCAGGAGGACGAGGTCGGGGACGGCACGACGACGGCCGTCGTCATCGCCGGTGAACTGCTGTCGAAGGCCGAGGAACTCCTCGATCAGGACATCCACGCCACCATCCTGGCGCAGGGGTACCGTCAGGCCGCCGAGAAGGCCAAGGAGATTCTCGAAGAGAACGCCATCGAGGTCGACGCCGACGACACCGAGACCCTAGAGAAGGTCGCCGGCACGGCCATGACCGGCAAGGGCGCCGAATCCTCGAAGGACGTCCTCGCCGACCTCGTCGTCCGCGCCGTCCAGTCCGTCGCCGAGGACGACGGCACGGTCGACACCGACAACATCCAGCTCGAGACCGTCGTCGGCGGCGCCACGGACGAGTCCGAACTCGTCGAGGGCGTCATCGTCGACAAGGAGCGCGTCCACGACAACATGCCGTTCGCCGTCGAGGACGCCGACGTCGCGCTGCTGGATACGGCCATCGAGGTCCCCGAGACGGAACTGGACACCGAGGTCAACGTCACCGACCCCGACCAGCTCCAGCAGTTCCTCGATCAGGAAGAGGCCCAGCTCAAGGAGATGGTCGACAAGCTCGTCGAGGCCGGCACGGACGTCGTCTTCTGCCAGAAGGGCATCGACGACATGGCCCAGCACTACCTCGCACAGGAGGGCATCCTCGCGGTCCGCCGCGCGAAGAAGTCCGACATCGAGGCCCTCTCGCGCTCGACGGGCGCCCGCATCGTCTCGAACATCGACGACGTCACCAGCGACGACCTCGGCTTTGCCGGCTCCGTCGCCCAGAAGGACATCGCCGGCGACGAGCGCATCTTCGTCGAGGACGTCGAAGACGCAAAGGCCGTGACGATGATCCTCCGCGGCGGCACCGAACACGTCGTCGACGAAGTCGAGCGCGCCATCGAGGACTCGCTCGGCGTCGTCGCCGCCACGCTGGAGGACGGCAAGGTCCTCCCCGGCGGCGGTGCCCCCGAGACCCAGCTCGCGCTGGGCCTGCGTGACTACGCCGACTCCGTCGGCGGGCGCGAACAGCTCGCCGTCGAGGCCTTCGCCGACGCCATCGACGTCATCCCGCGCACCCTCGCCGAGAACGCGGGTCACGACCCCATCGACTCGCTGGTCGACCTCCGCAGCAAGCACGACGGCGGCAACGTCACCTTCGGGCTGGACGCCTACTCCGGCGAAGTCGTCGACATGGAGGAAGACGGCGTCGTCGAGCCGCTCCGCGTCAAGACCCAGGCCATCGAGTCCGCCACCGAGGCGGCCGTCATGATCCTCCGCATCGACGACGTCATCGCCGCTGGCGACCTCAAGGGTGGCCAGGGCGACGACGACGACGAGGAAGGCGGCCCCGGCGGCCCCGGCGGCGCGCCCGGCGGTATGGGCGGCGGCATGGGCGGCATGGGCGGCGGCATGGGCGGCATGATGTAAGAGAGGCGAGCGTACGCGAGTCTCTTCGAACGGGCGAACGGGCCGTCGTCTCGTGAGCCGAGTGCGGGTCCGGGGCTCCAGACCCCTCGGGCGCGCACACGGTCAGTAGCCCGCGAGCCCCATCGAGCCATCCCCCGACCGCCTGCCGCTGTATCGCTTCCGAACGATTTTCTCTCCGTCCCTCGCGTCCGTAGCCGGTGGCCCGTCCAGTGACGAGGCCCCAGTCCCCTCCCGGACTCGACCGACGACGTCTCGACGCGCCGTCCGAGGCCGAGTCACACTGCCGGTCGGTTGGAACGACAGCACGGACACTGGTGTGTGACTGGGCACCATGCCAGACTCATCTACGCACTGTCAGTATCGATATGATAGGTATCCGGTGAGTAATCGACGATACGACGAAATCAGCTGGGATAGAGATCGCCATCGGCGAGGGGCGATGCTGTGATAGCTGGCACGCAAAAGTGTGTACCCGGTACATACAGTTTTTTCTCCGGGCTGGCTGCCTCCGCTATGGTCGGGTCAACAGTCGGCGGGGAACGGAGCGAGACACGATGTCTGTGGTGAAGTGGGTCACGCGAGTGTTACACGGGGCACAGTCCTGCATCCTCTATGAGTGTCGCATCTGCGGGTCGACGATGGACCAGCGACTGGACGCCTGCCGTGAGTGCGGGTCGCGAGAGATCGCACGGTACAAGCTCTGCTGACCATCGGCGGCCGACGGTAGCGAGCGAAGTCGAAAGGGTTCTTGCCGTCGCTACGAGAGTGTGCGCGTGTCACTGCTGAGTATCTTCGCGTCGGCCATCCTTCCCGTCGTCGGCGTCGCGGCCATCGGCTTCCTGCTGGGTCGCCACGAGGGCATAGAGGCAGACGGCCTCACCACCGTCACCGTGTACGTCCTCGCGCCGGCGCTCGTGGTCCACAGTCTGACCACCTCGGAACTGGCCGGCGGGACCATCCTACAGGTGGTGCTTGCCGTCTTCGGGTTCACCGCGGCGATGCTGTTCGTCGCCGAACTCGTCGGCCGCCTCTCGGGCCACTCGGAGCCGCTGTTGGGGGCGTTCGTCCTCGTCACCGTCTTCCCGAACACGGGCAACTACGGCATCCCGCTCGCCGACTTCGCGTTCGGGGAGACAGGGCGGAGCGTGGCGGTGCTGGTGACGGCGTTACAGGGCGTCCTCCTGTACACCCTCGGCATCTACGTCGCGGCCCGCGGGGGCGACAGCAACCCGCTGTCGGACATGCGCCGGGTGTTCGGCGTGCCGCTGGTGTACGCCGTCGTCGTCGCGCTGGCGGCCCGATGGCTCGGCGTCGTTCCGCCCGAGTCCTCGACACTGATGACGACGCTGGAACTGCTCGGCAACGCCTCCATCCCCGTGATGTTGCTCATCCTCGGCATCCAACTCTCGACTGTCGACGGGACGGACACGCTCCGCCCGGTCGGCACGGCGAGCGGGCTTCGCCTCCTGCTCGCGCCCGTCGTCGCCACCGGTGTCGTCCTGCTGGCCGGCTTCGCGAACCCCACCGTCGCCCGCGTCGTCGTCCTCCTGCTCGCGACGCCCACCGGCGTCACGACGCTCATCCTCGTCGGCGCGTTCAGCCGCGAGACGGACGGTGTCGCCCCCGGCGAGTTCACCAGCGCGACGGTGCTGGTGACGACGGTGGCGAGCGTGCTGACCGTGACGCTACTGGTCGCAGCGTTGCAGTCCGGGCAGGTGGTGTGAGATACGACAGTTATCGTTATGTCAACTCGTACCAAACAAATCCGGTATGGAGCGTGGCACCGACAGGGAACGGGCAGCGGTTCGGGACCGCTGGGAGGCCATGGAGCGCCAGCGGACGCTGACGACCGACCTGCTGGCCGGGCTCTCGCTCGTCGCGGCCGGCGCCATCGTGCTGGGTCTGGCTGCCGCTCGCAGCGTCTGTGAGACGAGCCTCAGGGGGCACGTCCTCGGGTGTACGCCCCTCGCCGGCAGCGAGTCGGCGCTCCTGTTGGTCGCCGTGGGTGTCGCTGCGCTGGTCGCCGGGCTGTGCCGTTTCTGGCGGGTCACCCGGACGTGACCGCCCCCTCGCTCGTCGCGGTTACAGCGACTGCACGAGTCGCCAACAGTCACGCCGCACTGCGGCGGCCGTCTCGTAGCGCCGGAGTTTGTCCTTGGCCGTCGCCTTCGTGACGATTTCGTCGACGGCCGCCGGGAGTCGCGGGTCCACCGACGTCGGGGCCGGCGGTCGCTCCTGAAGGACGCCGCGGCGAACCGCATCGTACTCGCCGGAAAACGGCGGGCGGCCGGTCAGCAGGCGGTAACACACCGTCCCCAGCGCGTACACGTCCGTCGCGGCGTCGATACCCCCGTACTCCCGCGAGAAGTACTCCGGAGCGGCGTAGCGGGGGTCTAAGTACGCCGACGGTTCGAAGTGTGCGCGCACGGTGTCCATCAGGCCGACGTTGTCGAGCCGTGGGGCCGGCACCCCCTCCAGCGACGACACGGGGTAGACGACAGTCTCGGGGTCGATACCGCCGTGGACGAGGCCGTTTCGGTGGCAGTTCGCGAGCGCGCCCGCGAGGTGAGCCACCTCGCGGAGGGCGCGTTCGGTGCTGGGCCGGCCCCGGTCGGCCAGCGAGCCGTCGAGGTACGGCGTCGCCACCCACGGCCGCGGATGGTCGCCCCAGTCGTGGACAGTCACCAACCCGTCGTGGTCGGCGACGCCGGCCCAGCGAGCCAGCGACTCGGCGACGCCGGCGGCGAACTCGGTGCGGGCGTCGGCCTCGTCGGGCAGGTCGAACAGGCGCAGGGCGACGCCGCGTTCCTCGCCGTCGAGGGTCGCACGTGTACGCAGGACAGACCCGTATCGAATCGCCTGCTCGGGTTCGACGACGGCGAGGTCGTCGAACTCGCCGAACAGTTTGATGGCCCGGAAGGCGCGGGACTGCTCGGCACGGGCCAGTCGGTCGCGTCTGTCGACGGCCGCCGGGTCGCCGCGGTGTGCCCGTTCGGCCGCGCGGTCCGCATCGGCGGCCGGCCCGTCGTCGGTACTCGCTCGTTGTGCCACGCCCGGCCCGGGGTCGCGCGTGTCGTCCGTCTCGACGACCTGCCGAACCGCGTCGGTGACGCTGCCGCCGTCGGCCCGTTCGGCGAACGACCAGCCGTCGGCCTCGTCGATAGCGGTCCGGACCCGGCGGGGCGCGTCGCAGTCGGCCAGCGCCGTCCGGACCGACTCCCGGTGGTCCGTGGCGAGAGTCGCCAGCGTCCGAACGAACGGGCGGCGGTCGTCGGCCGCCGAGAGGTGGTCGAGGAGTCGCGTCGCGAGCGGGCGCGAGAGCGACTCGTCGGCGTCGGCGAGCAGACAGAGTGCGCGGGCGGCCTCACGCGGGGCGTCGCCGTCGAGCGCCGCGAGCAGGGGCCGCCCGAACACCGCGAGCAGTCGCTCACCGTCCCGGTCCCCCGACTGTGCGCCGCTACTCATGCGTCGATGATTACGGGCGTTCCCCCATGAACGTACGTCAGACGGCCGTCACACGACGTGGCGCGGCAGACCGACCGTCGTCGGTATCTGCTCACGGGGTCGGCGAATACCGGGAAACGGCCACGGCAGTCCCCGTCAGTCGTCGGCGATAGCGACACCCTCGGCACGGGGGTCGGCCTCGCGCCACGTCCCGCGGAGGAACCACGCGGCGGCGATACCGGCCGCGAGGACGTTCGAGACGCTGAATGCCAGCCAGATGCCCTGTTCGGCCAGAGAGAAGGCGAAGGCGTCGACGACGGTCGGGCCGAGCCACGCCGGGACCACCACCGACCGAGAGGCGACCCACGCGACGGGCAAGCGAATGACGCCGAGCATCGTCACCGCGAGCGCCGCCGCGGTGAGCGTCTTGCCCGACCCGCGGAACCCGCCTGAGTACGAGCGGACGATGCCGATGAACCCGAAGGTGGGCGCGACCCACTGGAGGAACTCGGCGCCGATTTCGACGACCGCGGGGTCGTCGCTGAACACGCTGACGACGGTCGGCGCGGCGAAGATGGTGACGGCGCCGAGCGCGGTCAGGATGACGAAGGAGAACTTCGCGGCGAAGTGGTTGGCCTTCGCGGCGCGGTCGGGTCGGTCCGCGCCGAGGTTCTGGCCGGTCATCGTCTCGACGCCGCGGTCCATCGCGATGGCGGGCATAAACACCAGCGAGAACACGCGGATGCCGACGCCGAACGCGGCGACGACGGTCACGGAGAACGTCCCGACGATGAACAGCATCGCGTTGACCGACAGCGCTCGCCCGGTCCCCTCGACGGAGGCCGGGATGCCCAGTTCGAGCAGTTTCCGGAAGTACGTAAAGTCAGGCACCATGTCTCTCGGGTTGACGCGGATGCCACGGTTCCCGCGGAGCATGAGTGCCACGCCCACGGCGAACGCGAGCCCACGGGAGAAGACGGTGGCGACGGCCGCGCCGACGACGCCCAGTTCGGGGAGCGGCCCCCACCCGAAGATGAGGAACGGGTCGAGGGCGATGTTGAGGACGACCGTGCCGAACATCACGAGCATCGGCGTGACGGTGTCGCCGGCCCCGCGCATCAGCGAGATGAACACGAAGAAGCCGAACATCGTCGACAGGCCAAGCGAGACGACCTGCAGGTAGCCCGTCGCACCCGGCAGGACCTGCTGTGAGGCCCCGAGCAACGCGAGGAAGTCCTCGACGAAGAAGTAACCGACGGCGCCGAGGACGACCGAGGCCCCGACGGCGAAGGTGAGCGTCTGGGAGGCGGCGTACTCCGCCTCCTCGGGTTCGTCGGCCCCGGTGTGCTGGGCAACGAGGACGCTCCCGGCCACCGAGAGGCCCATCCCCAGCGATATGAGCAGGAATATCATCGGGAACGCGAAGGAGATGGCCGCCAGCGCCGTCGTGGAGTACTGCCCCAGCCAGAAGGTGTCCGCGAGGTTGTACGCGACCTGCAGGAGGTTGGTGATGACGATGGGAAAGGAGAGATACAGCAGGGGCTTGCCGATGGGGCCGCTGGTGAGTTCGAGGTCCTCTTGACCTTTGAACAGACCGCCCAGTCGCTCGCCGAGGGCGGCCATCCGGTCGCGGACGGTCACGCCTCGACCTCCCGTTCGGTCGCCAGCACGTGGGTCTCGACGTACTCGGCGAGCATCCGCCGCGTACACTCGACGGAGCGGCCGGACGTGACACGTTCGGTGGCCGCACCGGTCAGCACCGTGACGACGAACCGCGCGGTGTCCTTGGGATCCATCTCCGGGTCGAAGGTCCCGTCTTCGACGCCGGCTTCGAGGACGGTCGTGAGTTCGTCCGCGAGGTACTCGTCGAACCGCGTCAGCCGTTCGCGGAAGCGGGGTTCGTAGGGTGCCTGTGCCCGGATTTCGAGGATCGCCGTCCCGAACTGCTCGCTGTCGTCGTCGGGCTTGTCCAGCACCGCGTCGACGAGTTCGAGGAGGGTCTCGTGGTGGTCCTCCCCTCCGACGTCGGACGTTCGCTCGACGAACCCGTCGTAGAGGTAGTCGAGGAAGGCACACAGCAGGTCGTGCTTGCTGTCGTAGTGGTAGTGCAGCGCCGCCTTGCTCTTCTCGGACTCGTCGGCGATGTCCTGCATCGTCAGGTCGGCGTACCCGTGGGCACACAGCGCGCGGTAGGTCGCGCCCATGATCTCTTCGGAGGTGTCGCCGTCGCTCATTATCAGTAACTAACTGACCAGTCAGTCAAGAACCCATCGGTCTCACGGGTCCCCGGGCAGACGAACGGCAGAAAGGGTTACTCCTGAAGGTCCAGTTCGAACTGCTCGTGTTCGGTCGCCGTATTGAGGACGACCGACGTGTTGGACTCGTTTATCTCGGGGTCGGTGAGCAGTTCTTTGATCTGGGCGTTCATCCCATCGGTGTCCATGAACTTCCCGACGGCGATGATGTCGTAGTCACCGGTGACCTCGTACACCGATATCATCTGCTTGTGCTGTTTGAGACTCTCGGTCACGTCGGGGAGCGAGGACCCCTCTACCTTGAGTTGGATGATAGCCGTGACGTCGTATCCCAGCGCGTCGTAGTCGACCTTCGGTGTGTAGCCGTTGATGATGCCGTCCTCTTCGAGCGCGGAGAGGTGGTTCGAGACGGTCGTGACGGAGACGTCGAGGTCCTCACCGAGACTTCGGAGACTCGCCCGTCCGTCCCCCAGAAGCGCATTTACCAACTTGCGGTCGAGATTTTCGTACGTCATTACACCCACACACGTTCTCGGGGGATTAGAATTTTACGAATGTCCAACTGCTGGGCACAGCCTCGGAATCCTTGCGTAAAACGGCAGTATTTTAGTGGTAGCAATGTTCCTACCCGGTGTCCAAAGATGACAAGCGAACTCTCACCGGAAGCACAGGAGGTACTCGACGAGATCGAAGAAGAGAACGTCGACTTCCTGCGACTGCAGTTTACAGACATCCTCGGCACCGTCAAGAACGTCTCCATCACGGCCGATCAGGCCGAGAAGGCCTTCACCGAGGGCATCTACTTCGACGGGTCGTCCATCGACGGCTTCGTCCGCATTCAGGAGTCCGACATGCGACTCGACCCGGACCCGACGACGTTCGCGGTCCTGCCGTGGCGCGAGAGCGTCGAGGGCGGCTCCAGCGCTCGCCTCATCTGTGACGTCATCAACACGTCGACCGGCGAGCCGTTCTCGGGCGACCCGCGCGGAGTCCTGAAAGACGCCATCCAGCGCGCCAACGACCTCGGCTACGAAGTCAACGCCGCCCCCGAGCCGGAGTTCTTCCTCTTCGAGGAGGACGAGGACGGGCGCGCGACGACGAAGACCAACGACGCCGGCGGCTACTTCGACCTCGCGCCGAAGGACCTCGCCTCCGACGTCCGCCGTGACATCATCTACGGCCTCGAGGAGATGGGCTTCAACATCGAAGCGTCCCACCACGAGGTCGCACAGGGCCAGCACGAGATCAACTTCACGTACGACGACGCCCTGACCACGGCCGACAACGTCGCCACCTTCCGGTCCGTCGTTCGCGCCATCGCGGCCGAACACGACCTGCACGCGACGTTCATGCCAAAGCCCATCCCGCGCATCAACGGCTCCGGGATGCACACCCACATCTCGCTGTTCACCGAGGACGGCGAGAACGCGTTCCACGACGAGGACGACGAGTTCAACCTCAGCGAGGAGGCCAAGCAGTTCACCGCCGGCATCTTAGAGCACGCCCCCGCGCTCGCCGCGGTCACGAACCCGACCGTGAACTCCTACAAGCGACTCGTCCCCGGCTACGAGGCACCCGTCTACGTCGCGTGGTCCGACCGCAACCGCTCGGCGCTCATCCGCAAGCCGGCCGCCCGCACGCCGGCCGCCTCGCGTATCGAGGCTCGCTTCCCCGACCCGTCGTGTAACCCGTACCTCGCCCTCGCCGCGCTCATCCACGCGGGTCTCGACGGTATCGAGAAGGAGCTCGAGTGCGACGACCCGGTCCGCGAGAACATCTACGAGTTCGACGAGCAGAAGCGCGAGGAGTACGGCATCACCACGCTGCCGGAGAACCTCGGCGAGGCCGTCGACGCCCTCGAAGCGGACGAAGTCGTACAGGACGCACTGGGCGAACACGTCTTCGAGAACTTCGTCGAAGCCAAGCGCCAGGAGCACAAGGAGTACCTCGTCGACGTCTCCCAGTGGGAACTCGACCAGTACCTCGAGAAGTTCTAAGCGGGATCCGTCTTCACGTTTTTTTCGCGACGCGCTCGCCGACGAGCGGCAGCGCCAGCGACAGCGCCATCCCGGTACCTGCCAAGAGCGCGACCAGCGGCGGGACGGACTCGGCGGCGGCGATGCCGACCGCGAGCACCGCTATCGAGAGTGCGCCAAGCACGACCGTCACCACCGCACCCCGCCGGGTCGGTTCGGGGACGCTCGGCAGGAACGGCCACGCGAGCGCGCCGCCCGCCGCGAGCCCCAGTCCGGCGGCCATGTCGCGGGTCAGTCCGCCGGCCGCGACGCCGACGAGCGCCAGCGCCGCGGCGAACGCGAATACTCGGTCTGGCCGTCGCAGGTACGTCAGGACCACCCAGAGCGCCGTCCCCGCGATGGCCACGCCGGCCAGAACGTCGACCAGATAGTGGACGCCGATTACGAGTCGGGACAGAGAGACGAGCACGACGGCGACCCCGGCCACGGCGTAGCGGGCGCGGCGGGTGCCGGCTCGGAGCGTCGCGGCGAACCCGCCCCACACCAGCACGGCCGTCGTCGCGTGGCCGCTCGGGAAGCCGTAGCCGTCGCCGGTGGCCATCGACTCGTAGACGCCTCTGAGGACGGCTGGAACGAGGTGAGCGTTCGACGCCGTCCCCGCACCCGGCGGTCGTGGGAGGACGAACACCGCTTTCAGTCCGACGGCGAGCGCGACGGCACAGGAAAGCAGACCGAGGAGTCGCGCCGCTCGGTCGCGTGTCAAGCCCCGACCGAGCCATGGCGTCTGCGTGCCGACCCAGTAGGCGAGCAGACAGGCCGACGCGGCGAACCAGAAGTCGCCGAGTTGCGTGACCAGCGCGAAGCCCACGACGGCCACATCCGGAAGCTCCGAGAGGAGGTCCGTGACGCCGACGGTTCGGCTCATCTACGCCAGTCGCGGACCTTGTCGATGGCGATGCCGGGGAGCCCGGTCACGCGGAAGGTGACGCCGACGAGCAACATGACGACGTACAGACCGAGCGTCGAGAGCCAGATGACGAGCATCGCCAGTACGGCCCAGAGCCCCTGATCTTGCAGGTAGTAGAACGCCCCGAGAGTCATAATCGTGCCATAGAGGAGGACGACGTAGGGACCCCAGCCACGGGCGTGTCCCCGGCGCATCCGCCGACGGACGTACTGCTTCAGGTCGTCTTTGACGTCGTCCTGGTGGAGCGTGCGGTCCTCGATGTCGTCGCGGAACGACTCGAACTCCTCGCGTAACTGTTCGAGTTCCTCGTCGGTCAGGTCGTCGCCGGCACCGGTAGCGTCCGGCGGTGGCGTCTCGCCCGACGGCCTGTCGGCGTCCTCGCTCATCGCTTTGCTGGACCGTCGAAGCGGTTCCTGTTGTAGTTGCCGGTCCATATCGCCCAAGAGGACCTTGTTGAACGCCGCCCCGACGAGCAGAATCTGGCCGGCGAAGTAAAACCACGTCACCAGCAAGAGCGCGCCGCCGATGACGCCGTACAACTGGAAGCTCCCGGCCTGCGAGGCGTAGATGCTGAAGGCGGTCCCGAACACCGTCCAGGCGACGGCGGCGAGCAACGCCCCGGGCAGGGCCTCGCGGAGCGAGAGGTCCGCGTCCGGAAAGAGGTAGTACAGCGGCAGGAAGGCGACGGTGAGGACGGGGATCAGCGCCAGTCCGCCGAGAGCGACGGTGACGCCGAAGAACGCGCCGAGCGACCCGACGACGAACAGACCCGCGAGCGCCAGTCCGATACCCGCCAGTGCCGACGCGGCGTCGACCACCGTGCCGACGAAGGAGTCGTCCCCCGACGTACCGTAGATTTGCGAGAACGCGAGATCGAGTCCGCGGAACACCTTCAGCGCGCCCCAGACGGTCACTGCCAACCCGAACACCGTCGCACCGCCCCGTCCGACGGCGCTCGTCAGGGCGTCTTCGAGGAGGTCGGCGGCGGCGGGCGACAGCGCCGACCCGACGGCGCCGACGACGCTCTCGGCGAACGCCTCGCCGCCGACTATCGACCCGACGACCAGCGAGAGCAACAGGAGCGGGAAGACGGAGACGAACATGTAGTAGGCGATGCTGGCCGCCAGAAACGAGATCTGGTCCTCGCGAACCGTCTGGACGAGTTCGCTGACGACGGCGACGGCGCGTTTGCGGTCCACGTCGGTGTCTCGGGCGGCCGATACAAATATGTCGGCGCTACGCCACGGCGTCGCCGGTGAGACTCGCTAGTCGTCCAGCGCGGCGTCGGGCCGATAGGCCCGACTGACCACCCGCCACGTCCCGGAGTCGAACCGGTAGTAGGTGATGGCGGCGGGGACGGCCGTCTCCACGAGCAGGGAGGCGTACAGCGCGAACAGGCCGATTCGCGGGACGAGCACACCCACGTAGGCGACTGGGAGCGCAAAGAGGTACATCCCGGCGAGTTGGGAGTACAGCGGCCACCGGGTGTCGCCGCTGGCCCGGAGCGGTCCCGTCGCGCCGCCGTCGACGCCGCGGAAGACGACGCTGGCGCAGGCGACGGCGACGAACACCGTCACCAGTCCGATCACGGCCGGGTCGTCGACGAACAGACGGCTAATCTGGCGGGAGAAGGGCGTGAGCGCGGCGGCGACGAGGACGTAGACGCCGATGCCGAGACGGAGGACGGTCCGCGCCCACTCGGTCGCCTCGCGCTCGTCGTCCTCGCCCAGCGCCTGCCCGACGAGGCTACTGGAGGCCAAACTCAGCCCCCAGTTCGGCGTGTCGAGCAGCATTCGGACCCGCAGAGCGACGACGTACGCCGAGACGACGGTCGGGCCGAACAGGCCGACGATGAACAGGCGCGGAAACTGCGCGCCCGTCCGGGCGAGGTTCGTTCCGACGAGCGGCGTCCCCATCGACGCGAGGTCACGGGCCAGCGACGCATCGAGGAACGGTCGCGAGAGCGGAATCTGTACGGGGAACTCGACGCCGGGCAGACCGCCGCGGGCGAGGCCGACGGCGAAGGCGGCGGTGACGAGGACGTTCGCGACGACGGTGCCGACGGCGGCCCCGACCACGCCCATCCCCAACCCGAAGATGAGCGTGGCGTTGAACACGACGTTGACGACGGCGCCACCCCCGCGAACGAGCATGGGCGCGTAGGCGTCGTCGGCCCCGACGAGGGTGCGACTGCCGACGAGGTTCAGCGCGGCGAACGGGACGCCGATGGAGACGACTTTGAGGTAGCGTTCGCCGTAGCCGACGGCGGCGTCTCCGGAGCCGACGAGTTCGACCAGAAACCCGGGGTAGAGCCAGTACGCCGCCGTCACCGGGAGCGTGATGGCGAGGACGACGGCGGCGCTCGTCGTCACCGTCAACCCCAGTTCCTCGCGGGCGTCGGCGCCGAACCGTTGGGACACCATCCCGATGGTCCCGCCAGCGACGCCGCCGCCGAGCGCGAACGCCAGCCCCCAGAACGGCGAGGCGAACCCGACACCGGCGATGGCCGTCGGCCCGATAGCCAGCCCCACCATCGCCACGTCCGCCGTCGACTTCGACATCCGGGCGAGTCCCGTGACGATGCGGGGCCACGAGAGGTCCGTCGCCCGTGCGATTCGCTCGCGTTCGGCGAGGCCGGCGCGAGCGAGGAGGCCGCCGACGAACAGCAGGAGGGCACGGACGGGGTTGTAGCGGGACGACACGAACACCACCTTGTCGGTCGACCCTCAAATGGGTTAAGACCCGACCCGGCCACACAGGGTTTATACTCGGGCCGAGCGAGCACCGAGACATGGAGACGGAGATGGCCATCCGGTCGGCGACGATGCAGGTGACGATACTGTTGCTCGTCGCGGCCGGCCTGTTGCTCGCACTCGGCGTCGCCGGCGTGCCGGCGTCGCTCCCGCTGGTCGTCCTGTTGCTCGCGCTGGCCGGCGGCTTGTATCTCACCCGTCCCGACGAGGGCGAGGTCGGCTTCGTCGTCGGCATCGACGTCGACAGCCTGCTGGACTCGCTGTGGCTGGCGCCGGCTATCGCGGCCGCCCCGCTCGTCCTCGAACTGGGCGCGACGCCCGAAGAGGTACAGGCGCTCGGCGGGTTGCTCGGGTTGGCCGGGATGGCGAACTACTTCCTTCGACCGGTGTACCTGCTGGCCTACGGCCTCGTCCGATCGCTGACGGGCGATAGCGGCCGGCAGGTCAACGGGCGATAACCCGGCTACTCCGCCGTCGCGTCCCGAATCTCCGTCACGTCGGCGTCCGTCTTGAACGTCGTCCCGCCGTAGTGCGAGCGGGAGGCGTCGTAGCCCGCGTCTCGGAGTTTCTCGATGAACGTGTCCATCGCCTCGGCACCGCGACCCCACCGCTTGCAGAGGCGGTGCTGGTCGTAGTGGGTCGGCGTGTCGAGTTCGGCTCCGAGCGTCGCCAACAGCTCCTCGGCCTTCTCGGCGGTGCCCATGTCCTCGGTGAGGTGGTCGCTGACCGACGCCGCGAAGTCGGGGTCACAGGTCCGGCCCAGCCAGATGGGGCCGGCGGTCTGAAGGTGTTCGTCACAGACCGGGCAGGCGTCGGGCGCGTCGGCGATGAGGCCGTAGTCGTGGTCGCGCCACAGGCAGTGCTGGCAGTGGTGGACGTAGCCCAGTTCGTCGATGCAGTCGTTGGCGACCCGCGCGCCGTGTTCGAAGTCGAGGTACGTGCGAGCGTAGTGTTTCGTGGCGTGGCTGAGAATCGGCCGGGCCGCGATGTCGTAGCGGGCGGCGGTCCGCACCATCGCCGAGAGCAGGACGCGCATCCCCATCTCGGCGTGGAACTCGGTGTTTCGCGGGACGGCACCGTAACTCCGGACGCCGCTCTCGAAGTGAGCGCCACACAGCGGCGCGGTGTCGGTGGCCGTGACACAGAGCAGGTGTTTCGTCCCCTGCACGGCGGCGTCGGCGAATGGAATCGGCGTCCCGAACGGGTCGACGTCGACCACGTCGAACGCCTCCGAGTGCATGAGGACGTTGGCGTTCTGGTGGCGAACCTCGGCCGCGAGGTCGTTGCGATCGAGGTTGTCCTCACAGAGCGCGACGGCGTCGTCGTCGACGTCACACAGCGTCGTCTCCCACCCGTCGGCGGCCGCTCGCACCCCGCGGATGCCGCTGGCGGCGGTGGCGTCCAGATAGCGCTCGACGCGGTCGTCGCGCTCCCGGTAGGCCCGCAGCGCCGCCACGGTGAGGTCACGGTTCAGTTCCTGTACGGGGTTGAAGAACACGTCCGCTCCCTTGCCGGCATCCGGTTGTTCGGGGACCGAGACGGTGACCTGCCCCTCGCTGACGCGCATACCCGTCTCTCCGTGCGGGCGCCGTTAAGTCGTTCGAAGGTGGGTCAGGCCGCGGCGGGATCGCTGACGACGGCGCGTTCGCGCGGGAGTCGGACCGTCGCCGTCGTCCCGTCGCTCGTGTCGAAGGCGAGGTCGCCTTCGAGCGTCTGGACCGCCCAGTGAACCAGCCACAGACCGATGCCGCTTCCGTGGTCCAAATCCGTCTCCCGCCCCCGTTCGATCACCGACAGTTCGTGTTCGGGAACGCCGGGGCCGTTGTCGGCGACGGTGAGGACCACGTCGTCACCCTCGATGCGAGTACTCACTTCGACGGTCGCCTCGGGGACGTGCTGCAGCGCGTTCTCGACGAGGTTGGTGACGACGACGCCAAGTAACACTGGCTGGGTCCGGAGCGTGAGGCCGTCGGGTACCTCGACGTCGACGGTCCCCCCGTACTCCTCGGCGAGCGGTCTCACGGTGTCCTCGATGCGTTCACGGAGGGCGACCGGTTCGATATCCTCGGCGTCGACGCCGGCCGTCGAGAGCGTGCGGGCCTTATCGCCGGATTCGACGAGGCGGTCGACGGCCCGTTCGATGGTCGCGGCGTGGTCGGCCGGTTCGCCCTCCAGTTCCGCCGCCAGCAACTCGGCGCGGGCCTGAATGACGACGCTCTCGTTGCGGACGTTGTGGCGGAGAAAGCGGTTCAGCACCGCCAGTCTGCGCTCGCGCTGTATCTCGTCGGTGATGTCCTGAAAGACGGCGGTGTACCCCAGATGGGTGTCGCCCGCGTCGCGTAACTCCGTCTGCTGGACCTTGTAGACGTCCCGCCGGCCGCCGTTCTCGACGGCGAACCGGTCGTAGGCCTCGCCGACGGTAAACGTATCACCGACGAGCAGTCCGTCCAGCGGGTCGGTCAGCGCCGACCGCTTCTCGACGCCCAGCATCGACTCGGCGGCCGGATTGAGGTTGACGATGCGGCCGTCGACGTCGACGATGGCCACCGGCGTCGCGATGTCGTCGATGGCCGCCCGCTCGCCCGCCCGACGAGTCGCCGGGTGGAACTCGAACATACCGCTCCGAATGAAGGCATACGAGTCCAACGCGATGTGTGGGAGGAACGCGAGCGTCGTCAGGTTCGCCGTCGGGCCGATGCCCAGCGCCCACACCAGCACCGCGAGGCCGGGCGGGACCGGACTCAGTCCGACGGCGATGGCCTCGCGACGGTACAGCGGGCCGTAGCTGATGACGGTGTCGAACACCAGCACCGTCCCGAACACGACGAACAGCATGGCGACGAAGACGACGACGTACCCCAACGGCTGGAAGGTGTACTGGACGAGCGAGGCCCCATCGACCGCCAGCGGACGAAAGTCGTCCCACAGGAGCGTATGGAACGGATTCGTCAGCGCCAGTAGGGAGCCAGCGGCCGGGACGGCGGCCAAACCGGTGAACAGCCGACTCTCCAGTATCGTCGTCCGGCCGGTGTACCCCAGCGCGAACGCGAGAAAGAAGAACCCGATCCACACCAGACACACCCACGTCACCGCCTCCAGTCCCCGGCGGACGAGCGGCGTCGAGGCGAGGACGGCGACGCCGTAGGTGCCACACCAGACGGTGATGGTCGCGATGGTCGCGACGAACCACTTCGCACCCGGCTTGTCCCAGTGGTCGCGGAGTTGAGCCAACAGATACAGCGACCCCACCCCCGACGCGAACGATCCCAGTGCGAGCCAAGGGACAGCGCCGACCATGACACATCGTGGGTTCGCTCCCTGTTTATGGTTCCGGGGCCCTCGCGGACCGAGGGAGACGACGCTGTTTTGTCACACCTCTGCCTAGCCAGCGTGTGACCGCCGTCGACGACTGGGTTGCGCTGCTGGAATCCGAGGGGACACTCTCCCCGGAGGCAGTGACAGCTATCGTCGACGCCCACGGCGACCGCGGACAGCGCGCCATCGAGGCCGTCGGCGAGAGTCGCGTCAAAGGCTATCGCGATTTCACCGTCGTCGTCGGCTACGAGGACGAGTACATCGTCGAGGACGGCGGCTGTCCGTGTGCCGACGCCGAGTACAACCTCGACAGCGAGGACCCCGACGACCTGTGCTGGCACGCCATCGCCGTCCGCATCGCCGAGGCCATCGACGCCGTCGACGACCACGACATGTGGTACTCGGACGTCCGGGACTTCCTATAGTACCTTTTTCCGGCTCGGGTGTCCTCGGCCGCCTCCGGCGGCCTGTGGACACCACTCGCCGCAAAAATCTACGCTAAAAAGGCCGGAATCGCCGTCGGCGATTCCGGGGAAACCGCGCCGTCGGCGCGGTATGCTCGCCACTGACGAACGGCATCCCGGATACCGACAGCAGGCGTGTAGACCGAGGGAGCGTCGGCCACGGGGACGGTACGGTCCGGTACTTGACGACACTACTTTATTCGCACCTCGTGTGTTGGAAATATGCCCGGACTGCCACTCCTGTTCGGTCCGATGCCGAGCGAGTCGGATTTCCTCGTCACCGGACTGCTGACGATCGTGCCGGCAGTGACGCTAGCGTTGTTCGTCCGTGTGAGCGCGACCGAGAACGACGTTCCCCATTCGCTCGCCTGGCCGGTCGCAACGCTGTTTGCCGGCCTCAGCGACGCGCTCGCGTTCGGGAGTTGGGTCGTCCTCTTTCTCTATCTGACCGTCAGTGAGCGGGACTCCGAGCGGGAAGGGCCGATCAGTCGGTGGCTGATCCACCGAGGGCGAAACTGAGTCGGCCGTCCACTCCCGCTCGACCGTGTGGTTACCGCTGGTCGACGCAGTAGTCGACGTAGTTCCGCAGGATGCGCAGACCCGTCTCGCCGGACTTCTCGGGGTGGAACTGGGTGCCGAAGACGTTGCCGGCCTCGTTAGCGACGATGGAGGCGAAGTCGACGCCGTAGTCGGTGGTGGCGACGACGCTCTCCTCGTCGTCGGGGACGGCGTAGTACGAGTGGACGAAGTAGGCGTACTGGCCGTCGACGGAACCACGGGTTCCGTCTGCCCGTGGGGTCGAAGACCCCACGCTGTCGACGCCCTCGACGAGGGGGTGGTCGCGCTGGACGTGCAGTTCGTTCCAGCCCATGTGGGGCACCGTCTGGTCGCGGGAAAAGCGGACGTTCTTCCCGGGGACGAGGTCCAGTCCCTCGGCGTCGCCCTGTCCGGCGTGGTCGGCCTCCTCGCTGGTGGTCAGGAGCATCTGCATCCCGAGACAGATGCCGAACAGGGGTTTGCCGGCCTCGGCCTGTTCGACGAGTGCGTCGCGGAACGGCCCGGCGTTGTCCATGCCCTCGGAGAAGGCCCCGACGCCGGGGAGAACGATGCCGTCGGCGGCGTCGAAGTCGGCCGGGTCCTCCGAGAGCGTGACGCTCGCGCCGGCGCGTTCGAGGCCGCGCGTGACGCTCCGGAGGTTCCCCAGTCCGTAGTCGACGACGACCACCTCGGCGGCGGTCTGTCTGGTGTTCATGTGCGCGAGTAGGCCGAGGCGGGCTAAGTGCGTTCTCCTTCGGTCAGGTTTCGCGAGCGGTAGCGGTGTGGTGGCCAGGCGCGCGCTCCGTCGCGCGCCGGCGGGGAAGGGCAGGCCCGAAGTGTGAGCATCCCGCGCCGGCGGCACGGTTTCACGGGACCGAGCGAAGCGAGGTCCCGCCTTTTTCCCAGGTTTTTGCAAGGAGTGGTGCCCGCAGCGCGCTCGGAAAGCGCTCGGAGAGCGCGCGAGGACACCCGACGCAGCAAAAAGTGGTCTAGTAGTCCCCCAGCCGTCGCTGCCCGCTCTCGCCGTCCGTGAAGTCGGCGGCCTTCGCCAGCGTCGACGCGAACGTCTCCTTCTGACTCGGGTCGTACAGCGTCGCCGCCGGGTGGACACAGACCATCACGCGCCGCGGTTCGCCCTCGATTGTTACGTCGACCACGTCGCCGGCCTCGCCGGTGACCGCCACGTCCCGGCCAAGCAGGTGTTCGGCGGGCACCTTCCCGAGCGTGATTACGAGTTCCGGGTCGACGCGGTCGATTTCGGCCTCCAGGTACTCGCGGCAGTTGGCGAGTTCCCCCTTCCTCGGGTCGCGGTTCTCCGGCGGGCGACAGCGCACGCAGTTCGTGATGCGGACGTCGCCGCGGTCGAGTCCCACCTCGCGCAGGCCGTCGTCCAGCACGTCGCCGCTGCGGCCGACGAACGGTTCGCCCTGTTCGTCCTCGTTGGCGCCCGGCGCCTCGCCGACGAACAGCAGGTCCGCGTCGGCCGGGCCGACGCCGTTGACGATTCGGGACCGCGACGCACAGAGTTCCTCGCAGCGCTCGCAGGCGACCACGTCCAACCCGTCCATCTGCTCCATACTCGTCGTTCGGCCCGGGTCGTATCAAGACCGGCGGTTGTCGGTCACTCGGCGTCGACAAGCCCACGGGCGGCCAGTCTGGCGACACGCAGTGGTTCGGGCCGGCCGCCCTCCGGGGTGAACGCGCGGACCACGTCGGCGGCCGCGTCGTCCTCGATACCGACCGCCCGAACGTACACCGTCTCGCCGTTGACGGTGACCGGGCGGCGGTCTGGCTGGGCGCGGTACGTGTCGAGGCGGGCCGCGACGGCGTCGGGGTCGTCGAACGCCTCGCGGATGGCCCCCTCCAGTCCCGGCGAGGACTCGAACGTGACCGAGATGGTCGGCAGGTCGGTCCGGCCCTGAATCGCGTGCAAATCGAGGACGTTGAACCACGCCGGCGCGATGCCGGCGACCAAGAGATAGCGGACGTCCTCACGGTCCAGTCGGTCGACCATCGCACAAATAGTCTCGGTCGCGTCGCGCCCGCCGACGGTGCAGGTGTCGAAGACGAACCCGTCGACGACGCGGCTGGCGCGGACGACGGTGCCCGCGAGGTGGCTGGTCGACTCGCGATACGATTCGGCGACGCCGAGCGCACGGACGCCGGCTTTCACGTGTTCGTGTTCTCGTCCTCCTTGATGTCTTTCAGCCGGTCGAGTAGTTCGTCGTTCGACGCGGTAAATTCGTATTCGACGGCGCCCTCGTGGGCGTTCTCCTCGGCGTCAAGCCCATCCTCGTCGTCGAACTCTGTGTCGTACTCCTGATTGTCTTGTTCCGACTCGTCGTAGCTCCCGAACCCCATGGTACGTGTACAACTATGTAGTTCACCGTGAAAAATCACTCGCCGGTCGCACCCCCGCTCTATCTTTTCCGAGGTCTACGCGCGTGGGCGCGTAAGGCGGCCGTTTACGACCAGCTACCGAGGACGGGTTACAGCGACTCGCGCGGGTCGACGTTCCGGTTGCCGGCGTGGGCGTCGGCCCCCTCGTTCGGCGTGGCCCACCGGACGGCGTTGTCCAACACCTGCTGGACGTCCTCGCGGTGGTAGATGGGATACGTCTCGTGGCCCGGCCGGAAGTAGAAGATGTTCCCGCGGCCCCGCCGGTAGCAACACCCGCTCCGGAACACCTCGCCGCCCTCGAACCACGAGGTGAACACGAGCCTGTCGGGTTCCGGGACGCCGAACGGCTCGCCGTACATCTCGGCCTCCTCGATGACCAGCGAGTCGTCCAGGCCGTCGGTGATGGGGTGTCCGGGGTCGACGACCCAGCACCGTTCGCGCTCACCCTCCTCACGCCACGTCAGGTCACAGGGCGTCCCGAGCAGTCGCTTGAACGGCTTAGAGGCGTGTGCCGAGTGGAGGACGAGCAGGCCCATCCCGTCGTAGACGCGTTCGGCGACCCGCTCGACGACGTCGTCGTCGACCTCGTCGTGGGCGACGTGGCCCCACCACACCAACACGTCCGTCTCGTCGAGTACCGACTCGGTGAGGCCGTGCTCCGGGTCGTCGAGCGTCGCCGTGCGGGTGTCGTGACCCCGTTGGTCGAGCGCCTCGGCGATGGTCGCGTGGATGCCGTCGGGGTACACCTCGGCGGCGTCCCCGCCTTCGCGTTCGTGGACGAACTCGTTCCAGACCGTGACGGATGCCATGTGGTGACCCTCCGCCTCTCGACGTATAGCTTCGGCGACTGGCACGGCCCGACGGCGACGCCACCGCGCCGCCACAAACACTCAAGCGACTCCCGCCACACGGCACGGACATGGAGGTCCACAACGTCACCGCCGACGCCGAGACGTTCACCTGTAACGCCTACCTCGCCATCGGCGAGCGCACCACACTCGTCGACGCGGGCGCGATGGAGGGCGTGGTCGACGCGATTCGAGACCACACCGACTCGCTGGACGCCGTCGTCCTGACCCACCAGCACGGCGACCACGTCGAGCGACTGGACGCGGTGCTCGATGCGTTCGACGCGCCGCTGTACGCCTACGGCGACCACGCGCGCCGGGACCACGCCATCGAGGACGGCGACGAACTGCTCGTCGGCGACGAGGCCTGCGACGTGGTGTACACGCCCGGCCACGCCGACGACCACGTCTCGCTGGTCTCGGCGAACTCGCTGTTCTCGGGCGACGTGGTGGTCCACGACGACGGCGCGTTCGACGACGGGTCGTTCGGCCGCACGGACTACCCCGGCCAGTCCCGCGAGCGACTCATCGAGAGCATCCGAGAACTGTTAGACCGGATGCCCGACGGCGTCGAGCACATGTACTCGGGTCACGGGAGCGTCTTCCACGGTGACGTGCGTGAAGTGGTCGAACGGGCCTTAGATCGGGCCGAGCGCCGCGAGCCGAAGTACCCCGACGAGTGAGAGTCGGTAGAGAGCGCCGTCGCTGGTCGACTCGCGGCGAGTGAGAAGTGAGACTGTCTCAGGCGCTGCGCGTCTCCTTCGCCTTCGGGCGAAGGTTCCCGTAGCCGCACTTCCGGCACTGCTGTGCGCGCTGGGGGTTCCGGGCGTTACAGCGCATGCAAATCTGTTTGTTCAGGATTCGATCTGATGCTTCCTCGAAGCTAGCCATGCGAGTCGGTTGCCAGCGTGGCCGTTTAAGCTTTGAGTTTCCGACCGGCGCGGTTTTCAGGCGGGCGGCCCTCCTGCCTCCATGTACGACCGAGTCGCGGACCTCCCGCTACACGTCGAGGACTGTGCGTTCGAGTTGCGCGAGCGAGCCACCTCCAGCGGCTTCGATAGAGCGACGACCACCGTCGTACTCTCCGGCGGCGGCGAGACCGGCCGGGGCGAGGACGTCACCTACACGAACGAGGCCCACTACGCGCTGGCCGACCACGCGGTCGACCTGTCGGGCGAGTACACGCTCGATTCGTTCTCGGCGGTACTCGACGACGCCGACCTCTGGCCGGAGCCCCCGGACGAAGAGCGGTTCTACCACTACCGCCGGTGGGCGTTCGAGAGCGCCGCGCTCGATTTGGCGCTGAAGCAGGCCGACACCAGCCTCGGGGCCGCGCTCGGCCGCGAGTACGACCCCGTCTCGTTCGTCGTCTCGACGCGCCTCGCCGAGTCCGAGGACGACGACCCGCCGACGACCGACCGACTGGACGCACTGCTCGACGTCCACGGCGAGTTGGCGTTCAAACTCGACCCGACGCCGGACTGGAGCGACGACCTGTTGACCGCACTCGCAGCGTACGACGTCCGCGTCCTCGACCTGAAAGGGTTGTACGAGACGGAGGGCGTCGAGGTGACCGTCGACGCCGACTTCTACCGCCGCGTGGTCGACGCCCTGCCCGACGCACTAATCGAGGACCCGAACCTGACCGACGAGACGCGGCCAGTGTTCGACGGGCGAGAGGACCGGGTGACGTGGGACGTGCCCATCACCGGCGTCGAGAGCGTCGAGGCGCTGCCGTTCGAACCCGAGTGGCTCAACATGAAACCGTCGCGGTGTGGCACCGTCGAGTCGGTGCTGGAGACGGTCGCACACTGTGAGACGCGGGGCATTCGACTCTACGGCGGCGGTCAGTTCGAACTGGGCGTCGGCCGCGAACACATCCAGGCGCTGGCGTCGCTGTGCTACGCCGACGCGCCCAACGACGTGGCACCGGGCGGGTACAACGACCCGGACCCGTCGCCCGACGTGCCGGCCAGTCCACTCGCCCCGCCGTCGGACCCGTCGGGTATCGGCGTCGGGTTCGGCGACCCTGATAAATGATGGGGAATCTACAAGACCGTCGGCGTGGTAGCTCGTAACATGCGCTGTCCGAACTGCCGCGAACGAATCGACGACGTCATCGAGGCAGAGACCCGCAAAGCGTGCCCGCACTGCGACGCGTCGCTTCGTGACCCGGTAATCAGTTGACTCACTCCTCGGCCAGATAGTCGTCCTGCACGGCGACGACGGCCGAGGAGTCCGCACAGTCGGCGTAGCGGGCGAGGGGTTCCTCGTTGAGTTCGAGGAAGGTGTGGCCCCACGAGAACTTCGAGAGAATCTCCTCGGCGTGGTCGCGTTCGCCGAGGATACACAGCGCCCCGGCGAAGGCCTCGACGGTGTTCAACTGGAACGCCGTCCCGTAGTTGACGGGGTTACCGGCGACGAGGAACGGAAGGGAGCGGTGGACGCCCTGTAAGTCGAACGCCTCGCGTTCGGCCGTCTCCCACGAACAGTCGAGTGCCACCAGTCTGCTGTGGCGGGCGCCGTCGCCGGCCGTCGGTGCGTCCGCCGGCGAGAGGGCTTGCTCGGCGAAGGGGTTGAGGACGATACCCGGTGGTGTCGAGCGGGTCGCCCGGTGCAGTTCGGCGAGGTCGAAGCGTGCGAGTTTCCGGGCGCTACACTTATCAGGGTCGTCGTCACCCTCGTAGCGAACGTGCAGTTCCACACCGTCAGTTCCACCTCAGCGGGCAAAAGCGGCTCGTTCGCCGGGTCGATGTCAACCACCCTTAAGTATCGGTAGGTATAGATGCAACTGTGATTGGGGAGGGGACGGTAGCGCCGACGTTCGAGTTACCGGCGCTCGTCGACGGTGAGCGCCGACGGGTCGCCTTAGAGGAGTACCTGGGCGACGACGTCGTCATCCTCGCGTTCTACCCGGCCGACTTCAATCAGGCCTGTGACGAGACGTCGTGTGACCTCGACGAACTCGACCTCTTTACGATGCAAAAGGACGTCACCATCCTCGGCATCAGTCCCGACTCGGTGTACAGCCACCGGGCGTTCGCCGACCACTACGACCTCAAGGTGCCGTTGCTGGCCGACACCGCCGGCGACGTCGCAGCGCAGTACGATCTGACGATGGTCGACGACATCGGTCAGCGACTGGTCGAACGGGCCGTCGCCGTCGTCGACCACGACGGCGTCGTCCGGTACGCGTGGCACACCGACGACCCGACGGCACTCCCTCGGGTCGAGGAACTCAAAGACGCCATCGCCGACACCGGCGGCGACGACACCGCCTTCGCCCGCTACCGCATCGGCTACGCCCACTACACCGAGGGACGGCGGGCGTTCACCGCGGCGATGCACGAGTTCGGCGACTCCGAGTGGATGCTGGCCCAGTCGGACTTCCAGCGCGCCCGCGAGGCGTTCGAGGAGGCCGAGTCCCAGTTCGACACCGCGGTTCGGTTCGTCGACGACGAGTCGCTGGAACCCATCTACGACGGGGCCCGGACGAAAGCCAGTTCGCTGTGGCAGGCCGCCGACTGGCTGACACAGGCCGCGAGCGCCTACTCCAGCGGGAGCGGTGCCGAGGGACAGCAACTCCGCGACGACGCCGAGCGACCGCTCGAAACCGCCCGCGGGTACGAGGAACCGCCGGACCCGGACGGCGAGTGGCCGCCGGCAGTCGACGACGTAGAGAAGGCCGAGGCGGAGCTATCGACCATCCTCCCGACCGCTCCGGAGACGGCGGACGTGGCACTCGACGTGGACATCGACGACGAGGTGGCCGAGACGAGCGACGCCGCGGACGAGAGCACAACCGTCACCGACGACCCGGGACCGACGACGGGCGACTCCGAGACGGCGGCGTCTGATACGTCTGAAACGGCGGCGTCTGCGGACAGCGAGGGCGACGGCGAAATCGACGACGACGAACTGGCCGAGATACAGGCCGAACTAGCGGCGAGTACCCCCGAGTCCGAACCATCGACGGAGGCGGGGGCCGAAGAGCCAGCGACGATGGTCGAGACACTGCCGGGGGCCGCCGAGGACGACGGCCCCGATAGTGACGACGAGGCGACCGACGACACCGACGAGAGCGACGGTGCGGCGACCGTCGACGACGAGACGGCCGTCGACGGTGAACTGGACCTGACCGACCCCGCGTCCGACGAGCGCGAGGGCGACGGAGGCGCCGATGACTGACGGCGACGAGACGCCGGCCGACCCCGCTCGCGCCTACTACCGGGCGCTGGACGAGGGCGACTACGACCTGCTGAGCCGACTGCTCGCGCCGGAGTTCGTCCACGACCGGCCGGACCGGACCATCGAAGGCCGCGAGCGGTTCGTCCAGTTCATGCGCGAGGAGCGACCCCAGACGGACACCAGCCACCCGATCGACGGAGTCTTCCGACAGGCCGACGGTAGCGGCGTCGCGGTGCGTGGGCGGTTGCTCGACGCCGATCGCGACCCGATCGCCCGCTTCGTCGACGTGTTCCAGTTCGCCGAGGGACACATCGAGCGAATCGAGACGTACACGAAGTGAAGCGCCGGTTTCACCGACAGGGAGAACGTGTCACGGCGGCCGAGTCAGTACCGACGGACCGGTATCGGGTCAGCAACGGTAACGCATAATACGGGGCTAGACGGGGTACGGCCGTCATACTATTCCATCGCGGCGCCGAGTCCTGCCGTCGCCCGGTGAGCATTAGGAAGCGTTTATTTATACGTTCCAGACGGGTCTGAGTAGTGCATGGCGAGACGGCCGAGTCCCCATAGCGAACCGGCGTCCGAGCGCCGCCACGGGTCATTCCGCCTCAGAGACGGTGCGAAAGGGCTGGTGACGTCGGCATCGAAGGTGCTGCTGGTCAGAGAGCGCCACGCCGACGGGACGCCGTTCTGGACGCTACCCGGCGGCGGCGTCCATCGACACGAGGACGCGGCCGAGGGACTCCGGCGCGAACTCGGCGAGGAACTCAACTGCCGGGCCCGAGTCGGCAGACCGGTGACAGAGTTCTGGTACGCCCACGACAGCCTCGACGACACCGTCTCGGTGTACACGGTGTTTGACTGCTCGGTCCTCTCGGAACCGGACGCCGACCAGCGAGAAGGCATCTTCGAGTGTCGGTGGGTCGACCCCGACGCGCTCCCGGCGTCGACGCTTCCGCAAGTGCGACACGTCTGTCAGCAGGTGGCCGACCTGTCGGCTTCGACCGCGGGTGACGACTGACCGTTACTCTTTCTCGCCGGCGCCGACGGCGCTCTCGCCGACCGGTTCGGAGCCCTCGATGACCTCCTGACCGCCCATGTACGGCCGAAGCGGCTCTGGCACGGTCACGGTGCCGTCCTCGTTCTGGTAGTACTCGAGGATGGCGACCATCACGCGAGGTACCGCGAGGCCGGACCCGTTGAGCGTGTGGAGGTACTCCGCGGACTCGTGGCGCTCGGGTCGATAGCGCAGTCCGGCGCGCCGGGCCTGAAAGTCCTCGAAGTTCGAGACGGAGGAGACTTCCAGCCAGCGGCCGCCAATATCGGGGCCGTCCGCCATGTCGTCGCCGGGCGACCAGACCTCGATGTCGTACTTCTTGGCCTGCGTAAAGCCCATGTCGCCGGTGCACATGTCCAGCACGCGGTAGGGCAGTTCGAGGCGGTCGAGCACCTCTGCGGCCTCCTCCAGCAGCGATTCGAGGCGGTCGTAGCTGTCTTCCGGGCGAACGAAGTTGACGAGTTCGACCTTGTGAAACTGGTGGACGCGGACGTACCCGCGTGTCTCGGTGCCGTGTTCGCCGGCCTCGCGCCGGAAGTTCGGCGAGAACGCCTGATGTTTCACCGGCAGGTCGTCGTCCAGCAGGATCTCGTCGCGGTACATGTTGGTGACGGGGACTTCGGCCGTCGGCAGGAGCCACAGGTCGTCCTCGTCGTAGTCGTCGTCCTGTCGCGCCCCGACCCGATAGGCGTCGTCGTCGAACTTCGGCAACTGGCCGGTCCCCTCCATCGACGCGGAGTTGACCGGAATCGGCGGGAGGATGTCGGAGTACCCCTGTTCGCGGTGGACATCCAGCATGAACTGGATGAGCGCGTGTTCTAAGCGTGCGCCCTCGCCCTTGACGAACTGGTAGCCGCCGCCGGTGACCTTCGCACCCCGCTCGAAGTCGAGAATATCCAGTTCCTCGCCGAGGTCGTAGTGCGGGATGACCGCCTCGGGGAGATCACGCAGGTCGTCGAACCCCTCGCGGTAGGCCTCGACGTTGTCTGCCTCGCCCTCGCCGGTCGGCACGGACTCGTGGGGGACGTTCGGCAGTTCCAGCAGCGCCGCCTCCAGTTGGGACTCCAGTTCGTCGGCGCGGTCCTCGACCGCCTGCAGTTCGTCTTTGAGTTCCTGCGAGCGGTCGATGGCCTCCTGGGCCTGCTCCTCCTCGCCCGCCTGCTTGTACTCCCCTATCTTGCTCGAAATCTCGTTGCGCTCCTGTCGCAGGCCGTCGCCTTTCGCCTTCAGTTCGCGCCACTCCTCGTCGATAGCCAGCACCTCGTCGAGGTCGACGCCCGTGACGCCTTTGCGTTCGATGGCGTCACGGACCGTCTCGGGGTTCTCCCGGACGAACTGTCTCGATAACATGGCCGACGGTTCTCGACGGGCGAAATTAGGCGTGTCGGTCCTAGCATTCACGGCAGGCCGGACCCGGAGAGGGGAAGTGAACAGCCAGAAAGCCCCCACTCGCTGTTCGGCGTCGTCCCGTCGGGACGACGACCGACGGCCGTTCCCGGCGAACACAACCGTTTTCTGCACCCCAATCACCACCCTACCTATGGCAATCGGTGACGTGTACGAGGCCGAGGCGTGCGAGGACGTCTACTACGTCGACACCGGGATGTACGACGTGCCGGAGTACGGATCGGTGTACATCGTCGACGCCGAGCGACCGGCGCTGGTCGACACCGGTCTGGGCACCAACTACGAGCGCATCCTCGATGCGATGGCCGAAGTGGGTCTCGCACCCGAGGAGTTGGAGGTCATCGCGCTCACGCACATCCACCTCGACCACGCCGGCGGGGCCGGGTTTCTGGCCGAGGCGTGTCCGAACGCGACGGTGTACGTCCACGAACTCGGCGCCCGGCACCTCGTCGACCCCGAACGAATCTGGGAGGGGACGAAAGGTGCCGTCGGCGACCAGATAGAACACTACGTCGAACCGGAACCGGTTCCCGAGGACCGTCTCGTCGAGGTCAGCGGGGGCGACGAAATCGACCTCGGCGATCACACCTTCGAGGTAGTCCACGCGCCCGGCCACGCCCCGCATCAGGTCGTCTTCCACGACCCGACGATAGACGGCGTGTTCACCGCCGACGCCGCAGGGATCTACACGCCCTCGACCGACGAGATGCACGTCACGAGTCCGCCGGTGAACTTCGACCTCGAACAGGCGCTCGCCGACGTCGAGACCATCGCCGAACTGGACCCGGAGACGCTGCTGTTTGGCCACTTCGGCCCGGCGCCGACCGGCGACAAACTCGACGTCTACGCGGAGATGCTCGCCGACTGGGTGGCCGCCGTCGAGTCGAAACGGGCGGAACTGGGCGACGACGACGCGGTCGTCGACCACTTCGTCGAGACGGTCGAGACGCCGGACATCTGGGGCGAGAGCAAGGCCAGCGCGGAGGTGGCGATGAACGTTCGGGGCATCATCGTCGCGCTCGACCGAGACGACTGAGAGTCGAAGCGGGCGACAACGGTACGTTCGGCCGGAGTGAGTGCGTTTATACAGGGGGGTACCCTTGTCCGGGCTAGATGGAGGACAGCAGTGGCTGGTAGCTCGACACTCCTGATTCCGTTGGTTGCCGGCATCATCGGGCTGGGCGTCCTCGCACAGGTGCTCGCCGCCCGACTGCAGGTTCCGAGTATCATCTTCTACCTGCTGGTCGGCGTCGTCATCGGCCAACCGGGACTGGGACTCGTCGGGAGTGAGACGTTCGGCGGTGCGCTGTCGGCTATCGTCGGGCTAGCCGTCGCTATCATCGTCTTCGAAGGCGCGTATCACCTCCGGTTCGAGCGCATCCGCGAGGCGCCGACGGCGACGTTCCGACTGGTGACGCTGGGGGCCGCCATCGCGCTGGTCGGGACGGCCGTCGCGGTGAAGTTCGCCTTCGCCGAGGAGGCCGTTTCGTGGAACCTCGCGTTCCTCGTCGGCGCGCTACTGGTCGCGACGGGACCGACGGTCATCACGCCCATCCTGAACGTCGTCCCGGTCCGTGACCGGGTCGCGACGGCCTTAGAGACGGAGGGCATCGTCAACGACGTGACGGCGGCCATCATCGCCGTCGTCGTCTTCGAGACGGTCAACCCCGGGGCGAGCAGCGAGGGCCTGTTGCAGGCGTTCGCGCTCCGACTCGGGACCGGCCTGCTCGTCGGTCTCATCGTCGCGGGCCTGCTGTACTACCTGTTGCAGTACATCGACCTCTCGCCGGGCGACGCCCCGCGGAACTCCCGCCTCCTGGTCTTGGCCGGCGCGCTCGTCGCCTACGCGGCCGCAAACACCATCGCGACGGAGGCCGGCGTCGCCGCCGTCGCCACGGCCGGGATAGCGCTGGGGAACGTCGACCACCCCTACGAGGAGGACATCGAGGCGTTCAAAGGCGACATCACGCTGCTGGTGCTCTCGTTCGTCTTCATCGCGCTGGCGGCCCAGTTGAGTCTGGACGCCCTCATCGACGTGGGACTGGCCGGCATCGCCGTCGTCCTCGCCGTCGCGCTGGTCATCCGGCCCGTACTCGTCTTCATCTCCACCGTCGGCGACCGCTTTACCCGAGCCGAGAAGCTGTTCGTGAGTTTCGTCGGGCCGCGCGGCATCATCCCGGCGTCCGTCGCGACGCTCTTTGCGGTGGAACTGAACAGCGTCGCGGGGGAACTTCGGAACGAGGCGGCCGAAGCGAGCGGGCAGGAGGCGACCGAACTGCTGGCGCAGGCGGACCTGCTGACCAGTCAGGCCGAGATTCTGCTCGGAACGGTGTTTCTGGTCATCTTCGCGACCGCCCTGCTGGAAGGCGGGCTGGCGCGATACATCGCGGAAAAACTGGACGTGATACCAATGCGAGTCATCATCGTCGGCGGCGGAAAGGTGGGCCGGGCGCTCGCCGAACGCCTCGAAGACCGAGGCGAGAACGTCGTCATCATCGAGGAGGACGAAGAGATAGTCGAACGAGGGCGCAACGAGGGGTACACCGTCGAAATCGGTGACGGTACCGATACGGACGTGTTGCGCTCTGCAGGCGCCGAAAACGCCAAGACGATTGTGGCCGCCACGGGCAACGACGACGCGAACTTGCTGGTCTCACAGCTAGCGAGTTCGAAGTTCGGCATCGACCACGTCATCGCCCGGGCGAACAACCCGGACAACGTCGAGGCGTTCGAAGACCTCGGGGTCCGCACAATCTCCTCGGCGATGGCGACGGCGTGGGCCATCGACAACCAGATAGAACGGCCCGCCATCGCCCACTGGATGACGGACGTGGGACGGACCGGCGACGTACAGGAAGTCGAGGTCCGCAACGAGGAACTCATCGGCGAAGCCGTGCGTGACATCGGGCCGATGCTCCCGGAAGCCTGTCTCATCGCGCTCGTCAGCGGCGAGGACCACACGGAAGCGCAGGTACCGACCGCCGACTACGTCCTGCAGAAGGGCGATATGGTGACGCTACTGGGTCGCCGAGAGTCGGTGCGCGACGGTATGCGGATGGTCGGTGGCGACTAGTCGGAGAGTTTTTCGACCGACTCCGCGTCGACGCCCTCGGTCCACGGGGACTGCCCGCCGTCGCCGTCGGTCTTGTACGTCCCGCGAGCACTGGCGACGTGGTGGTCGTCAGCGTCGTACACTTCTACGTCGACGACGGCGACGCTCCCGCCGTTTCTGACGACCTCGGCCGTCGCTCGCAGGTCGTCCGTCGCGGGCGCGAGATAGTCGATACGCATGTCTACCGTCGGGGAGATACGCTCCGAGAGCGAGACGACGGCGGCCCCGCCGACGGTGTCGACCAGCGAGTACGTAACGCCGCCGTGGGCGATGCGAGCGTTAGGATTCGAGGAGTGTTCGTCGCGTAACGGAAGGCGTGCTTCGGCGTGTCCGTCACCGACGTCGGTTAGCTCTATCCCGAGTTCCTCGACGAACGGGATGTCGTTGAACAGGGCCTGCAGGCTCATACCGAGCAGTGTACCGCCGTCCGTATAAGTCACAGCGAACGCGAAACAACCGAAGAGACGTGGTCGATGGTGTGTCCACCGACAGGTGCCATGCCTCGTCGTCCGCCGTCGTCAGACGACGACGAACGCTGACAGCCCCCGGCACCGGCAGTATGGAACGCATTACGTGTAAGTATTTCTATTATTTCTCTCATCAGATATACAACGACATCGCAAAGGCGGCAAAGGGGTACCTCTTTGCCGACTGGATTGCAGGACCCACTAGAGGCATGGGGCCACTCATCGACCAACTCGAACAGTTCGGCTTCTCGCAGACGGAAGCAGAAACCTACCGAGCGGTGCTCGAACTCGGCCAGGGGACAGTCGGTGAGGTCGCGACCGCGGCGGACCTCTCGAAGGGGTACGCCTACGAGGTCATCGGTGACCTGCAGGAACGAGGCGTCGTCACCGTCGACGACCACCTCACACCGACACAGGTCAGAGCCCAACAGCCAGAAGAGACGGTGCGGGACCTGGCGGCCGGCCTCGACCGACTGGAGTCGTCCCTGCGAACCCACTACTCACACACCGACCCGGACCACCCCGAGGTAGAGGTCGTCAAGTCACGTCAGCCGGCCGGCAGACGGCTTCGGCGGGCAATCGATGCCGCCGAGACCGAACTGTACCTCTCGGTGCCGTACCCGGCGCTGGAACGGGTCGTCGACGCGCTCGAAGCGGCCGTCGGCCGCGGCGTGTTCGTCCTGCTGTTGCTGAGCGACTGTGGCCCGGCGTCCGTCACCGACGGCGTCGAGGGCCGGGTCACCGCGGCCCGGCGTTGTCCGTGCGACATCCCGTTCGTGACGATGACTGACGGCGGCACGGCGATGGTCGGTGACGCCGGCGTGCTGTACGGCGAACACGACCGGTCGGAGTTCGCGCTCCTCGTCCGCAACAGCCCGAAACTGTCGGGCGCGATCGGCGCGTTGTTCACGAACTTCTGGATGAGCACCAGCGATGCCTACGTCGCCCCGCCCGACGACCTGCCGGCGACGTACGACAGTTTCAGCGAGGCCGTCTTCCAGACGACGTTGCACCTGCGGGGGGGAAGCGACCTGTACGCGACGGCCGAGTTGCTGTCCGGGGCGACTATCGAGGGCCACGTCGTCGACGTCGAGCAGAGCCTGTTAGGCCCGATGACCGCACAGTTCCCGCTGCAGAACACGATCGTGCTGTCGACGGCGGACGGGACGGTGAGCGTGGGCGGCCCCGGCGCGTTCGTCGAGGAGTACAGCGCCGGTGTGGTGCGGTTGCGGCGAGCGGACGACAACTGAGTTACCAGTCCCCGCTCCAGCAAAATCGGAGGTGATCTGCGGCGTCTTCGACGGCGTCGGGCACCGTATCCAGCGACCGTGAGAGGTCCCGGACGAGCAGTGCGTCCGCGACAGCGAGGTCGTCGAACGCCCGCGAGGTGACCGCGTGGCGGCGGTCGTCACACTGTGATTCGATACCCGCGATGCGGTCGACGGTCCCCGAGACGTGGGGCGACGGACCGGCGGTCGTCAGTGACTGGACGTAGCCTCGCGTCGTCGAGACGAGGAGCCGAGTCGCTCTGGCCGCCAACGCGGCGACGTCGGTAAACGTCGCGAGCGTCTGCGGGTCGAGTTCGGGCGAGACGGCATCGAGGTCACGGACGAACGTCTCGGCCGCGTTCGGTATCTCGTCGATACAGGCGTACAGTTCCACCAGCGCGTCGGCCCGGAGGTAGACGTCCGTGAAGTTCGGTGTCGCTCTGGCGATGTCGGTCCGGAGCGACCGGAGATGGTCGTCACAGTCCGACTCGCGGTCGGCGAGTCGCGTCGTCAGTGCCTCGCGCCGCGCCGGGTCGTCGTCGTACGCGGCGAGTATCTGTGGCAGCAACAGGACGCAGTCGGCGACTGCATCGAGATAGGTCGCCGTCCGCGTCGTGACGGTGTCCGCGTACTCCGCTGTCGGTATTGCCATCACCGACCTGTTTCGAAATCCCAGTTGAAAACGCTACTATGACCGATATATAGCCGTACAGCGACCGGCCGAGAGCTATCCGAGCGTCGTCGTCATCGACCCGCCGGTCGGTCGCTGGTGCGACAGCGACAGCGGTTCGATCCTGACCGTCCCGCTGGACGTCGCGGTAAATGGCACGAGCGTCGGTCGGAACGAGTCTGGAACCGTCAGCGACGGCGCGATGCGGTGCCACGTCGTCCCGTCCGTGCTGTACCGGCCGACACACCGGCGGCCGGTCAGTGTCAGTTCGAGCGTGACCGGGAGCGAGGCGTCGAGCGTGGTCGTCGGGTCCGGCGGCCGCGAGGGCGACGCCCCTCGGCCGATGGCGACCCCGTGGGCCGGTGACGCCCACACTGCGACGATACTCGGATCGTCGGCGGCGCTCTCACCGTCTCTGAGTGCGATGCCGCCACATCCCCACGGGTCTTCCGCCGCGGCGCGAACGACCCTGACGACCCCGACGACGTTTGGTTCGGTATCGTCCATCCGACCACCACCCCCCAATTGCCCACACATACCACACCGGTCACAAGGCGTGATGAAAAATGTTTTCATAAATATTATTGGAGAATTCCGCCAGAGATGCAATCAGCGAGGGCTACCGGAGAAACCGCGTGAACGGTGCAATAAAGAGGGTCGCTGTCCTCGGATGGCGTAAATGGATTCGACAGTCGACCGCCTGACGCAGTTCGGTCTCTCCGATACGGAGGCAGAGACCTATCTCGCGGTCCTCGAACGGGGATCTGCGACGGTCGCAGAGATAGGGTCTGCGACGGACATCTCGACGGGGTACGTCTACGACCTCGTCGAGAGCCTCGCCGAGCGCGGATTCGTCGTCGTCGACGACCACCGGACGCCGACGCAGGTACGTGCCGTCGACCCGGAGTCGGCCATCGAGTCGATGACCGAGGAACTGACCGACCTCGAATCGAACCTCTCCGAACGCTTTACCGACACGAAACGTGACTACCCGGCTATCGAACTCGTTCGGGCGAGACAGACGCTCTATCAGCGACTGGAGACGCTCATCGACGGGGCCGACGAGGAGATATTCATGATGGTGCCGGCCCCCGTCGCCGACCGCCTCACCGAACCGCTCGGACGGGCCCGCGACCGTGGGGTGTTCATCGCCCTCTTGCTCGGTGGGGAGGACCGCGAGACCGTCGACCGGACGGCCGAGGTCGCAGACGTCGTCCGGACGTGGGAACCGCCGGTCGAGAGCATCGTCATGATAGACAACGAAGTCTCGGTCACCAGCGACTCCTCGCTGTTGCGGGGCGAACACCGCGACGGCGACTACGGCCTCGTCCTCGAACAGAGTCCGAAGGCGTCCGGGGCCATCGGGTCGCAGTGGTTCAACTTCTGGGCCGCCGGCGACGAGGTCGCCAGCGCGGACCCGCTTTCACTGCCGGCCGAAGACCTCTCGTTCCGACACGGGGTCTTCGTCGCGACCAAACACGCGGCGGAGAAAGACATCGAGGTGACGGTCGACCTCTTTCCGGGGCAGGACTACGGGACGCTCACCGGCACCGTCGCCGACATCAAACAGGGACTGCTCGAACCGGCCACCTACGACTTCCCCGTCCAGAACACGCTCGTTCTAGACGTCGACGGCGAACAGGTCAGCGTCGGCGGTCCCGGGGCGTTCGTCGAGGACTACTCCGCGAAGACGGTGACAGTTCGGGAACAGACGGACTGAGTGGCGACGCCACTCGCGTTCACGGGCGCTTTGGGTCCTTGTGACGGCCGGTGGTGCTCGTTGGCTACGCGCGTCACCGTGTTCATCGCCGGGTGCGTTCGCGTCGCTCGCACACCGCTCGGTCGTGGTAGCGGCATCAGTGTCAGCGAGGCAGAACGTCCCACCGTCGCCGTTCGGCCGTCGCCTACAACGCTCGTCGCAACGAGATCGTGACAGTGTTGCCGCTCTCGTCGGCGGTGTGGTCGATGCTCCCGCCAGCCAGGTCGACGATCCAGTAGACGAGCCAGAGGCCACAGCCACGGCTGTGGTTGACAGCCGTCATCTCGTGATCGCCGAGCAAGACTCGCCGGTCGTACTCTGGGATAGGCGGAGCCTCGTCGGTGACCGACAGTTCGACGTCGTCAGCCGTCGTTCGGACGCTGACGGTGACGGTCGGGCGGTCCGAGCGGGCGTGACGGATACCGTTCTCGACGAGTTCGGCGACCGCGATCGACAGTTCCCCGGGCCCCTCGACGATGACAGACTCCGAAGCCGCGGTGTCGATGGTCGCGTCGGAGTACTGGTCGCGGAGGGGTGCGACCGCGTCTCTGACCGTGGCAGCGACATCCGTCGTCGTGGACTGTGGCATCGTCGTGAGGACGTTGACGATGTCGCGTTGCTTCTCGGCCGTCTCCAGAAGCGTCTCGCCCGCCCGCCGAATCATCGCAGTGCGGTCCTCGCGTTCGCCGTCGAGGTCGGCTTCTAGAGCCGCCGCGTTGCCGATGACGACGTTCAACTGATTGCGGACGTTGTGCCGGAGGAAGTTGTCGATGACGAGCAGTTGGCGTTCCCGACGGCGCCGGTCGGTGACGTCTCGGCTGAACCCGGCGATACGAACCACCTCGCCGTCCCGAACTATCGGTTCGCCTTGCACCCAGAGCCAGCGGTTGTAGTCAGTCGACGGGTTGACTCGCATCACCAGGTCGGTCTGAACCCCGTTCGAGAGGCGCTCCATCGCTTCTTCGGCGACCTGCCGGTCCGGCGGGTACACGGCCTCGAGGAAGCTCTGTGGGTCGCTCTCCAGTTCTTCGATGGGGCGACCGAAGACGTCCTCGTAAGCCGGGTTACAAAACAGGAGTTCCGACCAGTCGCCGTCGAACATCCACAACACGTCGTCGGTCGTATCGGCGAGTTCCTGCAACCGCTCCCGCGTCTCGCGGCGGTCGCGCTCGGCCTCGACGCGGTCGGTGACGACCCGCGAACTGACGACGTACCCGCTTAGCTCCGAGTCGGTCAGGTTCGACATCCGACTCTCGAGCCAGACCCACGACCCGTCGCTGGCCCGGTGGCGGTAGGTCGCAGTGTCGGCAAGGAACGCCTCGTCAGTCCTGACGATCGACTCGAACTGCGCCTGTACCTCGGCGCAGTCTTCAGGGTGGATGTACTCGAAGACGTTCTGCCCGACGAGGGTGTCGGGGTCGAACCCGAGGATACGCTCGGCGGCGGCGTTTACGTACGTGTACGCCCCCGATTCGTCGAGCACCGCGATCTTGTCCTGCGTGTACTCCAGCAGGATCGCCGAGGGGGCCGTATCGTTCATTCTAGTCACGTACTCGTAGCGAAGACCCAAAGTACCGGCGGCGAGCACAGTGCTCGCGGGGACTCGGCGACACCGACCGGTACAATCATTCCACAGGCGAGCGAACGGCGAGCCATGGACCTCGCACACGTCGCCGTCTGCGTCTCGGACCTCGACCGCGCGATGGCGTTTTACGAGGCGCTCGGCTTCGAAGAGACCCACCGGTTCACGCTCGACGGCGTCGAGAACGTGTACCTCGGTCAGGACGGTGACCCGGCCCTCCAGTTGCGCTACGACGCCGACCGAACGACGCCCATCGCGCCGACCCGGGCCGACGTCGACCACATCGCCTTCACCGTCGACGACGTCGAGGCCCAGTTCGAAGCGGCCGTCGACGCCGGCGGCGCTCCGGTCCTCGAACCGACGGAAATCGAGGCCGCAGACGCCTACGCCGCTTTCATCGAGGATCCCGAAGGATACACGCTGGAGTTCTACCGCACCCAGTAGCCCCGATGGGGCTACCCGTCTTCGGCCCGTAACGCCGCCATGGTCACGCCCGGAGAGATGTACGTCCTCGTCGTGACCGGGTTGGCGTTCATCGCCCTCGCCGTGGCGATTCCGGTCTTGCTCCGTATCGTCGTCGACGGCCGCGAGCGGTGGCGCGAGGGGCCGCCAACCCACGCAGACGAGGGGGAGACCCCCGATGAGGACGGCCAGTCAGCCGACCCGGATCGCCCGCGATGCCCCCACTGTGGCACCGAGAACGACGCCGACTTCGTCTACTGTCGGGTGTGTCTAGAACAGTTGTGAGCGACGCGAGCACGCCCGACGACGAAAAAGGTGGGACGCCAGGACTGGGATTTGAACAGATGGTAGACGTTCCGGGCGTGCGGCCTCACTGGCTCACGGCGTTGCCGTTCGCCTATTCGAGACCCCTCGCTCCGCTCGCGTCTCGTATCGCTCGGCCGTTCCGGGCTGCGACTACCGTGCGCAAATCCCAGTCGCCACCGTTTCAGGACTGCTGGCTCGTTCGTCGCTGCCGCTCCTCACTCGCAGTCAGTGGCAGAAAGCGCCAGGACTGGGATTTGAACCCAGAATCCCGAAAGGGAACACGCTTTCCAGGCGTGCGCCTTGCCGTTCGGCCATCCTGGCACGCAACCGAGTGTGCGTGGTCGGTCGGTTAAGGGCTTTCGTTTCCGGGCAGACGGCCGTCGACCGCGTAGGTGAGAACAGTGGCCGCCACAGCGACGAGGAGGGTAACGCCGACCTTGGCCCCGACCGAGACGGGCGTCGCCGCGAGTAGTTCGTACCCCTGCAGGAGGACGAGGAAGGCGAGACCGGCGACCACGCCCCACAGGAGGCTGGATTTCGTCTGTGCGTCCATCACTTCGTGGCGACGGCCTCGATCTCGACGGCGGCACCCTTCGGCAGGGCATCGACGGCGACGGCCGACCGGGCGGGCGGGTCGGTCGCGAAGAACGTCTCGTAGGTGGCGTTCATCTCGTCGAAGTCCTCGATATCGGCCAGATAGACGGTCACCTTCAGCACGTCGTCCACGCTCGTTCCCGCCTCGGTGAGGACGGCACGGAGGTTCGAGAGGGCCTGTTCGGTCTGCTCGGCGACCGACGCCTCGTCGCGCATCTCGCCGTCGGGTGTGAGCGCTATCTGGCCCGAGGTGAACACGAGGTCGTCGGTGGTCGTCGCCTGACTGTACGCGCCGACGGCAGCGGGCGCGTCGTCGGTGTGGACGGTCCGTTTCATACTGGCAGGGGTCGCGCCAGCCGTATAAAACGACCGTCAGACCAGCACTTCGACCTCGTAGCCGTTCTCCCGCAGGGCTGCAAGCAGTTGGTCGACGTGGTCGGGGCCGCGGGTTTCGAGGTCCAGTTCCACCTCGGCGTCGTTCATCGCCACGTCGCGGTTGGTGCGGTCGTGTTCGATGCCGTAGATGTTTATCTGTTGGGCCGAGAGAATCTGGACGAGTTCCTCTAAGGCACCGGGTCGGTCCTTGAGGACGGTCCGTATCTTCAGGTACCGACCCGTCTCGACGAGGCCGCGCATGATGACGTTCGTCAGCGTGTTGAGGTCGATGTTCCCGCCACACAGCGCCGGGACGATGGTCTCGTCGTCGGCGTAGTCGAACGTCTCCTCGGTGACGGCGGCCAGCGCGACGGCGCCAGCCCCCTCCGCGAGCGTCTTCGAGCGCTCCAACAGCGTCGTCAGCGCCACCGCGATCTCGGAGTCCGAGACCGTGACCACCTCGTCGACCCGTTCCGTGATGACCTCGAAGGTTCGTTCGCCGACGGTGCGGGTGGCGATGCCGTCGGCGATGGTCTCGACGCCGTCGCGTTCGATGCGGTGGCCCTTCTCTAGGGACTCGGCCACGCTCGACGCGCCTTCGGCCTGTACACCGACCACACGGATGTCCTCGTCTTTGCCCTTGAGTGCGGTAGCGATGCCGCTGATGAGGCCGCCGCCGCCGATGGGGACGACCACCGTCTCGACGCTCGGAAGGTCCTCGTAGATTTCGAGGCCGATAGTCCCCTGCCCGGCCATCACGTAGTCGTCGTCGAAGGCGTGGACGTAGGTTCGACCCTCCTCGCGCTCGATTTCGTGGGCCTTCTCGGCGGCCTCGTCGTAGTCCTCGCCGTGGAGGACCACCTCGCCGCCGTAGCTTCTGGTCGCCTTCACCTTCGAGATGGGGGCGTGTTTCGGCATCACGATGGTCGAGTCGACGCCGATGCGGGTCGCAGCGAGGGCGACGCCCTGTGCGTGATTGCCGGCGCTGGCCGTGACGACGCCGTTCTCGCGTTGCTCTTCCGAGAGCGTGGCGATGCGGTTCGTCGCGCCCCGAATCTTGAACGAGCCGGTGCGCTGGAACAGTTCCAGTTTCAGGTGGATATCGGCGCCGGTCATCGCGGAGAACGTGTGCGAGTAGTCGAGTGGCGTGTGCCGGGCCGTCTCGGCGACCCGGTCCTGAGCGGCCAGTACGTCCTCGAAGGTCAGCATGGCCCCGCCTACTCGCTGGTGCGTGTTATACTGTCGGGCCACAGCGCTCACGGCGACGGCGTCGGCGGAAAACGGGTGGGGAGCGTGTGACTGCGGTCGAATCGAGCGTGCGAGAACACTTAAACTCCGTCGTAGCGGAGCGAAAGTGTAACCGCACGACAGAGCCGCCGTCGATCGCCCGTCAGCCCGGTGTCAGACGGCCGTCGGACCGATACCGGCCACACGGGCGAATCAAGCCGTCGTCGCGGCTGTCAGAACTGTTTTACACCGCCTCGGCAACTATGTGGTAGATGGATACCTGGCAGCGACGGACGCTGTTGTACGTCGTCGGACTGGCCGGGATAATGCTCGGCTACGCCGTCGCCTACGACTACGGGATGAGCGCCTTCGAGAACGACCCGCGAGAGTTTCTCCACTCCCTGCAGGTCGTCGTCGAGACGTTCACCACGACCGGATTCGGTTCCGACGCGCCGTGGGAGAGTACCGGGATGCGCCTGCTGGTCATCGTGATGGACATCACCGGTGTCGTCCTCATCTTCCTCGCCCTGCCGGTCCTCCTCTTTCCGCTGTTCGAGGAGGCGATGGAGACGGAAGCCCCGAGCCACGTCGAGCAATCTCTCTCGGACCATATCGTCATCTGCCACTTCACGCCGCGCGGGGAGACGCTGGTGACCGAACTGGAGACGTGGGACGTCGACTACGTAATCGTCGAACCGGACCGGGACCGGGCCGACGACCTCTACGACGAGGGGTACCACGTCATCAACGCTGACCCCCAGTCCGTCGAGGGACTGAAACAGGCCCACCTCGAAAGTGCGCGAGCGCTGGTCGCCGACGCCTCCGATCAGGTCAACACCAGTATCGTTCTCACCGCCCGCGAGGTGGACGAGGCGGTCCGGACCGTCAGCGTCGTCGAGGAACCAAACCGAGCGAAGTACCACGACTTAGCGGGCGCCGACGCCGTCGTCTCGCCGCGACAACTGCTCGGCGAGAGTCTGGCGAGCAAAGTCACGACCGGCGTCTCGACGACGCTCGGCGAAGACTTCGAAATCGGCGTCGACTTCGACATCGCCGAACTCCCCATCCACCGCGGGAGCGACCTCGTCGGGACGACGCTGGCCGAGAGCGGCATCCGCGAGGAGACGGGCGTCAACGTCATCGGGGCGTGGTTCCGCGGCCAGTTCGTCAGTCCGCCCGGCCCCGACGCCGAACTCGACGGCAGTACGGTCCTCCTCGTCTCCGGGACGGCCGCCCAGTTAGAGCGGCTGAAGTCGAAGACCCTCTCCAGCGTCCGGGGGTTCCGGCGCGGCCAGACGGTGGTCGTCGGCTACGGCGAGGTGGGCCAGACTATCGCCGAGGAACTCGCCGTCGCGGGGGTCCCCTACACGGTCCTCGACCGGACCGAGAAGGCCGGCGTCGACGTGGTCGGGGACGCCACCGAACCCGACGACCTGCGGGCCGCCGGCGTCGAGGACGCCCGCACGGTCATCCTCGCGCTCTCGTCGGACACCGACACGGAGTTCGCCACGCTCGTCATCCGCGATTTGAACCCCGAAGTGGAGGTCATCGCCCGCGCCGAGGAGACGGAGAACGTCAAGAAGATGTACCGGGCCGGCGCCGACTACGTCCTCTCGCTGGCGACGGTCAGCGGCCGGATGCTCGCCTCGACGATTCTGGAGGACGAGAACGTCATCTCGATGGACCAGCAGGTCGAAATCGTCCGGACCGACGCCGGGCACCTCGCCGGCGATACGCTGGGCGAGGCCGACGTGCGCTCGCGAACCGGCTGTACCGTTCTCGCCGTCGAACGCAACGGGGCCGTCCTCACGGACCTCGGCCCGGACGTCGAAGTCGAGTACGGCGACAAACTCGTCATCGCTGGCACCGACGACGGCGTCAACCTGTTCACCGACATCTACAACTGACACGCCCTCGGGACGGCGGCGAGCGTCGCTGACGGCCGCGGAAAGCCCCCACTATCCTGTCAATTCTGTGTATACTATTGAGGGTCGCCGCCGTCCCCCGGGTATGGACCCCGTCAGGAGCAGTCTCGTCGCCGGCGTCGCGGCCACCGCCGTCCTGACCGCGTTCTTGCTTCTCGCCGGCGTCGTCTTCGACGGGACGACCCTATTGGTACTCGCCACGTTCACGAGTCTGTGCGCCGTCGGCGGCCCCCCGTACTGCGAACTCGGGTCGCCGACGGCGACGGCCCTGACAGCCGTCTGGTTCCTCGCGCTGTTCGCCCTCGCGTGGCCCCTGCTGTTCGCCGGGTTCACGTGGGGCCTGCCCGGCGAATCCGGTCCAACCCACGGTGTCGTCTTCGGCCTCGTCCTGTCGACCGGATACCTCGCCGCCGCCCTCGTCGGACTCGGGCCGGCCAGTCAGGTCGCTCGGCCGGACGTCGGCCTCCTCCTCGTCACGGTACTCGCGTACGTCCTCTACGGAGTCGTCCTCGGCGGCGCGTACGATTATCTGGCCGAACACCGGACGCTCCTCGTCGTCGAGGCGGGTCCATAACGTCGCGACTGGCCGGCCGGGAAAACGGGATCGTGAACTGTCGCCGTTACCGCTCGTCCAGCGGCACGAACGTCGTCTCGTCGGGGTCCGGACCGGTGTACCGGGCACGCGGCCGAATCAGGCGGTTGTCCTCCACCTTTTTCGTCGTCGGGTGTACTCGCATCGCTCGGACACCGCTCCTCGAAAAACGTGGGCGAAAAAGGCGCGAATCGCAGAGCGATTCGCGTGGGCTATACTACCGCTCGTCCAGCGGCACGAACGTCGTCTCGTCGGGGTCCGGACCGGTGTACCGGGCACGCGGCCGAATCAGGCGGTTGTCCTCGATGTACTCGATGACGTGGGCGACCCAGCCACCGACGCGAGACATCGCGAAGATGGGGGTGTAGATGTCGATGGGGATACCCATCTGGTAGTACGTCGACGCGGAGTAGAAGTCGACGTTGGGGGCGAGGCCCTTCTCCTCGGCCATGTACTCCTCGATAGTGGTGGACATCTCGTACCACTTCAGGGAGCCGGCGGCCTCACCGAGTTCCTTCGAGCGCTCGCCGAGAATCTTCGCACGGGGGTCCTTGACGTTGTAGACGCGGTGGCCGAACCCGGAGACGCGGCGGCCCTCTGCCAGTGCGTCTTTCACCCAGTCCAGCGGGTCCTGGTCGGCGTCGTCGACCTCCTTGAGCATCTCCATGACGTCCTGATTGGCGCCGCCGTGGAGCGGGCCGGCGAGCGTCCCGATAGCCGAGGTCACCGAACTGTAGACGTCAGACAGCGTCGAGGCGGTGACCATCGCAGCGAACGTCGAGGCGTTCAGGCCGTGGTCGGCGTGCAACACCAGCGCCTGATCGAAGACGTCGGCCAGCACGTCGTCCGGTTCCTCGCCGTTGAGCATGTACAGGAAGTTCTCGGCGTGGTCTAAGTCTTCACGCGGTTCGACGGGGTCCTCGCCGTCGCGGATACGCGTGAACGCGGCGACGATAGTCGGAATCTTCGCGGTGATGCGCCGACCCATCGCGAGGTTGACCGTCTCGTCTGTCGGGTCGGCCTCCTCCGGTGCGGGGTCGTACGCCGAGAGCATCGACACCGCGGTCCGGAGCGCGGCCATCGGTTCCTCGTCGGCCTCTGCGAGTTCGCGGACGGTCGCCATGACGCCGTCGTCGACCTCCCGTTCGGCTGCCATCTCGGATTCGAACTCCGCGAGTTCCCCGGCGTCGGGGAGGTGGCCGTGCCAGAGCAGATACAGTACCTCCTCGTAGCTGGCACCGTTCGCCAGGTCCTCTATCGTGTACCCCCGGTAGACGAGCTTACCCACGTCACCGTCGATGACACTGAGGTCAGACTCGGCGACGAGGACTCCCTCCAGCCCTTTCTTGAGGTCGTCGGACATACGACAATGGTTCCCGACCTGCCGGGAAAAGCATTTTCTTTCCGGGCGTCTGTGTCACACGGTCGGCGGGAGTGAAACTGGACATTCCACCACTGCTGTAGGTATTTGCGTGAATAGATGGTAGATATCCGCCACCTAACACTCGTTCTGTGGTACCGCGTGCCGACTTGTCGCTCGTGACCGGCTGTCACGGGACGGCGAACGCTTTTGAGACGTGCTGTCAAAGCAGCGTACATGGAGCTGACGGGAACCGTCGAGTACGAACCGGTGAGCGTGAAGGCGGTGCTGGCAGAGATGAAAGACACCGCGGAGCTGCTCATCGACCTCTCGTACTCAGCGGTGCTGTTGCGAAGCGACGACGTGGCCGCCGAGGTGTTGGAGTTAGAGGCGAAGATGGACGTCCTGCAGATGCGAGCGCGGATGAGCCTGCTAATGGCCTGCCGGTCGACCGACGACGCCGAGACGCTGGCCCCGGTACTCGGGATGGTCGGCGCCGCCGAGAAGATCAGCGACGCCGCCGGCGACATCGCGAAGATCGTCCTCGAAGACATCGGCCTGCCGGATACGCTGCGGGCGGCTCTGCCGGAGGCCGTCGAGACGCTCGTCAGGGCGACTCTCGCCGCCGACTCGCCGCTGGCCGGCCAGACGCTCGGCGAGTTGAACCTAGAGACCGAGACGGGCGTCCGTGCGCTGGCGATTCGCCGACAGGGCAACTGGCTTCTCAACCCCGACCGGGAGACGCGACTCGAAGCCGACGACGTGGTCCTCTTCCGGGGCCCCGAGGCCGGCGTCAGCGAGGTGTACGCCGACGCCACCGGAGCGGCCTACGAACCGCCGGCACCGCCCGAGGGCGAGGACAAGGACCTCGAACGCGCCATCGACTCGATAATCCTGATGAAGGACATGGGCGAACTCGCGGTCGATCTGGCCTACGGCGCGGTGCTGTTCGACAGCAAAGCCGTCGCCGAGGAGGTCGTCGAACTCGAAGCGGAGGTCGACGCCCTCCAGTCCCGGTTCGAGGCGTGGACCTTGCGGGCGGCCGCGGACGTGGCGGACCCCGTCTCTCTGCGGGGGCTGGTTCATCTGGCCCGGTCGACGGAGGTCATCTCCGACGCCGCCCTCGAGATCAGCGAGGGCGTCCTGCGCGGCCTCTCGACGCACCCGGTCGTCGCCGAGGCCGTACAGGAGTCCGACGAGATAATCGTCCGCACCACCGTCGACGCGGCGAGCGACCTCGCGGGCCAGACCATCGGCGAAGCGGCGATCAAAACCGCGACCGGGATGCGCATCATCGCCGTCCGGCGGGCCGCAAGCGAGAGCGAACGGACCGGCCGCGAAGGCGCCGATTGGGTCGTCTCGCCCGGCCCCGAGACGCCGCTGCAGGCGGGCGACGTACTCATCGCGAAGGGGACTCGAACCGGTGCCGAGCGGTTCACCGCGCTGGCCGAGGCTACCGGCGAGCCAACCTGACCGCCGAGACGATGGTAAAGACGGTCGTCAGTAAGCCGCCGAGCGAGACGACCAGTACGAACGCCAGCGCGACGTACAGTACCGAGGGACGCGCGGTACCGGGCAGGACGAACACGGCGACGATGGCGGCGGTCACGAGCACCGCCAGACCGAAGCCGAGTTTGGCGTTCCGCGGGACGTTCAGCGCCGCTATCATCGCGGCGGGGCCGCTCTGTTGCTCGGACTCTGACACGGACGCACGTACGGTCTGCCCGCAAAAATCCCCGTCGGTCCGCGCTCGCCGCCCGCGAAACACCCGCCGGATGCCGGGGACCGTCCGCCGTCGGGCCTCCAGCACGGGAAATCCGAACCAGTAAAGGCGGACAAGCCGAACGTGCCGGTAATGGTAACTCTCGGCACAGCGAGTGCCGCTCCCGGTGAGATGGATACGGGGCGGTTGGAGGTCGGCGAAACCCGCGACGGTAGCCCGGTTGGACTCCCGGTGGCCGTCGTCAACGGCGCCGCCGACGGGAAGACGCTCTACATGCAGGCGGCGAGCGACGGCGACGAACTGAACGGCGTCGGGGTCATCCAGCGGGTCCTCCCGCAACTGGACCCGGCCGAACTCTCGGGGACGATTCTGGTGTGTGGCATCGTCAACTACCACGCCTTCCAGGTCGCCGAACACCGCAACCCCGTCGACGACACGAAGATGAATCGGGCCTATCCCGGCGACGCGAACGGGACCTCTAGCGAGCGTATCGCCGCCGCAACGTACGACGCGGCGGTCGGCGCCGACCTCGTCTTGGACCTCCATCAGGGCTCGACCTCGCGGATGATAGACGAAGTCCGGGTGCGCTGTGGCACCCGCCACCGTCTCCACAGCGAGTGTCTCGAACTCGCGAAGGTCTTTGGCTGTGGCTACATCCTCGACCAGAAGGGGCCCGACGGCCAACTCGCCCGGGCCGCGCCCGACGAGGGCGTCCCGACCGTCGACCCCGAACTCGGCGGCTGTGTCGGCTGGGACGAGACGTCCATCGAGAAGGGCGTCGACGGCGTGTTCAACGTCCTCACCTACTACGGCTTCCTCGATGGCCGGTACAGCCCCCGCGCCCAGACCCGCGCCACCGGGTTCGAGCAGTACGGCTCGCCCGCCGGTGGCCTCGTCGACTTCCACGTCGACCTCGGCGACCGCGTCTCCCGCGGCGAGACGCTGTTCGAAATCACCGACGTGTTCGGCCAGTCCAAAGCCGAGATTACCGCCGACTCGAACGGCGTCTTCTGGCGCTCGCGCCGCCTCCCGCAGGTCGCCACCGGCGAGTACGTCTGCTCGGTCGGGACGAATCTGGACACCTACTAGACTCCCGTTGTTTCCTGCAGGGGGTGTCCTCGGACCGATGGCCCTTCGGGTACCCCCGTCAGTCACTGACGCTCGGACGTTTCGTCGGAACCCACATGTGTCCGAGGGCGTGACGTAGTCGCCGTCGCGCTCACTGGCCGGAACGCCTAGCGCCACACGCGCAGAGAAACCGGGATGTCGGCGTCGACCGAGATCCACTGCGTCTCGACGTCGGACGGGTCCACGTCGGCGGCATAGCAGATGTACCGCTCGGTCCCGTCGGAGCGACTCCGCACGACGGCGGGGAGGACCCCCTCGTCTGGAGCGGGCGAGGGGGTCCCGCCAGTCGGGGACCAGTGGTCCGTTCCCATGCCGAGAGGCGTCGCTGAGGGACGGTATTGTTACAAGTCGGTTATACGATGGAAGGGACTACCGAACGCTGTCGAGTTCGACGAGGGCGTCGGCGGGAGCCGCCAGCCAGCGGGTCGCCACCTCGTAGCCGGGCCTGTCTTTCGGGTAGAGAAGCACGCGCTGTCCGCCGTCGGCCGCAGGTTCCAGTTCGGCCACCAGTGTCGTCTCGGCGAAATCGTCCTGTGGTAGCGGTAGTCCGTCCTTCTCGGCCAGCCGCCGCTCGATACTCATACCCGTCACTAACGGGGGTGTAATCCTTGTTATAACACGCATAACCCGAGTTTCGACCGTCCCGACCGGCGATATGCCGAGCCAACCGCCGCCCAAACGGTCGCGCACGCCCTCGCGCTGGGTCGCCCGCCGACGCTCACCGCTCGGGGTGTGTCGGCCCGTCGAACCCGCCGCGAACCAGCGGCTTCGCGATGTGGCGACGCGCCACCGGCGGCACCTCGTACCACCCCGGTTCGAGGACTCGGTCGACCGGCCGTTCGACCTTGCCGTCCGCGCTGGTGTCACAGTCCCGACAGCGGTACCCCTGATTCCGACCGGCCGAGGACATCGACCCCCCGCAGTCGGGACACGTCGGCGTCACGCGTTCGGTGGTCACCAACTCGCGGGCGGCGAACTTCTCCAGTTTCAGCGTCCCGTCGGACACCTCGCCACAGGCCGTCACGCGGTCGCCCTCCCGGAGGGCGCGCACGCGGTCACGGAAACGCTTCGTCGGTTCGAAGGCCGCACACTGGAGGCGTGCGTCGCCGTCGGCGAGCGTCAGGAAGACGTGGCCACCCCGTCGCGTCTCGGGCGGGGCGACCACCGTCCCGGTGACGCGGAAGGCGCTGTCTTCCCTGACCTCGCCGAGGGGAGCGTCCTGTAGGTGGACGTCGGTGCCCTGATTCGTGAGGAACGTCGCGCTGTCGGCGACGGGTTCGCCGTCGATGGCGTCGGCGACGGCCCGGCAGGCGTCGGCGTCGTCACCGCGGATGCCATAGAGGATGGGACACGGCGTTCGGGGGACACACACCGGATAGCCAGACTCGTGGTCGACGGTGTCCCACACCGCCGGGTAGTGTGCGTCGGCGGCGGCCCGCACGCGCTCTGCGTCTACGTCCCGCTCGGTACCCCAGCGCGACTGCTCGCGGTAGGCGATGTGTTCGTACGTCCAATCGGAGAGGGCGGCCCACGCCCCGACGGCCGCCAGCGCACCGACGAGGCCCCGGCCGTTACCGCGTTCGACGCGGGCAAACCCCGCGAAGTCGGCGAGGGTCGTCGCCGTCACGTGGTCCTGTATCTCGCGGATGGCGTCGAGTGTGAACTCGGCCACCTGCGGCGGGACGGCGTCGGGGGCGCAGTCGGCGACGATTGCACCCGGGTTCGTCTTCGGGTCGTCGGTCCGTGCGAGGGAGAGCGTCTCGCGGACGAGCGCGGTCGCTCGGTCGGCGTCGAGGTCCGTGTGGACCGCCAGTGCGGCGTTGCCGCGGGTCTTGTGCTCGACGGCGGGGTTCAAGCGGACCAACAGCACACGGTCGACGGTGCCACCAGCGTCGCGTACGGCGTCGGCTAACTGGGCCGCTGCGTAGGTCGTACACATCCCCGTCTCGCGCGAGTCCGTATCGTCTATCCCGACGACAGTCACGACCGGACGTATCCGACTGTCAGGCAAGTCTGTTTCGCAGTGTCGTGTCGGCCGAGAGACACCGCGCTGGCGGCACAACGCATATATCCGGTGACTGGCTTACCATCAATAGAGGTACCGAGTACTATGTCACGGTCGGCACTGGTCGGCAACGTCACCGCCATGCTCGAGGACGCCGGGTTCCTCGTGAGCGACCGGTGTGCGATTCGACCCAAGAGTTTCGACGTCGCGGCCCGCCGCGGCGAGGACGTGTTGCTCGTGAAGATACTCGGCAACATCGACGCCTTCGACGCCCGCACCGGCGGCGAGATGCGCCGTCTGGGCACCTACCTGAACGCGACGCCCATCGTCGTCGGCCTCCGAACCCGGGACGAGGAACTGAAACCGGGCGTCGTCTACTTCCGCCACGGCGTCCCCGTCCTCTCGCCCGATACGGCGCTCGACCTGTTCGTCGAGGAAGTCCCGCCGCTCATCTACGCCGCGCCGGGCGGCCTGTACGTCAACATCGACTCCGAAGTACTGGCGGACGCCCGCGAGGAGAGAGAGTGGTCGCTGGGCCGTCTGGCGAAGGAACTGGGCGTCTCCCGCCGCACCGTCTCGAAGTACGAGGACGGCATGGACGCCTCCGTCGACGTCGCCGCGGAACTGGAGGACCTCTTCGACGCGCCGCTGACCTCGCCGGTCAGCGTCCTCGAGGGGACCGAAGACATCCGCGACGACGAACCCACGCCCGAGGACCCGGACGTGGCCCCCGAGGACGAACCCATCGCCACCGTCTTCACCCGCATCGGCTTCGAGGTCCACCCCACGGACCGCGCGCCGTTCAAGACGGTCAACGAGAACGCTCGCCGGCGCGAGCAGGTGCTGACTGGCCACTCGACCTTCACCGAGGCCGCCGAGAAGCGGGCGCGCATCATGTCCTCCGTCGGCGAGGTCACCCGCACCCGCTCGGTGTACGTCGTCGACGAACTCACCCGCGAGTCCGTCGAGGGGACGGCGCTCATCGAAGAAGAAGAGATGGAGGAGATAGAGGACGCCGACGACCTGCGGGACCTCATCATGGAACGCGGCGAGGACCCCGAAGAAGTGGCCTGACCCGCCGCCTGCGTTTTTCCGATAACACGCAGATAGCCGGTGGTACGACGCCCGGTCGCCGATGGCGGTCGCTCACCGACCGGCTACAATGAAAAGTTCGTCCGGACTTACGCCGCGCCGCCGCCGTACGTCTCTTCTAAGTACTCCACGATGTCGTCGGACTCGGGCATCCCCTCGATGCCGTTGTTGTTGTCGACGAGGACCGGGACGCCTGTCTGGCCGGAGACGTCCTTCACTTCCGTGCGTTCGCTGTGCGAGCGCGGAACCATGTGAGACTCGTAGTCGAGTCCGAGTTCGTCGAGTTTCGTAACGACCTTCGCACAGTAGGGACAGCCTTCCAGTTCGTAGAGTTCGAGGTTTGCCATCTCGGAGGTGCATAGACGGTCGACCGGAAAAAGGGCGTCGGTGGTGTGTGTCGGTCGAACAGCGCCGTCAGAGCGCGCTGGAGAGGACGCCGCCGGTTCGGACGACGAAGTAGAGGACGAACGCGGCGGCCAGTATCCACTGGCCGACGAGGACGTCGTCGAACTCACCCTGTGCGGTCTTGACGATAGGGTAAGAGATGATTCCGGCGGCGATACCGTACGCGATGGAGTAGGTAAAGGGCATCACCATGATGGTCAGGCCGGCCGGCACGGCGTGGGCGAAGTCGTCCCACTGGATGTCGACGACGTTGCGCAGCATGAGGACGGCGACGACGACGAGCGCGATGTGAGAGGCGTACAGCGGAATCGCGCTCGCCAGCGGCACGACGGCGAGCGACGCGAGGAACAGGACAGCGACGACGAGGGCCGTCAGCCCGGTCCGGCCGCCCTCCTCGACGCCGGTCGCGGACTCGATGAACGTCGTCACCGTCGAGGTGCCGAGCATCCCGCCGACGGTGGTGCCGACGGCGTCGGCCATCAGCGGCTTGTCGATGTCGGGGAAGTCGCCGTTCTCGTCGAGGAAGCCGCCGGCCTGCCCGACGCCGACGAGCGTCCCCGCGGTGTCGAAAAAGTCCACGAAGAAGAACGTGAACACGATGAGCGCGAAGGAGAACGCCTCGACGTTGCCGAACCCGGTGAGGAACGCGCCGGCCAGCGGCGTGATGTCGTACTGTGCGGAGGCGAGGCGGGAGGCGTCGAAGCCGCCGTTCCGGACGGCGTCGGTCGCAAGCACGCCGGGTTCGACGAGGCCGGCGAACGTCGCGAGTGCGCCGACGAGCGTCGTCAGGAGGATGCCGACGATGATAGAGCCGCGCAGGCCCGCCGCGTACAGGACGAACGTGAGAAAGAGGCCGACCACCGAGAGGATGGCCACGGGGTCGCTGGCGATTTGCCCGGTGCCGACGAGCGTCGCCGGGTCGTCGACGACGATGCCCATCGCCTGCAGGCCGATGATGGCGAGAAAGAGGCCGATACCCGCGCCGACGGCGAACTTCACGGGTTCGGGGAACAGTTTGATGATGTACTCACGGGCACCGACGGCCGTGAGGATGATGAAAATGACACCTTCGACGACGATGGCCGCGAGTGCCGTCTGCCACGGCACGCCGAGGACGCCGACGACGGTGATGGCGAAGAAGGCGTTGAGGCCGAGGCCGGGCGCGAGGCCGAACGGCCGGTTGGCGTAGAACGCCATCACGAACATCGCCACCGCCGACGAGAGGATGGTCACGACGGCGAGCATCTGGAATATCTCGCCGGGGCCGTAGCCGGAGATAGCGATGCCACCCGGCGTGTTGTCGTCGGGGAACGCCGTGAGAATCGCCGGGTTCAGGACGACGATGTAGCTCATCGTCAGGAACGTCGTTATCCCGGCCAGAATCTCGGTTCGTACGTCGGTGCCGTGTTCTTCGAGACCAAACAACTCTTCGAGTGTTCCCGCCATTTATCCCACTCTCTGTACAGACCGGCTTAAGCGTGGCGAGAGTGGCTAATAATGGTCGGCTGGACGACGAGTCGACGGACGCCGGGCGTGTCCTGTCGTTTGCTCGCGGTTAGACGTCGACGTCCTCGGGCGCGTCGGCCAGCAGGTCCGACGCCGTGACCAGCGCCTCCAGTTCGAGGCCGTGGTCGGCGAGGTTCTCGCGGGCGCCCTCCTCGCGGTCGACGACGACGAGGACGCGATTGACCACCGCACCCGCGTCTCGCAACGCCTCCGCGGCGTCGATGGCGCTCTGGCCCGTCGTCGCGATGTCCTCGACGACGACGACCTCCTCGCCGTCGTCGAGGTTCCCCTCGACGAGGTTCGCCGTGCCGTACTCCTTCTGTTGTTTGCGGGCGATGACGTAGGGCAGGCCCGTCTCGACGCTGGTGACCGCCACCAGCGGCACGCCGCCGAGCGCGACGCCGGCGAGTTTCGTGTCCGCGACGCGCTCTGCGAACGCCTCGGCGATGAGTTCCAGACACCGGGGGTTCGTCTCGAAGACGTACTTGTCGACGTAGTAGTTCGAGGTCCCGCCGTGGGAGAGTTCGAACTCCCCGTACTTGACCGCGTCAGCGTCACGGAGCGCCGCGATGAGTTCGTCGTTGGCCATACTCTCTGGTTCGGGGCCGGTGGCTAATGGCTGTTGGAATCGCTCTCGCCACGGCTGTGGTCTCGGCGCGAACGAAGACGAGGGTCAGAACAGGCAGAAAGCCCCGTGGAACACCCGACCGGGACTTTCTGGCTGTCGGAAGCGGGCCGATTGCCGACGACAAACGAACCATCGCCACGAGCTAGCGGCGACATTCATAAGCCGGTCGGCGACGCAGTCCCGCGTGAATGCACGTGTTCGGGTCGAGCGGTGTCAGGGGCGTCGCGGGCGAAGAGTTGACGCCGCGGTACGTCCTGCGGGTCGCACAGGCGGCCGGGAGCGTCTGGACCGAGGAGTACGACCGCATCGCCGTCGCGCGGGACACGCGGACGACCGGTCGGACGTACGTCAACGCCGCCACCGGCGGCCTCACCGGCATCGGGTTCGACGTCGACCGACTCGGCATCGTCCCGACGCCGGGGTTACAGGCCTACTGCGAACGCGAGGCGATTCCCGGCGTGATGATTACGGCCAGTCACAACCCGCCGGCGTACAACGGCGTGAAACTCGTCGGTTCCGACGGCGTCGAGTTGACCCGAGAGACGCTGGACCGCGTCGAATCGGCGCTGTCCGGCAACATCGAACAGGCCACGTGGGACCGCGTGGGCGAGGACCGCCCCATCGAGAACGCGCGGCGGTCCTACCGCGAGGCGGTTGTGTCGGCGGTCGACCGCGAGCGCATCGCCGACGCCGACCTCACCGTCGTCGTCGACCCCGGCCACGGCGCGGGGTCGCTGATCAGTCCCGACCTGTTCCGGGAACTGGGCTGTACGGTCCACACCGTCAACGCCCAACCGGACGGCCACTTCCCCGGACGGAACCCCGAACCGGTCGCAGCGAACCTCGGGGACCTGCGGGCCTACGTCGAGGCGACGGAGGCGGATCTCGGCATCGCCCACGACGGGGACGCCGACCGGGCGATGTTCGTCGCCGGGACCGGCGAACACATCGAGGGTGACGCCGCGCTGGCGGCGCTGGCGGCCGCGGAACTCGACCCCGGCGACGGCGTCGTCTCGGCGGTCAACGCCTCCCAGCGGCTCGTCGACGTGGTGAACGCCGCCGACGCCACCCTCTCGTTGACACCGATCGGGTCGACGCACATCGTCAGCCGCATCCGCGAACTGGAATCGACGGGCACGCGCGTCAGCATCGCCGGCGAGGGCAACGGCGGCATCCTCTTCCCGGAGTACCGCATCGCCCGCGACGGGGCCTACACCGCGGCGCGCTTTTGTGAACTCGTCGCGGAGACGCCCGCCAACGAACTGATCGCCCCCTACGACGAGTACTACAACGTCCGCCGGAACCTCACCGTCGACGACGAGGACCAGCGCGAGGCGATGCTCGACGGCATCGAGGCCCGCGCCGACGACTCGGGCGCCGACCTCGATACTACCGACGGCTGGCGACTCGACTACGGCGACGGCTGGGTGTTGGCTCGCCCGTCGGGGACGGAACCGGTCGTCCGCGTCTACGCCGAGGCCCGCTCGCCCGAACGGGCCGAAGAACTCGCCGCGCAGATGGTCGACGCCGCCACGAACCAGACGGCGACGAACGACGCCTGAGCCACGTTACAGCGGGCCGTACTCGTCTAGCGCCGACTCGATAGCGTCCCGCTCCGCTCGGAGCGAGTCGAGTTCCCGGTCGACGGCGCCGTCTTCGAGTCGCTCGCGCTCGTCTGTGGACAGTTCCTCGCGAGCGAGCGCGCTCTCTCGCAGGGTCTCGTAGTCCTCGCGGTCGGCGAGCGCTCGCACGTCACGCAGGCACGCGATCACCGAGTCGTCGGCGAAGCCAGCGAGTACGGAGCGGTACTCGCGGACGAGCCACGGCAAGTGGTCGCCGGGCGGCGGCGGCCACCCGACCGTCAGCGGTTCGGCGTCGAGATTCCGGAGGTAGGTCCGGCGCGTGGCGACGGTCCGCCGGAGGGCCGCCGTATCGTCGACGTAGTGGTCCAGTTTCGACGCCGAGTAGTCGGCGTACTCCAGCAGTTTCGGAATCGGTTCGGTGCCCGCCTCGTGGTCGCGGACGTAAGCCAGCAACTCCTCGGGCGGGGACTGAAAGTCGACCAGCGGGAACGCCTCCGCTCGCTCGACCGCGGACAGCACCTCGCGAGCGGGTGCTTCGTCCCGGAACTCGCTGAAGGCCTCGCGGGCCGACGCGTCGTAGGCGTCGATCGGCGCTCGGAGGTCGTCGACCGGGGCGTCTAAATCCGCGTCGCCGAGACGCTGGAGGCGGTCCAGCTCGTCGATTCGCGCGTCGATCTCATCCAGTCGCTTCCGGGCGGCCCGCCGGGCGTCGGCGTAGTCCTCGCGGGCCTGTGCCCACTCGTCGAGACGGCCGACGAGGTCGGCGACCGGGTCGAGTCGCGACCGCGCGGACTCGAAGTCGCTCTCGGTGAGCCGGCGCTTCTGCAGGGACTCGTCGATGGCCTCGAACGTCTCGCGCTCGGGCAGGTCCTCGTCCAGCCCGTCGGTCAGCGTCGCGACGGCGCCCTGAAACTCCGTGAACGCCTTGAAGTCGCCGCTGCCCGTCGCCGTGTCCTCGTAGCGGTCAAGTAAGTCCCGTAGCTCCCGGTAGGCGCGCTGACAGGCCCGCAAGCGCTCCTCGCCGACCGCCTCGACGCGCTCTCTGGCCCGGTCGCGTTCCTCGGCAGCCGTCCGGAGGGCCGCGGCAGCATCGGTCATCAGTACACGTCGTCGGGGTCGAACACCTGTTCACCGACTTCCTCGCCGTCGACGGTGCGGTAGAAACAGGACTCGTAGCCGGTGTGACAGGCTCCGCCCGATTGCTCGACCAGATAGAGGAGCGCGTCGCCGTCGCAGTCGACCCGGACCTCCTCGATTGCCTGCGTGTGGCCGCTGGTGGCGCCCTTCTTCCAAAGTTCGTCGCGGCTCCGGGAGTAGTAGTGGGCGTAGCCCGTCTCGCGGGTCCGTTCGAGCGCTTCCTCGGTGACGTAGGCGAGCATCAGCACCTCGCCGGAGTCGGCGTCCTGTGCGACCGCCGGGATGTACTCCTGCTCGTCGAACGCGAGGGCGACGTCGGTCATACCCGAGAGGTCGCCTGTCCCGAAGATAGGTCTTTTGTCGTGGCCAGCGCGTTCGGTCCGGAGACGCCGCCGTCGTGATGGTCCGGGTCGCGTCCCGAGCGGACTCACGCCACGCCGACGAGTCCGAGCAGGGCGTACAGCACGTCGCCGTACACCAGCGAGACGACCAGACCGGCGAACATCGGGACGAGGAACGGGATGCCCGGCGATATCCACACGTCGTCCTCGCTGACGAGCACCTCCAGCCCCTCGCGTAACTGCTCGGGCGAGGTGCCGTAGGCCGATCCTTCGATGTCGTCTAGGAAGCGCTCGGCCCCCCACGGGTCGGCGGTAGCGGCGGTCCCGAACTCGGTGGCGGTGTCGGGCGAGACGCCGCCGTCGGAACGGGATTCCGACGAGGGTCGCCTCGCGTCGCTCGGCTCCCCGCCGTCGGTGACGATAGCCCCGTCGCCGGGGTCGTTGGGAACCCGCGGGAGCGAGTCGGGGTCCCGGTGCCGGTCCGGGTCGGCCCGCACCTCGGCGAGTGTTGCCCCGCGCCACTGGAGGTACATCCGGAGGGCGTCGATATCGAGACCGCTCCGGGTGAACCCGTCGGTGGTCTCAAGCAGGCGGCCGTACTCCTCGGGGACGGCGTCGACGGCGACGGGTTTGCCGATGAACATCGCCAGCGAGAAGCGGCCGCGGGCGAGGTTGCTCACGGCGACGCCGAGCGGATAGACCACCCCCGCGAGGACGGTGTTCGAGAGGATGGTCAGCGAGAACACGCCCAGTGCCGACGGCTCCAGCGGGAGCGCCGCCGTCGGGAGGTAGTAGACGGGGTAGACGGGAAAGAGGACGGCGACGAGCATGAACGCCTTCGCGTCGGCGCCGCCGAACCCGCCGACGAGCCAGAACCCGTAGGCCAGCGGTGCGACGAAGCCCAGACTGATCGCCACCCGGAGCAGGAACGCCCGGCCGGCCGTCGGCCCGGTGAGGACCGTATAGCTGTCCCACAGGAGCAAGACGACCGCGAGCGCCGCCAGCGGCACCCACGCCCGGTTCGGGACCCGGCGGGTCTTCACGTCGCGGTACGCCGCCCACCCGAACACGGGGACCGCGAGCAGTCGCAACAGGTCCGGTATCGACCCCAGCACGCCTTGTGGTCTCACGGCGACGGCCCTAATGGTTCCGGGTCGGGGAAACGCGCCACGGTACAGCAGCGGCTCCCCGGGAAGAAAGCGGAAAGAACCGCAGAACAGCGTTATATGACGCGGTTCTGCAGGTAGTCGAGGTGCTTGGCGTTGTAGACGATCTTGACCTCGTCGGCGTCGGGGCTGCCGATGCAGGTCAGGCGAACGTTCTTGTCTTCGACTTCCTCGTCGCTGAGGATCTGCTGCATGTCCATGTCGATGTCGCCTTCGATGACGATGGCAGCGCAGTTCGCACAGGCGCCAGCGCGACACGAGAAGGGCCAGTCGTAGCCCTGAGCCTCGGCGGCTTCGAGGATGTATTCGCCTTCGTTGACTTCGAGGGAACCGTAGTCCTCGTCGTCGAGGTCCATGTCGGCAGCCTCGCCGAAGACGTCGTCGTCGTACATGTCCCAGCCGTTGTCGTCCACTACTTCGTAATTAAGGTACTCTACCGTGGGCATCACCTGCGTGGTTCGGAGGCCGACTTGTTAGACTTTGCCCTTCAGGACGATCGCATGAACGATTGTGAGGGACGGCGAGGGGGTCAGGCGACAGGTGAGAACCGAAACACGAGGTACGCCGCGACGGTGGCAATCGACGGGACGACGTTCTGGAGGAAGATGACCCGTGCGGTCGTCCCGGGTTCGAACAGGTCCGACGCCGTCGGGACGTCCTCTCGGGATTCCTCGCCGATGGGTGCGGGGTCGTCGGCCGGCGGGTCCTCCGTCTGGTCGCCGACGGTCGGTGCGGCGTCCGAAGTCAACGACCCGACGGAGGCCGCCGGCACCTCGCCTTTCATCGTCTCCGAGAGCGTCGTCGTCCGGGTCGCACGGCCCCACCCGAGGCCGACGATGCTCATGGTCGCGATGATGACGAAACTCGCGGGGATGCCAAGCGCCGAGAGGAACGTGACGATGGTCGATGCGACGGTGGCGACGACGATGGCCGCGACGAGGGGCAGTTCGGTGAGGTCGTTGCCGACGGTGTCCATCGTCCGGCGGGCGATGGTGAACGCGCCGAGGCCGATGGCGCCGCCGCCGAGCAGGATGGCCGGGTAGAGGTCGAGCGACCCGTTGCCGACGAGCGGTGCGACGGCGTTGGCGACGTTCGACGCCCCCGCAGAGAACCCCATGTAACAGCCGATGCCGATGACGACGACGGTCCCGACGAACTCCCGTGGCGTCGTGTTCTCACCGAGTTCCGGGCGCGGGAGACTCCCCGAGCGGTCTACCGTGAGCAACGATCCCTCGCTCTGGGAGACGGCGAACCACTCGACGAGCGTCGGGTAGAAGTACCGGCCGATGACGCCGCTGACCCAGAAGGCGATAATCGGCGAGACGAGCCACCACGAGACGATTTCGAGCATCAGCCCCTCGTTGAGCGTCTGCTCTGCCAGTCCGAGGCCGGCGATGGCGCCGACCGCCGTCATCGACGTCGAGGCGGGCACGCCCGCGACGTTCGAGAGGAACAGCGCCGTCCCGATGAAAAAGAGGACGACGATGCTGACGAGCGGCGAGAACTGCGACGTCACGAGGTCACTCCCGAGACTCTTGACCACCGCGGGGCCGACGAGCAGCCCCCCCGCGAGCGCGAAGACGGTCATCAACGCCGCCGCAGAGAGCTTGGTGATAGTGTTCGACCCGACAGCCGGGCCGAAGGCGACGCCCGTCGAGGAACCCCCGATGTTGAAACCGACGAAAACGGCGACCACGAGTCCGAGCGCGAAGAGAACCTCGACCATACGGGATGCAAGCCCGGCGGCCGGTAAAGCCTACCGTCTCGCTACCGCGTCCCGTTCGCGTGCGATACTCTTCCCGTCGGTCAGGCTCTCGCTACAACACGTACTGGAAGACGAGGTAGGACGCCAGCGCGGAGATAGACGGCGTCAGTATCCACAGCATCACGACCCGACCGGTGGCCGAGGGGTCGAACAGGTCGGCGGCGGTCGTCACCGACTCGGGGTCCTCTTCGCCGATTTTGGCGACCGGTCTCGCTTCACCGGACCCCGATGACGTGGGGTTCTCTTCGGTGTCGACGTTGAGCGCACTGACCGAGACACCTTTCCCGCCGCTCCCGCCGGCAGCGGCACCAGTGACTGCGGCCCCCGCCGCCTCGGCCAGTCGCGTCGTCCGCGTCGCCCGACCCCACCCGAGGCCGACGACGCACATCGTCGCCGAGACGGCGAGGCTCGCCGGGATACCGGCCAGCGACAGCAGGCTGATGATGGTCGCACTCACCGTCTCGACGATGAGCGCCGCGAGAATCGGCAGTTCGGTGAGGTCGTTGCCGACGGTGTCAAGCGTCCGGCGGGCGATGGTGAACGCGCCGACACCGATGGCCGCGCCAGCGAGTGCGACGCCCGGATACAGTGCGAGTTCTCCGCTCCCGACCAGCGGTGCGACGGCGTTGGCAACGTTCGACGCCCCCGCCGAGAAGGCCATGTAACAGCCGATGGCGACCACGAGGAACTGCCCCACGCGCTCCCGCCGGGACGTCCCCGGCGTGTCGCTCTCGAAGACGATGCGGGCCGCCAGATGCGGGTAGAGGTAGCGACCGACGACCGCCGACAGCCAGAAGGCGACGATCGGGGCGACCAGCCACCACGAGACGATGCGGCCCATGACGTTCCAGTCGATGGTTCCACTGGCCACGCCGAGACCGGCGATGGCGCCGACCGCCGTCATCGACGTCGAGGCGGGCACACCAAACAGGTTGGAGACGAGCAAGGCGAGGCCGACGAAAAACAGGACCGTGACGCTCGCAAGCAGCGTGAACTCGCTGCTCGGGACGATGCGGCCCCCCATCGTCTCGATGACCTCCGTACCGACGGTGGCGCCGCCGAGCAGTGCGAAAACCGTCATCAGGCCGGCCGCCATGGTCTTCGATATCGTGTCGCTCCCGACGGCGGGGCCGAAGGCGACCCCCGTCGAGGAACCTCCGATGTTGAAGCCGACGAAGACGGCAACAGCTAATCCGAGAACAAAGAGAGCCTCGACCATACAAGACGCCAGACCGGGCGGCGGTTAAAGACTACCGACCACAGTCGCGACCGCACGGCCGGTCCGTGCAGATCACTCCGTGTCGTCCTCGCTGTCGGCGTTCGCCAACCGTTCGCGCTTCTCCGCCGCCGTCTCCTCGACGTCGCTCGCGGTCTCTTTGGCGGCCTCGACCTCTTCGGTGACCGATTCGGCGGTCTCCTTGGCGTCGCTGGTCTTGTCTTTTGCTTCCGTCGTCTTGTCTTTGGCCTCGGTCGCCTTCTCCGCGGCGTCCTCGTCGCCGGTCGCTGTCGCGGTCTGTTCGACCTCGTCAGCAGTCTGTTCGACGTCCTCGGCCGCCTCGTCGACGGTCGTTGCGGCGTCCTCGACCGAACCAGCAGTCGTCTCCAGTTCCTCTGCGGTCTGTTCTAGTTGCTCTGCGGCCTGTTCGAGTTCGGCCGCTTTGGTGGCGACGTCCTCGTTGGTCCGTTCGAGGACGTTCGCCATGACGAGAAACTGGAGGAGGCCGACGACGACGAACGCCGAGATAGCGATGCTCGCGGCGGTCGCGAGCATCAACGTCGTACCGTCCGAAAGCGGCACGAGACCGAACGCGGCCAGCCCCCACGCGAGCGACAGACCGACGGCGACGACCAGTACCGCCTGTGCGAACACCCGATACTGATCCTCGTACTGCCCGAACATGATGGCTTCGAGACGACGCGCTATCGGAGAGAGGACCGGAATCGAAGTGGTCATAGTTATCTATTCACACGGCATCGTATAAAAGTAATCCGGCGACAGACCAGCACCGCCGCCGACCCGCCACGGGGCGGACCGACACGCTTTCGCCCGCCGACGCCCGAGCCTCGGCCATGTTTCCCGAGTTCGAGGTCGTTCCGGCCGTCGACATGCAGGACGGGCAGGTCGTACAACTGGTGGGCGGCGAGCGTGGCACCGAGAAGACGTACGGCGACCCCGTCGAGGCGGCCGAGCGCTGGGTCGAGGCCGGCGCCCGAACGCTCCACCTCGTGGACCTAGACGGCGCGTTCGAGGGCGAACGCGAGAACGCCGACGCCATCGACGCGGTCCTCTCGGCCGTCGGCGACGACGTCGACGTGCAACTGGGTGGGGGCATCCGCACGGCCGAAGACGCCGTCTCGTTGCTGGACCGCGGCGTCGATCGGGTCATCCTCGGCACCGCCGCCGTCGAGAACCCGGACATCGTCGCCGAAATCAGCGAGTCCCATCCCGAAAGCGTCCTCGTCAGCCTCGACGCGAAAGACGGCGAAGTCGTCGTCTCGGGGTGGACGGAGGGGACCGGACTGGACCCCGCCGAGGCCGCACAGCGGTACGAAGAACTGGGTGCCGGCGGCGTCCTCTTCACCGACGTCGACGTCGAGGGCCAACTGGAGGGCGTACGCACGGACCCCGTCCGCCGCATCGTCGAGGCCGTCGAGATGCCCGTCGTCGCGAGCGGCGGCGTCGCCACCGTCGAGGACGTACTGGCCCTCGAAGCGGCCGGGGCGGCCGCCGTCGTCGTCGGCAGCGCGCTCTACGAGGGCGCGTTCACCCTCGAAGCGGCGATGGACGCCGTCGCCGAGCGAGCCTAACGCCGCGCTTTTCCGAGGGCCGCTCCCGTCGGTCCCATCCGCACAGCCCACACCACCCCCGCCTGCTCGCGGTTCCTACCAGTCACCGCTGCGCTTCTCCGAGGGCCGCGACCGTCGGTCCCATCCGCACAGCCCACACCATCCGCGCCTGCTCGCGGTTCCTGCCAGTCACCGCTGCGCTTCTCCGAGGGCCGCGACCGTCGGTCCCATCCGCACAGCCCACACCACCCCGCCTGCTCGCGGTTCCTGCCAGTCACCGCTGCGCTTCTCCGAGGGCCGCGACCGTCGGGCGCGGCCCTCGCTAGCCCTCATACAGCGTCACCGACCGGGCGCCGTACCCCTCGTAGAACGGCCCGATACCGCCGTCGGTGTTGCCCGCGGCGATGCGACCGTCCGAGGTCTCGAAGACGATGCTGTTCTCCATCGGGAAGTCGTTCGTCGGGTCGCCGACGAGGTTCTGGCGCACCGCGACGACCGGGACCCGCTCGTAGCGGCGTTCGGTCCCGGCCTCGACGTCTTCGAGCGTGACGTCGGCCAGCAACTCCCGGCCTGCCGCCCGGTGGAGCGCAGCGTTGGTCGCCGCCGTCCGGAGGTGACCGTAGGTGGCCGGAAGCGGGTCGGGGTCGGTGACGTAGTGGTCCTCGCCCATCGGCCAGAAGTTGGCGACGGCGTTGCCGAAGAAGCCGCTCCAGACCTCTCGCTGGGCGAACGCAAGCGCGTACTCCTCGCCGTGTCGACCCGAGAGGATGCCGTGCGCCCCGAACAGCCCCGTCGTGTCGTCGACGAGGACGTGGACCGGCGGCGCGGCGTCCCACGTCCTGACGACGTCGGTACACGCGCTCCAGTCCACGTCTAGCGTCTCAGCCGAGAGGGGCGCGACGGCGAGCAGATAGACGAAGACGCCGCGGTCCCGGGCCTCGGCGAGGGCATCGTCGAGGTGGGAAACCTCCGGGGCTGGGAGGACGAGGAACGCCTCCCGGTCGGCGGCGGCGAGGTACTGCGTGGCCCGCTTTCGGACCGTCGACCGGGAGTGGACGACTTCGAGCGCCGGGCCGTCGTCGGCCGGCGCAGTGTACAGCGTCTCGACGCTCTCGCGCACCTCGTCGAGGCGGGAGGCGAGCGAGCCCAGCGCCTCTTCGGGCGGTCGGGCCCGGAGGACCGTCGGACTGGCCGTCTCGTCGATAGTGACCAGTCCGCGCTCGGTGAGCGATCCAGCGATTTCGTAGACGTAGCCCTGGGAGACGTCCGCGGCCGCCGACACCTCGCCAGTCGTCGCCTCGCCGACCCGCAGCACCGCCAGATACGCCGCTATCTCCTTCTCCGAGAGTCCGAACGTCGCGAGATGCTCGCGCAGCGCCTCCGCAGACATGGTAGAGCGTTATTCTACTACATACAAAATATTTTTCCCATAGGGCGCTCAGACCAGAGTATGGGCGAGACGGCCACCGCCACAGCGGCCGAGACGGACCACGAGAGCGACACCGAGCGGACGAGCCGACGGTGGTGGACAGTCGTCGCGTTCGCGTACATGGCGCTAGAGGGCGCTGGCCTGCAGATGCGCGGGGCGGTCATCCCGGCCTTACAACAGCAGTTCGGCGCGCCGGAGTGGCAACTCGGACTGGTCGCGCCGGCCGGCACCGTCGGCTTTCTCGTGGTGGTGATGCTCGTCGGCGCGGTCGGCGGCCGGTTCGACACCCGACGCCTGCTCTTGCTCGCGGTCGTCGGCACCGGCGCCGGCATCCTCGTGATGGGCGTCGCTCCCTCGTTCCTGTTCTTTCTCGCGGCGCTGTTCGGTCGGGGGATGTTCACCGGCGTCGGCCGCGGGAGCGCCCGCCCGCTCTTGAGCCACCTCTACCCCAGCCAGCGGGGGCGGCTGTTCGGCTACTACGACATGATGTGGGCCGTCGGCGCGACCATCGGCCCGCTGCTCGTAGCCGGGGCGCTCCTCGCGGGCGACTGGCGCTACGCCTACTTCGCGCTCGCCGTGGCGTTCGTTCCGCTCCTCCTGCTGGTCCACTCGCTGCCGACGCCCGCGGTCGGCGGCGGCGACGACCCGATGGACCTGGCCGCGGTCCGGCGTCTCGTCCGCCGGCCCGAAGTGCTGGCGATGGCCGCCGGCGTCTTCCTCGTCTCCGGGTTCGAGGGCGGTATCTTCACGTGGCTGACCACCTACGCACAGAGTCACCTCTCCGACACGCTGGCGACGGCGTCGCTGTCGGTGCTGCTCGCCGCGTACGTCCCCGGTCGGTTCGTCTCCGGACGCCTCTCGGAGCGGTTCGGTTACCTCCGCCTGAGCGCCGGTCTCGTCGCGCTCTCGGTTCCGACGTTCTGGTATACGTTCTTCGTCGCCGATGGGTACGGCCTCCTCGCGGGCGTCTTCACCTTCGGTCTGTTGCTCTCGGGCTTGTACCCGACGCTGGTCGCCTACGGCGTCGACGGCATGCCGGAACACAGCACCCCGGTCAACTCGACGGCCGCCGTCACGTCCTCGGCGGGATTCGCCGCCGTCCCCGCCATCATGGGCTTCGTCATCAGCGGCTCGGACGTCGTCCAGGCGATGCGCCTCCTGTTGCTGCCGCTGTGTGCGCTCCTCGCCCTCCTCCTCGTGGCGTGGTACACGACCGGGCGCGTACAGGAGCCCTGACGGCGACGAACCAGCCACTGTCTGCCGGTTGGAGAACTGTCGCGTGGGACCGAACGGGGCCGGTCGCTGGGCGTTCGAAACGACGCGAGCACCGGACCGAGGCGCGAAGGACACACAGCGAGTTGCGGTAGCCCAGCGGCCGGGGGCTTTCCGGGTGTGCGCGACAGCAGTGCCGACCCCGAGCGGAGCACCAGCGACACCGAGCGGACGCAATTCCCATATAGACGGCCCGTCAGAGGCAACGTATGAGCGACCGCACCGCGGCCGTCACCCGCGAGACAGCCGAGACGGACATCGAGGTGACGCTCGATATCGACGGCGACGGCGACTCGACCGTCGACACCGGTATCGGCTTCTTCGACCACATGCTCGATTCCTTCTCGACGCACGGCCTCTTTGACCTGACCGTCGACTGCGACGGCGACCTCGACGTCGACGACCACCACACCGTCGAGGACGTGGCCATCACGCTGGGGCAGGCCTTCGAGGAAGCGCTGGGCGAGAAGCGCGGTATCACCCGCTTTGCCGACCGGAAGGTGCCGCTGGACGAGGCCGTCGCCAGCGTCGTCGTGGACGTCTCGGGACGGCCGTACTACAGTTTCGACGGCGAGTTCTCCCAGAGCGAGGTCGGTGAGATGACCAGCCACATGGCGAAACACTTCGGGCGCTCGCTTTCGACCAACGCCGGTCTCACGCTGCACTGCGGCGTCGACGGCGAGAACGCCCACCACGAGATAGAGGCGCTGTTCAAGGGACTGGCGCGGGCGCTGGACGACGCCACCCGCATCGACGAGCGACGGAGCGACGTCGCGAGTACGAAGGGCGAACTGTAGCGCCGATGTTCGACGAGATAATGGCGAAGTTCGAGGACTCGCCGGGCCAGCAGGCGGTCATCCGCCTCCTGCTGGAGCGGGGGTTCTCGGTCAACGAGGAGGGCCGGGTCGTCTCGGGGGGCATCGAGATTCCGAACACCGGCATCGCCCGCGAGGCCGGCGTCGACCGCCGGGTCGTGAACGCGACGACGGACGCCATCTTAGAGGACGAGGAGTTGCGCCGCATCTTCCGCAACATCTCTTCGGTCCCGAGTCTGCTCGATTTGGCACCGGTGCTGGACCTCACCGCCATCACCGTCTCCGTGCGGTCGGCCGAGGAGTCGGGCATCGTCTCGACGGTCACGGGCGCCATCGCCGACCGGGACATCTCCATCCGGCAGGTCCTCTCCGAGGACCCGGAGTTCACGGACGAACCGCGCCTGTACGTCATCACCGACGAGGCGTTGCCGGGGGACCTCATCAACGAGATTCGGGCGATGCCGTTCGTCCGGACCATCGAACTGGCCTGAGTCCTTTTCACTTCGCGGCCCGACCGGGCCGTATGCGCTATCCCGTCACGGTCACCGTCGAGACGCCCGACGGCGAGGTCCGCGAGGTCAGCGCCGAGACCGGGACCGTCCTCCGGGACGCCCTCCTCGACGCCGGAATCAGCCCGCACGGTCGCTACGCCCGTCGTCTCAACTGCGGCGGTCGCGGCCTCTGTGCGACCTGTGGGGTCCGACTGGCCGAGACCGCCGACCCCGACCACTGGCACGACGACCTCGCCGACCGCTTTGGCTACCCGCGACTGTCCTGTCAGCTACGAGTCCGGGACGGGATGCGGGTGCAGGTACTCGACAAGCGCGTGTGGGGCGGGCGCGAGACCGGCGGCGGGTCCGGCGAAGGATAAGGGCTATTCGCCCGCCGGGAGTACCGACCGGCGTGGCAGAGAGCTATCTGACCGTCGCGGAACGGGCGGAGGCCCGCTTCGAGGTGCAGGGCTCGGAGTTCATCGGTCACGTCGCCCCCGTCGAGACCGTCGACGAGGCGGAAGCGTTCGTCGAGGAAATCTACGAGACGTACGCCGACGCCACCCACAACGTGCCGGCCTACCGCGTTCGGGCCTCCCCGTTTCGGGAGTACGCGAGCGACGACGGCGAACCGAGCGGCAGTGCGGGCAAACCGGCGCTGAACGTCCTCCAGCAACAGGAGTTAGAGAACGTCGTCGCCGTCGTCACTCGCTACTACGGCGGGACGAATCTGGGGGTCGGTGGGTTGGCCCGGGCGTACGGTCGGGCGGTCAAAGAGGGCGTCGACGCCGCGGGCGTCGTCGAGTCGGTCCCCCACGAGCGCTTTACCGTCACCGTCGAGTACGACGACTCCGGGAGCGTCCGGGGACTGCTCGAATCCGCCGACGTGGAGTTCGAGGCCGACTACGAGGCCGAGGTGCGCTTTGCCGTCCGCGTCCCGACGGCGGAGGGGGCGGCCCTCAGAGACCGCATCCGTAGTGCGACCAGCGGCCGAGCGAGTATCGACGCGAGCGACCCCGAATGACGGTTCGACAGCCGACGACACCAGCGAGCACCTGACCCGTCATGCGTGCGTCAGACACCGTTTCGTGTGGAAGTAAATTCAATAGCTGTCTGTCGTTTTCCAACTGAAGTGAAGGGGTTCGACAGCCGACGAAAACGTCGAAGGGGCTCGGGACGTCACGGCTGTTGTGGCATCCCGCTTATACCGGTTTCGGGTCGCGCTTAGTCCGTACGGAACGCGCGGTCGCCGGCGTCGCCGAGTCCGGGGACGATGAAGCCGTCGTCGTCGAGTTCGTCGTCGATTGCGACGGTCAGGAGGTCCACGTCGGGGAACGCCTCGGCGACGCGGACGACGCCCGGCGGGGCCGACACCGCCGAGAGGACGATGAGTCGCTCCGGGTCGGGCCCGTTGCTCGTGATGTGGTCGAGGACCGTACACATCGTCGACCCGGTGGCCAGCATCGGGTCGGCGACGATGACGGTGTCGTCCTCGCTGATGTCGGGCATCTTCTCGTACTCGACGGAGATGGGGAACTCGCCGTCCTCGTTCATCCCCGCTGACTCGTCGCGACTCGCGGAGATGACGCCCTGTCGGGCACGCGGGAACGCCTTGAGCAGGCCCTCGACGAACGGCGTCGCGGCCCGGAGGACGTTGACGATGACGACGTCGTCGAGTCCTTTCACGCGTTCGCCCATCGTCGTCGTCAGCGGCGTCTGGATCTCCGTGTACTCGGTCTCCATCCGACCGTCGATGATCTCGTAGCCGCAGATGCGGCCCAGTCGGACCAGTCCTTTGCGGAACTCGACCTGTTCGGTCTCGACGTCGCGCAGTCGCGACAGTTCGTCCTTCGCGAGGGCGTGCGTGACGAGCGAGGCGTCGCCGCGCTCTTCGATAGTCATACCGGCCCGTCGGTGCGCGCCGATTAAACTGTGACGACATTCGAGTGGCCGCGTCGCGGCGGCCCACCGTCAGTTCACGCCGGTTCCGCCCCGGCGGCCGACTCCGCGACGGCCTCCCCGCGCCGGCGGTTCTCCAGCATGAGCGCGACGAACAACACGAGACCGACCGCCCGGAGGCCGATGTCGACGGCCAGTGACACCTCGCCACCGCCGACACCGACGCCGATCAGCCCCAGCAGATCGTACAGCCCGGAGACTGCCAGTCCGGGCGCCATCAGGAGGAGGGAACTGACCGCGAAGGCCCCCCGCTGGCTGCGAGAGACCGGGGCCGAGACGTAGCCGATGACCGTCGCCGCCAGCGCGACGACGCCGATGAACACCCCGGCGACGGGGATGAACACCTCGAAGATGGCGAAGCCGGGATCCAAAAAGTCCGTCAGCTGGACCACGCGGTACTGCTCGCCGAGGGGGAGTTCGTCGGCGTTGGCCTTCCGTCGCAGGAGGACGATGCCGGGTGCGAGGACGAACGCGAACGGGACGATGGCCTTGTTCAGCGACAGCGAGAACGCCTCGATTCCCGTCTGGAAGGCGTCGGATTTCGCCACCCCCGAGGCCGCGTAGGCGGCGACGGCCACCGGTGGCGTGATGTCCGCGATGACGCCGAAATAGAGGATGAACAGGTGTGCGGCCAGTTCCGGAACGCCAAACCCCACCAGCGCCGGCGCGAGCAGCGAGACGAGGATGATGTACGTCACGGTGGTCGGCATCCCCATTCCGAGGATGATGGAGGCGACGGCAGTGACCAGAAGCAGGAGGACCAGCGACCCGCCGGCGACGGCGCGGATGAGCGCCACCAGATTCGGCCCGAGACCGGAGACGCTGATGACGCCGGGGATGATGCCCGCCGCGGCGACGGCGATGACGACAGGCACCGCCGTCCGAGCGCCGCTCTCCATCGACTTCCCGAGGAAGACGGTGAGTCGGTAGACCCCGTTACTCGCCAGTTCGGACCGGCCGAGAGCGTCGGCCGTCGTCTGGGCGGCGTCGTCGACGGCGTCGTCGAACGAGAGGATGGGCGAGTCGAGAGCGGGGCGCGTCGCCAGCGTCAGGACGCCCGCGACGATCGCCATTCCGCCGAGGCCGCCGACGGTGGCCGCAAACGCCGCCTGTGCCGACTGGCCGCCGGTACCGTCACCGAGCAGCGCACCGAGGAATCCGACGCCCGCGAGCAGTTGCGCGACGAAGTTGGCGACGAACAGGGCGCCGAAGATAGCGACGAGTCGTCCCCGCGTCTCGTCGCTGTACGCCGCCACGAGGGCGACGAGCGCCCCGATGGCGATGAGCGTGAACCACGCCGACCGGGCGACCGAGAGCCGTTCGATGATGAGGTAGTACAGCAGGAGGCCGATGGGGACGAGGTAGAACCACCCGGTCGTGAGGTGCTGGCGGATGTCAACCAGTTCGGAGGGGTCCAAACCGCCGATGTTGCGCTTTGTCGCCTCGAAGTGGACCATCACCCAGATGCCGAAGAAGAAGACGATGGCCGGGATGGTGGCGGCGATGATGACGTCGCGGAACGGGGTCACCGTGTACTGGACGATGAGGAACGCGGCAGCGCCCATCACCGGCGGGAGAATCTGCCCGCCGGACGACGCCGAGGCCTCGACGCCGCCGGCGAACTCGGGGCGGTAGCCAGACCGCTTCATCAGCGGAATCGTGAACGCGCCCGTCGTGACGGTGTTGGCGATAGAGGACCCGGAGATGGTCCCCATGAACCCGCTGGCCAGAATCGAGGCCTTCGCTGGGCCGCCCCGCCGGGTCCCCGTCGCGCCGTACGCGAGGTCGATGAACCACTGGCCGGCCCCGGACATCTCCAGAAACGCCCCAAAGAGGATGAAGATGTAGATGAACTGCACCGAGACGGTCACCGGGATGCCGAACACGCCGTTTTCCGTGTTGTACCAGAGGTTCTGAATGATGGAGTCCCACGCCAGCGGCGGGATAGAGAGGACGCCCACGTACGCCGTGTTCTGCGGGATGAGAAAGCCAAAGCGGGCGTAGACGACGAACGCCGCGACGATGACCATCAGGTAGAGGCTGATGGCCCGCCGGGTGGCTTCGAGCACAAGCAAGACGCCGACGACGCCCAACACGAACGCGTAGGAGGTGTCCGCGAGCGGCCCGAGCAGTCCCGCAATCGGTTCGAGGAACGTGAACACTCCCTGAATGGGTCGGCCGGACTCCAGTCCGAGCGCGCGCATCCGCTGTATCTCCTGGAAGTCGGTGATGAAGTACGCCGCCGCCAGCACCGAGATGCCCATCAGCACCACGTCGAGCGGCGTCACGCGGTCGAAGTCGGGGTCGACGAACACCCACGCGAGCGCCCCGCCGACGGCGCGAACCGCGCGGACCACGGGGTGGTCGGCCCCGAGTCGGTCGTCCAGCCACGCCGTCAGCGTCACGCACCGGCGCGTTACCGGCCCATCTCCGGTCGACGTGGGGTACAGCAGGAAGGTGAGTACGAGTCCGAACGCGACGTGGACGGCGTTTATCTGGAGCAACTGCAGGGCCGCGAACTGAACCGTGCCGAGACCCGGCAGGTCGACGGAGAGGACGAATCCCTTCGCTGCCAGCCACATCTGAAACACCGAAAAGGTGATGCCGACGATGGCGACGACAACCGCCGCAGCGCCCTGCAACGACCGCTTGCGCTCTATCTCCTGAAGGACTTCGTCGACCTCCTCGTCGGTGACGGCGGCGTCCTCGGGCGAGTCCACTGTGTCGTCTCCGGGTGGTGTCGTGGTCATGTATCGAGTGAATCCGTAGCGGCCGCGAGCGCCGACCGCCGGGTGAGGTGGAGGGTCACGGAGCGCTCGTCGCTCAGTGCGACCAGATCGTAGGTCCGGTCGCCGACGTGGAGGCGGTGACCTGCAACGGCACCGGGTGCGACGGTGAATCGCGTGTAGGCCCCCGGTGGGTCGTAGACGAGCGTCCCGTTCTCCCGGGTGACGTTCGCGCCGCTGGGCAGCCCCCAGCCGTACGATTCGAACTCCATCCGGGTCATGACGAGTCGGTCGCCTCTGACGGTGTAGCCGTCGTAGACGCGGGTCTTCTCGACGCTGTGGGTGTATTCGAGCGCCACCGTCGTCCCGTTCTCGACGGGGGCCGTCAGGTACGGCTCTCCGTTCTCGGCGTCCTCGACGACGAGGACCCGCTGGGTCGGTACCGCCACGGCCGTCCCGAGTGCGAGCAACGCGACGAACGCGAGTGCGACGGCGACGCGCCGAGTCATGTCGTGGGCGTCCGGCGAGCGTGGGTAGCAGGCGATGCTGGCACCACGGGTCGGGTCAGGCGTCGAAGTACGCCGCCGCCCCGGGGTGGAGTTCGATTGACATGCCGTCCTGGGCCGATTCCTTGCTGATGAAGTCCGTCTTGATGGTGAGTTGGTCGACGTTGTCGAAGATAGCCGCCGTCACGGTCTCCACCGTCGATTCGGACAGTTCCCTGCGGGTGGCAATCATCGCCTGCACGGCGACCGTCTGGACGTCGTTCCCGACACCGGTGTACGTGCCACCGGGAATGGTGTCGTCGGCGAACCACGACGCCGCCTCCTTGACGGCCTGTCGGTTCTGGCCCCGGATGGGGACGATGACGAGGTCGTTCGTGTTCGCTAAGTCCTCGATGGCGCCGACGGGCCACCCGCCGACGACGAACGCCGCGTCGATGTCGCCGTTCCGTAACTGGTCGGCCGCCTGCGAGAAGGAGGCGTTCTGCTCGGTGAAGTTCGAGATACCCACGGCCTCCAGAATCTGGAGGGCGTTGACCTGCGTGCCCGACCCGAGGTCACCGGTGTTGATCGTCTTCCCGGAGAGATCCGACAGTTGCGTGATGCCGGTGTTGGCCAGCGTGACGACGGTGATGGTCTCGGGGTACAGCGTCGCGACCCCCGTCAGGTTCTGGACGGCATTGCCCTTGAACGCGTCAATGCCGGTCCCGTTCTTCGCGAAGGAGGCGATGTCGTTCTGGATGAGCGCGAAGTCGGCGTCCCCGCTGGCGAGGTTGCCGACGTTCTCGACGCTTGCGCCCGTCGACTGGACGTTCAGCGTGAACTCGGTGTTTGCCTCGACGATGGTCTTGAACTCGTTCGAGAGCGGGAAGTACGTCCCACCGGTCCCGCCGGCGTGCCAGGAAAGGCGCGTCTCCGTCTGTCCACCGCCATCGCCGCCGTCCCCGGTGGTCTCGGTCTCGCCATCACCGCCGTCGCCCATGGCGGTAGTCTCGGTTTCGGCCCCGCCATCACCGCCATCGCCGCCGTCGCCGCCGTCGCCGCCACAGCCTGCGAGGGCGACGACACCTGTCAGTCCGGCCGCTCGAACGAAGCGCCGTCGGGTGGATTTCCGCGTAGGGTCTTCTGACATACGTCCATTGAAACTCCCCTGCTACGCACTAAGATATACACAGGTTACAGCGCCCCTTCCGGAGGAAAAAGCAGGTCTCCGCGGGCGCGACGGGACGGCCGAAAACCGAGCGAGGAAATGGGTAGCGTACTCGGGTTAGGCCGGGCTTTCGACGCCCAGTTCCTCGAGTAGCGTCCGAGCGGCCGCCGCCGAGGAGGGCGGGCCACGGGCGGTGATAAGGTCGCCGTCGACGGTGACGCTCGTGTCGGCGTCGAGTTCGGCGTCCCACTCGGCGCCGACGGCTTTGACCTCGTCCTCGACCCAGTAGGGGAGTTTGCGACCGTCGGGCATCAGGTCGTCCTCGTCGACGATGCCCTCCTCCCACGCGTTCGGGAACCCGGTGACCGACCGGCCCGCCGCGAGGAATCCACCGTCGCTGTCGCGGGTGAACGCGAGGATACCGACGGCGTGGCAGACGACCAGCGCTTTCTCACTGTCGCTCTCGACGGCGTCGCGCAGGAGTCGGCGCGCGTCGCTGTCCTGATTGACGTCCCACGCGGTCCCGTGGCCGCCGGGGAAGACGACGGCGTCGTAATCGGCGGCGTCGGTCCGAGCGATGGGCGTCGGGTCGTTGAGTCGCTCGTCGGTTTCGTGGACCTCCATGACGTGCGCTGCGGTCTCCTCGCCGACCTCCTCGGGATCGACCGAGCGCTCGTCGACGACCGGTTTCTCGCCCGACGGCGTGGCAACGGTGACGTCGACGCCGGCATCTGTCAGCGTCGTCAGCGGTTCGATACACTCCTCGCCCCAGTAGCCGTGCTCGCTGACTACGAATAGTGCGGATGGCATCACGACATGGTACACGGTCAATCCTGATAAGTGGCCGCCGGCCACCGGGGCGGAAACGCTTAACCGGCCGGAGCGACAAGACGTTTCAAGCACGGTACCAGACCGTCCGCACCACGAACTCGTTCTACAATGGCAGATATCGAAGAGAGCGTCTCCGGATTCAAGACACAGGGTGGTTGGGTCGACGTGGTCGAACACGGCGAGCGAATCACGCAAGCACTGAAAGACCTCGTCGACGACGAGACCGCAGAGGTAGACGACGGCGCCCTCTCGGAGTTCGACGAGTGGCGCCCGAAGAGCCACGAGCGACTCGACGAGGACGTCAACGAGAAGACCGCAGAGCAGGCGAGCGTCGACGAAGGGAAGGGAGAGCAGGCGGGCAAGAACCCCGACGAGGACCTCCAGACGGCCGGCGAGAAGTTGAGCGAGTCCTACGAGAACTTAGACGAACCCGACGAAGCCATCGACAAGTGGGGCGAGTCCGTCGACTACGTCGCGCGTGCGGCCGACTCCGCCGGCCGGAAAGCGCTCCGGAAGGTCGAGGACGCCGTCTACCGCAACGTGATGACACAGATAGCGCCGTACTACTTCGACAACGAACTCGTCAGCGCGAACCTCCGGCGCATCGGCGACGAGGACCGCCCCGAGTACGTCTTCGAAGTCAACGTCAACGACGACGACCTGAAGATGCGCGTCTCGAACCGACTGGCCGACTACGACCAATCGGTCGACCGCTGGCACGTCGACACCGAGAAGGTGACCGAGGCCGTCGAGGCCGCCGAGGGCGTCGAGGCGACGGAACCGGGTGAAGAGACCGATGCGAAGACGAACTGAGGCGACGTTCGTGTCGCCGACCGCGTCTTCCAGCATCGCCGACGCGAAGACGAACTGAGGCGACGTTCGTGTCGCCGACTCGGCGGCGGGTGTGACACGGCCAGCGGTTGTTTCAGCGTCTGAAACAGCACCACTCCATTTATTTTTATACGGCGCATAGCGAAACAGAAGGTTCCCATGTCGTACGCTAGCCCTCACAGCGGACCAAACAGCAGTCGTGCGGTGTCCCCCGTCGTCGGCGTCATCCTCATGGCGGCCATCGTCGTCGTCCTCGCGGCGGTGGTCGCGTCGCTCGCGGTCGGGTTCGAGGGCGAACTCCAAGAACCCGCCCCCAGCGGCGGGTTCGACCGCGAGTACGCGCCCTCGGGCGAGGGGAACACGGACAACCGACCGTACGTCGTCATCACGCACGAGGTCGGCCGGACCGTCGACGCCGACAACGTGCTGATCAAGGACGACGCGGGCAACAGCATCTACTGGGACGACGTGTGGACCGGCGGGCCGAAGGTCCACGCCGGGGAGTACGTCCACATCGACGGGTTCGCGAGCGACGCCGTCCTCGAACCCATCTGTGAGGGTCGGACGTACTGGATCATTCTGCAGAACGAGGACGGCGACTCGCTGGTCGTGAACAAGTGGACGGCGTCGACGCCACCGCGGATCCCCACCTCCTCACCGCTCGACAGTAACGACAACCACGTTCCGGACCACTGTCCGAACGACTAACGTCGGCGTGCGAGAAGCGCCGCGACCACCAGTGCGAGGAGCGTGACCACTGGACCGAAACCGATACCGTTCGCACCGGTCTGCCGGTCCCCGGTCGTCACAGCCCCCGTCGAGGAGTCGGTGGTCCGTACCGCCGCAGTCGGCGTGTTTGGCGTCCGTGTCACCGCTGTCGGTGACTCGGTCACCGTGGCCGTCGACGTCGACCGCCCGTCGACCGCGCTCTCTGGCCCCGCGAACGACACGTTCGGAACCGGCGTCGAGACGCTCTCGACCGTCGCCGTCCACGCTTGTACCGGGTGTCCGCTCAGGCGGTACGCCGGGTCGGTTACCGGCCCGTCGAATCGTCCGTCGTCGTCGCCGTCGCGATGGGCGACGACGAGGACGTGATCGTCGACAGTACGCGGCAACTCGAAGTCGTCCATCTCGGTAGCCGTCCCGACGGGGTGGAACGCGTCCCGCGTCTCGTCGTACTCGTAGGCGACGAGGAACCCGCCTTTCGGGAGTGATACGTCGTCGAGGTAGACGGTGGTCGTGGTCTCGCCTCGGTAGCCGGGGTGGGCGTCCCACCATATCGACGGCGGGTCCCCCGCCCCGCTCCGGTACTGGCGGTGGAACACGGTCAGGTCGTACAGGCCGGGCGACGAGAGGGACCGCGTGTCGAGCGTCGTCTGGAACGTGCCGTTCGCGTGGACAGTCGCAGTCGCCCGCCGCGAGACGGTCGGGTCCTGTCGTGAGACGAGCGAGATCCCGAACCGCGACCCCGGCATGATTGCCGTCCGTCCGGAGATCGTGGTCCAGTTACCGGCCTGCACGTCGACTGTCTCGGCACGGACGCCGTCGACACTGAGCGACGCGTCCGCCACCTCGAACGACTGTTCGGCCTCGACGTCCCGGTTCGCTATCACCGACGTCTCCTCGATTTCGAGGTCGAGAGTCTGCTCGGCGGCGAGCACCCCTTCGAGGCGAGCGGTGTCGAGGAGGAGATAGAGGGTCCCGTTGCCGGCGTCGACGAGGGCCCGAACAGACCCCCGTTCGGTCGCACTCTCGCGGAGCAAGATGCCGCCACAGGGACCGAATATCTCTAGCTCGATGTCGTCCGCGCGGAGCGAGAGTACTCGGTCGGTCGTCGTACCGTTGGCGGCGGCTACCGCGCCGACAATGCTCGGCGCGTCGATGCGGAGCACGGCCGTCTCGCCCTCGGTGACCGTCGGAATCGAATGCGACTCGGTCCCCGACCGGAGGAGGCCAGACCGGTTGGCCGCACGAACGTCGGCGACCGTGGCCGACTCGAACACCTGCGGCGCCGCGCGTTGGACGGTGATACCGCCGATCTCCGGCGTCGTCACCCGGAGCGAGCGCTCGGCGACCGCGGTCCCCGTCTGCGTCGCACGGACGGCGTAGTCACCGGGCTGGAGCGGCGCACGTGACCAGTTTGTGACCGTCACCGTATCATTACCACGGACACGATAGGTGTCGGCGTCCGTGCCTGCGTGCGCGGCGAGGTACGTGTTCACGACGAGGACGACCTGCCCGTCGCCGTCGTCCCGAATCGCCAGTGCTGTCGAGTCGGTCCGATCCGCCCCGACCGAAACCGAGACGTTCGCGCCGGCCGGCACCGACAGCGGGACCGCGGCGACGTCACCGAGGGGGACGCGACGGTCGTCGGTCTCGTTTACGACCGGGACCGACGCGGGCGGTGTGGCGCCACGGCGAGCGGTCGGCGTCTCCATCACAGATGGCTGTACACACCGCGTGCCGTAGCGTGACGTGTCGACCGACGGTGCCGACCGCTCGTCGCTCTGTGCGTATGCTGGCCCCGCGAAGAGCGTCGTCACGAGCAGGACCGACACGCCGAGTACGAGCAGTCGCTCGGCTGTGAGAGAGGATCGCGTGGAGGGCATCGACGGGTGTTCGACCGGGTGTCAATTAACCGTTCTCACCGACACGGCACCCCATAGTATGGCGACACCGGCCTGCTCGGGAACTATCCTCTGGGGCCGGCAGCGTCGTCGCGGACCACTGCTACCGTCCCGCGACGGGAGTCGTTCGAACGGTCGCATCGTCGAGACGAGAGGGTGCGTACGCACGGAAAGCGATGCACCCGGCCCCCATGTTGTTCGTTGTCATACCCCTTCACTTCGGGTGGAGATACGCGACGGCGCGAGCGGTAGCCTCATTGGGGGCAAAGGCAAACGCGGGTGTAGATGGTAGCGACGAATGTGCTGGTGACCCTCGTGGTCGCGTCGATGGCGAGTCTGTTCATGGCGTGGGCTATCGGTGCCGGGTCCTCTGGATCGACGCCGTTCGCGCCCGCCGTCGGGGCGAACGCGATTTCGGTGATGCGGGCCGGCTTCTTCGTCGGGATTCTCGGACTGGCCGGCGCGGTGTTACAGGGTGCAAACGTCACCGAGACGGTCGGGGGCGGCCTCGTCCTCTTCCCGGACGGCGGCGGTCTCTCCGCTATCGCCGCCATCGTCGCGTTGCTCACCGCCGCCGTCCTCGTGGCAATCGGCATCTTCACCGGCTACCCCATCGCGACGGCGTTTACCGTCACGGGCGCCGTCGTCGGCGTGGGGCTGGCGATGGGCGGCCAGCCGGCGACGGCGAAGTACGTCGAAATCGTCGCGCTGTGGGTCGCCACTCCGTTCGTCGGCGGCGGCATCGCCTTCGCCACGGCGTGGCTGCTTCGCCACGAGGCCGCGCCCGAGCGACTGCTCGTGCCCGTGCTGGGCGGTCTCGTGGCCGCGTTACTGGCAAACGTCCGGTTCGTGTTGCTGGCGCCCGGCGCCCAGCAGGCGTCGGTCGCTGGCGCCGCCGCCGAGACGCTGGGGACGCCGCCGCTCCCGACCGTCGTGGGCCTGACGCTGGTCGCGGCTGCCCTCGGCGGCGGCCTGCTCTACCGAGACGTGCGTGCCGACGCCGCAGCCGGGCAACGGCACTTCCTGCTGGTGCTGGGCGGCCTCGTGGCGTTCTCGGCAGGCGGGAGTCAGGTCGGTCTGGCGCTCGGCCCCTTGCTCCCGCTGCTGGGTGAGGGGCCGACGGCGGCCATCCCGATTACGGGGGTGCTCCTGTTCGGCGGCGTCGGCCTGCTAATCGGCTCCTGGACCGGCGCACCGCGGATGATAAAGGCGCTCTCACAGGACTACTCCTCGCTCGGGCCGCGTCGCTCCATCGCGGCGCTCATCCCGAGTTTCGTCATCGCGCAGGCCGCCGTCTTCTTCGGCATCCCCGTCTCGTTCAACGAGATTATCGTCTCGGCTATCGTCGGGTCGGGCGCGGCCGCCGGCGGCGGCGAGGTGAGTCGCGAGAAGATGGCCAAGACGGTGTTGGCGTGGGTCGGGTCGCTCGTGCTGGCGTTCGGTGTGAGCTACGGCGTGTTCGTCGGCGTCACCGCGCTGTTCTGAGTTACTCCGGCTGGGCTTCCTCGGTGTTGCCGTCGACGTCTGTGTCGGCCGCCCCCTCGTCGAGGCGGACGACGCGGGCCTTCATGATGCGCGTGTTCTCGACCTGTTCGACGCGAATCTCGACGCCGTCGTAGGTGATGGTCTCGCCCTCCTCGACGAGGCGGCCGGCACGGTTGAAGATGAAGCCGGCGATGGTCTCGAACTCCTCGCCCTCCGGGAGGTCCAGTTCCAGCGCCTCGTTGACCTCCTCGATGTTGACCTCGCCTTTGACCGTCACCGTGTCGTCGTCGACGTACTCGATGGGCTCTTCTTCCTCGCCTTCGAGGATCTCGCCGACGATCTCCTCGGTGAGGTCCTCCATCGTGACCAGGCCTTCGGTGGTCCCGAACTCGTCGATGACGATGACCATGTGCATCCGTTCGGCCCGCATCTCGGTCAGCAGGTCGTCGACGTTCTTCGATTCGGGGACGTGCAGCGTCGGTTCGATGAGGTCCTCCAGGACGATGTCCTCGGGGATGGCCTCGCTGTAGTTGAGGTCACGAACGAGGTCGCGGATGTGGACGACGCCGATGACGTTGTCCAGACTCCCCTCGTAGACCGGCAGGCGTGCGTGGCCGCTCTGGATACAGGTCTCTAGCGCCTCGCGCACCGAGTCGTCTTTCGCGACGGCGGTCATGTCGAGTCGTGGCGTCATGACCTCCTTGGCGATGGTGTCGTTGAACCGGAGGGTGCGCTGGAGCATCTCTCGTTCCTCCTCGTCGAGGACGCCTTCGCGTTCGCCCGTCTCGATGATGTCCTGAATCTCCTCGCGGGTGACGTAGGAGGTCTCGATGGCCGAGCGGCCGCCGGTGATCTTGTTGACGACGCGAGTCAGGTAGTCGAACAGCAGGATGAGCGGGAGCAGCGCCTTCTCGGCAACTTTCAGCGGGCGAGCGATGGTCAGCGCCCACGATTCCGTGTTCTCGACGGCGTAGCTCTTCGGGGCGCTCTCACCGAACAGGAGGACGATGGCGGTGATACCGAAGGTGGCGACCGCGACGGCCTGCCCCTGCGTGAGATACATCGCGAGCAGCCCCGTGGCGATGGAAGACATCGCGATGTTGACCATGTTGTTGCCGACGAGGATGGTCACCAACAGTCGGTGCGGGTCGGACTTGAGGTGTTTGAGCGTCTTCGATCCGGGAACGCCGTCCTCGACGAGCGCCTCCGTCCGGTGGGCGGGCAGCGAGAACATGGCGATCTCCGAGGACGAAAAGAACGCCGAGAGCAAGATGAGGAAGAAGATCGAAACGACGCCACCGACCAATACGGCACTCTGCGGAATTCCGATGCCGGCGACCTCGTAGGTCTGGAGCATCGTATCGGACAGCGCGAACGTCACAGGTGGGTCCAGGGCCATCGACGGTCGAAATTGTCAGTCCCGGGGATTAAGGCTTGTCATGGCCCACTCGCCGAAGCCCTTACCCGACTCTCCGGCATAGCAGCGCCATATGAGCGACCCCACCATCACGCTCTACCGGTTGCAGGCGTGCCCGTTCTGTGAACGCGTCGTACGGAAACTCCACGAACACGGGCTGGAGTATCGCTCGCGGTTCATCGAGCCGATGCACTCCGAACGGGACGTGGTCAAGCGCCTCTCGGGGAAACGGACGGTCCCCGCCATCGTCGACGAGAACACGGGCGTCACGATGAGCGAGAGCGCCAACATCGTCGAGTATCTGGAGCGGACGTACGGGGAGCGGCCACAAAGCGAGCGCGGGGAGGGGGGTGTCTAGATGGACCTCGACTTCGACGTCGTCGGCCTGGGCGAAGCCGACCACCCCGCGGAAGGCGAGAAAGCGCCGGAGTTCACCCGGCCGCTGGTCAACGACGAGTTCTGGGAGGACGTCGCCCTCTCGGAGCTGTGCGCCGAAAGCGAGGGGCCCGTCGTCCTCGTGTTCCACGCGATGGACGGCGCGTTCCCGGCGACGTACGTCTGGAACGAGATTCGCGACCGCGGGTGGCACGAGCAGGCCACCGTCGTCGGCCTCTCCATCTCGACGCCCTACGCCCACAAGGACCTGCTCGAAGAGCGCGACATCGAGGGCGACCATCGGCTCTATTCGGACCCGGCCAACGGCGTCGCCGAGCAGTACGGTATCGCCATGGACTTAGACGGGATGACGGGCCTCGCCGAACCGCGCCCGGCCGTGTTCGTCCTCGACTCGGATCGGACAATCGAGTACGCGTGGGTCGGCGAGGAGTGGCCCTCCTTCCCCGACTACGACGCAGTCGAAGCCCAGTTGTAACATGTCCGAGGAACCAGACGAGGACGATTTCGAGGCCGCAGCGGCGGCTATCCGCGACGGCGACCTCGTGGTGTACCCGACGGAGACGGTGTACGGGCTAGCCGCCGACGCGAGCGACTCCGGTGCCGTCGAGCGAGTGTTCGAGGCGAAGGGGCGGGCGCGGGACAAGCCCGTCTCTATGGCGGTGCCCGACGTGGACACCGCACTCGAGTACACCCGCCCGACCGAGCGCGAGGAACGGTTCATGCGCGAGTTCCTCCCCGGCCCCGTCACCGTCGTGGTCGCGCGCCGCGAGGCGGTGCCGGACGTGCTGACCGCTGGCGAGTCGCGGGTCGGGGTGCGCGTGCCGGACCACCCGGTCGCGCTGGCGTTGCTGGAGCGAGTGGCGCCGCTGACGGCGACCAGCGCGAACGTCTCTGGCAACCCCAGCGCCCGCACCGTCGAGGAGTTGGACGCGATTCGGGACGAGGCCGCCGTCGTCCTCGACGCGGGCGAGACGCCCGGCGGTACCGGATCGACCGTCGTGGACGTGTCGGCCGGGACCATTCACCGTCGAGGCGTCCGCGCCGACGCCGTCGAGACGTGGCTGGCCGAGCACTGACCTAGAGGAGCGAGCGGAGCGAGCGCGTCCGCACCCCGCAGTCCTCGCGGTACTCGCAGGGGCCACACTTCGCGTCATTGTCGGTCCGGGCGGGTGGTCCATCGATGCTCTGGGCCGTCCGAAGCGCCCGTCGGTAGATTCCCGTTCGCCGAGCGGTCAGTTCGACGTCCCGGACGATACCGTGGGCTGGGTACTCCGCGTACGCACGCTCGACGGGCCGTTCACAGCCCCACGAGAGCGCCTTCGCCGCCGCAACCAGTCGAACCGTCTGTGGCTCCCAGACGCCCTGTTCGGGCGGCTTCCCGGCGAAGACGAGCGACGGGACCGGGCCGGCGTCCGTTCGGACGAGTTTGTGCGCGACGCCGCGAGCGTCCGTCCCCGAGAGGTAGACGTCCCGGTCGGCGGGGTCGGCGAGTGCGTCCCAGTCGTCGAGACGGTCGCGAGCGGCACGGAGACGCTCCCGGACGGTGGTCGGGTCGACCTCGATAGGCGCGGTCAGCAGTGCGGCGTCGTCGGTCAGGAGTCGGTCGTAGTCGAACGCGAGGTCACGTATCGCGCCGACGCCCTCGGGGACGTCCGGCGGACCGTCGCGGCGGCGGTAGTAGAGCTTTCGCGGGCAGTAGGCCGCGGTTTCCAACTCACGGAAGGTGTGGTCGGCCATAGCCGCCGCTGGCCCCGTGTTCGGTCAAAAAGCTTCGCCGGCCTACATCGAGATGTCGGCGTCCGAGTCCAGCGAGTCGATGTCCTCGGTCGCCTCGTCGAGGCCGCTCTCGCGGACGGCGGCGGTCATCTGTGTCGCGAGGCCGGCGTCGGTGAGGACGTCCTCGAACTCGCTCTGGAAGCGGTGACTCACCTGACGACTGGCGGCCTGTGTCTCGACGATGCGGCGGTAGTGGGCGGCAGTGTCGGCGTCGACGGCGAACGTCTCGGCCAGTTCGTCCACCGTCGCGCCGTCGACGGCCTGCCGGCGGAACGCCGCCATGTCGAACTCGAAGTCGGCGTCGTCGGCCTCGCGCAGGAGGTGGAGATCGAGACGGGCCTCGAACACCGCCGACTCGCCGACGCCGAGGTCCGCCGCGATGTCGTCGTCCCCGTCACCGTCGTAGAAACCCCGGACGATCGATACCAGCGCGTCGTCGTCGAGGTCGGTGCGGAACGCATAGCGGTCCCGCATCCGGGCGACCACGTCCGCGAGTCGGTCCTCGACCGTCGACTCGTCGACGTCGGTCAGCGACCCGTGTGTGGCCTCTTGGGACTCCGTGACCGTCCCCTCCTCGGCGACGTCCATGAAGATGTCACGGAGTTCTTCGGTCTTCTCGTCCATCGGACCGGTACCTTCCACCGCCGAGGTATATAGTTGTTTGGTGGGCGACGGGATTCTGCCAGAAACTTTCAACCGTTTATAGATTCTCGGAGACGGCGGCGGTTCGTGCCAAGTTTCAAGTGTCAGCGTGTCTCGTGGTAGGGTATGTCACTCGCGCTGCAGACGACCACGCGGCCGACGTTCTGGCGTATCGGTCCCGTGGGGAAGGTCCTCTTTTACTATCTGGCCGCGCTGTCGATTCTCGTCTTCCTGTACGGCGTCTACGGCCGCGTCTCTCGATACGCACGCGGGAGCGAGGACCCGTTCGACCGAGTGGACAACCTCCCGGACCGGGTGTTCACGGCGGCCCGGTTGGCGCTCTCGAACCGCAAGCAACTGGACCGGGACACCGTGGCGGGCGTGATGCACGCCTTCGTCGTCTGGGGCTTTCTGACGCTGCTCATCGGGACGACGATTCTCGGTATCGACATGGACCTCTACCGGCCGCTGACCGGCGACTCGTTCTTCGTCGGTCGGTTCTATCTCTCGTACTCCTTCGTGATGGACGCGATGGGACTGCTGTTCGTCGTCGGCGTCGGCGTCGCCCTCTGGCGGCGCTACGGCCGCCGGATGGAGCGACTCCACGACCGGCACACCTCCCGGGAGGACGACCTGTTTCTGGGGGCGCTGTTCGTGCTGGGCGTCGGCGGCTACCTCACCGAGGGCGTCCGAATACTGGGGACGTCGACGGTGCGTGACGTCTCCTTCGAGACGGTGAGTTTCGTCGGGTGGTTCGTCAGAGACGTGCTCTTACTGGCCGGCATGACCCCCGAGATGGCCGCCGGGGCCTACCCCTTCGTCTGGTGGAGTCACTCGCTGGTGGCGCTGTGGTTCGTCGCGTGGATTCCCTACGCCAAGCCGTTCCACATGCTCTCGTCGTTCGGGAATCTCGTGGCCCGCGACGAGAAGGCCGGCGTCCGCCTGCCGGGTGTGCCCGCCGACGCCGCCCCCGAGGACATCGGTCCCAGCGAGATAGACGACTTCTCGTGGAAGCAGTTGTTGGACCACGACGCCTGCACGAAGTGCGGCCGGTGTTCGTCGGTCTGTCCCGCGAAGGAGGCGGGACGGCCGCTGGACCCCCGAAACGTGATTCTGGACCTGAAACGGTACCGCGAGGACCGGGACGCCGGCGGCGAGGACGTCCCCATCGTCGCCGACGGCGGGACGAGCGTCATCGACGCCCACACGATGGAGTCCTGTATGTCCTGTATGGCCTGCATGGACGCCTGTCCGGTGGACATCGAACACGTCACGCAGTTCACCGAGATGAACCGACGGCTCACCGAGTCCGGTGAGATGAACGAACACGTACAGGACGCCATGATGAACGTGTTCCAGCACGGCAACACCTTCGGCGACCCCGAGCGCAAGCGCCCGGACTGGACCGAGGAACTGGACTTCGAGGTGCCCGACGCCCGTGACCAGTCGGTGGAGTACCTCTGGTACGTCGGCGACTACCCGAGTTACGACGAGCGCAACCAGCAGGTGGCGAAAGCGCTCGCCCGCGTCTTCGAGGCGGCCGGCGTCGAGTACGGCATCCTCTACGAGGCCGAACAGACCGACGGCAACGACGTGCGACGGGTCGGCGAAGAGGGTCTCTACGAGATGCTCGTCGAGGACAACGCCGCCGCCATCGGTGACTGCGAGTTCGAGTCCATCGTGACGACTGACCCGCACTCCTACAACACCTTCACGAACGAGTACCCCGAGTTCGAGGCCTGCGAGTGGGACGAGTCGGACGTGTTCCACTACACGCAGGTCGTCGCCGACCTCGCGGAATCGGGCGCGTTGGGCCTCCGCGGCGACGAACTCGACTACACCGTCACCTACCACGACCCCTGTCACCTCGGACGGTACAACGACGTGTTCGAGGCCCCGCGTGACCTCGTGGACGCCACCGGGTGCGACCGCTACGAGATGCCCCGCAACCGCGCCGATTCGTTTTGCTGTGGCGGCGGTGGCGGCGGCCTGTGGATGGACTTCGAGGAGGCGACCAAACCCAGCGAGGAACGCCTGCGCGAGGCGCTCGAAGACACGGACGCCGGCGAACGCGTCGAGCGGTTCGTCGTCGCCTGCCCGATGTGCATGACGATGTACGAGGACGGCCGCAAGACCGGCGGCTACGAAGACGACATCGAAATCGTCGGCCTCACCGAACTGCTGGCTGAGGCGGTCGACGCCGGCGCGTAGTCAGACCGTCGCGAGCCGTTCCGAAAGCGTCTCGATGGCCTCCTCGACAGTCGGACAGGTCGCATCGGCGTAGTACTGGACGAAGTGCGGGGGCGTCTCGCTGACGACGACGGTCGGCCGGTCACACCGGACCGCGTGTAGCAGTTCGGCCATCGTGCCACAGGACGGGTCGGGGAGATACGCGAGGAAGGCGTCGCTGTCGGCGACCAGCGAGAGGTCCCGTTCGACGATGTCGGTGACCACCTCGGGGGGCGTGTGTTCGGGGACGAGCGACGGGTCGGCGAGGACGTCCTCGAACGACGTGGCGGCGACAGCGTGGGAGACGGCGTCGAGGTAGGGCTCGTCGGGCAACTCGTCCAACCGCTCGCCGATCTCGGCCACGCCGTCCGTCTCGGCGACCAGTTCCAGCGCCGCGGAGTACTGGTCGACCGGTTCGAATCCCGCCTCGCGCAACCGGTCGCGGATAGTCAGGCGGTAGTCGACGATGGTCTCTACGTCCTGAAAGTCGATGGGGCCGGCGAGGAACACCTCGGTCATACCGATACCTCCGCCCGCCGTGGGACTTCGCCGACGGGGATGCCCAGCACGTCGTCGGCGCCGACGGCAGCGTCCCGAGCGATGAGCGCCGCCCCCGTCGCCGTGCCGAACCGCTCGGAGACGTGGGTCGGGGCGATGTCCTCGAAGGTGTCGGTGAGACGACCACGAACGTCTATCGGGTCCTCGATTCGGCTGAGGCGGCCGCTGAGGACGATGGCTTCGAGCGGGTCGTCGTGGACGTGGCGGGCGAACGGGAGGCAGGCGTAGACGTGGTTCAGCGTCGCCCAGTAGGCCATCTCCAGCAGTTCCGGGTCGGGCGTCCCCTTCACCGCCTCGAAGTCGTAGTCACGCTGTGCCAGCACCCCGGACTGCATGTAACAGTCGTGGTAGTCCTGATCGCCGTCGCGCAGTCGTCGCAGCATCTCCATGTCCGGGTGGGCGTGGATGAGCGCCAGCCACGTGAACGCGCCCCGAATCTCGCCGTCCTGAACCAGCGTCGCCATCGAGGAGGAACTCGTGTTGGCGGCGATGAAGTGGTCGGCGCCGCCCTCCCACTCGTCGAGACGCCGTTTCGCGTAGCGCGTCATCGCGACCTTATCGGCACCGGTCAGGTTCGAGTAGTGCCGGAAGTACGGATGGAGCGAGGGGAGGTCGTCGTGGACCCCCGGGAAACAGACCGTCGGGACGGCAGAGCGTTTCAGTTCGTCGTAGACCAGCGTCCCGGTGCCGAAACTGTGGCCCGCGCCGATGTGGTCGACCACCCCGCGGCCCTCGATGGACTCGATGTCGGTGATCGAGGAGAACCCGTCCCCGTAACTGTAGCCGATAGCCGCCATCTCGACGTCCTCGACGGCGACGTGGTCGGCGAGGATGTCGAGGAACGACCAGTCGAACGGGTCGTCCGCCGAGCGCTCTATCTTGAACGAACCTGTCCGCTCGCCGTCTTCGTCGACGACAGCGACCTTCATACCGGTCGTAGAGTGGTCTATCCCGACAAACATATATCCACGTCGTCGTGATTGTTACTTTAAACTTTTTTCTAGATAGAGTAAAGTTTTCGATCGTGAAGCCAGACGTTGTACCCCGGCAGTATCCGGTGGAATTATCTGGGAGTCACCGACTACCACGGCGTATGAAGACCGTCGCAGAGCCGGCACCGTCGATGGACAGCGTGGTCGTCAAAGACCTGGCCGACGCCGACGAGATGGCGATGACCAACGAGGCCCAGCTCAGCAACCACTTCCACCTGCTCCGGCAGACCCTCCTCGCCGACGTGCCCGGGGACGTGGTCGAACTCGGTTGCTTCCGCGGGACGAGCGCCGTCCTGTTCCAGCGAGTGCTGGCCCACTACGCGCCGGCCCGGGACCTCCACGTCTACGACTCCTTCGAGGGGCTACCGCCCAAAAGCGAGGCCGACGGCGACGCGCCGCTCGAAGAGGGGTTCTGCTATGCGACGGTCGAGGAGTTGCGCGACCGGTTCGACGCGTTCGACGCCGCCCACCCGACGGTCCACGAGGGGTGGTTCGAGGAGACGCTCCCCGAGGAACTCCCCGAAACCATCGCCTACGCCCACCTCGACGGCGACTTCTACGACTCCGTGCTGACGAGTCTGGAGGCCGTCTATCCGCGGCTGGCGGAGGGCGCCATCGTCGTCGTCGACGACTACGTCGACCCGTCGGTGCTCGACCACCACGACATCCTCCCGGGCGTCAAGGAGGCCTGTGACGAGTTCTTCGCCGACAGACCCGAGGAGGTCGCCGTCCTCGCCTGCGGCGAGAATCAGGCCCACGGGTACGTCCGGAAGCAGTGACCTACCGGGCGCGGTCGTACGCCGCGAGCGCCTGCAACGCGGCCGTCTGCGTGACCGCCGGCGCGAGATAGCGGGGCGCTCCCTTGTTGTACATCACTCGTGTCGGCTCCCACCGCCCGTCCTCGCCCTGTGCAGACAGTAGCCACTCGACGCCGGCGCGGACCGCGGAGTGGTCGGCGTCGACGCCTGCCGCGAGGAGGCCCTGTACCGCCCACGCCGTCTGTTCCGCCGTCGACGGTGCCACGCGGTAGTCGAGGGCGTCCACGTCGGCGGTCAGCGAGTAGTTCGACCGCTCGCCCCACCCGCCGTCGTCGTTCTGGGCGGCGAGGAGGGCGTCGACGGCGTCGGCGACCACGTCGCGGTCGGTCTCACCCACGGCGTCCAGTCCGACGAGGACGCGACTCGTCCCGTAGGTGTAGCCGTCGCCCCAGACGCCCATCCACATGTCGGCGTCGGTGACCGACCGCTCCAGATAGTCGAGGGCGTCGGCGACGACGGCGTCGGCGGCAGTGTAGCCGTATTCGCCGAGTGCCTCTAGCGCGTGACCGGTGACGTCTGGACAGGCCGGACTGGCAAAGAGGAGTTCGTACGTCTCCTCGCCGGCCTGCTGACGGAGCACCTTGGCGATAGCGTCGGGGAGCGGGTCGAAGTCCGTGAGGAACCCCGACCACGCGCCGTCGCTCCGCTGGGCCTCGACGAGGAACTGGACGGCCGCGTCGTCGACGGGCCGGTCGCCGCGGGCGAGGGCCGTCAGCGCCGCCGCGGTGTCGTCCCAGTCGGCGTACATCGCCGGGCGGAACCCCCACCCGGACCCGAAGTGTTCGCGGAACTGCGCCGGGTCGCGGTCGAGTACAGCCTCGTCGGTCGATGTGGCGTCTTCGAGCCAGTCCAGTGCGTCGGCCACCTCGGGGGTTTCGGGGTCGGCGCCCGCCTCGAACAACGCCTGGAGCGCCCACGCCGTGTCCCAGACGGAGAGCCGGTACTGGACGATGCATCCCTCGTCGGTGAGTCGCTGCTCTCGAAGCCAGTCAAGCGCCGGCCGGAGTTCGGGGCCGTCGGGGTCGTAGCCGGCCTCCGACAGCGCCAGCACCGCGAAGACGTTGTCCGGACTCGTCTTCCAGTTGCCCGAGCGGAGCCGTCGGTCGAGTAGCACCTCGACCGGGAGGTCGGTGTCGACGTCCTCGCCGTCGGGGCGCTGGGATTCGATGGCACCGCCGAGGACGGCCGTCACCAGCAACGCGTCGATGGCGTGAGGGTGGACGGTGTGGCGCTCGTAGTCGACGCCGCCGTCGTCGATGCCCGGCGTCTGCCAGAGGATGCGACCGATCTGGAGGTGTTCGTCGTTCGGGAACAGCGTCTCGACGGCGTACTCGTCGCTCATCAGGGCGTAGAACCGCTGCATCCGAAACAGCGGGAACGTCAGGTCGTCGGGGTCCTCGGGGACCAGCCGCATCCCTTCGCGTTCGATTTCGGCCTCGACGGCCGCGCGTTCGTCCCCGTAGTCGCCCGGTAGCACGTGCAGTAACAGCCGACCGCCGAAGTTCGCCGCCGCATCGCCCCACCCGCCGTCGTCGGCCCGTCGGGACAGGGCGTACTCGACGGCGCGGTCACGCGCCGCCGCGTCGACGCGGAGTCGCGTAAGCGTAAGCGCGTAGTGAATCGTAAAGCGGACGTCCCCGATACCGTCTGGGCCGAGCGAGCAGTCCGCTTCCCAGTGGTCGCTCCGATACGACGAGGCCTCGAACAGCGCCGTACGTGCCGCCGTGACGGCGTCCTCGACTGCCGCCGCCGACGTGTCGGACGGGATCTCAGACATCAGTTATAATTCGATAGAGTTGTATTAAACCGTACCGGTGCGTATCAATCGAGGACGTCGACGGAGAACTGGCCGGTCCAGCGGTAGCGCCGGCCGCCCCACTCGAACTCCGGTTGCACGACGCCGTAGGCGAGACAGGCGCCGAGGAGGAGAAAGCCCGGCCACGCGAGCAGGAACGTCCAGCGGTCGAACCCCGCGACCGCGTAGGCGGCCCCGACGACGGCAGTCGTGATCACACCCGTCAGGAGTGGCACGAGCACCGTGCCGACGGCGACGAGTGCTACGACCAGAAACATCGCGACGAGCGCCAGCGGATCGGTAAACAGCATGTTCCGGGTAAAGCGAACCGAGCGGTGGAGCGAACTCCGAACGGACCCCTCGACGGTTATCTCGCGGGCCAGCGAGAGGTCGCCGTGGACGGCGTCTATGTGTTCGCCCATGAGGACGTCGTCGCTGACGGTCCGGCGCAGGTCCGCGACGAGGGCCGGTACGTCCACCTCGTCGCGGTGGAAGCAGGCGGTGCCGCCCCACAGTTCCGCTCCCAGCAGGAACACCGGGAGGTGGAGGAGGTGACTCGGCCCTTCGAGGAACTGCCCGAACAACCCCTCGCTCGCGAACATTGGCACGGACGTGACCGCGCCGTGCTCCTCGACGCCCGCGACGACGTGGTCCAGCCACCCCGGCCCGTGGTCGAAGTCGTCGTCGGTACAGACGATGACGTCGTCCGTCGCGGCCGCCAATCCGGTCGCAACGGCGTTGCACTTCCCCGAGCAGCCCTCCGGGTCGCCGGCGATCAGCACGTCGGTGTTGGCGGGCGTCGACCGCTCGGCGACCGGGTCCGAAGCGTGGTCACAGACGACGAGCAGTTCGTCGTCGGGGCCGACCTGGTCGGCGAGGTCCGCACAGGCGTCGGTCCACTCTCTGGTCGGCAGGATGACGCTGACCATCTCAAGTTTGTCGTTTTCGCCCGGGGGGAAAAACTAACCGCACTCGGACAGAACACAACGCTCGACGCCGGCCGCCCGAGCCAACCCTTACTTCGCTCGCGCACCACCGACCGATATGGACGTAGCGCTGGTCACCGTCGGCGACGAACTGCTCTCGGGCGATACGGCGAACACGAACGCGACGTGGCTGGCCCGGCAGTTGAGCGACGCGGGCGCGACGGTCACGCGGGTGCTTACGGTTCCCGACGAGGAGGCTGTCATCGCGGACGCCGTCGCCCGGTATCACGACGCCTTCGACGCCGTCGTCGTCACCGGCGGCATCGGTGGGACCCCCGACGACGTGACGAAGGCGGCGGTCGCACGGGCGTTCGACCGCGAGGTGGTCGTCCCCGAGGACGTCCGCGCTCACCTCGAAGCGAAGGCCGAGCGGTTCGCCGACGAGAATCCCGAGATGGTCGACCGCTACGACATGGACCTCGATTTGGACGCGTGGGCGAGCGTCCCCGACGGGGCCGAACCGCTGTTGACCGACGAGAGCTTCGCCGCTGGCTGTGTGCTTGACGGCGTCTACGTCATGCCGGGCATCCCCGAGGAACTGAAGGCGATGTTCGCCACCGTCGCCGAGGAGTTCGGCGGCGACCGGACCACCGAGACGCTCCACACGCCCGCCCCCGAGGGCGCCGTCGTCGGCGTCGTCACAGAGGCCCGCGAGCGGTTCGGCGTCGCCGTCGGGAGCTACCCCCGGAACGACGACACGCCGGGCCGGGTGAAAGTGACCGGCGACGACCCCGAGAGCGTCGAACGGGCGGCAGCGTGGCTCTACGAACGCATCGAGACGGTCGATTAGAGCAGTTCGAGCACGCCCATCGCCGCCGCGGCGAGGAGTATCTCGAACGAGAGTGTGCCGAGCGCCGACAGCGGGACGAATCGCTTGGTCTCCATCCCGGCGACGCCGGCGGGCACCGTCAGCATCCCGCGCGTGAACAGAAGCGTGTTCGACAGCGGCACCGCAAGCAGGCCGAAGCGGTCGAACATCGCCCCGAAGCGGTCCATCTGGTCCTCGTCGACGCGGAACCACGGCCGGTCTAAGAGCCACTCGCGGCCGCCGCGCTTCGCCAACAGGAAGAGCGCGGTCTGGCCGGCCGTGGCGCCCAGAACGGCCACGAGGAGGATGGCCGCGACGGCCGGGAAGTCGTAGCCGCCAGCGGTCCGCGCAAGGACGGCGACGGCCGCCGGAACGAGCCCCTCGCTGGGGGCGAAGTAGAGCAACATCGCGCCTTCGAGGACGAAGACGAAAAACAGCGCCAGTAACCCGTAGCGCTCCAGCAATCGCTGGGCGTAGGCCGTATCGCCGAAGACGTACAGCGCGATGCCGGCGACGCCGAGGACGGCAAAGAGGCCTGCGACAACGAGCAGGCCGTAGTCCTCCGCGAAGGTCCGGACCGGGCCGCGAACGTCGGTGGCGTCTGTCGCCATCTATCTCTCAAGGCGGCCAACGCCGACATATGTTTTCTGCATCACCCGTCGGCCCGGTCGGACGTGGGCACCACTGACCGCGGTCGTGGCCAGCAAATGCACGTATCGCGCACGGAACCGACCCGAAGGAGAAACCGCACGAGACGAGCCGCACAGAACTGTTTAGTGTTCTGAGTGTGTTGTTGACATTTGCCATGGCAACGGAACGACTCACCCGTCGAACCGCAGACACCGTCGAGGAAAACCCGGTCCGCCTCGATACCGATAAGGCCGAACAGATCGTCGGCGCGCTGAATCGGGACCTCGCGGACGCGTACGTCCTCTACCACCAGCTGCACAAGCATCACTGGAACGTCGAGGGTGCCGAACACCACGACATCCACGTCTGGCTACAGGAGGCCTACGAGGACGTCGAGGAGGCCGCCGACGACGTGGCCGAACGGATTCAGGCGCTCGGCGGCGTCCCACACGCCGGCATGCCGGCCCTCGCGGAGGCCGCGACCGTCGAGGCCGAAGACGAAGACGTCTACGACATCCGGACGTCGCTGGCGAACGATCTGGAGATGTACGGCGACATCATCGAGAGCTACCGCGACCACATCGGACTGGCCGAGAACCTCGGCGACCACGCCACGGGGGAGATGCTCCGGCAGCAACTCCTCGACTTAGAGGAACACGCTCACGTCATCGACCACTACCTCGAAGACGACACGCTCGTCCTCGAATCCGCGACGCGATAGCGGCCGAAAAGACGACCGGTCGTTAGCTGACGTCGGGCGCGGTCTCGTCGGTGCTGCCGGGGAGTTCGATCTCGATTTCGAGTTCCGGGTCGTCGACGCCCTCGAAGTCGATTTCGACGGTCACCGGTTCGCCGAAGGCGAAGGGCAGTTCCCACTCGTCGCCCTCGATGGTGAGTTCGTCGTTCTCCTGGAGTTGCTCGCCGAGATCGACGAGGAACTCGCCTGCGTCGGCCGCGCGCAGTCGGTACTCCTCTTCGAAGTTCCGTCCGGTCGTAATCGTGGTCTTCTCCGTGTCGGTCGTCGTATCGTCTGTCGTCTCTGTCATGGGTAGTCGTTCGCTTTCGGATGGTCGAGCGCCTGTCGAACTGTTCGAGTCAGCGGGCGTCCGCGGGATCGACCGTCAGGTCGGTCGCGATCCACCCGTCCGTGTTGTCGGTCGCCGTAAACACTACTTGCCCCGGAACGGTCTCCTGCGCCGTGACCTGCGGCGACGAGTCGGCGTCACGCTCCGGCGTGTCGGCAGCGACAGTCGTGGCCTGCGGTTCCATCTTCGACAGTTCGTTTAGGTTTGCCTAAACACTATAACCTTTCTCGTTTGGCCCGCGCCGCGGGGCGGCGTCGACGAAGAGAGCGAGCGACGCGGGGTTTTTTCTCGTCGGCGTCGAATGAGCCGACAGATGGAACTCGAATCGGTGCCGGGCGTCGGGGCCAAGACGGCCACGGCGCTGCGGGAACTCGACGACCCCAAACGAGCCCTGCGCGATGGCGACGTCGCTACCCTCTCGCAGGCACCGGGCATCAGCGAGGGGCGGGCCGCCCGCATCGCTCGGGGCGCCATCCGGGCCGACCACGACGACCCCGGCGGGTTCGCCGCGACGCCGCGGGCCCGCGAGATCTTCCGCGAGGCGCTCGGCCTCCTCCAGTCCCGGACCGTCACCGACTACGCCGCGAAGCGACTGGAGACGCTGTACCCCAGCGGGGTCCGAAGCCGCATCGAGGAGGTCCGGGCGTTCACCGAGCGAGCGATGGACCGAGAACCGGACCCCGACGTTCGAGCGGCACTCTCCGGCGTCGAACCGCTCGCCGACCCCGGCGACGTGCGGGTCCGTGACCGCTGTCTGGCGACCAGCGACGCCGAACGCTACGCCGAGGCCCAAGAGGCCGTCCCCGAGGTCAGCGTCGAAGTCGTCGACGACGCCCGCCAACTCGCCGAACTGGCGCGCTCGTACTCGACGGTGGTCGCGCTGGACGAGGCCTTCGCCGGCGTCGACGTCGAGGGCGACGTACGCGTCGAACCGAACGCGCTGGAAGAGCCCGCGTCGGTCGTCCCCGAGCGCGTCCTCACCTTCTTCGCGCGCAATCGCGACCGGGTGGCCGCCGCCGCGGCGGTCCACCGCGTCGCCGGCCTCGACGCCCCCTGTGACCTCGACGCGCTCGCCGACGCACTCGACAGACTGGAGGAAGACGGGAGCGTGCGCGGCGACGACGAACTCGACCGACTGGCGACGGCCGTCGACGACTTAGACGCGGCCGTCTCCACGGCCGAGAGCGTCGCCAACGACCACCTCCGGGAGGCCATCGAGGAGCGGGACGTGACCATCGAGGGGACGGACCTCCTCTCGCTGGTCGAACGCGGCGCGGGCGTCGACTCGCTGCTGGGTCGGGAACTGGCCGACGAGTACGCCGCCGCCGTCGAACAGGCCCGCGACCACCTCGTCGACGCGCTGGACCTGCGAGACACCGAGACGATGGCTCGCCGGGCGTTCCCCGACGAACCGACCTACCCCGTCGAGCGACAGGAGGACGTGGTGAGTCGCCTGCGCGAGGAACTGACCGCCGCCCGGGACCGGCGAGCGACCCGACAGAAGCGCGAGTTGGCCGACGACTTAGCCGACGTGCGGGGCGACGCCGAGCGACTGGTCGCCAACGCGCTGGAACTGGACGTGGAACTGGCCGTCGCCCGCTTTGCCGCCGACTTCGACTGTACGCTGCCCGAGATCACCGAGGACCGCGGGTTCGACATCGAGGGCGGACGCTCGCCCCTACTCGACGTCCCCTTCGAGGCCGTCGAACCGGTCGACTACGGCGTCGACGGCGTCACCGTCCTCTCGGGGGTCAACAGCGGCGGAAAGACCTCCACGCTCGATTTGGTGGCGCTGGTGACGACGCTGGCACACATGGGGCTGCCGGTACCCGCCGAGTCCGCTCGCATCGGCCGCGTCGCCGAACTGCACTACCACGCGAAAACGCAGGGAACACTCGACGCTGGCGCCTTCGAGTCGACCCTGCGGGAGTTCGGGGCGTTGGTCACCGACATCACGGCCGACCGGCCGGTGATGGTGCTGGTCGACGAACTCGAATCCATCACGGAACCCGGCGCGGCGGCGACCATCATCGCCGGCATCCTCGAATCGCTGACCGAGCGCGAGGCGACCGGCGTCTTCGTCTCGCACCTCGCCGAGGACATCCTGGAAGCGTCGGACGCCGACCTCGCTATCGACGGCATCCAGGCGGCGGGGCTGGTCGACGGCGAACTGCGGGTGAACCGCTCGCCCGTGAAGGGGCAACTCGCCCGCTCGACGCCGGAACTCATCGTCGAGAAACTGGCCGACGACGACGGCGAGGACGGCTTCTACGCGGGGCTGTTGGAGAAGTTCTAATGCCCGGTAGACAGCAGACTGCCTATCCGGCCTCAACGTGATAATCGTACAATCATAGCACAAACCCCATATTTAAATCTATGCCAGTACCGTGCATTTTTCTGTTTTGTGGATAGATTTATTGTTTTTCTCTATCGAATTGGAAGTGGGATGAAGGAGTTCTCTCGGAGACCATATGTCACTCAGGAACCTGATTCGTGAACGAATCTGGTGCCGAGAAAGTACAGTCGGTCTGCTAATTACCTCGTCCACTGTGAGTGGGTTCGCTATCGCCTTCTATTGGTTTGGAATAGCCACAGAAGAACCGACGCTAACGACGCTATCGATGGAACAGTATCTCAGTGGTATCGTACTCGGATTGGTGTTCAGTTTAGCTCTCCTATCACTTCTAATGCGTCCCGGATTGCGAGAGCGCTGGCCAGAGAGTAAATGGATTCGAGCCAGTATAACGCTCCCAGTTGGTATTGGATTGGGGCTTCTTGTTTCGTTCGCACCAACAGCCCTTTCCGTAGGCTATATCGTTCTCGCTGTCAGTTTCACGCTCGTCCGCACGGTCATCTATCTTACCGCGTAACCCGCTCTGGTGGATTACGTCGCTGAGTGCCAACGTCCTTCGATCGCTGTTTTCCGTATCCTGAGTCGTCCGGCGTTTGAGCAGATCAGACGTGCTCGCAGCCAGTTCCACTTTCACTATCGGTGGCAAATGGTTAAGTGGTCCGGGAAGCTCGGTGAAAGTGATGAGCGACGACCCCGAGGAGGGGATGCTCGGCTGGGACGAGTCCGTGTTCCGGGACGAGCACGTCTTCGAGATAGACTGGCTCCCGGAGACGTTCAAACACCGGTCGAGTCAGATGGAGACGCTGAAGTACTCGCTCCGCCCCGCCGTCCGGGGGTCGCGCCCGCTCAACGTCATCGCTCGCGGCCCGCCCGGCACCGGCAAGACGACGGCGACCCAGATTCTGTTCGACGAACTGTCCGCCCAGACGGACGTGCGCGCCGTGCGGGTCAACTGTCAGGTCGATTCGACGCGCTACGCCGTCTTCTCGCGGCTGTTCGCCGAGATATTCGACTACGAACCTCCCTCCTCGGGTATCTCCTTCAAGAAGCTGTTCTCACAGATAACCGACAAACTCGTCGAGGAAGACGAGGTGCTGGCGGTGGCGCTGGACGACGTGAACTACCTCTTCTACGAGTCCGAGGCCAGCGACACGCTGTACTCCCTTCTCAGAGCGCACGAGGCCCATTCGGGCGCGAAAATCGGCGTCATCTGTGTCTCCTCGGACCTCGAACTCGACGTCATCGAGGCGCTCGATACGCGTGTGCAGTCGGTGTTTCGCCCCGAGGAAGTGTACTTCAACAAGTACGACCAGACCGAAATCGTCGACATCCTCGACGAACGGGTCGAACGCGGGTTCAACGAGGGGGTCGTCGGCCCGGCGGTACTGGACCGCGTCGCCGAACTCACCGAGGAACAGGGCGGTGACCTGCGAGTGGGCATCGACCTCCTGCGACGGGCCGGGATGAACGCCGAGATGCGAGCGTCCCGGTCGGTCGAACTGGAGGACGTCGAGTCGGCCTACGACAAGTCCAAATACGTCCACCTCTCGCGGCGGTTGCAGGAACTCTCCGACTCTGAGACGGCGCTCGTCGAGGTCATCGCCGAACACGACGGCAAACGCGCCGGCGACATCTTCGACGCCTTCAACGACGCGAGCGGACTGGGGTACACTCGCTACTCCGAGATTATCAACAAACTCGACCAGTTAGGTATCATCGACGCCGACTACACCGACGTCGAGGGCCGCGGTCGGTCCCGCGAGTTGACGCTCAACTACGACGCCGACGCCGTGCTGGACCGGGTGTAATACGCTGTCGGTCGGCGTACACGCACCGCGGCGAGTGCCGCCGAACGGCCTCAGGCGCGGCCGTTCAGCGGGCAGATGAAGTAGTTCGGCGGGCCGAAGCCGGGGTTTCCGAGACTCGTCTCGATGTAGTCGGCAGCGAGGATGTCCTCGTCGTTCGAGAGCGGCGCGTCGTCGTTGAACGCGTCGACGTCCGTCACCGTCGCGCTGTAGGTGGTCCACATACCGCCGTTCCAGTCCTGGTCACCGGGGCCAGATTCGGAGACGAAGGGGGACAACTGGTCCTCGCTCACGTCCTCGTTAGCGACGATGGGGTCGCCGCCGTCGTGGAGGAAGTAGAGTTTGTCCTCGGGGTCGGGTCGCTCGTCGAGTTCCCGCACTACGTTCGTCCGCCACAGCACGTCGTTGGCGTAGACGCGACCGAACTGTCTACCGTGGTCGGTACCGCTACCGGCGGCCGCGGCGTCGGTAGCGCCCACGCCCACCGCGGCCATCGCGAGGGCCCCGGTCGTGCGGAGGAGTCGTCGTCGGGTCGGTGTTGGCTCGTCCATGGAGTCACGGGAGGCGGGTACCTCCCGACTGGGACGACGAGCGAGGAGTAAAAGGCCGTTTTTCGAAGTTCGGGCCGACTCTGTGCCGAGTTCGGGTAGCATCTGTATCGACTCTCTTCCAACTCCGAACCGACGCTGTCAGTCGAGTTTCTCGAAGGTCGTCTCGACCCACTGAATCGCGTAGTCCGCGCCGTACTCGCGGTAGGCCTCCGTATCGAGTGCAGCGAACGGGGCGGGCAGGTCGAGACCGTGTTTGACGCCGCTGCAAGCCAGTTCCGCGGCCGCGGCGAACCCGGTCTGGCCGCGGGCAATCTCGCCCGCGAGGTCCGAGAGGCGGGGTTCGAGGCGCTCGCCGGCGTCGGCCCACGCGTCGTACAGGTCGGGGTAATCCTCGGCCCACCCGCTGAACTCGGCGCGGGTCTGGATACCGAGGTAGGCGTCGTACAGCGCCGTGGCGAGTTGATAGGTGTCGGCGGGGCCGAGTCGCGGGTCGGTGACGCGGGCGAACTCGGGATAGCGCTCGCCGAAGAAGCCGAGGAAGTGTTCGGGTTCGTCCAGCCCCACTTCGACGAGCGCCTCGGCGACGAGGAAGTCGACGAACGCCGACGGCGAGGTTTCGAGGCGCGGTTTGACGAACACGCAGGGTGGCCCGGTCTGGTGAGTCCAGGCGACGCCGCCGTCGCCGGGCATCCCGATAGTGAGGTCGCTCCCGGCGAAGCGACGGAGCGGGTCCGGGGCGTTCTCGGGGACCCACGACGAGTCGTACGAGAGCGGGTCGACCGAGTCGGTGACGAGCAAGAGTTCCTCGGCGACGGCCGAGTCCAGCGTCTCGAAGTCCCGCTGGCAGTTCAACACGAGCGCGTCGGGGGCGTACTCGGCCCGAACGTCGGGTAGCTCCCCCTCTAGCGTGCGCTCGGTGAACATCAGGCCGAGAACAGAATCAGGTTGGCGACGATGGCGAGTGACAGCAGTGCCGATGCGGCGATAGTTCCGAGGACGAGTTTCGTTGCCGTACTCATGTGAGACTCTATCGCAGGCCCCGCATTAAACCTTGAGAAACGACTATCGGCTTGCCGGACCTCACGGCCGGTATGGATAGACAGCGCGTCTCGACCGGGACCGAATGGGAATCGCAGGTCGGCTACTCGCGGGCGATACGGGCCGGCGACACCGTCCGGGTCGCCGGAACCATCGCTACGGACGACGACGGGGCAGTGGTCGCGCCCGACCAGCCCTACGAGCAGACGCGGTACGCGCTGGGCATCGTCACGGACGCGCTGGACGATCTCGGTGCGAGCGCCGACGACGTGGTCGCCACCCGGATGTACGTCACCGAGATGGACCACCAGACGGAAGTGGGCCGCGCTCACGAGGAAGTGTTCGGCGACGTTCGGCCGGCGGCGACGATGGTCGAGGTGTCGGGGCTGGCGGCCGAGGGAGCCGTCGTCGAGGTGGAAGCGGAAGCGGTGCTGGAGTAGTCAATCGTCGGCCACGCCGACGCCGGACCGCCGGGCCACGTCGCGCCACTTGCCCGTCCAGAATCGGCCGGTGTTGACCGCCGCCTTGAGGTAGAAGTCACCGACGAGGGCGACGAAGATTGCGGGCAGACCGAGGCCGAGACCGGGCGAGACGGTCACCCCGACGAGCGGAACCGTCGCCACGAACGACGACGGGAGCGCGAGCGCCGCGACCGGGAGCCGGAAACAGTAGCCGCCCAGAATCGCACCGTACAGCGGCCAGCGGGTGTCGCCGGCCCCGCGGAGACTCCCCCGCATCGTCCGCGAGACGGAGAAGCCGGCGACGATGAGGCCGAACACCCGGACGAACTGCGCCGCGAGTGCCGGGTATTCGGTGCCGAACAGCGAGACGACGGGTCGGGCGAAGACGACGAGGACGGCGCCGATGGCGAGTTGGACGGCGAGTGCCACCCGGAGAGTCTGCCAGCCGTACTCGGCCGCCGAGGACTCGTCGCCCGACCCGAGGTGCTGGCCCACGAGCGTCGACGCCGCCGTCGCGTACCCCCACGCGGGCATCAGCGCCAGCAACATCACCCGGCGGCCGATGGCGTAGGCCGCGAGCGTCGGCGTCCCCAGCACCCCGAGGACGAACAGGAACGGGAACCGCGCGAACGTCTGGAGCAGGCGCATCCCCGACAGCGGCAGCGCCACACGGACGATTTCGGTCAACAGACTGAGATCGAACTGCGGGCCTCGCAGGGGCAACCGCACCGCGTACCGCCCGGAGGCCAACAGTCCGAAGAAAATGGCCGCCGCCAGCGTGTTGGCGACGGCCGTCCCGATGGCCGCCCCGGCGATGTCAAGCCGCGGGAACGGGCCGAGTCCGAAGATGAGGACGGCGTTGAGGACGACGTTGGTCGGCAGCGTCAGGAGGCGGACGTACATCGGGGTCCGGGTGTCGGCACTCCCCGCGAGCGCCCGCGAGGCGACCATGCTCCAGAACCGTGGGGCCATCGACAGCATCACGATAGAGAGGTACGCCGCCCCGAAGTCGATAGTGGCGGCGTCGTCGGCGAGGACACCGACGAGCACGTCCGGATAGAGCCACGAGACGGCCGTCAGCGGCGCCGACAGGAGGAGGGCGATCCACAGCGACTGCTTGACCGCGAGGTTCGCACGGGCCGGTTGGTCGCTCCCCTGCAACCGGGAGACGACGCTGATGGTGCCCGAGGACACCGCCAGCGAGAGGCCGAAGCCGACGAAGTAGTACTGAAAGCCCAGTTCGAGGCCGGCGATGGCGGCGTCGCCGAGTGCGATGCCGACCATCAGGAAGTCCGCCAGTCGCAGGAGGATGCGGAGGCCGCCCGTGACCATCACCGGCGCGGCGAGGTCGGTCGCCTCGGTGGCCATCCGGCGGTCGACCAGTCCGGCGCGGGCAAGCACGGCCGGCACCCCCTGTACGAGTCGGCTGAAGAGACGGCGGACCATCTACCGGGACTGAGGGCGGCAGGCCCCTGTCAGTTTCGTCGTCAGGGAACCAACTGCTCGCCGTCGTCGTCGTAGACGGTGATGGCCTCGACGGGGCAGGCACGGGCCGCGAACTTCGCGTCGAACTCCGCGTCTTCGGGTATCTCGCGCACGAACAGGTCCGCAGATTCTTCCTCGCTGTCCGCCAGCACCGCTTTTCCGGCGTCCTCGTCTCGCTCGAAGGCGTCCCACTCCGCGACACACTGGAACATCCCGATACAGGTGTCACGGTCGTATTCGACGTACATACACGTGCGTTGACCCGTGACGGCCAAAGGCGTTCCCCTCGCGCGGTCACTCTTCGGCGAGGCGGTCCAGCGCGACGGTGACGGACTGACCGAGAATCTCCAACAGGTCGCGGTCGCTCTGGTCGAAAGTGTTCGCCTCCACCGACGCGACCGAGAGCAGGCCGTGTTCGTTCAGCGGGTACAGAAAGACCGTCTCGAAGGCGTCCGTGAGCGTGTCCTCGCGCGACCCGTAGTCCTCGACGACGCGCGGTGTCCCCTCGTGGAACGCGGCCAGTTCGACCGTCCCATCGGCGAGGCGGAGGCGGTCGAATTCGTCCCGGGAGACCGCCGTCCGGTCGGTGGCGGCATCGGTCGCAGCGAGCGGAACGAGCGTCTCGTCGGCGTACTCGAAGATACCGGCGAATGGTTCGTCGAGGACCACCGAGACGACGTCGGCGGCGGTCTGTGCGACGGCTTCCGGCGAGTCCGCCGTCAAGAGGTCCCGCGTCGCGTCGTTGAGGGCTTCGAGGTGGCGTTCGTGGCGGTGCTGTTCGGTCACGTCGCGGATGACGACCTGTACCGCCGGCTTCCCGTCGTAGACGACCGGCGTCCCTCGGCTCTCGACGTGTCGCACCGTCCCATCGTCACGCTGGAGGCGCCACGGGAGCCAGTCGGTGTTCTCTCGGCTGCCGTCGAGGACCGTTCGCATCCGTTCGCGGACCCGCGTGCGGTCCTCGGGGTGGACGTACGCCAGTGGCGAGGCGGCGTATATCTCGGTCCGGTCGTCGAAGTCGAGCAGTCGGGCCATGGTGTCGTTGGCGTACACCACGCGCTCCCCGAAGTGGACCAGAATCGCGTGCGGGGAGGCCTCGACGAGCGTCCGATACCGGAATTCTGTCTCCTTGCGCGCTTCCTCGGAGCGGCGACGCGCGACGGCGTTCTCGATGCGGTTGGCAAGCACGTCGTACTGGTCGCTGGTCACTCGCTTCTGTAGGTAGTCGGTGACGCCGGCGGAGATCGCCTCGCTCGCTATCTCTTCGCTGCCCCGCCCGGTGTAGAGGATGAACGGAATCGAGGGCGCTCGCTCCTGTACCGCTCGCAGGAGCGCCAACCCGTCCATCTCGGGCATCTCGTAATCGCTGACGAGACAGTCGACGTCACCGCGTTCGACGGCCTCGAGGGCGCCCTGTCCGCTGGTTACGATAGTTACGTCGAACGCGTCGCGGCGACGGTCGAGGTGGAGTGCGGTTACCTCCGCCAGGTCCGGTTCGTCGTCGACGAGTACCACCCGGATGGTTTCGGGGACACCGGTCTCGACGCCAGTGCCCGGCCCCTTACCCACGTCACCCATACCCCCACACATAGACCGCGCGCCTGAAAGCAGTTGGGGCCATGACGACAGTTTAAATCGGAACGGGGCCCAACGGGGGTGTAATGGACGTTGCGGACCTGCCGGGAGTCCCCGACTGGCTCCCCGACCACCTGCGCGACGACGGCATCGAGGAACTGTACCCCCCACAGGCCGAGGCCGTCGACGCGGGGGTCACTCAGGGACAGAACATCGTGGCGGCGATACCCACCGCCAGCGGCAAGACCCTCGTGGCGGAGCTAGCGATGCTCTCGGCCGTCGCCCGCGGCGGCAAGGCCCTCTACATCGTCCCCCTGCGGGCGCTCGCCAGCGAGAAGCAGGCCGAGTTCGAACAGTTCGAGCAGTACGGCCTCGAAATCGGTGTCTCGACGGGCAACTACGAGTCCGACGGCGGGTGGCTGGGCGACAAAGACATCGTCGTCGCTACCAGCGAGAAGGTAGATTCCCTCGTGCGAAACGACGCGCCGTGGCTCGAAGAACTGACCTGCGTCGTCAGCGACGAGGTCCACCTCGTCGACGATGGCCAGCGCGGCCCGACGCTTGAAGTGACGCTCGCGAAACTCCGCCGCCTGAACCCCGACTTACAGACGGTGGCGCTGTCGGCGACCATCGGCAACGCCGACGAACTGGCGACGTGGCTGGACGCCGAACTCGTCGACTCGGACTGGCGCCCCATCGAGCTACAGAAGGGCGTCCACTACGGGCAGGCCTTGCACGTAGAAGACGGGAGTCAGCGACGGCTGGCGGTCCAGAACAACGAGAAACCGACCGCCGCCGTCGTCCGAGATACCCTGCAAGACGACTACGACGAGGACGGTAACCTCGTGGAAGCGGGCGGATCCTCGCTCGTGTTCGTCAACTCCCGGCGCAACGCCGAGGCGGCCGCCGGGCGACTGGGGAGTACGGTCCGACCACACCTCACGAGCGAGGAGGAAGCCGAACTCGCCGACGTCGCCGCCGAAATTCGGGGCGTGAGCGATACGGAGACGAGCGACGACCTCGCCGACGCCGTCGAACAGGGTGCGGCGTTCCACCACGCCGGCCTCGCCCGGGGCCACCGCGAACTCGTCGAGGACGCGTTTCGCGACCGACTCGTCAAGGTGGTCTGTGCGACGCCGACCCTCGCGGCCGGGGTCAACACGCCCTCACGCCGGGTCGTCGTCCGGGACTGGCGACGCTACGACGGGACTGCGGGCGGGATGCAACCCCTGTCGGTTCTCGAAGTCCACCAGATGATGGGCCGGGCCGGACGGCCGGGGATGGACCCCTACGGTGAGGCCGTCCTCGTCGCCAGCAGCCACGACGAACTGGACGAACTGTTCGAGCGCTACGTCTGGGCCGACCCGGAGCCGGTGCGGTCGAAACTCGCGGCCGAGCCGGCGATGCGGACCCACATCCTCGCCACCGTCGCCTCCGGGTTCGCTCGCTCCCGGTCGGGCCTACTTGAGTTCCTCGAAGAGACGCTCTATGCCAGTCAGACCGACGAGACGGGACGGCTGGAGCGGGTCGTCGACGACATGCTGACCTACCTCGAACGGAACGAGTTCCTCGAAATCGACGGCGGGGATGGCGAGGCGCGGAGCGCCTCGAAGTCGAGCGGCGATGAGCCGCGAGACGAACTGGATGCGACGTCGCTGGGCCACACCGTCTCCAGCCTCTATCTGGACCCGATGAGCGCCGCCGAAATCATCGACGGCCTCCGGGACTGGCAGCGGTCGGCCGCCGAGTCGACGACCGCGGGAGCGGCCGAGGGCGGGTTCACCACCGCGAGCGAACTCGCCGACGAACAGGCCGCCGCGGGCGAGGCCGACCCCGACGACATCTCCGCACTGGGCCTGTACCACCTCGTCTCACGGACGCCGGACATGTACCAGCTCTACCTCCGGTCGGGCGACCGCGAGGAGTACGAGATGGAACTGTACGAACGGGAGGACGAACTGCTCGGGCCGACGCCCTCGGAGTTCGAGGACGACCGCTTCGAGGACTGGCTGTCGGCGCTGAAGACCGCCCGCCTGCTGGAGGACTGGGCCGACGAGGTCGAGGAGGACACCATCACCGAGCGCTACGGCGTCGGCCCGGGCGACATCCGCGGGAAGGTCGAGACGGCCGAGTGGTTGCTGGGGGCCGCCGAGTCGCTGGCCAGCGAAATCGACACGGACGCCGCCCGCGCGGTCAGCGAGGCCCGCATCCGCGTCGAACACGGGGTGCGCGAGGAACTGGTCGACCTCGCGGGCGTGCGCGGCGTCGGACGGAAGCGCGCTCGCCGCCTGTTCGAAGCCGGTATCGGCGACCGCGCCGAACTGCGCGACGCCGCCAAGCCAGTCGTGCTGGCGGCGCTCCGCGGCCGTCGGAAGACCGCCGAGAACGTGCTGGAGAACGCGGGCCACCGCGACCCGTCGATGGAGGGCGTCGAACCGGATTCGGACGTCGACGTCCTCGACGACGACCCGCGGGACCGCGACGAGGACGGCGTCGAGACGGGCGAAGACCAGTCCAGTCTGGGTGATTTCTGATGGAGGTCGTAGACGGCATCGCGACCATCGAGGACGTGGCCGAGTTCGTCACGGAACTGGACGCTATCGGCGAGCGATACGACGCGACCGTACAGGCGTTCGACGCGCGCTACGTCGTCGACCGTTCCCACCTCGAACGGGCCGTGGCGCTGGCCGAACGGGCCCGAGAGCGTGGCGACACCATCGCCGACGACTTCGGCGTCGAGATACTGCTGTACGCGGCCGGCCGCCGGCAGATAAACCGCGCGCTGGCGATGGGCGTCAGCGAGGGCGAGTGCCCGGTCGTCGCCGTCGTCGTCGGCGGCGACGAGGCCGGGGCGGCCGAGGCGCTACAGGCCCTCCTCGAATCCGGCGAGACGCTCGACGAGTACGACCCCGAGCGGGTGCGGTCGTTCTTCGACGTGAGCGACGCCGAACTCGCGGCGACCGACGGGACGCTCGCCGACGCCGTCCGTGAACGGGTGGCGCTGTTGCCCGTCGAGAAGTAGCGAGGACCTGACCGCCGGTCGGTTCTCCGAATTGCGAGCGGCGAGGGCCTGAGCCACGAAGCGGGCCGTCGCGCCCGAGCGCCAGCGTTTTGCCGAGTCGTGTGCTACTCCAACGCATGGAGCTCCAGCAGGGCAGACGGGGACGGTCGTGAGCGACCTCACCGACCCCGTGACCGTCGGCGGTCTCACGCTGCCGAACCGCCTGTACCGCGCCCCAGTACTGGAGTGTGCGGGGAACGGCGACGGTGCGGTCGACACCCTCGTCGACGAACTCGAACCGACCGCCGCCTCCGGCGTCGGCCTCGTCTTTCAGGGTGCGAGCATCGTCACGGCGGAGGGCGGGTGTGCGGCGCCGAACATGACGCGCGTCCACGATCCAGCCTTCGTCGAGCGACTCGAACGGCTGACCGACGCGATTCATGCACACGAGGGCAAGATATTCCTGCAACTCGCTCACGGCGGGCTTCGGAGCATGGCGACGTGGCACGCCGGCTACCGGGAGCGCCACCCCGAGGAGCGACAACTGGCCGTCTCCCGGCCGCCGTGGCAGTTGCGTGCGCTCGACCGACTGGGACTGGTTTCGCTCGACCCGGCCGTGCTCTCGACGGAGGAGGTGTACGACCTCGCAGCGCAGTTCGGGCGGTGTGCGGGCTACGCCGTCGACGCCGGCTACGACGGCATCCACCTCTCGGCGGCGAACATGAGCCTGATTCAGCAGTTCCTCTCGCCGTTTTACAACCACCGGACCGACGAGTTCGCCGACGGCGTGCGCTTTCTCGAAGCGATTCACGACGCGGTCCGGGACCACGCCGGGGACGTACCGCTGGTGACGAAGGTCCCCGCAGAGACCGTCGCCCCGAATTTCGTTCGTAGGCATTTGACGCTGTCGGACGGTATCGACGTCGCCGAACGACTGGCCGCCATCGGCTACGACGCGCTAGTGCCCGTCGAGGTGTCGACGTTCTGGGACATGAGCATCGTCCGCGGCGCGTTCCCGGACCGGGCGTGGGCCGCCAGCGACCTACAGGACGACTACGCGGCGGCGTTCGGTGGTCCGGTTCGCGCGCGGGCGGTAGAACTCCTGAACCGACTGCAAGCGCGCCGCTTCGACCACGAACCGGGCTGGAACGCTGACTTCTGCCGTCGGGTCCGAGAACGCGTCGACGTGCCAGTGTTGCTGGAAGGCGGTCTGCGGACGCGGGCAGCCTGTGACGCGTATCTGGGTGCTGGCGGAGGCAAACCGGCGGCCGACATGGTCGGAATGGCTCGCCCGTTCTACGCCGAACCGCGCCTCGGCGCCCGGTTGTTAGACGGCCACGACGCCCTGTGTGCGAGTTGCAACAACTGCACTATCCCGCAGGTGACAGGCGAACCGGGTCGGTGTCGTACCCCATCGGTCGTACGGGCACAAGCACGGCTCTCGAAGGAAGGCGCCTACGAGGGAAACGGCCGGGATACGTGAGTCGCTAGCTGTCGACTCGTACTCGTCGTCGCGTCCCGCCCGCCCGAAGCGTCACTCAGTCTATAATTTGTTCTGTGGCCGGGCGTCCTGAGAGAAAGTCTCATCCCCATCGAACACTGACTGGCGCGCGATGACGGCAGAGATTACGTCGGAGCGCCTCGACCTCACCGTCGACGGCGACGACATCGACTTGCACTACCGCACCGGCGGCGAGGGACCGCCGATGGTGTTCTTACACGGCATCGGACTGGACGCCGCCACCGTCTCGTGGCGACACGCGCTCCCGGAACTGGCCGAGGAGCGGACCGTCTACGCGCCCGACCTGCCGGGCCACGGCGAGAGCGACAAGCCCGACCGCGCGTACACGACGGCGTACTATCTGGAGACCGTCGAGGCGTTCATCGACGCACTCGACATCGACGCGCCGGCGATGGCCGGCCTCTCGATGGGTGGTGCGCTGGCGCTGGGCCACGCACTCGGCGGTGGCGACGTCGAACGTCTCGCCCTCGTAGATAGCTACGGACTGGGCGCCGACGCCTACTGGCGGACGGCCGCCAGCGGCGTGTTGCAGACGCCGGTACTCGGAAATATGCTCTGGCAGGGCGTCAGTGCCTCGAAACCCGCCATCAGGACGGGACTGCGGAGCATGGGTGCGACCGAACCCCCTCAGGACCTCGTCGACGACGTGGACTCGGTCGTCGACCGACGGACGGTCCGGGCGATGCGGCGCTGGCAGCGCAGCGAGTTCCGACGGAACGGATTCCGGACGGACTACTCCGACCGACTCGAGGAAGTGTCGGCGCCGACGCTACTCGTCCACGGCGAGGCCGACCCGCTCCTCCCCCAGTCGTGGTCGAAGCGGGCGGCCGCGACGCTTGCAGATAGCGAATTAGAGATAGTAGAAAACTGCGGACACTGCCCTCCCCGTGAGCGACCGGAACGGTTCAACCGGGTGCTGCGCTCGTTCTGTTAGTTCGGCAGGTCGTCGATGAGGACGACGGCCTCGCCGTCGATGACGACGTCCTCCTCGCTCTTGACCCGTGTCGTCAGCCGGTACTGGTCGTCGCCGAGGTCCTCGACGATCTCGCATTCGGCCGTGAGGCGGTCGTCGATGCGTACGGGATTGTGGAACTCGAGGTCCTGCGAGAGGTAGATCGTCAGTCCGGGCAAGCGGGCCAACGCCGCGCTGATGAGGCTACCGACGAGCGTCCCGTGGGCGATGCGGCCGCGGAACCGTGTCTTCTCGGCGAACTCCTCGTCTAGGTGCAGCGGGTTCGTATCCCCGCTCGCGGCGGCGAACTGCTTGACGTCACCATCGGAGATCGTCTTCGTGAACTCGATTCGGTCACCGACGCCGAGGTTGTCCGGATGGTCCTCGGAGATCGTTACGTGCCACTCCGGGAGGTCCTCGTTCGGTTCGATACGCTCGGCAGGAGGGGCGGCGGCGTCCTCGTCTTGTTGGACGCCGAAAGCCGCAAATGCTGCCCGATTGGCTGCAACGACGCTGTTGAACATGTGGGAGGAGGTTTCGGTCCACGTATCGAGCAGCGGATTCCGATGTGATTCAGAACTCATCGATGGGTCGTATTTAGAGGTCCGACTATTAAATCTTGGTGTTATTTTGTACTCTATGGCCACGAGACGGCTTCTACCGACCGACAGCGGCGTTATAGCATCTCGATGACGACTCCAGCGGCGGCGAGCGCCTCGCTCACCATCTCTCAGCACCTCGAACCATTCAATGGTATCAGATGGTAGCAGATGGTAAATCGGGGGAAGTTTTAAGTCATTGAACAGTGTACGTGAGAGTACAGATGGCCGATGAGGACGATGGTCTGATGTGGCCCCCGATGTTCAAGGGGATGCAGCAGGCGAGCGAGAACGCGATGGAACAGCAGCAGCAGCTCATGAAGCAGTTGTTCGCGAGCGGTGGTATGCCGAGCTTCGATATGAATCAGCTCGGTGCGATGAGCCAGATGGCGACGTTCAAGACCCGCGTCCAGAGTGGCGGACGAATCAGCATCCCCGACGCCGAGCGCGAGGCGCTCGGAATCGAAGAAGGCGATATCGTCCAGACAGTCGTCCTCCCGGTCAGCAACAACAGCGAGTAATACAACAATGGTAGACTACACAACCCCCGTCACGACCGCTTTCGAAATGCAGCGCGCGTCCATCGAACAGAGCCAGAAGGCCCTCGAACAGACCGTCTCGTTCCAGCAGAACATCAACGAGGCAGTCATCGGCAGTCTCGACACGCAGGAGTCGGCCCAGCGCCGCGGTGTCGAGCTCTCGAAGACCGTCTTCCACAGCTACCTCGACGCCGTCGAGAGTACGGTCCCCGGCGCCGCCGGCACCGTGGACGAGGTCCGGCAGGCCGTCGACGAGCAGTACGACTTCCTGCTCGAGAATCACGCCGAAGTCTTCGACAACATCGAGAGCGAGATGGTCGAAGGCGTCGAGTCCTACGACGATCTGACCGCCGACTACGTCGACGCCGTCGACGAGCAGGTCAAGCTACTCGTCGAGGCCCACGAGGAACTCGAATCGCAGTCGGTTCAGGTCGCAGAGCAGTTCGGTGACCAGCTCGAAGAGGTCCAAGAGCAGGTCGAGGAGATGCAGGCACAGGTCGAAGAAGTGCAGGCACAGGCTACTGACGCCGTCGAAGCGTAACGAACCAGCCGTTTTTTGTGCGCGACAGCGCGAGTTACTAGAGATACTATGAGCGATACAAACCAGATGCAAGACGAGTGGGCGGAGATGGTCGAACAGATGAACGACGCCGTCGCCGATTCGATGGAACAGAACATGAAAGCCCAGGCGGCCTTCGTCGAGTCGTGGGCCGACGCCGTCGAGGACTCCATCCCGGAGGAAGACGAACTCTCCGAGGGACTACAGGGCTACAACGCGGCCTACGAGGAGTGGATCGACGCGGCCGAGCAGATGGTCGAGCGCTCGACCGACGCCGCACAGGGCGAGGACGTCGACCCCGCCGAGTTCCGCGACATCTGGCTCCAGTCGGCCAACGAAGCGTTCAAGCACGTGATGGGCACCTCGGCGTTTGCGGCCGCCAACGGTCAACTCGTCGAGTCCATGATGGAGATGCAACAGGAGGCCGACGAACTCAATCAGGACGCCATCGCCCAGATGGGCTTTCCGACCCGCGACGACATAGACGAAGTCGCAGAGCGCCTCGTCGAAGTCGAGCGCCGGCAACACGCTGTCGAGGAGAAGCTCGACCGGGTCCTCGAACACCTCGAGGAGTAAGCCATGTCCAGTAATCCCTTCAACCCCTTCGCGGCCGCGCTCGACTGGCAGGCCAAGACGCTCGAGGCCATGTCCGAAACCGCCGAGACGAGTCAGGTCGCCGACGAGCGGCTCGAACTGATGGAGTCCGTCGAAGTGGGTCAGACGCCCTCGGAGGTCGTCTACGAGGAGAACAAGCTCGAACTCCTCCACTACGACGCCGAGGCCGCCGGCATCGAGGTCGACGAGGAGGACAAGGAAGCGGTCCCCATCCTCATCGTTTACGCGCTCATCAACCGACCGTACATCCTCGACTTACAGGAGGAGCGGTCCGTGGTGCGTCGCCTGCTCGAAGCGGGTCACGACGTCTACCTCATCGACTGGAACGAGCCCTCGCGGCTCGACCAGCACCTGACGCTCGACGACTACGTCAACCGCTACATGGACAACTGCGTGGACGTCGTCCGCGAGCGCTCCGGGCAGGACGCCATCAACATCCTCGGCTACTGCATGGGTGGCACCATGTCGGTGATGTACACCGCCCTCCACAAGGAGAAAGTCAACACGCTCGGCCTGATGGCCGCCGGCCTCTGTTTCGACCAGACCGGCGGTGTCCTCGAAGAGTGGGGTTCAGACGAGTACTACTCCCCACGAGACGTGACCGAGACGTTCGGCAACGTCCCGGCGGAGATGCTCGACATCGGCTTCGCGCTGATGGACCCCGTCGACAACTACGTCTCGAAGTATATCCGCCTCGCCGAGAACCTAGAGAACGAGTCCTTCGTCGAGAACTTCGGCCGGATGGAGAAGTGGCTCGGCGACGGCATCGACGTCGCCGGCGACACCTACGTCCAGTTCCTCGAGGACGTCTATCAGGACAACAAGCTCTACAAGAACGAACTGGAGATCGGCGGCGAACACGTCGACCTGGAGAACATCGACATGCCCGTCATCCAGTTGATGGGCGAGTACGACCACCTCATCCCACCGGAGGCCTCCAAGCCGTTCAACGAGGTCATCCCGAGCGAGGACACGAAGACCATCGAGTTCTCGACCGGCCACATCGGCCTGTCGGTGTCCTCGTCGACCCACGCGGACCTCTGGCCCGAAGTCGCCGAGTGGTACAGCGAGCGCAACCCGTCCGAGGAAGTCGACATCGAGGTCGAGTCCCCCGAGGAAGCCGTCGAAGACGTCGCCGACGATGTCGTCGATGCGACCGAGGCCGACGACGACACAGCCGAGGCGGCCGTCGAAACCGAGGCGTTCGGCTCCGAGGCGGGCGCCGACGTCGAGACCGTCTCCGGCATCGGCCCGACCTACGCAGACCGGCTGCGTGCCGCCGGCGTCGAGACCGTCGGCGACCTCGCCGAGTACGACGCCACAGAGCTCGCCGAACTCGCAGAGACGACCGAGTCCCGCGCACAAGACTGGCTCGACCAGCTATAGACCGGCGATACCTTTTCTCACTGCCCGTCGAAGGCGTACGTATGCGCGTCTCAGTCATCGGCGGGTCCAGCGTGACAGACGAGCAGTACCGACAGGCACGGACGGTCGGCCGGTTGCTCGGCGAGCAGGGGCACGACGTCGTCTGTGGCGGCCTGACCGGCGTCATGGAAGCCGTCTGTAAGGGTGCCGGCGAGACCGGCGGCCACACTATCGGTATCCTCCCGGGCGAACATCGGGCGGCGGCAAACGACTACGTCGATACGGTCATCGCGACCGGGATGGGGAACGCCCGCAACGTCCTCGTCGTGCTGAACGGCGCGGCGGTCGTCGCCGTCGACGGTGGGGCCGGGACGCTCTCCGAGATAGGCCACGCGCTCGACATGGGCCGACCGGTCGCAGGACTGAGAACGCACGCGGTCGAGGGCGTCGACGGCATCGAACACGTCGAGACGGCCGCCGAAGCCGTCGAGTACGTCGAGAAGGCGGTGTAGCCGGCTGCCCCGTCACTCGAACCAGTCGACGAAGCTCCCGTCGAGCAGCGTCGCCTTCTGCCGCCTGATGTAGGTAGACTGCATCCCCCAGATGGCCTCGGGGAGCGGGACGTGTTCCTCGATGCGACGGCGGACAGAGTCGTGTTTCCAGCGGGCCGGGGTGAGCCGACGGTCCACTCGCTCGCGCAGCGGCCGGATGTACTCGTGGGCCTCCTCGGCCGAGAGACCGCGCTGTTCGAGTCCTTCGCGGGCGTGTTCGAACAGTTCGCCGTACAGTTCGTCCGTCGAGGTGGTCGTCGCGCCGTCGGCCGTTATCCACTCGATGTCGGCCCGCAGTCCCTCGCGCGTGGCCGCATAGAAGTTCTCTTTGGCCGTCTCCCAGTCCAGCGACTGGATGGGGTGTTCGAGTCGCGGCAGACTCTCCATCAGGCCCGCGAACAGCGCTTCGAAGGCGATTGCGTCGTCGACGGTCGGTTGGGCCGGCAACGGGCGGAACTCGATGCGGGCGTTGGCCGCAGAGCGGGTCGCCCCCTCGAACACCGGGCGGATCCACCGCCAGTACGAGCCGTGTTTGTGCCGGAGATGGACGAACGCGTCGTCGAAGCGGGTACCCGATTGGACGTCCATCGGGACGATGGTGTCGTCGGCGACGATGTCGTCGATGGCGTCCTCGACGGTGTCGAAGTCGGGCGGGAAACACACCTTCGGCGGCGTCGGATCGTCCTCGGGCGGGTTGAGGACGGACTCGAAGACGCCGATGCGGTGCTCCATGTGTGCGTCTTCGAGTATCTCCTCGGCCGGCGCGTCGTCGTAGAGGTCCGGCGGGAAGAAGGGTGCGTTGACGCCGAGTGCGAGGAGTGGCGCGGCGACGCGGAGGGCGTAGCTGAAGTACTCGGGGAGGTCCGGCGCGTGGGGAATCTGGTAGTGCGGTTGGATGGAGGTGATGAGCGCCTCGGGCATCACCGTCTTCGCTTGCAGGGAAACGTGTGGCGCGTCGAGTTCGAACGCCGACGGGTAGTCGGTGTTGGCCATCGTGTGGTACCGCACCGCGTCGGACATGTTGGTCCCGATGCGAATCCCGTCCTCGGAGACGGCATCACAGAGGTAGCTCTCGGCCGTCTCGCCGTTCGGCGGCACCGTCCACATGCCGTCGGAGACGAGTCGAATCCCCTCGGTACCGAGTCGCTGCTGGGCTGGCATCAGCGACGCCTTCAGTTCGTTTCGCTGGGCCGCCAGTCCGTGGGAGTTCAGTGGCTGGGGGCTGGTCTGCATCTCCGCGTTGTGGAGGCCCAGTTCCTTCTCGAAGCCGATGAGTTCGAGCAACTGTCGGGGGACCCGCCGCAGGGCGTCGGTCTGGTCGTCGACGGCGTACAGTTCCAGTTCCATCCCGACGATGGCCTCGGTGTTGTCGAACGTCCCCGACCTGACCTCCGTTTTGAGCTGTTCGGCCTCCTCGCGTGCGTTCGTGTGGAACTCCTCGGGGTCTACGTCCAGCGCCCGTGTGACCGCCGCAGCCAGTTCCGATGCCGACATGGACGCGGGTTCACGTCGGGGCGTGTTAAGTGTGGTCCAGTCGCGACGAGAGCGCTGTGTCTCGCGGTTCGGCCCACGTCACAGCAGGTCCTCGACGTCGCTGTGGGTCTCCGCCAGCGGGTCCGCGTCGGACGTCGACAGCGCCCCCTCGACGGCATCTCTCGCCCCGGGGAGCGGGTCGTGACTCTCGACGTAGGCCGCCAGTGCGAACGTCCGTTCGCCGACACCGGCAAGCGTCCGCGCGTCGCCGCGTGAGAGCGTTCCCGAGAGCCAGTCCCGGACGATATCGCGGCCGCGCGGTCCGAGCGGCGAGACCTGCTCGCCGAGGCGGTGGAGCGTCTTCGCCGCGGTCACCGGCGGTATCCCCGCGGCGTGCCCGCAGTCGTCGACGGCGTTACCGGCGGCGTACGAATCGACGACCGTCGCCGCCGCCCCGGCCGAACACGGCAGGTCCTCGGCGAACGGTTCGAGTCGCTCAGCCAGCGTCGCGTCGGTGTCGTCGACGGCGGCCACCCCACACTCGCGCTGTCGCTCGGTCACCTCGATGCCGGCAGCGATGTCTGCCAACCCCATTGGTACCACAATAACAGTCGCGTAATTTAACAGTGGTGGCTCCGCGCTCGGTCGGTACCAGCGCCAGACGGTATACCTACCGGTGACCGGTTGGTGGTTTCGCTCGAAACCGCCCGCAGATGGGCTCTTCCATCGGTTTTTTAACCCACCACCCGGCCGTAGCTCGAAGTACGATGAGTACGACAACGACGGGGTGTCCCGAGTGTGACGGGGCACTCCAGCAGGACGGCACAGAGACGGTGTGTAACCACTGCGGCCTCGTCGTCGGCGAGGACGCCATCGATCGGGGGCCGGAGTGGCGGAGTTTCGAGGACGACGACACCCGTCGGGCCCGGACCGGCGCGCCGCTGACGCGATCACGCCACGACCGCGGCCTCTCGACCGACATCGGCCGCTCGACGCGGCTCAAGGGCCGGAAGCGTCGCCAGATGGCACGCCTCCGCCGAGAACACCGCCGCGCGCAGGTCAGTTCCAAACGCGAGCGCAACCAGATTTACGCGTTCACCGAGATTCGGCGCATCGTCGGGTCGCTCGGCCTCTCGAACGCCATCCGGGACCGAGCCTGCGTGCTGTTCGAGTCGGCACAGAACGAATCCCTCCTTCAAGGGCGGTCGCTGGAAGGGTTCGCGGCGGCGGCGGTGTACGCTACCTGCCGGACGGAGGGCGTCGCCCGGACCGTCGAAGAGTTGTGCCGGGCGGCCCGTGCCGACCCGGACGAACTCCGGGCGGCCTACGATGCCCTCAACCGGGACCTCGGCCTACCGACGGGACCCATCGACCCCCGCGAGTACGTCCCGCGGTTCGCGACGGAACTGGGCCTCTCGGAGAGCGTTCGTAACCGCGCGGAGCAGTTGGTCGACGAGGCACGCGATAGCGGTATCGTCGGCGGGCGCAACCCCGCTGGCGTCGCCACAGCGTGTCTCTACACCGCGGCACAGGAGCACGGTATCGGGCTCACACAGGCCGAAGCGGCCGAGGTCGGTGACGTGACCCCGGTGACGCTCCGGGGGACTTACACCGAACTGCAAGAGTAGACGGCGGCGGCGAGTTTCTCGAAGGCGTCGCTCGCAGGCGAGTCGGGCGCGGTCTGGCGGACCGGCGTCCCGTGACGCTGGGCCGTCGCCAGCGCGTCGCTGTCTGGCACCGTGACGACCGGCGCGCCAAAGCGATCCGCGGTCGGCCTCGTCACCGGGTCCGACCCGGTTCGGTTGAGAACGACACGACAGAGACCGGCGTCCAGTTCGCGGGCGAGTTCTCGCACCCGAAGTGCGTCGGCGATGGCCGCCGTCGCCGGCGTCGTCACCAGTACCGTCGCGTCGGCGACGGCGAGGGGGAGTCCAACGTCGGCGCGCAGCCCCGCCGGAGAGTCCACGACGACCCAGCGATACGTCCGGTCCAGCGTCTCTAAGGCGTCGGTCAGCGCCGTCGGGTCGGCCGCTCGTGCCCCGGCAAGCGTCCGTCCGCAGGGGACCGTCGTCACTGGGCCGTCGACGCGAACCGCCTCGTGGACGGTCGCTCGGCCCGCGAGAACGTCGTGGAGGTCCGGACCGTGGCCGGCGGGTAGGTCTGCCATCGCGAGGTCACCGTCGACGACGACGCCGTCTAGTTCGGCCGCGAGATTGTACGCGACCGTCGACTTGCCGACCCCGCCCTTGCCGCCGGTGACGGCCAGAATCATGCGATGCGGGCCAGCGTCTCGACCGGGACGGTGGCGGCGCCACGGCGGTCGGCGAGCGCCGCCGCACGTAGAGCGAGTCGCCTGAGTCGTCGTTCGTCGGTCGCTCTCGACTCGGCGATCGTGCGTACCTCGGCCAGTCCGCCGGCCTCGCGGACCGCCGCGGTCGCCGCCGGGAGCGTCTCGGCGTCGGCCAGCGTCTCGGCCGCTTCGACCCGGGCGGCCATCGTCTCTAGCCACGGTTCGACTGCCGCCGGTACCCGACCGTCCGTCTGTGGTCGCGTCGCCGTGGTAGACCGCGCTGCCAGTCCGGCGTCTGGCTCGGTGACGCCATCACACGAGTCCGCGTCAGTCGTCGCTGCAACGCCGGCCGGGACGGCGTCGGCGGGCGGCGACGGATCACCGAGTTCACGGACGACGTCGGCGGCGCTCTCGGGAGACACACCGGTCCCGTCGGTGTTCGGTGCCGGCGTCGCGTCGTCGAGAACCGCAGGCGGGTCGGCCGGTGGCGCCGGCGTGGCGTAGCCGAGCGCGTGGTCTCCGGGGCCGACGACGCCCTCGAAGCCCGTCTCGGTCCAGCCAGTGACCGGGAGCCCCTCACAACGTGGCGGCCACACGGGGCCGTCGAGGCGGTTGCGGACGGTCACCCGAGTCGATTCGTCGAGGTCCCGCAGGGAAAGCGCGACCAGCGTCACCCCGTCGTGGTGACTGGTTGTGCAGTCGAGCGTAACCATGGCCCGAGGTGGCCGCCCGTTCGGATTTAAACCTCAGCACCGGATAATCGGCGCGTCGAGGACGTCTGCGGCCGCCGTCGGGTCGGCAAAGCAGTCGGTTCCGACGACGACCGGAGCCTCGGTCCGGGCGATGCGGAGGACGGCCAGAGCGGCCGTCACCGGTGACGCCTCGAACGGGTCGGTCGGTCGCGATCCCGGGACTGCCTCTAGCGCCGCGACGTACCGATCGTGGAGGCGGTCTACGAGACACTCGCGGGCGTCGCGCTGCCGGTTCGCGAGGGCATCGGCGAGTTGACGCCGCTCGGCCAGCCGGTCTCGGTAGGCCCGTGCCAGTTCGCGCCGACGCCGCCGACTCTCCTCGGCGGCGACTCGCTCGGTCTCGCGCTCGCTGAGCGTCCGGGTGGCCTCGCGGACCGCCTGCTCGGCGGCATCGGTGTCGACACCGAGTGTCCGTCGGGCCTCTAACCGACCGCGCTGGGTGGCCGCCGCCTCCCGCTGGTCCGCGAGCGTCGACCGGGAGACGTCGTCACGGACCGAGGGCAACGACGGCGCGTCGGGGTCCGACGACGCCAGTTGCTCGCGCAACTCGTCGATCGCGTCGTCGTGTGGGGTCTCGTAGCCACGGGAGCGGCCGGCGGCGGCGAGAGCCGTCCGCGTTCGGAGACCCATCGCAGCGTGGACGTGGCCACAGTAGTCGTACACCGGCGGCGGGTCGGCGGAAGCGACAGCGGGGAGGCAGCGGTCGCCGCGAACGGCCGCCGCGAGTGTCGCGCCATCGACCGCCCGCCCCCGGAGGTCGACGACACGGCCTTCGTACGTCGTGCCGCCGACGGTGAGCCTCACAGGTCGGCCCCCCGCATCTCGTCGGGGGCCGGCAGGTCCCGCCCCGACGCGAACCGCGCGTACGGCGTCGACGGATGGTCGCGGTCCTCGTAGGTGTCGGCCGCTTCCTGTACGTGGTCGGGCGCGTCGGCGGGTTCGAACGGGACCACACGCTCTAGCTGGACGTCGAGTCCGTGTTTCTCGTGGAGGCGGAGGGCCTGAAACGCGGCGAACTCCGTCCACGACAGCAGCGCCGCCCGTCCGAACCGCCTGACGACGCAGTCATCGTGCGCTCGGCAGACGTTGCGCAGGTCACGGCGGGCGGGACGCGAATGGGCCACGACCAACAGCACTGCCGAACGGTCCTTCCCCCGAGTATAAAAATTTACGTTGTCTCTCTCGAAAATTGTCTCGTCCGAACCGTCCGCTCGCCGTCGTCCACCTCGACGACGGTGTCGAACAGCGGCGCCAGCGTGTCGACCGTCTGTCGGTCGTGAGCGGTCGGGTCGAGGTGGACGTGTGCGCTAGCGTCGGCCGCGTCGAGTTGCCCGACGACGGCGTGGAGGAACTCGTACACCGTCTCTACGGGGACGTTCTGGAGCAGTGCGGTCAGCGAGTCGAAACAGAGGACGACGTCGTCGGCCGCCGATAATTCCTGACTCAGCGTGATACCGAGACAGGTCAGGTCGCTCGGCGTCGAGACGGTGTCGACGTCGACGTCCGCAATCGAGGGGTCGGCCGCCGTCGACGCGTCACCGACGGCGACGACGGTCAGCGAGGGGGCGTCGTCGGTCCCGACAGCACGCGGATACGCCTCGAGACACGCCGCCGGCGGGCACGTAAACGTCACCAACACGACCGTGGCGTCCAGCCCCGCCGACGACAACAGGCCCAGACAGGTCTCGCTCCCAGCGTACCCACTCTCTCCGGGCATCGGCGAGTGACACAGCAGGGTAGTACTGGCGTTCGCGATGGTGTCGGGTATTTCACACATAGTGTTCCGCTGGTCGTCCACAGACCGCTCAGTCGACGGCCGATACTGAAAACGTCACGGAGTCAGCGACGAGTTCGGCGACCCGCTCTCGCGCTTCGGGTTCCGACGCGGCGAGGACGACGAGACCGTCCGCCGGCCCGTCACCGCTGGCCCGGTACGCCTGTAGATCGCCCTCGAAGTCGGCAGCGTAGGTCCGTAACACGCCGCGGACATCCGATTCGAGGTCCGAGAGCGAGCACTCGCCGGCCTCGAAGGCGGCGAGCGCTTCCTCGACGTTCCGGAGGGCTGAGATGCGGTCCATCTACGTCGTCCGAAGGTGGTCGGTACGAGGTTCGTACACCTCGCCTTTCTGTTTGAGTTTCTCTATCTCGTGTTCGGCCTTCGACTCGTCGATGCCGACCTCCTCGGCGCGTTCGACGACGACGTCGATCGGCGCGCCTTCGTCGTACTCGTCCTCGATGTCGGCGATGATGCCCCGGATGTTCTGGATGCGGTCGCGCTGGCTCTTCGAGGTGCCGGTCTCGACCACGTCGGCGTCGAACTCGCCGGTCTCGGGGTCGACACCGATCTCTTTCAGGCAGTAGTGGGCGATGTCGACCGCCCGGTCGGCGTCCGCCTCCTCGACGGTATCCGAGAGGCGGATGCGCGCCGACGCCTCGGCCAGCCGGACCAGCGCTTCGAGTTTCCGGGCGGTCACCGGCACCGGCGCGTCGTCGTCCTGCCCTTTCAGTCGCAGGTCGACGTAGAAGTCCTCGATGACCGTCTTCGCCTCCTCGGTCATCGTCGGGAAGCAGTTCCGTTTCGCGTAGGCGACGTACTTCCGGAGGAGGTCCGGTTCGATGGTCGGCGCCACCTCGTCGGTGACGGTGTCGACTTCTTCCTCGGAGAAGTTCGAGGTCGGGTTCTGCGTGCGGTGGGTGTGCAGTTCGCCCGCGTAGTTCGTCTGGATGATGTGTTCCGCGAGGTTGCGGTCGGCCTCCTCGTCGGGCTTGTCGGTGACGGTGAAGATGAGGTCGAATCGGGAGATGAGCGCGGGTTCTAAGTCGATCTGCTCGCCGATGGGTTCGTACTGGTCGAAGCGGCCGTACTTCGGGTTCGCGGCACCTAGCAACGAACACCGCGATTTGAGCGTCGCGTTGATACCGGCCTTCGAGACGCTGATACGCTGCTGTTCGAGCGCCTCGTGCATCGCCGAGCGGTCCTCGGGGCTCATCTTGTCGAGTTCGTCCACCGCGGCGATGCCCTGGTCCGCGAGGACGAGCGCCCCCGCTTCGAGCGTCCACTGCTGGCCGTCGCCGAAGTCGTCGCGGACGGCTGCTGCGGTCAGCCCTGCTGAACTGGACCCCTTGCCGGAGGTGTAGACGGACCGCGGCGCAATCTCTCGGATATATGATAACATCTGGGATTTCCCGGTCCCAGGGTCTCCTATCAGCAACATATGGAGGTCGCCACGTATACGCGAACCGTCAGGAAGGTCCTTCGTCACCCCAGAGAACAACTGGAGCATCATCGCGAGTTTCTCCTTCTCGTAGCCGTAGATGGAGGGGGCGATGGCGCCGACCATCTGGTCGTAGATGTCGGGTTCGTTCGAGAGTTCGACGATCTCCGTCTTGTCGGCGTCGGTAATCTCCATGTCCTCGAACTGCTCGTCCTCGATGACGATGCTGACACCGTCCATGTAGATGTCGAACATCGGGGACTTGTCCTGATCGGACCCCTGCTGGTCGAGTTTGAGGATACCCGTCGCGCGGACGTGGTCGCCGGCAGTGACCTTCCCCGTGATGTCGTCCTCGATGTTGATGTCGATGGACTGGGGCGTCTCCCCGCCGCGAAGGCCCTCCGGGGACTCCTGGACGCGGATCTTCTGGGCGTCGATGAACTCGGACTGGTCGGTGTTCAGGCGGAACGGGCCCTGTCGTTCACAGCCCTGACACTCGTGGGGTTCCTGAAAGTCGCCGGCGGCCTGTGGGATACGGGTGAGGGTGCCACAGCGCTGGCACTCGAAGGCGGCAGTGAGGACCTTCGGCCGAACGTCCGTCGCCTTGCGGACGATGCCCTGTACGGCGATGAGGTTGCCGTGGTGTTCGTGGCGTATCTCCCTGATGTCCTCGGACTCCGGGAGGTTCTGGACGCGGACGTGGGCCTGCCCGAGCGAGACATCCACCGGGAGGTCATAGAGGCGCAAGGCTTCCTCGGCGTACTCTTGCAGTTGCTCCGGTTTCGTGCGGTAGTCGTCGGCGAGGTCGGGGTCGAACCGGTAGAGGTCCTGCCAGTCGACGTACAGCGACTTCTGGTCGTTCGGGTATTTCTGGGCGAGCTCACCGATTTCGTTTCGGTAGTAGTTGCGGTAGAACTCCTCGAAGCGGTCGATGAGTTCGGTGTTCTCGGCGGTCGCCATCTGAGTGCACAGAGGTTACGCCCACTCGCCTAAGAAGGTTCGCAAACCTGAGTGGAAGTGATCGATGGCGGCTACGATGTGCGTGACTGCGATAGGTTCGTCCCCGAAACGAAGGGGTGGGTCGGTCACTCGCCGAGACTCCGCAGACTCTCGTAACACGCGCCGACGGGATGGTAGCCGGGTTCGACCGCGGGACCGTCGCCGGCCGGGTACGCCTCGTTGTCGGCGTCGGCCCGCTCGTGCCACCCACCCGTGGGCGCGACCATGGTGTCGAGCGCGTACTCCCAGAACCGCTCGTACCACTCCCGGTACCAGTCGTCGTCCGTGCGTTCTGCGAGCGCCGCTGCGGCGCCGATAGCCTCGGCGACTTCCCAGCTATACTTGTCGTCGACGACCGGGTCGTCGTCCTCGTCCAGCGTGTAGTAGAAGCCGCCACGTTCGTCGTCCCACCCGTCGAGCGCCGTCTCGAACAGGTCGGGCGCGCGCTGGCCGGGCCACTGGACGTCGAGGTGCCGGTCGAGAATCGAGAGGAGTTTCGCCCACTCGATGTGGTGGCCCGGTTGGTACCCCCACGGCCGGAACTGGTGGGCCGGGTCGTCCCGGTTGTAGTCGAAGTCGGGCGTCCAATCCGTCTCGAAGTGCTCCCAGAGACGGCCGTCGTCGGTCGAGAGGTCGACACAGAGCCGCTTGGCGACGGTCGCCGCTCTGTCGAGGTAGTGTTGCTCGCCGGTGACTTCGTAGGCGACCAGCGCCGCCTCGCAGGCGTGCATGTTCGCGTTCTGGCCCCGGTAGGGGTCGGCCTCGCTCCAGTCGGCGTCCCACCCGCTACGATAGAGGCCGTGCTCCGCTTCGAAGAAGCGCTCGTCCAGCAGGTCCCACGTCTGGGCCAGATACTTCCCGGCGTTCTGGACGCCCGCGTCGGCCGCCCGAGCGTACGCGAGGACGACGAAGGCGTGGCCGTAGCAGACCCGGCGGGAGTCCGTCGGCGTCGTGCCGTCGAGTACCCAGTGATAGCCGCCGCGGTCGGCATCCCGGAAGTGGTCCTGTAGGAACTCGACGCCGCGTTCGGCCGCCTCGCGCCACCACACGTCGCCGAACACCTCGCTCGCCAGCGCGAAGTTCCGGGTGAACCGCGCCGCCGCGACGAGGTGCTTGCTGTCCGGGTCATACACCTCGCCTGTGTCGGCGTCTAGTTGCGCGACGAACCCGCCGTGTCGCTCGTCGACGCACGTCGGATAGTAGAACTCCAGCACCGCCCGCATCCGGTCCCGAAGCCAGCCGGGGTCGGTGTAGTCCGTCATCTAGAGACGATGACGGTTCTACGGGGCAAGAAGGTTCGGGCGGAGACGTAACTCGGGGAGATAAAGGAGTTGGATGGGATCGCCCAGATTTGAACTAGGGGCACGGGCACCCAAGGCCCGAAGGTTACCAAGCTACCCCACGATCCCGTACCACCACTTCTGCCCGTCACCGAGTAAAGGGTTTCGTTGGGCGGCGGGCCGTGTCACGCAGGCGCGAGGCCCCAGAAGAAGGCGATGCCGAGCGTGGTCACGACGGCGAAGACGGCCTGTAACGGTGCACCGACCTTCAGGTAGTCCGTAAAGCGGTAGCCACCGGGGCCGTACACGAGCAGGTTGGTCTGGTAGCCCACCGGCGTCATGAACGCGGTCGACGCGGCGAAGGTCACCGCGAGGACGAACGCGAAGGCGTTGGCGTTCAGTTGCTGGGCCGCCTCGACGGCGACGGGAATCATCAGCACGACGGAGGCGTTGTTCGAGATGACGTTGGTCAACACGGCGGTGACGACGTACATCAGGCCCAGCACGACGATGCTGGAGAGGTTCGGGGCCGCGAGGACGAACAGGTCCGCGAGCAGGTCCGCGCCGCCGGTCGCCTGTAAAGCGATACCCAGCGGGATGACACCGGCGAGCAGGAAGATGACGTCCCACTGGACGGCGTCGTACAGTTCCTGCGGGCGCAGACACCCGGTCAGGACCATCGCCACCGCACCGGCCAGCGCCGAGACGACGATGTGAATCGGAGTGAGGGCGGCGATGCCGACGACGGCGGCGACGATGCCGACGGCGACGGGGATCTTCGATCGGCGGAAGTCCGGGCGTTCGACCTCCTGTGCGACGATGAAGTCCCGGTTGACGTTGAGGCGGTCGATGCTGTCGGCGGTGGCCTGGACGAGCAGGGTGTCGCCGACTTTCAGGGTGATGCGGTCCATCCGCTGGCGGAACAGTTCGCGACCGCGGCGCAGGGCCAGCACCGTCGCGTCGTAGCGCTGTCGGAAGTTCGCCGAGGTCAGCGTCTCGCCGACGAGCGACGAGCCCGGGGCGACGACGAGTTCGACGAGGTTCTGGTGTTCGCTCGCACTCTCCAGTTCCGCGTCGTCGACCTCCACTTCGGGGATGAGGTCCAGCCCCTCGGCGTCAAGGAGGTCGACCAGCGTGTCCCGGTCGGTCCGAAGTGCGAAGACGTCGCCGGGCCGGATCGTCTTCGGGTCCAGCGGTTCGAGGAAGACTCGGTCGCCACGGACCAACTGGACGACGTCGACGTCGAACTCCGTCTCCGAGAGGGCCCCACGGACCGTCTGGCCGACGATGGGAGAGTCCTCGCGGACGACGACTTCGGTGAGGTACTCGCCCATCTCGAACTCGTCGGTCAGGTCCTCTCGGGCCTCGATGCGGCCGGGGACGAGCCAGCGACCCACCGTCATGAGATAGACGGTGCCGACGACGGTGACGACGATGCCTAGCTGGGTGAACTCGAACATCCCGAAGGGGTGGCCGAGCAACTCGGCGGAGAGTTGCGAGGCGAGGATGTTCGTCGAGGTGCCGATGAGCGTGAGCATCCCACCGAACATCGAGGCATAGGAGAGCGGGAGGAGAAGTTTCGACGGCGAAGTCTTGCCCTTGTGGGCGATTTCTGTCACCATCGGCAGGAGGATGGCGACCGCGGCGGTGTTGTTGATAAAGCCGGAGATAGGGCCGACGAGGCCGACGGTGGCACCCAGTTGCCGCGTCTCGCTGTCGCCAGTCAGCGAAGCGAGTCGTGACCCGAGCATCTGGACGATACCCGTCCGCTGGACGCCGTCCGAGAGGATGAACATCGCGAGGACGGTGATAGTCGCCGTCGAGGCGAACCCCGAGAGTCCCTGTGTCAGCGGCGAGACGCCGTCGCCGGGCTGGTGGAGGACGTACAGCGGTTCAGCCAGCAGACCGGCGTCGACGAGCGTCGTGGTGACCGGTTCGACCAGCATCAGCGCGACCATCAGGGTGATTGCGGTCACGTCGACCGGCAGAGCCTCCGTCGCGAACAGGACGAGCGCGACGAGTATCAGCGCGAAGACGAACGCCATGGCGGGCGTGACCGGAGGCAAGGACACACCGGTGAGTAGACCGGGTCCGGCAAAAGATTGCGGATTGCATCAGGCGTCTCGCCCGAGGTCGGCGAGCAGGGCCTCGTAGCTCCGGGCGAACACCGGCACCGTCCGGAGGGAGTTGGCCGCGACCTGAAACACCGGGACTGCGAGGGGGCCGTCGGTGCCGCTGACCACGACGACGGCCTCGTGGTCGGCGTCCGCGGACCACTCGCCGTCTAGCTCCCGGACCAGTACCTCGCCGAAGTAGCTCCCGAGTTCCGTGGTGACGCTCGTAAAGGCCCGGTCGTCGAACGTGGCCTCGCTCCCGAAGGTGGCGTCCTCGAACCGGTCGTCGTCCCACTCGGCGCCGACGAGGTCGTCGAGGCGGGCGAGCGACGCCGGGGTGAAATCGAGGTCGCGTTCGGCCCAGAAGTCGGTGAACTCCGCCGCCGTCGCGGCGTACTCGGCCCGGAGGCCGTCGCCGGTCGTGGGGTCCGTCTCCGTGACCGGGCCCATCTCGACCTCGCCGTCGGTCGCCGCGTCGTCGGGGGCAGTGCCGTCCTCGGGGGCAGCCACCGTGTCACCCTCACTGGACTGGTCGGCGGCGGACTCGGCCGCGTCCGAACCGAGCAGGTCGACGTCGGATTGCTCGGCCTCGGCCGCGTTGGTCGCTCGCGCCGTATCTGCGGTGGGGTCGCTGTCGGCCGGCGGGTCGGGTGGCGTCTCCGCGTCGCGCTCTCTTTTGATGTCCGACGAGACTGCCTCGGCGGTCGTCGCCGCGTCGTCGGCCACCGCTGCCCGTTCGGCCCCGTCCTTGGCCGTGGGGGTCGTCTCGTCGCCGTCGGGTCCGTCACCGTCGTCGGGTTCGACGGCGTCCATCGTCGGGTACACCTCGTCGGCCACAGTCCCAGCGGCACCCTCTGACGCCGTCGGGTCCGCGGTCACAGTGTCGTCGTTCGCCTCGCCCACGTCCTCACTCGGCGCGTCCGTTGTCCCGTCACCCTCGTCCGTCTCGGCCGAGTCCTGTGTCGTGTCGGCGTCGTCGACTGTCTCCGCCGAGTCAGTCGCATCGGGTCGGCGTTCGTCGGCTACCCGCTCCGCGACGACCGCGAACGCCGGGTCACCGGCGACCGACTGTGCCGCCACCTCGAAGACGTCGACGGTCACCTCGTCGTCCGGGCCGGCGACCGCCCAGCCGTCCTCGGCCGTCCACTCGCCGTCGTAGGTACGGACCAGCACCTCGCCGAAGTAGCTCCCGAACTGGACGGCCTTCGGGGAGTAGGCCGTCCCGTCGGACGGCGTGTCCTCCGTCCAGTCGTCACGGCCGGCGATGGCCTCGTCGAGCCGTTCGAGTGAGGTCATCGAAAAATCGAGCGGATCGCCGTCGCTGGCGGCGTTCTCGGCCCGGTCGCGGAACTCGTCGGGACCGAGTGCGGTGACGTCGACCATGTCCGGTCGCGACTCGGTGTCGTCCGACCCGTCGTCGCCCCGGCCGACCGCACGGCGGATGCTGTCGAACAGCCCCATGGCCACCGCAAGACGGTCGGGCTACAAGAAGGTACGCCCCTACTGCTCTTCACGCAGTTCCATCTCGGCGACGATGTCGTAGGGGTCGAGCCCCTTCCGGATGCCATCGAGCAACTGGAACGACTCGTCGGGCGAGAGGAAGTGTCGAGTGACGGCCCGGCCGAGCGGCGTCGGCGAGAGGCCGTCGATGAACTCGTACTCGAGCAGTTTGCCGAGGGCGTGTTTCGTCGGTACCTCGCCGACCATCCGGTCGTTGAGGCGTTTGGCCTGCGTGCCCGCGACGGTGACGTTCGCCAGCGTCTCCTCGACGGCCGCGCCCTCGTCGTACCGGGTGATGACCGGTTCCATCTCCCCCTTCAGTAACTTGAACGCCACCTCGTCTTCGGTCATCTCCATGCTGTTGTGGTACGAGCAGTCGGGTTCGACCAGCAGGTACACCGTCCCCTTGTCGTGGTAGTCGGGCCGACCCGCCCGGCCGAGCATCTGCTCGAACTCCTGGACGGTGAGCCACTCGATGCCCATCGCCAGCGAGTCGAAGACGACCTGCGAGGCCGGAAAGTCCACCCCGGCGGCCAGCGCGGCCGTCGTCACGACGGCCGCCAGGTCCTGGTCGGCGAACTGCTTCTCGACGCGCTGGCGCTTGCGGTTGTCCAGCCCGGCGTGGTAGGGGGCGGAACTGTACTCCAGTTTCCGGGATATCTGGTGACAGCGCCGCCGCGAGTTGGTGAAGATGATGGTCTGGCCGCGGTACCCCTTGCTCGATTTCGTATCGAACGCCCGCTTGACCAGTTTGTTCTCCGTGTCTATCTTCTCGCGGCCGTCGGCGAAGGTGACGTGGCGTTCGATGGGCACCGGGCGCTCCTCGAACTCGATGAGTTTGGCCTGCAGTTTCTCGGCCAGTTGGCCGGGGTTGCCCACCGTCGCCGAGAGGTATATCCACTGGGTGTCCCCGTCGGCTTGCTCGCCGCCGCCGCGGTCGTGTCGGGCGGCCTCGGTCGTCCCGCGCTCACAGTAGTACTTCAACCGCGAGATGAGGCCGTCGAGGCGGTGGCCGCGTTCGTCCTCGCCGAGCGTGTGCACCTCGTCGATGACGACGGTGCCCACGGAGCCGAGGTCCTTGCCCGTCCGGATCGCGTGATCGATACCCTCGTAGGTACCGACGATGACGTCGGCCTCGGGGTCGAACCGGCCGCCCTCGTCGGCGATGCGACTCGCACCCACGCGCAGGGAGACGTCGACCATGTCCCCGTAGCGCTCCTTGAACGACTCGTACTTCTGGTTGGCCAGCGCGACCAGCGGGACCAGAAACAGCATCGTCCCCTTGCCGTTGAGGACGCGGTCCAGTCCAGCGAGTTCGCCGACCAGCGTCTTCCCCGTCGCCGTCGCGGAGACGACCAGTTGGTCCTGTCCGTCCATCGCGCCGTGGTCGACGGCCAGACTCTGGACCGGGAGCAGCGTGTCGAACCGGGACTCGACGTGCTGTTGGATGCCGGGATGGAGGTTCAGCGTCTCCGTCGAGACGAGGTCGATGTCGTCGACGGTGGCCGAGATCTCGTCGAACTTCGTCAGATCGGGGTCCAGTTGGCCCGACAGGAGGTTCGTGATGCGGTCTAGATCCTGTACCTCCAACAGGAGTTCTTCGAGGCGCTTGCGGGCGTCGCCGGTGATGTCTCCCTCGAAGGCGAGTTCCCGGTCGAGTTCCTCGCGGGCGCAGTCGGGACAGATACTCTCCCCGTCGGCCTCGATGGCCGTCTCGCTCGTGATGGGCGAGTACCGGCCCGCCGAGGAGCAGTACCGACAGGTCCGGACGACCTTCGCCTCTAGCTGGTAGCCGGCGAGCATCTCGCGGATGCGCTCGCGGGCCAGCGGCGACGTCTGCTCGGAGATGCGGATACGCGTGGCTCGGCGCGCCAGTTCGACGAACTGGTCGGGGGCGCGCAGGTCCTCGCCGGAGCCGTCCTTGATGCGGAGGCGTCGGGGTCGCGGCCCCGCGTCCGTCTCCTTCAGTTCGAGGACGCCGTGGAACAGGCGTCCGCCGTCTCGCTGGGCGACCACCCGGACGTCCTCGCCGTGCTCGTGGAGGAACAGCGTATCCACCTTCGCGGCCTGCTGCGACACACCTGTACGTACGACGCGGCACCTACTTCAGTCACTCGACACAGAACCGAACACGGAATGCCCGATAGACGTGCCAGCGAGGACGATCCAGAACAGCCAGAAAGCCCCCGACCGCTCGACGGCTGCAACTCGCTGCGGTCCTCGGCCTCCGGCCTGTGGTCCTTGCGTCGTTTCGCTCGCCGAGCGGTCGGCCCTTTTCAGTCCCGCCCCCTGGAACAGCCGACCGGGTGGGACTGAAAGGGGCGGCCGTCTGCAGGAACCCCGACGACGAAAGCACTGCACCGAGCGAACGTAGTGAGCGAGGGAAGCGCGCGACGAGTCGCGGGACTGCAGACGGCCGGGGCTTTCTGGCTCTCTGCAGTGGTTGCGCCGAGAGAGTACCCCCAGAAGCACCAGCCCCACCGATTGCTAGCCACAGCGCGTTTAAGTCGGTCGACCGACAACAGTATCACATGCGTCGGTTCCGCATCGGGAGCGCCTTCGGCATCCCCATCCAGCTCGACCTGACGTTCCTGCTGGTCTTGCCCCTGTTCGCGTGGATCATCGGGACGCAGGTCGAACAGACGACGGAGCTGTTGAACGACTCGCTCGGTGCGGGGCTGGACCCCGCCGTGCTGACCGACGGGAGTCTCGTCTGGGTGCTCGGCGTCGTCGCCGCCGTCGGCCTCTTCACCGGCGTCGTCCTGCACGAACTGGGCCACTCGCTGGTCGCCATCCGCTATGGCTACCCCATCGACTCCATCACGCTGTGGCTGTTCGGCGGCATCGCCCAGTTGACCGAGACGCCCGAGGACTGGAAGCAGGAACTCGCCATCGCCGTCGCCGGCCCCCTCGTCAGCGTCGCGCTGGGGGTACTCTCCTACCTCGCCTTCTTCGTACTCCCGGGCACGCAGTCGACCATCGTGGAAGCGGCCCGGTTCGTGCTTGCCTACCTCGCCGTGATGAACCTCGCGCTGGCGGTGTTCAACATGCTGCCGGGGTTCCCGATGGACGGCGGACGGGTCCTCCGGGCGTTACTGGCCCGCACCCGCCCGTACGCCCGAGCGACGAAGATAGCCGCCGAGGTGGGGAAGATATTCGCCATCATGCTCGGCCTCTTCGGCCTGTTCGTCGCCGGCAACATCTTTCTGGCCGGGCTGGCCTTTTTCATCTACATCGGTGCCGAGGGCGAGTCCCGCCAGACGGCGATGGCCGCCGCCTTCGAAGGCGTGACGGTGCAGGACGTGATGACCCCCGCAGACCACGTCACGTCCGTGACGCCGCGGATGTCCGTTCGAGAGCTCATCCAGACGATGTTCGAGGAACGACACACCGGCTACCCCGTCGAGACGGACGGCGAAGTCGTCGGCCTCGTCACCTTAGAGGACGCCCGCGCCGTACGGGAGGTCGAACGCGAAGCGTACACCGTCGGCGACGTGATGAGCACCGACCTCTACACCGTCTCGCCTGACGCCGACGTGATGGACGCCCTCACGCAGCTCCAGCAGAACTCCGTCGGCCGACTGGTCGTCACCGACGAGGACGGCGAGTTCCTCGGGCTACTCACCCGCTCGGACATCATGACCGCGCTCTCCATCATCAAGTCCAGCAGTGAGTACGGCTCCGTCGGCGAGTCCGAGTCGCGGACGCTGCGGCCGGAACCCTGAGGCCGGCGGCGCACTGGAACACAGCGACTCGACTGGCCGACTGGACCGCATCGAAGAAAGGGAGGTCCGGGCGCGGGAATTGAACCCGCCTCTTAGCCACCACAAGGCTAAAGGATGCCACTACCCCAGCCCGGACGCGCGTGCTGAAGCAATCCAAGGTAATCCGGAAGTACAGAAATACGTTACGACTCTGGGGTGGCTTCGAGACGCTTTTACACGGTCGGTGACTATACGCCCCCAAGCGTGGCCATCACGGACAAGATATACGTCAAGAACCACCAGCAACTCGCCTCGCAGTTAGAGACGAGTTTCCCGAAGGGCGCGTTCAAGGGAGCGACGCTCGACATCCTCTTTCAGGGAGAGGGGCTGGCCAAACTCGACGACGCCTCGCGCGAGCGAGTACTCGACTTCGCGGAGGACTTCATGGACTGTGACTGTCAGGCCGCGCCCCACTGTGGCTGTCCCGAGCGGAAGTTCGTCGCCTACCTGCTGGAACTACGCGAACAGGGGCTCGGCCCCGACGCCATCGTCGACGTGATGAGCGACGACTACATGCTGTATGCCTATCCCGGCGACGTGCTCTCCTTTCTCGACGACGCGGTCCGAACTCTCGAAGCGGTGGAGACGCTGGCGGACGTAGACGGGGAGCGAGAGGTCGCCGAAGAAGTACAACGACGGCGCAACCGGCTGGTGTAGCGAGTCGGCCGCCGCCCCGTCCGAAGTGAGACACTGAGCGACGGCTACGGTCAGTGTCGAGCGGTGTCCGCGCCACTGGCGAGCCAGTTGTACGTCTGACTGTTCCGAACAGTGACGTTCGAAGATTTTAGGTACGCCTAAATACTTGGGGCGGTGCCTTTTAGGCCACCCTAAACACAATCGCTGCGTGTTGCTTTAGGCCGGCCTAAAGTCTAGTGGTTTTATGTTCTTTTAGGCTGACCTAAAACTGTATGCAACAGTCGAAGACACGACGAGAGCGGTATCAGAGGGTCGTACCGAGCGGTTTCGGAGGGAGTATGCTATGAGTTACATGGACGGCGGCAACGACGCCATCCTCTCGCAGCAAGCCAGCCGGGAGTCCAGCGCGCGGACCTACCCCCGACACCTGCCGCTGGCGATACGCGACGCGCAGGGGTGTACCGTGACCGACATGGACGGCAACGAGTACTACGACTGCCTCGCGGGGGCCGGGACGCTCGCGCTCGGTCACAACCACCCACGCGTCGTCGAGGCGATGGAACAGGCACTGGCGGCCGAGAACCCGATTCACACGCTCGACATCTCCACGCCCGCGAAAGAGCGGTTCGTCGACTCGCTGTTCGAGAGCCTCCCAGAGGAGTTCAGCGAGCGAGCGAAGGTGCAGTTCTGTAGCCCGGCCGGGACCGACGCCGTCGAGGCGGCGCTGAAACTCGTCAAGACGGCCACCGGAAACCGAAGCGTCCTCGGGTTTCAGGGCGCCTATCACGGGATGACCAGCGGTGCGCTCTCGCTGATGGGCGACACTGACGCCAAGGAGCCGATACCGGGGCTGATGAACGACGTCCACCATTTGCCGTTCCCCTACGACTACCGGTGTCCGTTCGGCGTCGGCGGCGAGGAGGGCGCTCGCATCGCCAGCGAGTACGTCGAGAACCTGCTGGACGACGGCGAGAGCGGCATCACCGACCCGGCGGGCATGATTCTCGAACCAGTGCAGGGCGAAGGCGGGGCGATTCCCGCGCCCGACACGTGGCTTCGAGAGATACGGCGCATCACGCGCGAGCGTGACGTCCCGCTGATTCTGGACGAGATTCAGGCAGGGATGGGTCGGACCGGCGAGACGTACGCCTTCGAACACGCCGACATCGTCCCGGACGTGCTCACCCTCTCGAAGGCCATCGGCGGCGGCCTCCCGCTCGCCGTCGTCGTCTACGACGAGTCGCTGGACGTCTGGGACCCGGGCGCCCACGCCGGCACCTTCCGCGGCAATCAACTGGCGATGGCGGCCGGCGAGGCGACCATCGACTACGTCCTCGAAAACGACCTCGACGACCACGCCGCCGAGATGGGCGCCCGGTTGCGCGACCACCTCGAAACCACGGCCGAGGGCGTCGACGCCGTCGGCGACGTTCGCGGCCGCGGCCTGATGCTCGGCGTCGAGTTCGTCGACCCGGGCGCCGACTGGCAGGGTGCCGGCCCGCACGCGCCGGACAGCGACTTCGCAGCGGCCGTCCAGGCCGAGTGTTTCGACCGTGGCCTCGTCGTCGAACTCGGCGGTCGCGACAGCGCCACCGCGCGCTTCCTCCCGCCCCTCGTCGTCTCGCGCGAGCAGATAGACGACGTGGCAGCCATCTTCGACGAGGCAGTCACCGCCGTTCTGAACGAGGAGTCCCGTGCGGAGGTGGCGGCGTGAGCGCTTCCGACCTGTTCCTCGGGTCCGAGGCGGGCGATGCGGCCTACCGCGAGGCGATGGCCCGGGCGACCGACGCCGTCGTCGAGACGGTCGCAGACCGCGACGAGCCGTACACGGGTCACTCGCCGCAGGCACTCGCCGAACAGTTCGGCGCGCCGGTCGTCCCCGAGGACGGCGTCGGCCCCGACGCCGCGATAGACGAGGTCGCCGAGACGGTGCTTGCACGCTCGGTCGCCACGTCGAACTCGCGGTGTAGCGCCCACCTCCAGTGCCCGCCGATGGTGCCGGGACTGGCCGCCGAGGCGATGCTCACCGCGGCGAATCAGTCGCTCGACTCCTTCGATCAGGCGCCGGCCGCGACGGTCCTCGAACAGCGAGTCGTCGACGCGCTCTGTGACCTGTTCGACCTCCCGAACGGCGCGGACGGCGTCTTCACCAGCGGCGGAACGCAGTCGAACTTTCAGGCGCTCCTGCTCGCCCGCGACCGGTACTGCCACCGGGCGTTCGGTCGGGACGTACAGGCCGACGGACTCCCGAGCGAGGCCGATTCGCTCCGCATCGTCTGTTCGGAGACGGCCCACTTCACCGGGAAGCAGGCGGCCCACCACCTCGGTCTCGGCGAGGACGCCGTCGTCACGGTGCCGACCGACGAGGAGCGCCGGATGGACGTGGACGCTCTCGATAGGACGCTCGCCGACCTCACAGACCGAGGCCGGCGGCCCTTCGCTCTCGTCGGGACGGCCGGCACGACCGACTTCGGCGCCGTCGACCCCCTCGCCGACCTCGCCGACCGGGCCATAGAGCACGACCTCTGGTTCCACGTCGACGCGGCCTACGGCGGCGCGCTGGCGCTGACCGACGACCACGCCGGCATGCTCTCGGGCATCGAACGCGCGGACTCGCTGGCCGTGGACTTCCACAAACTGTTCTACCAGCCCATCAGTTGCGGGGCGTTCCTGGTCCGGGACGGCGAGGACTTCCGATGGATGGCGCGCAACGCCGCCTACCTCAACCCGGAGACCCACGACGAGGGCGGGGTCCCGAACCTCGTCGCGAAGTCGGTCCAGACGACGCGCCGCTTCGACGCGCTGAAGCCGTACGTCGCGTTTCGCGCCGTCGGCCGCGAGCGGTTCGGAGCGCTCGTCGAGTCGACGCTCGAACTGGCGGACGACGCGGCGGCGCTTCTCGACGACGCCGAGGACTTCGAACTGCTCTCGGACCCGACGCTGAGCACCGTCGTCTTCCGCTACCGGCCACGTGACGGAATGACCGACGAGGCGGTGAGTCGGCTGAACGCAGACCTCAGGCGGCGACTGCTGGCGGACGGGCGAGCGATCGTCGCCCGAACCGACGTCGACGACGTCACGAGCCTGAAGGTCACGCTGCTGAACCCGACGGCCACGCTCGACGACGTCGCCGCGATGCTGGACGTACTCCGGGACTGTGGACGGGGTACGCTCACGGAGCAGGGGGCGAGCGCATGAGCCTCGGCGTCGAACGGGACGAGGCGGCCGCCGTCGACCCGGAACAGCGGGCCGACGCGGCCACCGTCGACGCGTTCCTCAACTGCTATCTGCGGGAAACCGGCGACTACGAGGTACACGAAGACCCCGTGGCCGGCATCGACCCGGGTCCCGACGGCCTCCTCCGGAAACGCCTGCCGGAACAGGGCGTCCAACTGCTCGCGCCGCTCGTCCACCGCTCACCGACCGAACGCCACCTGTTCGAGACGCCGGTCCGGTACCGCCTCCCCGACGGAACGACCCAGCCGGTGGACGCGGCGACGCTCGCCTCGCTCGTGGTGAAAGACCTCTCGCTCGAACGGGACGGCGAGGCCGTGCCGGACGCGTTACTGGAGCGCGTCCTCCGGAGCAAGCGAAACGTCGAGACGTTCGTCACTGCACGGACGGACGACCCGCACGCCGCCATCGACCAGACGTTCCGGGAGGCCGAGCAGTCGCTGGTGTTCGGCCACCACCGACACCCGACGCCGAAGAGTCGGCAGGGCATCGCCGAGCGGAACCGCGAGACGTACGCGCCGGAACTGGCGGGGTCGTTCCCGCTGCACTACTTCCGAGCGTCGCCCGACATCGTCGCGGCCGAGTCGGCCCTCGATACGGACGCGGCGACGTGGGTGGACGACGCGCTCCGGGCGGACCCAGCGGTGTCCGATTCGTTCGTCGAGAACCACGTCGAGAGCGAAGACGTGCTGCTGCCGGTCCACCCGTGGCAGGCGGACTTCCTGCTCGACCAACCCCACGTCCGGCGACACCTCGGCGACGGCCTCTCCCACCTCGGACCGGTCGGTCGTGAGTTCTACCCGACCACGTCGGTCCGGACGCTGTACGCCCCGGACGCACCGTTCATGGTGAAGTCCTCGCTCTCCGTCCAGATAACCAACTCCGTCCGGACGAACAAGCGACCCGAACTCGAACGGGGCGTGGCCCTCGCGGAACTGTTCGATACCGCCTTCGGCGACGAACTCGACGCGGCTTTCCCGAATTTCGACGTAGTTCGGGACCCCGCGTATCTCGCGCTGGATGTCGGAAAGAGGCGGGAGTCCGGACTGGAAACCGTCCTCCGGGCGAACCCCTTCCGCGGCGAACTCGCCGAGCGGTCGACCCCGCTCGTGGCGCTCTGTCAGGACGCCGTCGTGGGGCAGTCGCGTCTCGGTCGCCTCGTCACCGACATCGCCGACCGCGAGGACCGCGCCGCGGCGGCCGTCAGCGAGGAGTGGTTCCGTCGGTATCTCGAAACCGCGATTCGGCCGGTGCTGTGGCTCTACCTCGAACAGGGCGTCGGCGTCGAGGCCCACCAGCAGAACTCGGTACTCACGCTGGACGCCGAGGGCTACCCCAGCGAGTTCCGCTACCGTGACAATCAGGGCTTTTACTTCCCCGAATCGCAGTACGACCGGGTCGAGGACTATCTGCCGGGCGTCGGCGAGCGAGCGGACACCGTCTGTGCGGACGCCGTCGCCGACGAACGCCTGCGGTACTACGTCGTTCTGAACAACGCCTTCGACGTCATCAACGCGTTCGGGAGCGCCGGCCTCGTCGACGAACGGCGTCTGCTGTCGTCTCTCCGCGATGAACTCGAACGCGCTCGCGACCGGTACGACCGCCCCACCTCCGAGTTTCTCGACCCACTGCTGGAATCGCCCACGGTTCCCTGTAAGGCCAACCTGCTGACGCGCTTCCGGGGGCTGGACGAACTGGAGAACGACATCGAGAACCAGTCCGTCTACACGGACGTCACGAACCCGCTCGTCACCGAACTCGACGCATGACAGGACCAGACGCGACTATCGCGACGGCGTACGACTACCAGACCTACGACCCGAGCATCGACCGCACGATATCGGTCCGGCAGGCGACGATGGAGCGTGACCTCGGTCGACTCCACGCGTGGCTCTCCAACGACCACGTGAAGCCGTACTGGCAACTCGACCTGCCCCTGCCGGCGTTCCGCGACCGTCTCGCGGCGAAACTCGACGACGACCACCTCACGCCATACGTCGGCTGTCTCGACCACGTCCCGATGAGCTACTGGGAGTGTTACTGGGCCGCCGAGGACGACGTCGCGGCCCACTACGACGCCGACCCGGCCGACCAGGGCGTCCACCTGCTCGTCGGCCCCGAGGAGTATCTCGGGAACGGCTACGCGCGCTCGCTCTTGCGGGCCGTCGTCGCCATGCAGTTCCGCCACTCCGAGACCGAACGCGTCGTCGCGGAACCGGACGTGCGCAACGACCGCGTCGTCCACGTCTTCGAGCAGTGCGGGTTCGAGCCACGCGGGGAGTTCCACTTCGAGGACGCCGAGAAGGACGCCCTGTTGCTGGTCTGTGAGCGCGACCACTTCGAGTCGGAGGTTCTCGCAGACGCCACGGCCGTCCCGACCACGGGGGGGTGGGGATGAGCGGGACGGTCCACGACGTCGTCGGCGTCGGCGTCGGCCCGTTCAACCTCGGCCTCGCGGCCATGCTCGACGGCGTCGAGGAAGCCGTCGACGCCGCGTTCCTCGAACGCGACCCAGAGTTCCACTGGCACGAGGGGATGTTGCTGGAGGGGGCGACGCTTGAAGTGCCGTTCCTCGCCGACCTCGTGAGCCTCGCGGACCCCACCAACCCCCACAGCTACCTCAACTACCTGCGGGAGACGGGCCGCATCTACGAGTTCTACTTCTACGAGACGTTCCAGATTCCCCGCCGGGAGTACGACGACTACCTCCGCTGGGTCGCCGACCGTCTCGACTCGTGTCGGTTCAGCCGCGAGGTGACCGACGTTCGCTGGGACGACCGCGACGAGTGCTACGTCGTCACCGCACGCCACCCCGAGACCGACGAGCGCTTCGAGTATCGCGGCGAACACCTCGCGCTCGGCGTCGGCAGTCGGCCACAGGTTCCCGAGCAACTGCAGGGCCACCCCGAGGAGGACGTCTTCCACACGGCGACGTACCGCTTCAACCGCGACCGTGTACTGGACGCGGATTCCGTCACGGTCGTCGGATCGGGCCAGAGCGCCGCCGAGGTGTTTCGGGACCTGCTCGAACGCCAGTCGGCCCACGACTACCGGCTGGACTGGCTCACCCGCTCTGATGGATTCTTCCCGATGGAGTACTCGAAACTCGGCCTCCAGCACTTCACGCCCGAGTACGAGCGGTACGTCTACGACCTCCCGCAGGAGACCAAAGACGACCTCGTCCCGAATCAGGACTTGCTGTACAAGGGCGTCGACCCCGGGACGAGCGCCGAGATATACGACCTGCTCTACCGTCGGTCCATCGGCGACCGCGACCCCGACGTCGGCCTGTTCGCGATGACGGAGGTGCGGGACATCGCGTCGACCGGCGACGCTTACGCGCTGGACTGTCACCAGTGGCAGGCCGAGACGTCGTTCGTCCACGAGAGCGAGGTCGTCGTCCTCGGGACCGGCTACGAGCGCCCCATGCCGGGGTTCCTCGAACCGCTCGAAGACGCCATCTCGTGGGACGAGCAGGGCCGGTTCGAGGTGGCCGAGGACCATCGCCTCGAAATCGACCTCTCCGGCGACGTCTTCCTCCAGAACGCCGACCTGCACACCCACGGCGTCGGCGTCCCCGACCTCGGCCTCGGCTGTCACCGCAACGCGCGGTTCGTCAACCGACTCCTCGGCCGCGAGGCCTACCCCGAGGACGCGGACACCGTCTATCAGGACTTCTCCGTCGAACAGTTCGTCGAACACGCCCCCGACACCACCCGACAGCGTGGCCCGGAACCGACCCCCACGCAGGACGACTAACTCAGGAACCCCAACGACACGACGTCCGAGACGCACTGAGTACAGACGTATGACAGCCGCCGACGAAGAAGCGCGGAGAAACAGCGGTCGGTGGCGGCCCCAAACCGCGTCTCAGACGTCCTCGAAACTGCCGATGCGGTAGGAGGCGTCTTCCTCGTCGCCCTCGTCTAAGTCTTCTAAGTGGATGACCTCGTCCTGGTCCATCTCGTCGAGTTGCTGGCGGAGTTTCGTCACGTAGCGTTTGTGCTCTTCGAGTTGCTCGCGCAGGTGTTCGGCCTCCAGTTCGAGGCGTTCGTGTTCGCGGACGAAGCTCTTTGGCACCTCGACTTTCGGCGGGAAGCTCTCGGTACTGCTCTCCTCGGCTGCGTCTTCCAGTTCGTGTTCCGGCGCGACCTTCACCTGCCCGTCGTGGGCCACCAGCGTGTCGACGTAGTCTCGAAAGACCGCAGAGAGAGAGATGTCTCGCTCCTCCGCGATTTCGCGGAGCGTCTCGAACTTGTCCTCGCTCACGCGAAAGGAGATGGTCTTGTTCTTGTTCCCCATCGTTGTGTCCTACTCGTCACTCATCGTATTTAATCGTTTGTCAGACGCTGGCACGCAGCGGCGACGGGCGGAATAAACTCGCCCGAAGAGCGAAGCAATTTAGCCCGGCCCGCTCCCCGCCTCGCACATGGACGCGACCGCACACCACTACGCCGTCACCGTCAGCGACCTCGAACGCGCCGTCGAGTTCTACCGCGACGTCCTCGGGTTGGAGGTCGTCTCACGGTTCTCCGTCGGCGGCGAGGCGTTCGCGACCGGCGTCGGCGTCGATGGCGCCAGCGCCGACTTCGCCCATCTGGACGCCGGCGGCGCCCGCGTCGAACTCGTCCAGTACACGCCTGCAGGTGAGCCCCGCTCCGACGGCGACCTCAACCGACCCGGCGCGACCCACCTGGGCCTCGAAGTCGAGGACCTCGATGCGGTCTACGACGGCCTGCCCGACGGCGTGGAGACGCTCTCGGAACCACAGACGACCGAGAGCGGGACGCGCATCTGCTTTTTGCGGGACCCGGAGGGCACGCTGGTCGAACTGCTTGAGACCTGAGACGAGCAGACCGAACCGCGGGCGCCGGCTTCAGTCGGCGCTCGCTTCCGCTTGCTCGTCCTGCATGCTCTCTAGAGCGCCGACGACGGACTGTCGGTACCGCTCGACGTCGTCGCCGTACTCCTCGTGGGCCATCTGGATGTACTCGTCGACGTCGGGGGCCTCGGGGTCGGCGTCGCCGAACCGACGGATACGCTCAAGCGTTCGCTCGGCCGTCTCGACGACCCAGCGGTCGCGCGTGGCCTCGTCGACCTGCGAGATGGACTCGGGGCGGACCGAGACGTTCACGTCGCCCTCGTCGGTCTCGTAGGTCCGTGGCTTGCCGACCACGGCGACGTACGCCGGCGGTTCCAGTTCCCGCAGCATCGAGGCGGCGTCTGGCTGGTACTGCCCGGCGTACATGAAGAACGTGTCGCCGTTGGGGTCGACGACACGACCCTGCCAGTACTCGCTGTCCTCGCCGACGTCTTCCGTCTCGGTGAGGGTTCCGACGAGGAACACGCGGTTGGCGCGCTGGCCCGTCGGGAGGAGGACGTACACCGGGGCGCGGTCGTCGTCGGACTCCTTGAACGTGTAACTCGCGTCGTTGAACTCGCGGGCGAAGACGCGTCGGGCGACTTCGCGGGTTGGTGTGCTCGCCATTTAGATCGACCTCGCTTTGATCAGCACTTCGTCTGCATCCACTGGTCCGGCCAGTCGCTCCTGGTCGTCCGCGAGGACGTACCGGCCGAACGTCGGTCCGGTGACCCGGTAGTAGCGCCCGAGGATGTCCTCGCGCATCTCGTCTGCGACGACGGTGGTGTCGAGTGCGTCCATCGCCATCTCCTTGGCTTCTTCGAGGGTGATGCCGGTGAGCTTCTCCGTGGCCTCCTCGTCGAAGATGACCTCGGTGACGTCCTCGCCGTCGTCTAAGACGCCCTTGATGCGGAGGTCGAACTCGCCTTCGACCTCGCCGTGTTCGCTACAGCGACCGTTCTGGAGGACGCGGGTGCAGTCCTCCTCGGGGCAGCGCTTGATCAGCCCCGACCCCGACTGGATGTCGACGAGTGCGCCCTCGACTTCGACGCTGTCGTCGCCGACTTCGATGGTCTCGTCGAGTTCCTCGATGGTGGTCGTCCGGTTGAGTTTCACCGAGAAGCGGCCCTGGTACTCGTCGGTGACGACGTTCCGGAGGCTGTAGGACTTCCCTTCCTCCAGTTCTGGAAGGTCGGATTTCGACCACTTGGTGAACTTGATAGTGCCCGTCTCGTCGCCGAGCAAGCCGACCTGTGCGACGGCGTCGGCGCGCGGGTCCCACAGTTCCACGACGGTGACGCGCATGTCGACCCACTCCTCGGGCGAGTCGACGTCGGCCACCTCGACCTGTTCGTTGCCGCCGCCACCGCCGCCGAGCTGGTCGCGGTCCATCCCGGCCTCGTCGAGGTACGTGTTGGTGACGCTCCGGCGTGCCTCGTTGAGGGGGACCTTGTACTCGTTGACCAGCGTGTCGAGACGTTCCTCGACGTCGTCGACGTCTATGTCTAGCTGGTCGGTAAACTGCTCGTGTATCTCTTCCGCTTGGGTACGCAAATCTGATTCGGTCATGTGCTGTCACTGTCTCCGCCTTGTTTTCGATGGGAGACATTCGACGGTTGGTCGGCTTCATGTATAAACCCTCCCCCGGCACGGTGAAAGTGAAACCGGTCGACAGCGGCTCTATCGTGAGCCACATCGGGACGCGAGTCGAGAACGCCCGCTACCGGCACTCGCTGTCGCTGTCAGCGGAGCGCCCGGAAAACTGCAACGAAGGTCTCCGACCGTCGGCGCAAAACGCGAGCGTTACTGGTCGCTGCCGGCGTCCGCAGTCGCATTCACGCTGGCGTTCGCCTCGGCGCTGGCGTCGGCGTCCACCTCGCCGTCGGGGTTGGCGTTCGTGTCGACGTTCTCGCCGACGTCAGTGGGCGCGTTGCCCGCCGCTCCATCGTCGGGCGTCACGTCGCTAATCTGCTCGCCGAGGGTCCCGCCGAGGTCACCGGCGACGTGCTGTTGAATCAGCGCGTGAATCTCGGCCACGAAGTCCGGCACCTGTTCGGGCAGGTCCGCGGGCGGGCCGCGCTCGCCGTCGGGGCCGACGTCATTCGGCTGGCCCTGCCGCTCCTGCTCGGCGGCCTCGCTCCCGTTCGCCGAGTTCGACTCGTTGGTCTCCTCGGCGTCGGCCGCCGCTGCGGCGCTCGCGTTCGCCGTCGCGTTCACACTGGTGTTCGCGTTCGCGTCAACGGTGGTGTTCGCGTCGGCGCTGGCGTTCACGTCGCTATCGGCGCTGGCGTCCACCTCGACGGTGCCGTCGGCCGCCGCGTCGGTGGTGTCGTCGGTCTGTACCCCTGTGGCCGCGGGCAGCGCCGCCGCCGAGCCCGTGACCACGAGCACGGCCAGCAGCGCGCCGGCAATCTTCGTGAGCTTCATCGTGTCTTGCCTCCGCTCGGCCCTCTGGACCGGCCACACTTCAAGGGGGCAAGCGGAGAAGCCGGATTAACGATATTTAGCCCGTTTTGGCCGCTCTACACGCCCGTTTAATCCGAGTTAACGCGGATTATCGGTCCGTTCGTGTGGTCCCCTCGGGCGACTGTCGGCGACGGCCCGCGAGGCGACTCGCGCGGCCCCCGGCACGCGAGAAGATTGATTTGCCGCCGGTCGGTACGTGGCGGTATGGGCGACGGCGACGAACGAGACGAGGCCCGACTCGGGCGGTTCATCCAGGGGACGCTCCGGTCGGTCGGGGACCAACTTTCCGAGGCGAAGCGCGCGTACAGCGACGGAAAACGCGCCGCGCTGGCCGGCCTCCCCCGCGACGAGGACGGGCGGGCGCGAATCGTCTGTCGACGTCACGCCGAGCGCCGCGCCGTCTCGCTGGACCCCGTCTCTCGCCCCGACTGTTTCGACGCCGACCACCCCGACTGTCAGGGCTGTGTCGAAGACATCCGCGACGGCACCGTCGAGACGTGGTGACTGCCCTCGGCCCGCGCCGAGGTGGCGAGGAACGGTCCCGGAAGTAACAGTTGGTCGAACGATTCCGGTCGCGCCGGTCCGCAGTGGAAACGGGGGGGTTTGCACGTCGGTCACACAGACCAGTTGTCGGCGAGAGGCCCCGTTCCCAGCAGGTGTGTCACCCATATTTCGCCATTCATCGAGATCCCGTTCGAGCGAGACGCCCCGAGGACCGACGGAAAGGTGTGTTTCAACTGGACGAGGTTTCGGGATCGTCGGCGGCCAGCGCGGACCCACTGTCGGGGAAAGTGTCATTACCGTCGCCGGTGACGCAGGCAGTATGGACGGGATGGCGCGGCGCTTCTGGCTCACGGTCCTTCCCTTGCTGACCGGCTTCTCGGCCGTCGGGCTGTTGGTACTGGCCGCTCTCTTTCCAGCACACCTGTACGAGGTGGGAGGAACCGGCTACATCGCGACGGCGGCCGTCGCACTCCTCTCGCTGGGGCTGTTGGTCTGGCAACTCGCGGCCGGGGGCGGGTCCAGCAGGGACCGGTTCGAGCGGCCCGGTCGCTAGCTCCGCATCGACCCGCCGTCGACCGGGAGGGCGGTCCCGGTGACGTACGAGGACCGGGGCGAGGAGAGAAACGCCACCACGTCGCCGAGTTCTTCGGGTTGGCCGACCCGTTCCAGCGGGGCGTCCGACCACGACTCGATGCCGGCCTCGTAGGAGTCGTACTCCCCGCGTTCGACGGCGTCTTCGACGAGTTCCTCGATGCGTGGCGTCTCGTGGGCGCCGGGGAGGACGGCGTTGACCCGCACCTCGGGCGCGAACTCGCGAGACTGGGTCTTCATCAGCCCGATGACCGCTCGCCGGACCGAGTTCGAGAGGACGAGGTCGTCGATGACCTCACGCACCGACCGGGAGGTGATGTTGACGACGGTGCCGGCCTCGGAGTCGCGCAGGTACGGGTAGGCGAACCGCGTGGTCCAGACGACGCTCATCACTAGTACGTCGTAGGCACCGTACCACTCCCGTTCGGTCGTGTCGAGGAACGACCCCGGCGCGGGACCGCCGGCGCTCGTGACGACGTGGTCGAGGCCGCCGAACGTCTCGACAGTCTCCTCTACGAGTGCTTCGATCTCGTCGCGGTCGGTGATGTCGGCCTGTACGGCCAGTACGTCGCCGTCACCGGCCGCCGTCAGCCGCTCGCGCGCCCGGTCGACGTGTTCGGGCGTCGTGCCACAGACGGCGACGTCGGCCCCTTCGCTCGCGAGTCGCTCCGCGCTCGCGAGGCCGAGTCCACTCGTCGCGGCGGTACACAGTGCGGCGTTGCCGTCGAGTTCGAGGTCCATAGCCGACCCGACGGTCGAGTGACCCAAAAAGTTCCGTGGTGACTGTCCCTAGCTGCCCCAGAAGTTGTCGCGGCTGCCGAGCCGTTCGTCCGCCTCGTCGTCATCGTCGCCCTGATAGCCCCGTTCATCGTCGTCCTCGCTGTCTTCCTCGTCGAGTTCGAGGCGTTCGAGTTCCTCCGCTCGTGCGTGGTTCGAGCGGACCTTGGTTATCTGGACTTTGGACTTCGCCGGCGGCAGGACGCCGTCGACCATGACGATGAACCCGTCTTCGGTCCGGCCGACGCCGGCACCGCTCTCGTGGATGTCGTCGACGGTGACGACGACTTCCTGTCCGGGCTTGACGGGTTGACTCTTCAGGTCCGAGATGGGCTGATTGTAGTGATTACACCACTCGGCGCCACCTCGGTCGCCGTAGTGCGTACAGCCCATGCCCTCGATACGTTCGGTAAAACTGGGGCATTCGTCTGCGAGCGGACAGTCGGGCATAGCATCGCGTAGATGGGCCGCGGGCAAAACGCTTGCGACCTGCCAGAGGGCGGCAGTTCACCGGCGGGAACGCGCGTTCACCCGGGGAACGCTTTTTCATTCTGGAGCGACAATTTGTCACACGATAGCGAGGAGCAAACACACATGCGGTCCCACGCCGTGGCAGTCCTGCTGTGTCTCTCGATTCTGGTCAGCGCTCCGTCCGTGTTGGCCACCGAGTCGCAGGCGAACGCCGCCGACGACGTCCAGTCGATGGACGTCCGTTACGTCGTCGACCGCCTCCCGGAGCAGGTCGGCCGCGTGCAGGTCACCGCCGTCGTCGACGTGCCGGACCGTGTAAGCGACCTCTCGGTCCGCACACCGACGAACACGACGGTTCTGAGCGCCGACGGCCTCGCGTCGACCGGCAGTCGCTGGCGCTGGGACGGCAGCAGCAACACCGTCTCCGTGACCTACACCGTGCCGGTCGGCCTGCGGACGGCGTACGGCCAGCGAACCGCGGACACCGCCGAGTGGGCGCTGGTCGTCCGCCGTGAGGTCGCGCTCCACGCTCGCTGGCGCTGGCAGGCCGGCCCCGACCCCGGCTGGAACGAGACGATGGCGGTCGCGGCCGGCCAGCGCGGCGTCGGCGGGGAGACGGCCGTCTTCGTCGGCCCCCACGAGACGATAACCCGGACGACGCCGGACGGCACCGTGCGATTGGTCGTCCCCGACGCGGCGACACTCGAACCCGACCCGGTCGCCGTCCTCGATACCATCGGGGACGCACAGCGCTCGACCACCATCGGGGACGCCCACGACGCAGTGACGATACTCGTCACGCCCAACAGTCTCGCCGTCGGCGGGTACACCCCCTCCAACGGCGCGCCCGTCGCCCTCGTCAACGCCGGCGAACGCGTCGGGGTGCCGACCAACGTCTGGGTCCACGAGTACCGTCACACGCGCCAGACCTACCGCACCAGCGCCGGGATGGCGTGGCTCGAGGAGGGGAGCGCCGACTACTACGCCGCCCGGATGACGTATCAGCAGGGCCGCATCGACTACGACCGCTACCGACGGCGTGTGACGACCGACCGGTACCGCGACGCCGACCTCACCCGTCCGTCGACGTGGTCCTCGCCCGACGTCCAGTACGACAAGGGAACCCGCGTCGTCGCCGCCCTCGACGTCCACATCCGACAGGCGACGGACGGCGAACGCACCTTCGCGACCGTCCTCCGACGGCTCTCCCGGTCCGACGAGCGACTCACTCTCTCGGTGTTCGCCGAGACGGTCTCCGCCGTCGCGGGCCAAGACCTCGACGCGTTCGTGCGGCAGGCCGTCACCGGCCCCGCACCGTCCGTCCCGGCGGACCCCGACGGTGACGGCGTCTCGACGCACGCGGAGCGACAGCGCGGGACCGACCCCTACCGGGCGACGATGGGCGACGGGAGCGACGACCGAACAGCGGCCCGGATCGACGGCACAGCGTGGCCACAGAGCGAGGAACAGCTATCGGACGATCGGACGGCGACCGACCGACTCGGCGTCGCCAACGGTTCGAGGGACGGTGCCGACCGGGGTACCCCCGAGCGCCCACACGCGCCGCTGCCGCTCTGGCTCGCCGTCCTCGCCGTCTGGCTCGTCCTGACCGGCCTCCTCTGGCGTGACCGTCCCGGTAGGCTGCCCGGACGACGGCATCGATAACCACGTGCCGGCGTCAGTACGGACCACTGCACCAATATCGTCAGTGAAACTCGCGCGCGAAGAGATAAGTGGTGCAGTAATTTCTGATCCGACATGGCAGACTACGCATCGATGTTTGGTCAGGGAGGGCTCAACGATCAAATCGACGCGGACAGGCTGGTGACAGATATCGGCCTCGACTCGGCCGAAATCGACCGGCGCAAGGAATTCCTCGGGTTCGACGACGACGACGTGGCTCGGCTGGCCGACCTCGGGCCGCTGTTCGAGGCCCACGCCCCCGAGATCGGCGAACGGTTCTACGACAACCTCACCCAGTACGAGGACACCGTCGACGTTATCGGTCGCTCACCGAAGGGTATCGACGCCCTGAGACAGACACAGGAGGCGTACTTCGCGACGCTGGCCGATGGCGAGTACGGCCGCGAGTACTTCCGGAACCGCGCCCGCATCGGCAAACTCCACGACATGCTGGATATGCCGATGAAACACTACATCGGCCAGTACGGCGTGTACTACGATCTCATCCTCCCGCTGCTGACCGAACGGACGACCGACCGCATCCACGACGAACTGACGTCGGTGGTCGGTGATACGGCGACCGACGGGGGAGTGAGCGCCGACAGCTCGTCCGAGACTGACGACACCCTCGCCCGCGTCGACGCAGTCGTCGAGAACGCGATAGCCGACCTCCGGGCCGATATCAGCGCCGTCCTGCGAATCATCAACCTCGACATGCAGGTCGTGGCCGACACCTACATCCACTCCTACAGTTCGCGACTCTCCGAGGAGGTCGAGCGGCGCGAACAGTTGGCCGCCGAGGTCGAACGCGACCTCGAAGCGCCGATAGACGACCTCCAGCGCTCGGCCGACAACGTCGCCGACTCCTCCCAGCAGATATCGGCCGTGACCACAGAACAGTCCGAGCGCGTCCAGTCTATCGCGACCGAGGTGTCGAACATGAGCGCCACCGTCGAGGAAGTCGCTGCGAGCGCCTCGGAGGCCGAGACCAGCAGCGAACAGGCTCGCCAACTGGCCGACGACGGGCAGGACGCCGCCGACGACGCCATGAGCGTGATGGACGACGTGGGCGACGCCGTCGACGACGTGGCCGACGACCTCGACGACCTCCAGCACCGCGTCAGCGAGATCGACGCCGTCGTCGAGGTCATCAACGACATCGCCGACCAGACGAACATGCTGGCGCTGAACGCCTCGATCGAGGCCGCTCGCGCCGGCGAGGCCGGGTCCGGGTTCGCCGTCGTCGCCGACGAGGTGAAGTCACTGGCCGGCGAGTCCCAGGAGCGCGCCAGCGAAATCGAGGCGCTCGTCGCCGCCATCGAGGACGACACCGACGACACCGTCGACAGCCTCGACGAGACGACGGCCCAGATAGAACGCGGGTTCGAGCGCGTCTCCGAAGCCATGGAACTGCTCGACGACATCGCCAACGCCGTCCAGGAGACCGCAAGCGGCATCCGAGAGGTCTCCGACGCCACGGACGAACAGGCCGCCACTACCGAGGAGGTCGCCAGCATGCTCGACGACCTCGTCGACCGGGCCGACACCGTCGCCGCCGAAGCCCAGCAGATCGCCGCCGCCAACGAACAACAGGCCGCGACCATCGAAAACGTGAGCCAGACCGTGAGTCGGTTAACGGAGTAGCGGAGACTCGGGCCGAAAGACCACCGGTTCGAGGGCTGAGCATCCGCGGCGCGACGCGCCGCGGTTCACCGGAATCGCCGACGGCGATTCCGGCCTTTTTCATCGACGTTTTTCGAGGAGCGGTGCGCGACGCGCACCCGACGATGTAAAAGGTCGACGGGCACGGTGGGATTCGAACCCACGACCGTCGGATTAGAAGTCCGACGCTCTATCCGGACTGAGCTACGTGCCCTCACCCGGAGGTAGTAGGCGAGTCTCAAAAGCCGTGTGGATTAGCCGTCGAACTCCACGTCCTCGTCGGTGGCGTCGGTCGTCGTGATGGCGATGGCGTCGGTCGTCTCGACGGCGGCGAGGCCGTCGATGTCACAGATAGCGTCGACGCGGTCGTGAGGGACCGACACCGCGAGGTCGTCGAACTGGAGGTGGCGTTCGACCGTGCCGCCGCGGTCCTCGACGGCGGCGGCGACGGTTTCGGGGTCGGCGTCGTCGGTCGTCGTCAGCGCCAGTGCGACCGACTCTCCCTCGATGGGGTCAGCACGGATACTCTCGACGGCGCGGGAGACGTACATCACTCGGAGGATGGGCCGCCGGGGCCTTGGTTGTGCCGTTCGGCCGTTTCGAGTCGGGACTCCGCGACGGCGAATGCGAGCGTGCTCGCCAGTCCCAGCAAGGTGCCGCCGGTGAGGACGACGGCGAGGTATTCGAGGTCCTGAATCCCGAGGAAGAAGGCGCTCAGGCCGTGGAGGACCGCGCCGATGGCAAGCACGTAGAAGGGTGCGTTGAGGTAGCGCCACTTGAACGAGTCGTGGAGGTACTCGTCGGTGACGCGACCGAGGCTGGAGGTGATGCCGGCGGCGGCGAACCACCGGACGGCACCGTTGACCAGTGCGGCCAGTACCTCGACCGGCGAGAGCGGGTCGGGTTGGGCTTCGAGCGTGTTGACGCCGCTGACGCCGCCGATGGTCAGCAGCGCGGCGGCGACGACGTACGTGATGATGGTTATTCGGCCGGCGTAGAACCCGGAGGTGGCGCGGTCGACGGCCTCGTCGAGCAGTCGCTCGGCGCCCAGTCCGCGGGCGAGGACGTACAGACCCAGCAATCCGGAGATGATGCCGAGTGCGGACCCGGGAAGGCCAAGCGAGTCGACGGCAATCGTCAGCGGATAGATGAGCAACAGGATGCCGAGCGGTACCAGAATCGTGCCCCGGGTCTCCGGGTCGTCGAGCACCTGCTTGATAGTGTAGTACATCGATTCGAGGTCTTGGGCCTGCCGGACGACGACGCGGCGGACCCCGTCGATGCGGATGCGTGAACGGATGACGGGGACGACGGACTCGTCCTGTGCGCCGTCGGTGACGACGAGGGCGCGGACGTCTTCGCTGGCGGCCAGCGACGCGAGGACGGTGTCGACCTCCTCGCCGACGGCGCGGTTGGCGGCCACGTCGCCGGCGTCGACGCCGGTCACCGCGGCTACCTCGACGGGTTCGTCGTCGATACCGTCCGCGATGTGGACCCCCTCGAAGAGGACGTTCACGTCCGAGTCTTCGGGGTCGGCCTGCGCGAGGGCGACGGCGGCGTCGACGACGTTGTCCCGCCCGACGACCGGCGTCTCGACGTCCGTCTTGCGGCCGAGGTCGTCGTCTAAGTCCACACACAACACCAGCAGCATCGTGAGAGGGTACGCCAGCCGCGTTTATCTGTCTTCGGGCCTGTGGTTAGATGGCGTCTGTGGCCGCCTCGCGAGTGCGTCGCTCGACGACGAGCAGTGCCGCCAGTCCGAGGATGATGAGGGTGTACGCCGCCGCCGCGAACAACGCGGACCGCTCGCTGGCGTACTCGCCGGTTCGGAAGATGATCGCTTTCCGGACCATCGCGATGACGCCGGTGTAGATGACCAGTCGGACGATACGCCGGGTCTCGCTCTCCTGTGTGTACGCGACGACAGTCTGGTACACCTCGACGATGATGAACAGCAAGAGCGCCGTGTCGATGAATCCGACGACGACCAGCGGGTCCGTGATGTCGCCGCTGAGCGCGCGTTGGACGATCTGGAGACCGAGGTCGAAGACGCCGATGGCAAAGAGGACGACGAGGACGAGTGCCGCGACCACCTCGACGTAGCGCATCAGGTCCTCGCTGCGGGCCAGCACCCGTTCGTCGAGCGTGTCCGCCGGCGTGAGTGAGCCACCGACCGGGTCGTCGCCGTCCTCGGCCATGCGTGAAACTGTACCTCGAGTTACATCAAACTCGGCCCTATCTGACGTGACCGGGGTCTGCGGGCCGTGGTTCGGGTGACTCCTCCGGCGTGCCGAGTTTGGCCACGAGCAGCCCCACCGGGAGTAAGAGGAGGCTACCGACGACGAACGGCGACCAGAAGCCGACGGCGGCATAGAGACCACCCATCACCGGCGGGCCGACGGTGCGCGCGAGGCTGCCCGCGCCCTGCGTGACGCCGAAGGCGCTGCCCTGGACGTCCGCGCTGGCCCGCTGTGAGACCAGCGCCGTCAGCGTCACCGAGAGGATGCCGTTGCCGACGGGCAACAGCGTCAGGACGGCCAGCAGACCGAGCAGTTCGGCGGTGAGAAACGGAGCCAGCGCGGTAAGGTCCGGGAAGACGACGCCGAGCGACCGGGAGAAGGGGAGCGCCCCCACGCTGACGACGAGCAGTCCCGTCCCGGCCAGCGAGAGGGTGATCGGGCTGTATCGAGCCGTGAGTCGACCGACGAGGACGCCCTGCGTCACGACGGCGAGCAGGCCGATGTAGGTCAGCAAGAGAGCGCTCTGGGCCGCCGTGTAGCCGTATATGTCCGCGACGTAGGGGATGAACATTATCTGGACCCCGGAAAAGGCAAAGGAGACGAGGAAGAACGCGCTCAGCAGTTCCCGCAGTCCCGGCGTGGCGACGGCGGCGCGCAGTTGGGCAAGCGAGGAGGTGCGTTCGGTCGCGTCGTCGCCAGCGTTCGGCGTCCGTGACTCCGGGAGGAACAGGAGGGCGACGACGACGCCACAGAGACTGGCGAACGCGGCGGCGAAACTGGGCAGGGAGAAGCGGTTGATGGGGACCGCTGCCGGCAACGCCGCGTCGACGGCGGCGACGGTGGCGTCGAAAGAGAGGACGGCGCCGATACCCGGCCCGAAGATGAACCCCAGCCCGAACGCCGCGCCGATGAACCCCAGCGCGGCGGCCCGGCGCTCCGGCGGCGTCACGTCCGCGACGTAGGCCTGTGCCGTCGAGATGTTCCCACCCATCGCGCCGGCGAGCATCCGCGAGGCAAAGAGCAGCCACAGCGCGTCCGCGAGGCCGAACACCGTCCACGCCAGTACGGAGCCACACAGCGAGAGGACGAGGACCGGCCGACGGCCGACTCGGTCCGAGAGCGACCCGAGCAACGGCGCGAACCCGAACTGCATCGCCGAGTACGACGCGGCCAGCAGGCCGATGACGAATTCGGTGCCGCCGGGGAACGACCGGGTGTAAAAAGGGAGGATGGGGATGACGATGCCAAAGCCCAGCAAGTCGAGGAAGACGACGGCGAAGACGATTGCGAGGCCGCGGCGGCGGCCGGCGTCCGACATGACGTGGAGTGGGTCGGGCGAGGGGATAAGCCCGGGGGCGGTGTCGACGCCAGCCGGCCCATGCCGACCCACACCACGCCGACGACGATGCGCACGCTTTTTCCCGCTGGGCGCGGTGCTAGCCGTACACGATGATCTCCGAGGGCTGCGAGCAGTGCGCCAAAGGCGGGAAGATGGTGCTGTTCGTCTACGGCTACTGCGACCAGCGAGACTGCTTCTACTGTCCCCTCGGGGAGAACCGCAAGAACGTCACCCAGATGTACGCCAACGAGCGTCCCGTCGAGGACGACGAAGACGTCATCGAGGAGGCAAAGCGCATGAGCGCGCTGGGTACCTCCATCACGGGCGGCGAACCGCAGGAGGCCCTCGACCGGACCTGTCACTATCTCTCGCTGCTGAAAGACGAGTTCGGCGAGGACCACCACACGCACCTCTACACCGGTATCACGGGCGGCCGCGAGAACATGCGCCGGCTGGCCGAAGCGGGCTTAGACGAGATTCGCTTCCACCCGCCGCTGGAGCTGTGGGGCGACCTCCACGGCACCGAGTGGGAGGAGATTCTGTACATCGCCCGCGAGGAAGGTCTCACCCCTGCGTTCGAGATCCCGGGCATCCGTGCCGAAGAGGAGTTCCTCGAATTCTTAGACGAGGGCGCCGCCGACTTCTGTAACATCAACGAGTTCGAGATGTCCGACGGGAACTACCGCCGGATGCAGGAGGAGGGCTTCGAACTCAAAGAGGACCACATGAGCGCCGTCGAGGGGAGCCACGACATCTTAGAGACGATGGGCGACCACGAGAAGGTGTACTTCTGTACGAGCGTCTTCAAGGACGCCGCCCAGCACCGCTCCCGGCTCAAGCGGATGGCCCGCAACATCCGCCGTGAGTTCGACGACGTCACCGAGGACGGCACCCTCGTCTACGGGAAGGCGTGGGTCAGCGAGGCCCGACTGGAGGAACTGGGCGTCCCCGAGGAGTTCTACGCCGTCAAGTCCGAACACGTCGAGCTGGCGTGGTGGCTCTTAGAAGAGATGGTCGAGGAGGGCGACGTCCCGAAGGGCGAACTCGTCGAACAGTACCCGACCTACGACGGGACGGTCGTCGAGCGGACGCCGCTGTCGGGCGGGTCGAGCGGCGAACGAGCCACTGCAGACGACTGAGCGGACGACGACCGGTCGGGTTGCGGTCGTCTGACGAAGCGAGAGGCGTCCGGACAGCACGGCACCCCGAGCGGGTAACCGACCGAATAGTGAATGGAGCGTATAGCAATCGGGGGGCCGGTCGACCGGGGCGGTATGAGTAACCAGTATCCAGCGGTTACGCGCCGGGAGATGGTAGCGCTCGCGGTTGGTACGTCGCTCGCCGGCTGTTCCGGCTTGCTACCGGCCGGTCAGGAGGGCACCGCGCAACCGGTGAATCGACAGGGGACGGCGACCAGTACGGACGGCGCGCAGCAGGAACGCACGGGCGAGACGGTCCGGGCCTTCGTCGGGTCGTACCACTGGGGGTACTTCCTGCTGGACGCCGACGGCACGGAGCGGGACCGGCTAACGCTATCGCCCGGCGACGAACTCCGCCTGACGCTGTTCAACGTCGAAGCCGACAGCGCCATCGAACGCCTGCCACAGGCAGTCCGAGCGGGTATCCCCGAGGCCGAGGACCGCGCCCGGCGGAACGAACAGACCATCCCCATTCCGCGAGGAACCTCACTCGACGCGCTGCACGAGGCCGCCGAAGCGGCGTATCCCGACCACAGCCTCGCGCTCGTCGGTGACGCGTTCCTCCGGCCCAGCGGCCGGGGACAGGGAGAACCGCCACAGGGCCCGGGTGGCGGTCCGTACGGCCCCGGCGACGGTCCGTGGGGCGGCCATCACGGGCCACACGGCCCCGGTGGTGGGCAAGGCCCGGGTGGCGGATACGGTCCCGGCGGTGGGCAAGATCCGGGCGGTGGATACGGTCCCGGCGGTGGACAGGGCCCGATGGGGCCGGGCGGGTGTTGGGGGCCGGCGTTCGGCGGGACGCTCGCCCCGACGACGTACCTCTGGCACCACTCGACGGTGCCCGCGGAGTTGGGCTTCGTCGTCGACACGACCGGGTCGTTCGGCTTCGCGTGTACGGTCTATTGCGGGTACGGCCACCCGTACATGGCCGAACCCGGTCGGGTCGTCGTCGGCGAGGAGTGAAACTGCGTGTAAGCGGTGCCGACGTCCGCACAGGGGGTGGTTATCGACTCCGAACAAGATTCATATCGGAGAGTCGAGTGTGTCTCCCTGTTGCCCTCCATGAACTTCGACATCGACAGCGGCAAACTGCTGTACGCGCTCGGCGTCGTGTTCGCCGCGGCGGCGTTCGTGTACTTCGTCCGAGACGTGGTGTTCGGCCTCTCGATTACGGTGAAAGCCGCCCTGCTGTTCGCTGCGTTCGTCGCCTTCTTCGTCGCCGGCGTCACCGTCCAGCGCGACGTCCTCGACGTCGTGGCGTTTGCCCTCTCGGGGCTCTCGTACGTCGTCTTCGTGGGCTACGTCGCCCTGCGGTACGACCCCGGCGAGACCGGGATATTCCTGTTGCTCGCGCTCTCGGCGGCCCTGTTCGTCGCGCTCGGATACGCGCTCCGAGAGAGAGGGCTGGGGCTCCCGGTCCGGACCGCCGCCGGCGTCGTGGTCGCACTGGTTCTCGTGAGTACCGTCCTCGTGGGCGTCGACGCCGTCGGCGGCGGCGTCACCTACGAGTTACAGACGAATCAGTCGGTCACCGTCGACACGCCGCCGGCCCGTCACGATGCGCGGTACGTCGAAACCCGAGAGCGAATCGGGACGATGACCGTCACCAACGAGTTCGTGTTCACCCGGGCGATGTCGCTTCCGCGGCTACAGGGGTGTCTGGCCGGCGTCGAGGACGTGCCGCGTCGAGACGTGTGGGTATCGTATCAGGGCAGCGACTACAACCGCGACGACACCATCGCGGGCGGGGTCACGCGGCAGTTCAGCGTCGAGGCCGACATCCCGGTCGACGTGAACCAGACCGAGTCGACGACCTACACCATCGAACGAGGGAGCGACTGTACCGTCGACCGCTCGTCGCCGACGCTCGTCGTGAACGTCGGCGAGGAAGACCTGCGGTGGGACTGATACTGGTGGCTGTAAGTTCGTAAAGATATTCGCCACCCCGGGGTGGCGAATTACTTCAGTTTGGTACAGCCACCAGTATGAGTCAGACGGACTGTCGTGTCAGCACGACCGCGTGCCGAGACGCGGTCGTCCCGGTGCCCAGTTACGACGACCCGTATCAATCGTCGAGTTCGCACAGACACTGCCGGCAGTAGGTCACGCCCGCTCGGTTCTCCCTCCCGCAACTGGGACAGGCGACCATCTCGTCGGGCACCGGGTCGCCGCCGGTCACCGTCGCCGCGACTGCCGCAGCGTCGAAACTCCACTCCGACCCCGACTGTTCCATCGCCTCGGCGCGCTGCTGTGCGCGTTCGATGAGTTCGTCGTCCCGCATCGCCTCCAGCCCGCGCCACAGGGCCAGGAACATCACCGTCGGGGCGAGGATGACGAACAGCCCCGAGACCACCCGGAGCGCCAGCTCTAGCTGGCCGATTGCCATACACCCACATGGTGCTGGAGCGACGAGAAGCCTTCGGCGCTCAGTAGTCGTACAGCGAGACGACGTAGGGGAGTTGGTTGTACATCCAGACGGCGAGCGGGATGCCCACGATGGTCAGCGTCAGCGTGTAGGCGACGCCCGTCCAGATGCCGCTGGCCCACCACCCGACCAGCAGGAACCACACCGCTCGCACCAGCAGGGAGTGTTGGCTGCCGCCGTCGCGCTCCTCGACCAGCGTCTCCCGCCGTTTCAGCGAGAGTACCAGCGGCACCCTGTTTATCATCTTGATGCCAAGCGGGATGCCGATTATCGTGACGTTGAGCAGCCACGCTATCGAGAGCCACACGCCGGTCAGCCACCACCCGACCAGCACGAACCACACCGCTCGCACCGGCAGGGAGCGTTGGTCACTCATAGCCGGCACTAGCCCGCCGCGGGACATAAGTTTCCTGTCCGAGTACCGAGGACAGAATTCGAGACGGCACGGGACGCTCACACACCCCTGAGCAACGCTTTTCTACGGGCCGAGTGAGCCGGGAATCATGGCAGTCCTCCCAGAGTCCGACGCGTTCGGTGCGATGTGTCGTGACTACCACGAACACGGCGAGGCGTTCGAAGTGGTCGAGCGCGACGACGGGTTTCTGAACCTCCCCGGCGGCCCGGAGGTGTACTTCACCACGCCCGAGGAGTGGGGCGACCTCGACCACACCGCCGTGGAGTGGGCCGAGGGGCACGTCCTCGACGTCGGGTGTGGCCCCGGCCGGCACGCACTGGAACTCCAGCAGCGCGGCCACGACGTGACGGGCATCGACCTGTCTCCGGGCGCGATGGCGGTCGCACGCGACCGGGGGGTCGAGGACGTCCGCGAGTGCGACGTCGTCGACGCCGGCGGCCTCGACGAGCAGTTCGACACCGCCCTCATGCTGGGCAATAACTTCGGGCTAGTCGGGAGTGCCGAGCGAGCGCCCGAGATACTCGGTGCGCTGGCCGACGCGACGACGAGCGACGCCGCGCTCGTCGCATCGAGCATGGACCCGACGATGACCGACGAACAGGTCCATCTGGACTACCACGAGCGCAACCGCGCGAACGGTCGGCTCCCGGGTCGGGTCCGCATCCGCACCCGCTACCGTCGCTATGTCGGCGAGTGGCACGATTACCTCCACGTCGCCCCCGATACGATGCGCGAACTGGTCGACGACACGCCGTGGACCGTCGTCGACGTCGAACAGCAGGGACCGCACTACGTGGCGAAGCTCCGGCCGGCGTGAGTTGATACCATTACAATTTCTGATATTTGTGGTGAAAATAAAACCAGGAGTACATTTCAGCAAGTACGCTATATATCTTACAGCTTTTTGTGTGGTACCCGGGGACGACCACACGAATGGCCAGTCGAGATACACGTCTGGAAGCCGTCAGGTCGTCGCGGCTGGTTCCAGACCTCGTCAGAAGACGGTTCGTCCGAAAGTTCGCCGCCGCCCTGCTGGTGGCTATGCTGGTCGCTGGTGGTATCGGGGCGTTCCTGTACGCCGACGCCACACAGACCCTCGACCAGCGCGTCGAGTCCCGCGTCGTATCGACGGCCGAGTTACAGGCCGACGGCCTCGATAGCTGGGTGAACGGGTTCCGCCGACAGACACGTACCCTCTCGTCCGTACGTGAGTTCCAGAACGGACAACCCGAGGTCATCAAGGACTACCTCCTCCTTGAGGCCACGGACCTGACCGACGCCTTCGTCGCTGTCCACTACGTACAGGCCTCCGACGGGACAATCGAGGCCAGCACCGCCCACGGCCTCAGCGGGAAGACGCTCGGCGAGTTGGGCGTCCCGTGGGGCGAGAACATGGCCCCCATCGACAATCAGACGGACCAATCGGGCACCGTCCTCGTCCCGGAACAGCCCTACGAGTCGTCGGTGACCAACGACACCGTCCTCGCGTTTGTCAGTTCCGCGCCACAGAACACCGAACACGTCGTCGTCGTCGAGGCGAATCTGGCGGCGCGTGCGGACCGGTTCTATCAGGGAACGTCCGGCGGCGAGACGGCCGTCGTCGACACCGAGGGGCGAACCGTGCTGGGGACGGCACTCACGGCAGAGAGCGCCGCCGTCACCGGCACGGGTGCGAACGCGAGCGGGTTCGCCCGGGACGGGGACACCGTCGCCGGGTACGCGGCGCTCTCGACGCTGGACTGGACCGTCGTGACGCAGGTGCCGGCCGCCAGCGCGTACGGCCTGCGCAACCAGATCGGATCGAGCCTCCTGTTGACGCTGTTCTCCGCACTCCTCGTCCTCGGCGGCGTCACCCTCGTCGTCAGCAAGCGGTCAGCGAGCGCTTTGAGCGAACTCACCGAGAAAGCCACGGCGATGAAACGTGGTGACCTCGACGTCTCGCTGGACTCCGACCGGCGGGACGAAATCGGCCAGTTGTACGGCGCGTTCGGCGAGATGCGCGACTCCCTGCGCGAGCAGATTTCCGAGGCCGAGGCCGCAAAGGAACGGGCCGAATCCGCCCGGGAAGAGGCCGATAGGACCCGGGAGCGGGCGGTCGAACTAAACGAGCAACTCGAAGCGCACGCCGCGGCTTACGGTGCGGTGATGGACGCCTGTGCCGAGGGCGACCTGAGCCAGCGGATGTCGACCGACGCCGAGAACGACGCGATGCGGGCGATTGCGACCGCCTACAACGACGTCATGGACGAGTGGGAGGCGACGATTCGGGAAGTACGCGCCTTCAGCGACGCGGTGGAGGCTGCGAGCGCGGACGTCTCCGAGAACGTCGCCGCCGTCCGCGACCACAGCGACGACGTGCGCGAGGCCGTCGTCGAGATGGCCGACGGCGCCGAACGGCAGTCCGACGAACTCCAGACCGTCTGGGAGGAACTGGACGACCTCTCGGCCACCGTCGAGGAGATGTCCGCCGCCGCAGACTCGGTCCGAGAGCGCGCCGACGACGCACTCGACCGGAGTCGAGACGGTCGGGCCGCCGCCACCGGCGCGGCCGACGCCCTCGAGGAGATAGCAACATCCACCGACCGGGCCGTCGCGGAGGTCGAGGAACTGGAGTCGCTGATGACCGACGTCGAGACCGTCACCGACCTCATCGCCGACATCGCCGACCAGACGACGATGCTCGCGCTCAACGCCAACATCGAGGCGGCGCGGGCCGACGTCGACGGCGACGGGTTCGCCGTCGTCGCCGACGAGGTCAAGACGCTCGCCGACCGTACCGTCGACGCGACGGCCGACATCGAGTCGTCCATCCAGCGCATGCGCGGACAGGTCGAGCGGACCGTCGAGGAGATTCACGCGACCCAGTCGAAAGTCGACACCGGAACCGAGACGGTCGAAGACGCACTGGTCGCGTTCGACGGCATCGTCGACGACGTCGAGGCCGCCACCAGCGGGATGCGTGAGATAGACCGTGCGACCGGCGAACAGGCCGAGTCCGCACAGGAAGTCGTGGCGATGGTCGAGACGGTCGGCGACATCAGCGACCGGACCGCCGAGGAGGCCGCGACCGTCGCCGACGCGACGGGCGAACAGGTCGATGCCGTCGGAGACGTCGAGGCCGACGTGATTCACCTCTCTGAACGGGCGAGCGAACTCCGAGACCTGCTCGCGACGTTCGACGTGGACAGCGTCGGCGAGACGGACGTGTTCGACCCGACCGTCGCAGCGACCGTCCCCGAGGACGCCGAGACGGCGGCGGACGAACCGCATCTCGGTACCGACGACGACTCCCGGGATCTCCCCCTCGCTAGCGACGGGGCCGGGGAGTGAGACGCTGATCGGCCGGTTTACGCTTCGAAGCCGTCCTCGAACCGGAACGTTCCGTCCCGCTGGACGACGTCCCCGTCCACCTCGATGTAGGAGTCCTCGCTCATGTCGACGATCATGTCGACGTGGACGGCCGAGTCGTTCTGCTCGTTGCCCTCACCGACCGTCTCGTCGTAGGCGCGGCCGACGGCCATGTGGACGGTGTCGCCCATCTTCTCGTCGAACAGCATGTTGTAGGTGAACTGGTCGATGTCGCGGTTCATGCCGATGCCGAGTTCGCCGAGGCGACTCGCGCCCGCGTCGGTCTCTAGCACCTCCGTCAGCAGGTCTTCGTTCTTCTCGGCGCTGTGGTCGACCACCTCGCCGTTCTCGAACCGGAGGAAGACGCCGGTGACCTCCCGACCTTGGTGGTACAGCGGCTTGTCGAACAGTACCTCGCCCTCGACGCTGTCGGGGACGGGCGCGGTGAACACCTCGCCACCCGGGAGGTTCTTCTCGCCGTAGTCGTTGAGCGTCACGTTACCGGCGATAGACATCGTGAGGTCGGTGGTGTCGCCGGAGACGATGCGCACCTCGTCGGCCGGGTCGAGGACGTCGACCATCTGGGACTGGTGTTCTCGCACGGCGTCCCAGTCCTTGTTCACGGCGTCCCAGACGAAGTTCTCGTAGCCCTCGGTGGACATCTGGGCCAGTTGGGCGTTGGCCGAGGCGGGGTACTGGGTGAGACACCACGTCTTCGAGAGGCGCTCTTCGAGGAGGGGTTGCTGGGCCTGTTGGTAGGCGGCGGTGGTCTCCGGGTCGACGTCGCTGGCTTCGGTGACGTTTTCGTTCCCGCGGATGGCGATGTAGGCGTCCATCGCCTCGTAGAGGGCTTCGAGGTGGCCCGGCGTCTCGAACTCGTCGCGATTGCGGAGGAACGCGCGCTGGAACCGTTCGCCGAGGCGCTCCTGTACGACAAGCGGGTTCGCGCCGCGGTCGGCGGCCAGTTCGTGGAGCGCGACGACGAGGTCCTCTGCGACGGGATGTGCGTCGATGACGATGTCGTCGCCCTCGCTCAGGTCGATTGAGTGGTCGACGATGACTTCTGCGTGTTCGCGGATGCGCGGGTCCATACAGGAGCGTCCGGCGACGGGCCCAAACCACTTTCGCCGCCGGCTACTTGTCCTTGCTCTGTTGGAACCCCTCTCTGAACCCTTGGAAGGTCCGGCGGAGCATCAGGTACATGAAGAAGAAGAAACCGAGCACCGCGGCCAGCAGTCCGTAGATGAGCACATCCTGCATACCCGGCCGTTGACAGTCACCAGACAAAGAGGTTTCGCCACCGTTCGATAGCAGCCCGGAAACCGCCGATTTCGAAGAGTCAAATCCGTCTTTGAGCGATATGTGTAACGACCGTCGTACCTTGGCAAAGACTCATAACGCCATAGTACATATCGTATCCCATGTCGTTGCTGCCCTCTCGGGACCCGGCGATTCCCGACGCGGAACCCCGGGTCATCGGGGTCGACAGCGAGGACGCAGACGACGTCCTCTCGGCACTCTCCTCGGAGACTGCCCGCGAGTTGCTGGCGGCACTCAACCGTGAACCAGCGCCGCCCGCGGAACTCGCCGACCGAGTGGGGACGTCGCTCCAGAACACCCAATACCATCTCAAGAAACTGAAAAACGCCGGTGCCGTCGAAGTCGTCGATACGGCCTACTCCGAGAAGGGCCGCGAGATGGACGTGTTCGCGCCCGCGAACCAACCGCTGGTCATCTGTGCGGGCGACGAACAGGAGACGTCGGGACTGCGGGCCGCGCTGTCGAACCTGCTGGGTGCCCTCGCAGTCGTCGGACTGGCGAGCGTACTGGTCCAACAGGTGTTCGGGCGCGGACTCGGGACACTGTTCGGGCCGACGGTCCGGAGTGGCAGTGCGGACACGGGCGACCCAGACCCGAGTTACTACATCGAGAACGGGACCATCGCCGACGGCGGCGTAGCCACGCAGACGGCGGATGCGGCGACACAGGGCGGCGCGGAACTGCTCGGTGGCCTCCCGCCCGGACTCGCTTTCTTCGCCGGCGGGGCGTTCGTCCTCGCGATGGTCGGTGCCGCCTGGTACGTCCGCCAGTAAGTGTCAAACCAGTCTTTCACTCTCCAATAGGCCCTTTGTTTTCGAGTGTCAACGTATCACACGCGCCGAACTGCTCGGCGCGAGACGGTCCGCAGTTGGCACTCTCAGCTGGCATTCCCCGGCGGCGCGGCCGGTTCCCTCTCACCGGTCTCGGGCCGCCGTCGAGAACACCGCTCCATCTGGCGACCGGAGGCGGACACGGACGCGTCCGTCGTCTGCCTCCAGTTCGGCGTGGGCTGGCCGATAGCGGCGCGGGTCGGCGTAACTCCCCGGATTGACGAGTAACCGACCGCCGAGTTCCCCGATCTCGGGCCGGTGTGAGTGACCCACGACGACAACGTCGGCGTCCTCCTGTCGCGCGAGCATCCCCAGTGCCGTCTCCGAGTGTTCGTGACCGTGGACGACGAGTACCGTCAGCCCCGCCCACGAGAGCGTCGCCACGTCCGAGAGCCGGTCCCGGACCCCCATCGTGTCGTTGTTCCCGGAGACGGCCGTGAGCGCCGACGCCTCGGCCGCGACGGCGTCGAGGACGGCTTCCGTGGTGAAATCGCCCGCGTGGACGACGTGGTCCGCGGCCCTGACCGCGTCGAGCGTGTGCCCCTCCAGTCGGTGGCCGTCGGTGCCGTGCGTATCGGAGACGACAGTGAGCATATCCCGGATAGCGTCTCCAGCCGTAAATCCAGAACCACTTTCCCCCAGCCTCGTGACTGCCCGGGCATGGCAGGCAGTAAATCAGTCGTCCTCGCCGCCCTCGTCGCCAACGGCGCCATCGCGGTCCTGAAGTTCTTCGGGTTCCTCCTGACCGGGAGCGCCGCGATGCTGTCGGAGACGTACCACAGCATCTCCGACACCGGCAATCAGGTGTTCCTCCTCATCGGCATCCGGTTTTCCGGACGCGAGGCCGACCGACAGCATCCCTTCGGCTACGGCAAGGCACAGTTCTTCTACAGCTTTCTAGTCTCGGTGTTCCTATTCGGCATCGCGGGCTGGGAGAGCCTGAAACACGGGTACAGCGAACTCACCGCCGCTGGCGGTCACGGTGGGGAGGCCGCTGGCGGTGCCGTCGAGTTCCTGTTCATCAGTTTCACGCCGCCGACGTGGCTCGACCCCCTCTGGGTCAACTACAGCGTCCTGCTGGGTGCCTTCGCCTTCGAGACGTGGGCGCTGTACAAGGCCCGCGCCGAGATGCGACGGCAGATGAAGCGCAACGACTGGTCGAGCTATCGGGAAGCGTTCCGCAAGACCAGCGACGTGACGACGTTGACGGCGCTGACCGAGGACACTATCGCTCTCGCCGGCATCGTCATCGCACTGACTGGCCTGTTCCTCGAACAGATGACCGGTAACGCCGTGTACGACCAGATTTCGGCGGTGCTCATCGGCATCATGCTGATGGGATTCGCGCTGGCGCTGGCGTGGGAGAACAAACGCCTCATCCTCGGCGAGAGCCTGCCGGCGGACGTGGGCCGAGAGCTCCGAGCGGCCGTCGCTGACCACGAACACGTCACCGACATCGTCGACTTTCGGACGGTGTACTTCGGACCGAACGAGGTCGTCGTCTCGGCCGACCTAATCTTTACGGATGGGCTGGAGACAGCGGAGATAGACGACGCCATCACCGCCATCGAAGACTCGCTGAAGGCGATCAACGGCGACATCCGGAAAGTGTACATCGAACCCGAGACGGCTTGATACTGCAGGCTGTACCGTCTCTGGCGAGTTCGTCACCCCGGGTGACCGACCACTTCACGAGCGGACACCCGGCAGTATGTCTCACTCGTACAGTCCGAGTTCGTCTGCCCACCACGGCACGGAAATCCGGTCTATACCGGTCGTGACCCGCATCCGGATCACGACTGCCGCCCCGACGGTGCGGCGTTCCCGGTAGTCGACGTAGCGGACGACGCCCGCCCGGTCGACGTAGATGCGTGACCGGACCGCGACCGTCTGGTCCGGGTCGGCACCAGGTACGGGCACCGCCGTGTCGTTGGATCCGACGACGGCGAGCGCCCGACCGTCGCGCTGGACCGTCCCGAGACGGTGGTACTCCTCGGCGTCGAGGATCGGGCGGAGACGGGCCGCACCCGACGCCGAGGAGACGTACGGAATCTGGCCGTCGCTGGGTTCGGTGACGTAGTCCGTGTCCGGGTCGTCGCGGACGCTGCGATACAGCGTCCCGTTCGCGACGACGGCGTCGTCGGTCAGCGGGCCGAACGTCCGCCGGACGCGGGTTATCCCGCGCTCGCGGTCGACCCACACGTCTCGCGTGTTCTGTGGCCCCTCGCGTTCGACGTGGCGGTGGAAGCTCCGATCGGCGAGTGCGGCCTCGTGCCGGTCCAGAATCCGGTCGAGGTCGACGCTCCCGTTTTCGCGCGGGAGCGCCACGGTGTCTGTGGTCGTCTCGGGCACCGGCGCGGGCGTCAGCGGACGCTCCGAGGAGGACGTGTCGGCACTCGCAAACAGGCCCGAACAGCCCGCGAGCGCGACCACCGCGACGACGAGCACCGGGCGCCACATGGGTAGAGACAGGAGTGCGAGCGGGATAGCTGCTGGGGCGAACCCTTTTGCCCGAGAACGGCCAACGGACCCCCGTGGCGACGACAGACGACGGCTACCTCCGCTTTTTTCCCTACGAGGAGCCGTACGACCACCAGCGCGAGGCGATGGCCACCATCTACGACGCCTTAGACGACGGTCGAGACGTCCTCTTCGAGGGGGCCTGTGGCACCGGCAAGACGCTGGCCTCGCTCGTCCCGGCGCTGGAACACGCCCGCGAGACGAACAAGACGGTGGTCATCACGACGAACGTCCACCAGCAGATGCGCCAGTTCGTCGAGGACGCCCGCGCCATCACCGACCACGAGGACCTTCGCGCGGTCGTCTTCCGCGGCAAGGGGTCGATGTGTCACATCGACGTCGACTACGAGGAGTGTCAGGCGCTGCGGGACACCACCCGCGAACTGGTCGACGTCGAGGGCGACATCGCCGACCTCGAACGGCGCGAGGGGGAACTGCTCGAAGCGGGCCAGTCGGGCGACGGCGAGGCCATGGAGGCCCGTAGCGCCGTCGTCGAGGAGTTACGCGACCTGCAGGAGCAGCGCGACGAACTGGAGTCCGAACGGTCGACCTGTGATCACTACTACCGGAACCTGACCGTCGACACCACCGAGTTCTACGCGTGGCTCTACGACGACGTGCGCACGCCCGACGACGTGTACGAGTACGCCGAACAGCAGGGGCTGTGCGGCTACGAACTACTGAAAGAGGGGATGGACGGCGTCGATTTGGTGGTGTGTAACTATCACCACCTGCTAGACCCCACCATCCGTGAGCAGTTCTTCCGGTGGCTCGGACGGGAGCCAGAAGACGTCGTCGCCGTCTTCGACGAGGCCCACAACGTCGAGTCGGCGGCCCGCGACCACGCCCGGCGTACCCTCACCGAGAACACGCTCGACCAAGCGCTGGACGAACTGGCCGAGTCCGAAGACGCCCGGGCCGACGGTGCCGCGAACGTGCTCGAAACGTTCCGCGACGCACTGGTCGAGACCTACGAGGACGCCTTCGGCTTCGGCGACCGGGAGGCCGTCGACGAGCACTGGGACGACGTCACCGTCGCCAACGACGACAAGAAAGACGACCTCACCCTCTCGTTCTTCCGGGGGTACACCGGGCCCGGCTTCCACGAGGAGGTCGACCAAGCGCTGGACCTCGGGCGCGAACTCGACGCTACCTACGAGGAGCAGTTCAAGGAGGGCGAACTCGACACCCGCAAGGAGTGTCAGACCCTGCAGGCGGCCGCCTTCCTCTCGGCCTGGCTGGCCGAATCCGACGAGGCCGGCCAGTACCCCGTCGTGAGCGTCCGCCGGGACGAGAGTACCGACGAGGTGTACGGCCGGGCGGAACTGTACACCTGCATCCCCGAACAGGTGACCCGGGACCTGTTCGACGACCTGCACGCGGCCGTGTTGATGAGCGCGACGCTGCGCCCGTTCGACGTCACCGAAGACGTCGTCGGCCTCTCGGACCCGGTGACGATGGCCTACGGCGCGCAGTTCCCCGAGGAGCGCCGGCGGACCTACGCCGTCGACGGGCCCGCCCTGTTCTCTAGCGAGCGGGACAACCCCGAGACCCAGCAGACCATCGCCCGGACGCTGGAGGACGTCATCCGGTTCACGCCGGGGAACACCCTCGTGTTCTGTCCGTCCTATAGCGAGGCCCAGCGCTACCACGACATGGTCGCCGTCAGCGGCACCCGCTATCTGGACGAACCCGGCACGCAGGCGCGTGACCTCCGCGAGGCGTTCACCGACGACGACGGTGCCGTCCTCTTCACCTCGCTGTGGGGCACTCTCGCGGAGGGCGTGAGCTACGACGGCGACGACGCCCGCACCGTCGTCGTCCTCGGGGTTCCGTACCCCCATCTGGACGACCGGATGGAGGCTGTGCAGGACGCCTACGCGACGGCGTTCGGCGACGAGGACACCGAGGAGGCCGGGTGGCGCTACGCCGTCGAGATCCCGACGGTCCGCAAGACCAGACAGGCGCTCGGTCGGGTGGTCCGCTCGCCCGAGGACTTCGGCGCGCGAGTCTTGCTCGATAAGCGCTACACGGAACACGCCGAGATGGACATGCGCGACTACGCGGTTCGGGGGACGTTTCCACCCGAGGAACGCCGGGAGATGGTCGACATCGGCCCGGAGAAACTGAAGTTCGCGCTGTTGAACTTCTATCAGGACTTGGGCGCCTACGACGGGCCGCCGCCGAAGCCATAGCGAGGTTCCGAACGAAGGGAGGAACCTCGAAGCGACGCGGTGAGCGGAGCGAACCGCGGAGCAATAGCGAGAGGCGCGAACGTCCTCAGAGAGAACGGTCAGAAAAGTTAATATGTCGATGCCGAGACGGTATCTACGTGATGCGCCCTCCACAGTCCTCCCTCCGCAGTAGCCTTACAACCGCCGTCGCCCTCGCTATCGCGGCCGTCTCCTGGGCCGCGGCGACGGCCCGCACAGCGACGTCGTTGGCGTGGACGATACTCCGCGGGGCAACAGCACGACTGCAGTCGAGCGCACGAACCGGGCTCCGCGAGAGTCATCGCGTCCTCGCCGGCCCACTCCGGCGGGCGGTCACTGGCCCGGTTCGAGACGCACTACTCGGTCGTCGGTTGGACATCTCACTGCTGATAGGCCTGCTCACGGTCCCGCTGGCTCTCGGGTCGGTGTGGTGGGTCGACGCGAACGTCGGCTACGATGCGCTCGTCGAACTGGTGTCGGGGACGTGGGACGGGACGAGCCCCGAACTCGGCGTCTTCCTCGCCGCCGCCGTACTCGTCGGTCTCGGTGCCGTCAGCGCGGGGCTGAACTCCGGGCTCCTCCCGACGAGCGGACTGGTCATCGCGCCAATCTTCGGCGCGGCGCTGACGCGCTACGGCACCAGCGTCCCGACGTACGGCGGCGGAACGACCGTCGTCTCGCTGCCCGAGGCCGTCGCGTATGCCGCGTACGTCGGCGTCGCGTTCGGCGTCCCCATCGCGCTCTGTGGCTTCCTCCTCGGTGCCGGACTCCGCCGTGTCGGGGTCGTTCTCACCGACACCGCCGGCCCGTCCCGACCGACCGAGCAAGCCTGACGAGCGGCGTCGGCGGACCCCTGCGGAACACTCGTCCGGGTCCAAACCGGATAGTTTGAAACCCCCGCTGTGCTATCCCCGGCCAATGCTAGTCGCCTTCGACTTCGACGGGACGCTTTCGGACTCCGAGATGACGGTCCTGCTGGGCAATCAGAACGGTACCGCCGAGGACATGGCGTCGATCACCGAACGAGCGATGAACGACGAAATCGAGTACGCCGAGAGCCTGCGCCAGCGCTGTGCCCTGCTCGAAGACCTGCCCGACGAACAGGCACAGGCGGCCTTCGAGCAGGTCGAACTGCGGCCCGGCGCCGCCGAGGTCATCGAAGCACTTCGAGAAGCGGGCCACTACGTCGTCATCCTCACTGGCGGATTCGAGCGCGGCGTCGAGGCCGCACTCGCAAAGGCGGGCGTCGAGGTCGACGCCATCGTCGCCAACCGCCTCCCTGTCGCTGACGGGAAGAGCGAGGCGGGAACCGCCTCGGAAGACACGAGCGGGCAGCGCCCGCGAGTGCTCACCGGCACCGTCGAGGGCCCGCTCATCGAGGGGACGAAAGACGACGCGCTGGAGGTCGCGACGGCCATCACCGGCGAGGACCGCGCGGAGACGGTCGCCGTCGGCGACGGCGCCAACGACCTGCCGATGCTGGAGGTGGCAGGGCTGGCCGTCGGCTTCGAGCCGAAACCGGCCGTCGCGCCGTCGTGTGACGTGACCGTCTCGACGATGGACGAACTGTACGACCTCTTCGAACAGAAAGAGATGCTGTAGTCGGGCTACTCGGTCGCCTGCGCGATGGCCTGGTCGAGGTCGGCAATGATGTCGTCGACCGACTCGGTCCCGACCGAGAGCCGCACCATGTCGTCGGTGACGCCGGCGGCGGCCTTCTCGTCGTCGGTGAGTTGCTGGTGGGTGGTCGATGCCGGGTGGATGACCAGCGTCTTCGCGTCGCCGACGTTGGCCAGCAGGCTGGCTATCTCGGTGGACTCGACGGTGGTGCGGGCGGCGTCGTACCCCTCCGCCAGCCCGAACGTAATCATGCCGCCGTAGCCGCCGTCGAGGTACTTCGTCGCCGTCTCGTGCGTCTCGTGGTCCTCCAGTCCAGGGTAGGTGACCCACGACACCTCGGGGTGGTCGTCTAAGAACTCCGCGACGGCCATCGCGTTCTCGCAGTGGCGGTCCATCCGGGTCGGGAGCGTTTCGAGGCCCTGCATGGTCTGCCACGCGTCGAAGGGGGACTGCTGGCAGCCCAAATCGCGCAGCCCGCGGGCGATAGCGGCGTAGGTGAAGGCGGCGTCGCCGAACCGCTCGCGGAAGTTGACGCCGTGGTACGCGGGGTTGTCGCCGGCGATTTCGGGGTACTTCTCCTCGTACTCGTCCCACGGGAACGAGCCCCCGTCGACGAGGACGCCGCCGACGGTGGTGCCGTGGCCGTGAATCCACTTCGTCGTGGAGTTCCAGACGAGGTCCGCGCCGTGTTCGAGCGGGTTGCACAGGTACGGCGTCGCGAAGGTGTTGTCGACGAAGAGGGGGACACCGTTGTCGTGGGCGATCTCGGCGAGTCGCTCGAAGTCCGGGGTGACCAGCGCGGGGTTGCCGATGGTCTCACAGTGGACGTAGGCCGTGTTCTCGTCGATGGCCTCCTCGTAGGCGTCGTAGTCCAGCGTGTCGACGAAGCGGGTCTCAACGCCGTTTCGCGGCGCGGTGTGGGTGTAGTAAGTGTAGGTCCCGCCGTACAGGGAAGAGGCGGTGACGACGTTGTCGCCCACGTCGGCCAGCAGGAAGGTGGCGAGGTTCAGCGACGCCATCCCCGAGGCGGTGGCGACGGCCCCGACCCCGCCTTCGAGTGCGGCCAGCCGCTCCTGTAACATCCCGACGGTGGGGTTCATCAGTCGGGAGTAGATGTGTCCCGGTTTCTCCAGTGCGAACTGGGCGGCGGCGTCCTCGGCGTCCTCGAAGACGTAGGAGGTGGTCTGGTAGATGGGCGGTGCGCGAGCCCGGGCCTCGGCGTCCGGTTGTTCCTGTCCGACGTGGAGCGCGTCCGTCTCGAATCCGCGGTCGTCGTCACTCATACATCGGAGTAGTCACGGGCGACCCCCTTAATTCCCGTCTACCGCGGCGAGAGAGCCCCCGAATCCGAGATAGCGGCGATTTTGGGCGACCGTCACGAACCGGTTCGCCCGCCGAACGACCCTGCCTGATCAAAGAGTTATGAGTCAGTAGGCCGTTCGTCCGCTATGACACGGACCCGGGAGACGACGGTCCTTCTGGTCTCGCCGCCGTCGTGGCCGGGTCTCGTCACAGCGTTCGACGGGGACCCGTCGGTGACGGTCAGCGACGTCGACAGCGTCGAGGCGGCCCTGACGACCCACGGCGACGCGGTCGACTGCGTCGTCTGCACCGCGGACCTGCCCGGTGGAGGGTGGCAGGACCTGCTGGCGTCGGTCGAGGAGACGCCGTTCGTCCTCGTGGCCCTCGACGGAAGCGAGGGGCTGGCCGCCGACGCCGTCGCCGCCGGTGCCGACCGCTACGTCCCGGCCGACGACCCCAAGACCGCGAGCGCGGAGGCGGCCAGTGCCGTCGACGCCCTCCTCGACGCGACCGGACCAGCGGGCCACCACGAGAAGCTCGTCGAGTACTCCACCGACGTCATCGCCACCTACGACCGGGACGGCCGACTGAGCTACGTCAGCGAATCCGTCGCCGACACCCTGGGGTACGAACCCGAGGAGATGCTGGGCGCAAACCCACTCGAGAAGGTCCATCCCGACGACCGCGGGCGCATCGTGGACTTTTTCGGGAGGTTACAGGAGCAACCGAACGAGACCCGGCGGGCGACCTACCGGTTCGAGACCGCCGACGGGAGCTACCGGACCCTAGAGTCCATCGGCCGCAACCGGTTCGACGACCCCGCACTGGAGGCCATCGTCATCAACTCCCGTGACGTGACCGAACGCGAGGAGCGCAAAGCCGAACTCGAACTCCGGGAGTCCATCATCGAGGTGGCACCTATCGGCCTCCACGTCCTCGACGAAGAGGGGGTCTTTCTGTGGGTCAACGACGCCTTCGCCGACGTCGTCGGACGGGACGCCGAGGCCATCGTGGGAACGGAGTATCTTCGGCTCATCGAGGCGGGAACGATTCCACCGGACATCGGGCCGTGGTACGACGAGTCGGTCCGGCGGCTCCTCTCCTCGAAGACGGACGTGGAGACGGCCCGCCGGGACGCGGTGCCGGTCACCGACGCCGACGGCGAGACGCGGCTGTTCGACGTGCATCTGTCCCTGCTCCCGCTCGACGACGGGGAGTTTGCCGGCACCGTCGCCGCGTTCCGCGAGGTGACCGAGCGAAAGGAGTACGAGGCCGAACTAGAGCGGCGCAACGAGCGGCTCACCGAGTTCGCCAGCGTGCTGAGCCACGACCTGCGGAACCCGCTGTCGGTCGCCACCGGCCGGCTCGAACTGGCTCAGGACCGTCTGGGCACGGACAGCGACCTCACCGCCGCCCAGACCGCCCTCGACCGCATCGACGCGCTCGTCGAGAACATGTTGACGCTGGCCCGGGAGGGCCGCGTGCTCGGGGAGCTGACCGAGGTGGACCTGAGCCAGGTCGCCAGGGCCGCTTGGTTGACGACCGAGACGCGGGCGGCGACGGTCGAGATCGCACCCGAGGTGGGGACCACCGAGGCCGACGAGACCCGTCTCCGCCAGCTGTTCGAGAACCTCTACCGCAACAGCGTCGAACACGGCGGGACGGATGTTACCGTCACCGTCGGGTCGCTTCCGGACGGGTTCTACGTCGCCGACGACGGGTCGGGCATCCCGGACGACGGCGAGGGAGACCTGCTGCCGGGTGAGGACGGCGGGTTCGGCCTCGGCATCGTCCGGGCCATCGCGACGGCCCACGGGTGGGACATGGACGTGACCGCGAGCGAGGCCGAGGGCGCCCGTTTCGAGTTCACCGGCGTCGGGAGCGAGTGAGGCCGCCGACGCTCACTGTTGCAGTGACCCCGCGTACGACTGGGCGCGGGCGACGACCGTCGCCGGGTCGAACCGGACGAGGCCGTAGCCGTCGCCGTCGAGTCCGCGGAACCGCTCGTCCCACGCCCCCCGGTCCGGGCCGAGGTACTTCGTCAGGAGTCGGTCGGCGCGGTCGGCGTCGAACGGTTCGAGCGTCGCCGTCCCGCGCATCCCGACGTGTTCGACGCGCCCCGACTTCGGGTCGAAGTCCACGACGGCGAGGGCGGACTCGGGGAACTGTCGGAGACGGTCGGGATAGGACCGCCCGTCCTCCATGGCGATGAGCCACACCTGCTCGCCGTCCCAGTGGAACCACAGGGGCGAGACCCGGGGGCCCGACTCCGAGGATTGGGCGAGGAAACAGAACAGAGGCCGAGCGAGGAACTCGCCCAGCGAGGCGTCGAGGGTGTTCTCGACGATGTCCATGCCAGCGCGTCGACCGCCTGCGGGAAATAGGTTGGAGTGGAAACCGAGGGCTAACTGGTGCGTATCTGGATAGTGCGTGGCGGTCGGCCGGGAGTGAGGCGCGACAGGTGTCGCGCCCGAGCGACCCGGGGAAGGGCAGGCCCGCGACGGAGCATCCCGGCCCGCCTCGGCGACCGGTTTCACGCGAATCGCGGGTAGCGCGGTCACGTGCGACCGCGAAGACGAACGCCGAGGCCGTGAGTCAGCGATTCGTAGCGTGTTCGCCCCACGGTCGGGAGAGACGGCGACGCCGTCTCTCGAACCGCCCATCGGAAGTCTTCGACTGCTGCGGACGCGTGACCCGGGTGACGAAGGTGGTTAGGCGAACTTCCGCACCGTCATGTCCAGCGTATCGAGGTCCAGAATGGGGGCGAAGCCGGCGTCGGGGTCGATGTTGACGGACTTCTGGAAGTCGGTCTGTGCCTGCCAGCACCCCGAGTTCAGCGCGAGGACGTTGTGGTACTTCCCCCAGCCGAGTTTGTGGACGTGGCCGGTGTGGAACACGTCGGGCACCTCTTCGATGACGAGGTAGTCGCGGTCCTCCGGCGCCAGTCGGGTGTGGCCGCCGTACTGCGGGGCGACGTGGCGCTTTTTCAGCAGTTGGTACATCGCCTTGTGGGGGTCGTCGTAACTGGCCTCCTCGTCGGGGAGTTCGGCGATGACCTCGTCCAGCGAGACGCCGTGATACATCAGCACTGTGACGCCCTCCACCGTGACGAGGGCGGGGTTCGAGTGGACGGTGGCGTCGTGGGCGGTCATGATGTCCCGCAGTTCCTCGTCGAAGCCCGGTTGTGGCTCCGCGAGGCGGACGGCGTCGTGGTTGCCGGGAATCATCCGAATCTCCATGTCGCCGGGCACCTCCTTGAGATACTCCGAGAACTGCTCGTACTGCTCGTAGATGTCGATGATGTCCAGTTCCTCGTCCTGATCGGGGTAGATGCCGACGCCCTCGACCATGTCGCCGGCGATGAGGAGGTACTCGACGTGTTCCGCTTCAGCGGTATGGAGCCAGTCGGTAAAGCGATGCCAGGCGTCGGCCATGAACTCCTGACTGCCGACGTGGACGTCGGAGATGAGCGCCGCCTGCACGTGGCGGTCGGCCGTCGACGGCGAGTGGGTCCGTGGCACGTCGGGGAAGTGCAGGGAGTCGACGAAGAGGATGCCCGAGTCGTCGGCGAGCGTTCCGTCGACGGCGATGACCTCGTCTAAGAGGAGTTGCTGGACCAAATCGGCGATGGGGCGGTCCTTCATCACGAGACAGGGGAAGGTCCCGTTCGTGTCTTCGAGTTCGACCAGCCAGTGGCCGCTGGCCGTCGAGCGGATGTCCGAGACCATCCCGATGAGTGCGGCCTCGCTACCACCGGCCATGTTCTCGATGGCGTCGGTCGGTCGGTGGTTCACGCGACCACGGAGTTTGCTCGCGAGTTTCTCGTAGCGGTCACGGAACACCGACACGAAGTCGCTGTACTCGCCGGTCCCGGTGGAGTTACCGGTCATGTCGTTTGCGACCTCGATGGCCCGTTTCGAGAGGTCGACGTCGCGAGACCCCTTCGTTTCGTGTGGAACGTCCCCACCCGCGTCGGGCGACACCCCGGAGTCTGTTCCAGTCGAAACAGAGGGGTCTCGGGTCGCGGTCTCCCCGTTCTCCTGTTCGGCGGCCCGCTGACTGCCGGCGGTCGCGTCGGCTCTCGATTCTGCCCGGTCGAGCACGGCTTCGACGTGCCCAGCTGTGAGCTTCAGCGCGTCGTCGGGCATCGTTTCGACTGCGCGGTCGAGTGCGCGTTCCGGGTCCGGTGCGTCGGCCAGTTTCGTTACGGCCTCGCGTTCGGCATTGTAGCCGCGGCTGGCGAGTTCGCTGACGATACGGGCCGGCGTCGAGAGCGGCACGTTCTCTACTCCGCGTCGGCGGGCAAAAACGTAGCGGACCGGCAGAGGACGTGGTGACACAAAGTTGATACCGTGGTGCTGACAAGCCGAGGTACGGATGGAACCCGACGTGTCGGCAGAGGACGACGACCGCAGTGCCGCCGTCGGTTCGGACGGCGACGTAGACGACGAGGACGTGCCGGTCTCGGTGTACGTTCGCGACATCGCTACGAGTGTCGGCGCCGTCGTGTTGGTGGGCCTGTTGCTGTTCGCCGTCAGCGGCGTCTGGCCCCCGTTGGTCGCCATCGAAAGTGGCAGTATGACACCGAACATCGACACCGGAGACATGGTGCTCATCATGGAGGAAGACCGGTTCCCCGGACCCGACGCCCGACACGGTGTCGTTACCGCCGAGACCGGAGCCGAGTCGAACTACGTGATGTTCCGCGAACCCGGCGACGTCATCGTCTTCGAACCCAACGGCAACGAACAGCGGACGCCGGTCATCCACCGGGCGATGTTCTACGTAGAGAAAGGAGAAAACTGGTACGACCGCACCGACCCCGACGCCGTCGGGGCCGCCGATAGCTGTGCCGACCTCCGGAACTGCCCCGCCCCGCACGACGGGTTCGTGACGAAGGGCGATTTCAACGACGCCTACGATCAAGTGACCGGGACCAGCACGGTCGTCCGCGACGAGTGGGTCGTCGGCACCGCCGAACTCCGGATCCCGGGTCTCGGGTGGGTCCGGCTCCAGACGGGGACCCGGCTCGCCGGTTGATCGCCCGCTGGGATAGCCCGGACAACGGAACGTTGATTGTGCGTCTCTCGGTAGTCCCGGTAGAATGTCCGGTGACGACCGTCCGTCGGCAAGCGACGACGGTGACGAGGACGGGCCTGGTGTACTGGTGTACGTGACCGACATAGTCGGGAGCGCCGGTGCAGTCTTGCTGGTCGGCCTGTTGCTGTTCGCCGTCAGCGGCGTCTGGCCCCCGCTGGTCGCCATCGAGAGCCCGAGCATGGACCCACACATCGAGAAGGGCGACCTCGTCTTTGTCATGGAAGAGGAGCGATTCGCCGGGGCGAACGCACAGGACGGCGTCGTCACCGCCGACCGCGGCGAGGACTACGTCCGATTCAGCCGACCGGGCGACGTCATCGTCTACGCACCCGACGGGAACAATCAGACGACGCCCATCATCCACCGGGCGATGCTGCACGTCGAGGAGGGGGAGAACTGGTACGACCGCGCGGACCCGGCGGCCGTCGGGGTCGCGGATAACTGCCGCCAACTCACCAACTGCCCGGCGCCCCACGACGGCTTCATCACGAAGGGCGACAACAACGCCCGCTACGATCAGGTGGGGTCGAGTCCAATCAGCGACCCGGTCAGGCCCGCCTGGGTCGTCGGCACGGCCGAGTGGCGCGTACCGTTGCTCGGCGAGATTCGACTCGGCTGGAACCAGGCCGCACGCGTCTCGGCAGCCGAAACGTCGGTCGACGCGGAGAACACTACTGTCGCCGTCGCGTAGTCACGCGGGCGCACACTCAGTTGTCGAACCGCGCTTGGACGAACGGCTGGACGTCGTCGATGTCGCCGAGTCGCGAGTCAGAGAGGAGGACTGCTTCGGTCTCTTCGGTCGGTACCGACAGGGAGATCTCCTTCGTCCGGCCGTACCGGCCCTTCGAGACGACGACGGCGTTGACGATGCCCAGCATGTCCAGTTCGGAGATGAGGTCCGTGACACGGCGCTGGGTCAACACGTCGGCGTCGATCTCCTCGCAGAGGTTCTTGTAGATGTTGAACACCTCGCCGGTGTTGATGTTGCGGACGCCGTTTTTCTCTAACAGGATGATGGCAAAGAGGACGATCTTCGACTGGGTCGGGAGCGTCCTGACGACCTCGACGACCCGGTCGAGTTCGATCTTCTCTTGGGCCTGTCGGACGTGGTCTTCCTCGACCTGATCGGTCTGGTCGCGTTCGGCGAGTTCCCCGGCGGTCCGGAGGAGGTCCAGTGCGCGGCGGGCGTCCCCGTGTTCCTGTGCGGCGAAGGCCGCACACAGCGGGATGACGTCGTCGGAGAGCGCACTCCCCTTGAACGCCACGTCAGCCCGCGCCTGCAGGATGTCCCGCAGTTGGTTGGCGTCGTACGGCGGGAAGACGATCTCCTCTTCGCCGAGGCTGGACTTGACGCGGGGGTCGAGAAAGTCGGTGAACTTCAGGTCGTTCGAGATGCCCATGATGGACACGCGGGAGTTCTCCAGTTCGGAGTTCATCCGCGAGAGGTTGTACAGCGTGTCGTCGCCGGACTTCTCGACGAGTTTGTCGATTTCGTCCAGCATGATGACGACCACGCGCTCGTGGTAGTCGACGGCGTCGAAAAAGGACGAATACACCCGGTCGGTCGGCCACCCGGTCATCGGCACTTCCTCGAAGTCGTCTTTGTCGGCTTCGAGGGCGTCGATTTCGCTTTCGAGCGCGTCGACGCTTTCGAACTCCGTCGCTTCGAGTTCGGTGGCGTCCTCGCGTGCGCGAGACAACACGTCTTCGAGCGTCTCGATGCGGTCGTCGATGACGTCGGCGTTCTTGTTGATGAACTTGTTCGCGAGCTGTGCGAGGACGCGGTACTGGGTGTCGGTCACCTCGCAGTTGATGTACTCGACTTCACAGGGGACCTCGTACTTCTGTGAGGTCGTCTCCAATTCCTCGCTGACGAACTTCGCGCTGGCCGTCTTCCCGGTCCCCGTTTTCCCGTAGATGAGAATGTTCGACGGTGTGTCCCCACGGAGAGCGGTAACCAGAATGGTCGCCATGTTGTTTATCTGCTCTTCTCGGTGCGGGAGTTTGTGCGGCGTGTAGGACGGTCGCAGTACCTCCTTGTTCTCGAAGATGGGTTCGCCTTCGAGCAAGTCGTCGAACAGGCCGCGGGAAGCCTCGTCGGAGTCCCCGGTGCTTCCCGTATCGAGGTTGTCGAAAACGACGTCGTCCAGGTCCGGTGTCTGTGAGGACTGGGCGTCGGTCGTGTCGTCGTCGGACGAGAGTGAGTACTCCGGGTCCTCCGATGTGTCGGGCCCGGCGTCCGAGTCGTCGAGTGAATCGGTCATTGTCGAGAGCGCAACCCCTTTGTTTCGAGTGGAGAGCAACGGAGATGCCCGAAGAGCGGACGTGAGGACTGCGTCTGTGCCACCACTGACGAGTGTCGACGCTCTCGGGTGCGTCCAGTTGAACCACATGAACCCGTGGGTGATTCGATATTAAATATTTCGGTCGAATCGTGGCGGCAGATCCACCGGAAAGAGTCCCCCGGTACGGACGATGACGACCGAGTTACGGGAGTTCGTCGCTGCGCTACTGCCGAAGTAGTCGAGGGGTACGCCCTCGATACCGGAGATACTCTCGGTGAGGAGTGGGTAGCGGAGTGGCTGCACGGGAACTAGGGGGGAGGGGCGACTGACCGTGGGGCGACGAGGACCGAAGAGCGGGGACGAGTAGGAGAGTCATACCGGCGCTACAGTTCGCGAGAGTGACTAGAATCCCACAGTTCCGGTGAACCCCCCCACCCCTTCGTTTCGGGTGGAACGGCCTTCGAGAGAGGGGTGGGGGTGAACGAACGAGGGGTTGCTCTCTAGACTAGGAAAGACTTAATACATATACAGAAAAACCAAATCCGCACCCTAGAGAAGAAAACAACTAGAGGATTACAGCTGTTCTAGACTAGTGTTTCGACGCCTCTGCTCTATGAATCTGCTAGTCTAGCTCGTAGCGCACTCTTCAGTTCCGCCTGTCGAGCGCCGTCTCAGCGGCGTCCACCCCGGGTCCGTTCGCCGTTCCACCTGAAACGAAGGGGTGGGGGGCACACACCTCCCCCTCTGTTTCCCCTCCGTCCCCTTCGTCATGGTATCCCCGGCTTCGGTCGAAACGTCCGTCGGTGTGTCTCGGGATCTCGGTTCCTATCGTTCACCGCTCTATGACCCTCGTTTCGCGTGCGTCCGAAAGCGCGGGTGAGACACCGAAGGAACCTGTGAATTTGCTCAATTCGTCCGTTCCCAGGCCGCTCTCCCGTGTTTCGTCTCGACGGTGGCGGGCCTCTCCAAACACATAATTAAACTCACACTTGTCTGACGTAGCCTTAAGTGAATTCGCCTTTCTTCTACGGGCAGAAGCCGCCAAACCGGCGAGTCCGGGCGGCGGGAGGATAGGATGGGACTGTTAACAAACCTCAGAGATAGCATTTCACGGGCAGCATCGACGCTGTTCTCCGAAGAAGACCCAAAGCGTATCGGGATATACGGCCCGCCGAACGCCGGGAAGACGACGCTCGCGAACCGTATCGCACGCGACTGGACCGGCGACGCCGTCGGCCCGGAGAGCCACGTGCCACACGAGACGCGCCGCGCGCGCCGGAAGGAGAACGTCGAGATAGAACGGGACGGGAAGAAGGTGACAATCGATATCGTCGACACGCCCGGCGTGACGACGAAAGTCGACTACACCGAATTTCTGGAACACGACATGGAGAAAGACGACGCTGTGCGTCGATCTCGGGAAGCCACGGAAGGGGTCGCGGAAGCGATGCACTGGCTTCGCGAGGACGTCGACGGCGTCATCTACGTGCTCGATTCGGCGACCGACCCGTTCACGCAGGTCAACACGATGCTCATCGGCATCATCGAGAGTCAGGACCTCCCGGTGCTGATTCTCGCGAACAAGATCGACCTAGAGGAGTCGTCGGTCCAGCGGATTCGCAACGCCTACCCACAACACGAGACCATCCCGCTCTCCGCGCTGGAGGGCGACAACATGGACGAGGTCTACGACAAGATAGCGGAGTACTTCGGGTGATACCATGGCAGAGATAAAAGGCCCCGACGACGGCGTGCAGATAGACCTCATCAGCGGCGAACGGATGGACGGCCTCGCCTCGATGGAGAAGATACGCATCATCTTAGACGGGGTGCGCGATGGCAACATCGTCATCCTCGAAGAGGGACTCTCCCCCGACGAGGAGTCCCGTCTCATCGAGGTGACGATGACCGAGATAAGCCCCGACGAGTTCAACGGCATCGAGATAGAGACCTACCCCAAATCGGAGACGGCAGACCAGAGCATCCTGGACCGCATCATGGGCAAGGAGTCGACGAAGAAACTGACCGTCATCGGTCCGGCCAACCAGATCGAGACACTCCACAAAGACGAAACTCTCATCAGCGCGCTCGTCTCCCGGAAATAATGCCTCACCAGTGTACGAACTGCGGCCGCGCGTTCGACGACGGCTCGAAGGAGATGCTGTCTGGCTGTCCGGACTGTGGCGGTAACAAGTTCCAGTTCCGGCCCGACGGCATCGATAGTCAGGCGCCGCCGGATCCGGATGCGGAACCGCCAGAACCCCCGGAGCCGCCGGGTGCCGACAGTACCGTGGCACGCACCGTCGGCAAGACGGCAGCGACGGTCCGGGACATCGTCGGCGGCGGGAACGACGACCCGACCGTCGGCGCCGACGCCGGGGCCGCCAGTTCGACTGGAGCGAGCGGTTCCGACGACGCCTCGCCCGGCGTCGACCGGAGCGAGGCCGCGACCCGCCGGGAGGTCGACACCCAGACGCCAGACACCGAGGACGCTGCACAGGCGAGCGCCCGCGCGGACGTGGTGACGCCGGACGAACTCCCCCAGGAGCCACAGTCGGACGCCGACGACGAACATCACTTCCAACCTGTCGGCGCCGACCCGGACCCGCCGGAGGAACCCGATGAGACGGAGCGGCCGGACCTCAAGGAACTGCGCGAGGAACTCAACGACCAGTTCGAGTCCATCAAGGTGCTCGAACCGGGGCAGTACGAACTGAACCTGATGGAACTGTACGACCGCGAGGAGTACATCGTCGCGTTACAGGAGGACGGCCGGTACTCGATTCAGGTCCCCGAGACGTTCCGCGAGTAATCCCCTTATTTTCGGGTGCGATCCGGCACAATCGTTATATAACGCCGCGTAGATGAATCGCGTACGAACCATGGCACACCGGAACTGTTCGCCGACGGAGTCACACCTCGAAGAGTGGGCGTCGCTCCTCGGGACAGACATCGCCGAGGAATCACGGGAGCGGACCGAGAACGGCGACTGGCCGGACTAATCAGACGGCGTCCGAAGACAGAGAGAAAGACGGCGAAAGTCCTGACGGCGTTACTCGATTTTGGCGTACTGCTCTGAGAGCTTCTCGGCCGCCTCGGCCATCAGGTCCTGTTCGTAGTCGTCTAGGTCCCACTCGACGACTTCCTCGACGCCGTTCGAGCCGAGTCGGACGGGGACGCCGAAGGCGGTGTCCTCGTGGCCGAACTCGCCCTGCAGTTTGACCGAAGCGGGCAGGACCTCGCCGGTGTCGCGGACGATGGCCTCGACCATGTGGGCGACGCCGCGGGCGGGGCCCCACTCGGTCGCGCCCTTGCGCTCGATGACGTCCATGGCCGACTCCTGTAGGTCGCCGAGAATCTCTTCTTTCTCGTCGCCGTCGAACTCGGGGTCGGTGCCGTCGACGCGGACCTTCGAGAAGACGGGGACCTGTGCGTCGCCGTGCTCGCCGAGGATGGTCGCCTCGACGTTCTGGGTCGGGGCGTCGAAGCGCTCGGAGAGGACGTAGCGGAACCGCGCGGAGTCCAGTCGACCGCCGAAGCCGATGACCTGTTCGCGCGAGCGGTCGCCGGCCTCGTAGAGGTGGCGGTTGAGCAGGTCGACGGGGTTGGAGGTAGTCAGCGAGATGTAGTCGTCGTTGTGCTCGTCGAGCGAGGACTGGATGTCCTCCATGATGGGGGCGTTGTCGCCCGCGAGGTCGATGCGGGTCTGGCCCGGTTGGCGCGGGATGCCGGCCGTGATGACGACGACGTCCGAACCAGCGGTGTCCTCGTAGCCGCCCTGTCGGACCGTCGTGTTCGAATCGTATGCGATGCCGTGGTTGGTGTCGGCGGCCTGCCCGATGGTGTCTTCTTCCTTGTCCGGGATGTCGACGAAGACGACTTCGTCGGCGATGTCTCGGAGCGCGATGTTGTACCCTGCCGCGGCGCCGACCGTTCCGGCCGCACCGACTACGCTTACCTTTGTCATACCATTCGAAACGCCTTCGGCGCGAACGTTAAACGTGTCGAAACCCCCCTCCACGGGTCACTGATCGGACCCGAAAACGGTTTTCAGCGCCACGGCGTTGATACGTGTATGAGCGACTTCGATAAGGAAGCCGAACGCGAGAAACTCCGGGAGAAATTCGAGAAGGAGGAAGAACAGCGTGCGGCCACCGAACAGATGAGCGAACTCCTGTTGAAGGGTGCGACGATGACGAACGCCCACTGTTCGGACTGTGGCGACCCCATCTTCCGCTACGACGGGCAGGAGTTCTGTCCCACCTGCCAGAAGCCCATCACACGCGAGCAGGGAGCGTCGGCGGACGGGACCGACGACGAGGCCGGTCAGTCCGCCGACGGGGACCACATCGAGGTGGCGAACCCGAGCGACGAGGCCCGCGTCCAGTTCGGCGCCGACGAAGCGGACGACAGCGAGGCCGAGGAAGCCCGGACGGACGAACAGGACACCAACTCCAAAGCGGTCTCGGAGACGAACCACGTCGGCCGGAACGAACCCGACCGGGGGACGGACGCCCAGACTGCGCCATCCCGGGAAGTGCCGTCGGCAGACCCCGAACGGACTCCAGACGAAGCGGGGGGTAACCGAGAGACGGACGACCGTCGACCCGCTGACCGGCAGTCACACACCGCCGGTCGCCGGTCTGTGGGACGCGACGAGCGGGCGGGGCGACGGGCGAACCCGGACGTTTCGACTCGAACTGAGCGCGCTACCGGTGACGTACGTGCGGACCTCGACGCTGCGGCGTCGCTGCTTGCGGAGACGGTTCGGCGGTTTGCGGAGCGGGCCGCGGCGGCCGACGACCCGAGAGAAGCGCGCGAACACCTCGCTGCCGCCCGCGAGGCGGCGGAGGCGCTCGACGCGGCAAAGCGCTGACCGCTGTCAGCCGTCGGCGCGGACGCCGTCCCCGACGTCGACGGTCCCGTCGTCGCGGTGGACGTCGATTCGGTCGACGAGGGCGTCGATAGTCGGGACGTCCTGTGGCTTTGGCCCGCCGTGTCTGGAGACGATGCGGAGTCGGTCCTCGACGCACTCGAAGAGCACGACGCCGGGAAGGCTAGGGATCGTGCGCTGGAACGGTGCGAACGCATCGAACTCGTCGGGTGGGACGTCTCGACGGTCGTCGTCGACGCCGTCGTCCGTGGGGTCTGCGAGCATCGGGAACGGGAGTTCGTAGCGGCGGTGCCACACCAGCGCCCGTTCGCGGATGTCGGGCAACACCGGGACGACGGCGGTCCCTCGCGTGGCGAACTCCCCGTAGTGGTCGGCGAGTCGACTGACGAGGTCCCGACACAGCGGGCAGTAGTGGTTCCGGAGCAAGACGGCGAGGACGTAGTCGTGGTCGGCAGCGAGACGCTCGGACGTCAGCGTCGCGCTCCCTGCACCGACGTTGTCGAGTTCGAAGTCGAAGTAACGGTCACTACCGGTCGTCGTATCTGTCACCTGAGGACCCCCTTACCGGAACCACGCTATACAACTGCTTCAAACTTTCTCTGCACGAACAGATCGGTGAAATCGAATCGGCGTCTCAGGGATCGTACTCGCCGCTAACGACGTCGCGGATACGCGTCGCGGTCACCTCGCCGATGCCCGCCACGTCGAGCAAGTCGTCGTGGCCGGCGGTCATCACCGCTTCGACGCTCCCGAAGTGGGCCAGCAGGTTCCGGGCCGTCACTGGTCCGACTTCCGCGACCGAGGTGACGACGTACTCCTGTTGCTCGGCCAGCGTCTTCGACTGTTTCTCGCCGTGGACGCTCACCTCTCGGTCGCCCTCGTCCTGTTCGCGGCCGGCGATGACCTCCAGCAGGTCGGCCGTCTCGGCCTCGTCGGCGGTGCGCATCACGCTGGCGCCGAAGTCGACCGCGAGCGAGGCTAGCGCCCCGTTGATGGCCTTGTGGTGGACGTTTCGGGCGCCATAGAGGTCCTCGCCCTCGACGACGACGACCGGGCGGGCGTAGTGGCGGGTGGCGTCGCCGACTTGCTCGAACATCGACCGGTCCCCGCCGGTCAGTGTGTCCATGAAGTCGGCGACGGTCTTTCGCTCGACGACCACGCGGTCCGAGAGGACGTAGTCGCCGACCGCCAGCGTCTCCAGTCGCGTCTCGACGCCGTCGCGTGTCGAGAGGTCCCGGGCGATGGTCGAGTCGAGTTCGCGCTGGTCGGCGACTATCTCTATGGTCTCCTCGTCGCCGTCGGCCGTCGCGACGGCTCCCTCCAGTTCGTCGGCGTCGGTCCCGGCCTCCTCGGCCACGTCCTCGCCGGCGAACGCGTCGAGGCCGGCCTGTCCGTCGTCGTCGGGCGCGCTCTGTGCGCCGTCGTCCTCGGTTTCGACTGGAGCGGGCGACCCCTCGCTCTCGGGCCCGGTTTCCGATCCGGCGTCGTCCCCGTCTGGGTTCTCGTACTCGTCCAGCCCGGTCTGGTCGAGTTCGGCCTCCAAGTCGCCGGCGACGCTCTTTAAGTTCTGTAACTCCCGTTTCATCCGTTTCTGGTCGTTTCTGGCCTTCCAGAAGTACGCCTCGTCGCGGGTGTCCTCGGCCAGCAAGACGACGACGCGGCCCTCGGCCTGTCGGCCGGTTCGTCCCTTGCGCTGGATGGCGCGGATGGCCGTCGGGACGGGTTCGTAGAACATCACGAGGTCGACCTCCGGCACGTCCAGTCCCTCCTCGGCGACGGAGGTCGATACGAGGACCTCGAACTCCCCGTTCCGGAAGCGGTCCAGCGTCTCCTGTTGCTCGGTCTGAGTCATCCCCTCGCTGCCGTCGGTGTCCGACTGGCCGACGAACTTCTGGGTCGAGAAGTGGTCCGAGAGGAAGTCGACGAGGGTTTCGGCGGTGTCCCGGGACTCGGTGAAGACGATGACTCGCTCGCCGTTCTCGATGCCGAGCGTCTCGGCCAGCAACATCCGCGTCTGGCGGAACTTCGGGTGGAGGTCGTCGTACGCGGCGGCCTTGCGCATCGCCTCGCGGATCTTGGGTTCGCTGACGAGTCGCTGGTCGGCTTTCGACGCGCCGGACGAGCGGGCGGCCTCCTTCAGTCGCTCGAAGTACCGCCGCAGGGACTCGACGCTCTGGGTCTCGACGTAGGTGACGGCCGTCCGTAACTTCCGAATCTCCGCGAGCAGGCTCATCCCCTGATACCCCTCGCTCTGGTCGTTGTCCATGAGTTTCCGCAACTCGGCCTGCATCCCCTGAATCTCTCGTTCGGAGAGGTCCGGCGAGGACTTGTTGGTGACGCCGAGGTCCTTTAACTGCGCCAGTCGGTCGGCGACGACTTCGTTGATGGCGTCGCGTATCTCTATCACTACGTCGGGGAGTTCGATACGTTTCCACTCGACGCTCGTATCGTGGGTGTACTCGGCGACGTCGGCGTCGTCCTCGGTCATCACGGTGACCTCCGAGAGGCCGAGATTCTCACACACTTCGAGGATGGCCTCCTCGTCGTCGCCGGGGGAGGCGCTCATCGCGGTGACGAGGGGATCGTCGGCGTCGGCGTGGTAGCGGTCGGCGATGTAGTTGTAGGCGTAGTCGCCGGTCGCGCGGTGACACTCGTCGAAGGTGCAGTGGGTCACCGACGAGAGGTCGATACGGTTGCCCACGAGGTCGTTCTCGACGACCTGCGGCGTCGCGATGACCACTCGCGCACGCTCGAACAACTCCGCTCGGTCGTCCGGTCGGACCTCACCCGTGAAAACGACTATCTCGTCGTCGGGAACGGTCAGCGCCTCACGGTAGAACTCGGCGTGTTGCTGGACCAGCGGTTTCGTCGGGGCCAGCAGGAGGGCGGTGCCGCCGACGCCGTGGAGGCGGCGGGCGGTCACGAGCAGGGAGACGGTCGTCTTGCCGAGGCCGGTGGGGAGACAGACGAGGGCGTGGCGATCGTCGGCGGTGTCGGCGAGTTCGACCTGATACCGGCGGTTCTCCAGCAGCCCGTCGGTAACCAGTGGCTCGGTGACGTACTCGCCACCGGACTCGGCGTCGGTGGTCGCCATTGGCGAGGCGTTGGCCCCGCCGGCGGTTAAGGGTTCAGGTAGCGTGGTGGAAGTGAAACGGGGTGGACGAAGGTATTATTTCATCTTCTGATAATCATAACTCATGACGGTGACCAGTCCGGTCGAACTCGTACTCGTGGTGTTCTTCACGGTTTCGGGGCTGTCACTCGTTGCGCTCACGGTGTATCTCCGGACGTATCCCCACGGGATTCGCGGCGTCCGCTCGTTTACCGCGCTGTTGGCGCTGACGGCGGTGTGGTCGTTCGCCGCCGCCGCGAAGATCGTCCTGCCGACCGCGGTCGAACGCGTACTGGTCGCGCTCGAACTCCCGCTTGGGGTGCTGTTCGTACTCGTCTTCTTCGTGTTCGCGGCCCAGTACACGGGCCGAGACTGGCACCGCCGCCCCCTCTTTATCGCGTACGTGGTGGTCGTGCTGATGGGGCTCGTGCTGGGTATCCTCACGAACCCGCTCCATCACCTGTTCTGGGAGGGTATCGACCTGTCGACGGCGGTGTTTCCCCATCTGGTTCACAGGGGACTGGGACCGCTGTACTTCCTCTATGTCTTCCTCTCGTACGGGCTGTACTGTGTGGCGGTGTACGCGTTGCTGGCCATCCACCTCCGGAGTCGGTACAGCACCGAGTCGGTGTTGCTCGTCGCCTTCGGGAGCGCGCTGCCGCTGTTTATCAACGTCGTCTCTGTACTGGACAGTGCCCCGATTCCGGGGCTGGATTACACGCCGATCGGCCTCGCCCTGTTCGGCATCGCGACGACGTGGTCCATCCAGCTAGATTTTTTCGACATCGTCCCACTGGCTCGCGATACGGCCGTCGAGCAGAGCAGCGAAGGCATGGTCATCCTCGACGCCGAGCGCCGCATCCGTGATTTCAACCCCACGGCATCAGAGCTCCTCCCGTCGCTTGCGAGCCACCAGAATGAGTCCATCGAACGAATCGTCGAGAACGCCGAAGAGTGGTTCGAGGACGTCGACGGCGGCCGTACCGAGTTCGCTCCCCAGACCGACGAGGACCGGTATCTCTCGGTCCAGACGTCCGCGATAACCGACGGCCCGCACCACCTCGGCTGGACCGTCGTCCTCTCGGACATCACCGACCAACAGCGACGACAGCGTCACCTCCACCTCGTCTCGCGCGTCCTGCGACACAACATGGCCAACCGCATCAACACCATCATGGGTCACGCGGAGGTGTTAGAGGAGTACGTCGACGAACGTGGTCGGCCCCATCTGCAGGCTATCGACGACAGCGCCGGTTCCATCATGGAGACGAGCGCGAAACTCCGGACGATACAGCGTATCGTCACGAGCGAGCGAGCCAGAGAGCGAACCAACATCTCGACCACTGTCGAGGCCATCGTCGCCCGGTACTCGGCGAAATACCCGGCGGCGACGGTGACGGCGTCGTGTCCCGACGAGGTGTTCGTCCGATCGACCGTCGGGCTACAGGCCGCCCTCGAGAACCTCGTCGAGAACGGCATCGAACACGACCCGGATCCATCGCCGTCGGTGACTATCACCGTCACCGTCGATGCGGACACGGTCCACGTCACCGTCGCCGACGAGGGCCCGGGCATCCCCGACACGGAGCGTCGTATCCTCGAAGAAGGTGAGACGCCGCTCCAACACAGTTCCGGCGTCGGCCTGTGGCTCGTCTACTGTTTCGTCGAGCAGTCGGGACACGACCTCACGTTCGAGTTGCGCCCGGAGGGCGGGAGCGAAGTGTCCTTCTCGCTGGACCGGGCTCTGCCTGAACCGGACGGGTGACCGCGCTGGTCGCTGTAGACGGGGAAAGCCATCAATTCACTCCGATGTGTAGCTTGAACTACCATGGCGTACCACAGCCGCTCGACTCCCGCACAGGTCTGGCAGACACTGACCCACTCGCTCTGGTGGGCACAGCAACTCAGCGTCTTGCAAGGGGTGGTCGCGGCCGCAAAGGCGGCGTTCGCGGCGGTGTTACTCGGAGTCACGGCGCCGGCCGCACCGGTCGTCGTCGGCCTCGTCTCCTTTGCCGTCTACACGGCCAACGACCTCGCCGACATCGAGGAGGACGCAATCAACTGCCCCGAGCGGTCGTCATTCGTCACAGACCACCCGGTGGTGGTCGCCGGCCTCGCCGTCGGTGGCCTGCTACTGGGGGCGGGCATCGCGCTGTGGGCGGGCGGGCCGGACGCACTCGTCGTCGCCCTGATTCCGGTCGTCGCGTGCGTCCTCTACAGCGTCCCGCTCGCACCCGGGTGGCGGCGACTGAAGGACGTGTTCGTCGTGAACACGGGGCTGGTGGCACTGGCGTGGGCGTCGACCGTGACCCTGCTCCCACTTGCCGTAGCGGGTCGTCCCATCGGCCCGGTCGCGGTGGCGGTCTGTCTGTTCTTCTTCCTGCGGTCGTTCGTCTCGGTCGAGGTGTTCAACGTCCGAGACGTCGTCGGTGACAGGGCCACGGGCGTCGAGACGCTCCCCGTCGTCCTCGGTGTCGGTCGGACGCGGCAGGTACTCGCGCTGCTCGATGGCTGTTCGCTCGCGGTGCTGGTCGCGCTCACGCCCGTCGCGCACGCGGCCCTGCCCGCGGTGTTTGCCCTCCCGGTCGTGAGCTATTCGCTCTCGCTCACGTGGGTTCTGGACCGGACGAACGCGATGGATACGCTCTGTCTGGCCAAAGACGGCGAGTACCTCCTGCTCGGACTGGTCGCCCTCGCCGTCTAGAACGGGACCAAGACCAGTCCGGCCCACATCGCGGCGGCCGCGAGTACCGGGATGGCGAAGTTGTCGTCGACGACGTAACCCGCGATGGTGGGTTTGACCCCGTCGGCGAACGTCGCGGCGACGCCGCCCAGCACTGCCGCGGCCGGCGAGACGAACGGGGACGCGAGCAGCGTACACACGCCGAACATCACGAGCAACACCCACGCCTGCTTGACGTTGCTGGCCTCTGCAGAGCCCAGCAGGCCGCTTATCGGATCGCCGATGGCCAGCATGAACATCGCCGGTACGGCCACGGTGGTGGGTAGTCCGACGGCGACGGCCCCGGCGACGACGGCCATCCCGACGATGTACAGCGCGTAGCCCGCCGGATTGTCCTGTTCGTACTCGCGGGTGAGACGGTCGTAGATGGCCCAGTCGAGACCGATCGAGAGACGAACGAACTCCAGAAAGACGACGGTAACCAGACACACTGCCAGAAACGTCTGGACGACCCGCCAGGTGACGAGGTCCGGGGCGAGGAGGTACGAGAGCGGGACCGCCGACCCGGTGGCGTGGACGAGTCGACGGGCGACCTCGTCAGCCATCTTACAGGTCGTCGAAGGTCGTCTCGCCCTCGGTGAGGCGCGCTATCGTCTCCGCGAGGCCGTCGATGGAGACGCGTTTCTGCTCTGTGCTGTCCCGTTCCCGAACGGTGACCGTGTCCTCCTCTACGGACTCGTAGTCGACGGTAACGCAGTAGGGCGTCCCGATCTCGTCCTGTCGGCGGTAGCGCCGGCCGATGGCACCGGAGTCGTCGTAGGTGACCGAGTGCCCGGCCTCGCGGAGGGCGCTCGCTATCTCGCGGGCGTACTCGGCCATGCCGTCCTTGTCCATCAGCGGGAAGACGCCGACGGTGGTCGGGGCCTGTTCTGGCGGGAGGTCGAGGTAGGTGCGTTCCTCGCCGTCTACCTCGTCCTCGGTGTAGGCGTGGGCCAGCATCGTGTAGATGAGGCGACCGACCCCGAAGGAGGGTTCGACGACGTGCGGGCGGACGTGTTCGCCGTTCTCCGTGACCGTCTCGACGCTGAAGTCTGTCTCCTTGACGGGGACGGTGTAGGCCTCGCCGTCTACCTCGACGGTCACGTCCTCACCCTCGAAAGCCTCGGGGTCCCGTTCGGCCAGCGCTTCGAGTGCGTCGGCCACCGACTGGGCGTCGCCGCCGAACTCGGGCCCGAGGTAGCTCATGTCCGGGTCGACGGTCGGTCGTTCGACGGTCACGGGTTCGTCGTACTGCTTGAAGACGGTGTAGTCCTCGCCGGAGTGTTCGGCGTGCTTCTGCAGGTCGTAGTCGCCCCGATAGGCAAAGCCCGTAATCTCTATCCAGTCGCCGTCGATTTCGGCTTCGGCGTCCCAGCAGTCAGCGGCGTAGTGGGCGAGTTCGCCCGGGAGGTGCTGGCGGAACCGGAACCGGTCCATGTCGATACCGATGCGCTCGTACCAGTCGCGGGCGACGCCCAGATAGTACGCCACCCAGTCGCTGGTGACGACGCCCTCGTCGACGGCTTCGCCGACGGTCAGCTGTTCGACGCCGCCGTCAGCTGCCTGCTGGCTCTCGCCGGAGTACAGCGGGAGCGTCACGTCCTCTACGTCGGCGAGCGGCGGTTCGTCCTCCTCGGGGTCGACGAAGTGTTCGAGTTCGGCCTGCGTGAACTCACGCACGCGCACGAGGGACTTCCGGGGGGAGATCTCGTTGCGGTAGGCCTTCCCGATCTGTGCGACGCCGAAGGGGAGCTGGTTACGCGCGTACTCCGAGAGCTGCGGGAACTCGACGAAGATGCCCTGTGCCGTCTCCGGCCGAAGGTAGCCCGGCGAGGAGGTGCCCGGGCCGATGTTCGTCGCGAACATCAGGTTGAAGTTGTCGACGGGTTCGCCGGCCAGCGAGGCGTTGCAGGACGGACAGGCGATGTCGTGGTCGGCGATGATGTCCATGACGTCCTCGTTGGGCAGGGACTCGGCCTCCTCGATGTCGGTGTTGTCCTCGACGATATGGTCGGCGCGGTGGGTCGCGCCGCACTCGCCGCACTCGATGATCATGTCGTCGAAGCCATCGAGGTGGCCCGACGCCTCGAAGACGGCTTCGGGCATCACGTCGGGGGCCGAAATCTCCTGATGGCCCTCTTGCAGGACGAAGCGGTCACGCCACGCGTCTTCGACGTTCGACTTCAGGGCCGCGCCCTGCGGGCCGTAGGTCCAGAACCCGGCCGCGCCGCCGTAGGCGCCGGCGGCGGGGAAATAAAAGCCCCGGCGCTTGGCCAGTTCGGTCAGTCGCTCGCCCTCGCTCATAGGCCCTCCAGTAGGTCGACGTCGCGGACGATACCGTCGAGTTCGTCGCCCGCGACGAGTGGAATCTGTTCGATGTCGTGTTCGATCATCAATCGGGCCGCCTCCCCGGCGGTGAGGCGTTTGCTCACGGTCACGACGTCGGCGGTCATGAACTCGCTTACGGGTTCGACCGGAATCTCGACGTTTCGGGTGGGCATGTAGCGGCCGCCGACGGCCTTGATGCCCTCCCAGGCCCACTCGTCGTCCTCGTTGGCGATGGACTCGCCGGTGTCGTCTTCGCCCTCGACGACCCGGGCCACTTCGATGATGTCGACTTCGGTGAGCATCCCGGTCATCTCGCCCTCGGCGTCGAGGACGACGCCGTAGGGGACTTCGGCGTGGGACAGTTCCCGCTCGGCGACGGTCAGTGGCGTCTCGACGTAGATGCAGTTGATATCCCTGCGGGCGAGGTTCCCGACTTCGGTGTCGCCGTCGACGTCGCCGCTCGCGATAGCGTGGACGACGTCGGTGACGGTGACGATGCCTTCGAGGCGCCCGTCGACGACGGGGATGCGGCGCTCGTTCTCCGCGACCATCAGGCGTGCGGCCTCCTGAATGCTGGCCTCGGCGGTGATGGTCGGGACTTCCTCGACGAGCAGCGCGAGCTGGTCCTCGTCGGGTCGGTCGATGAGGGCGTCCCGTGAGATGAGTCCGCGGAACTCCTCGCCGTCGTCGGTGTCTTTGATGACGGGGACGGACGAGAACGCCCGCTCTTGGAGGTACTCCAGCACGTCGTCACGGGTGCCCGGAATCTCGACCGTGACTACCTCCGAGCGCGGCGTCATGGCGTCTGCGACGTTCATACTGCCAAAACTTCCTGCCCGCACCTACTAAGTCCTTAACATCCACCGCTTTCTCCCGGCGCTCGGTCCGAGTCGCGTGGGTCCACGCCCGTCCGAACTGACAGCCGAAACCGTGCTGTGCAGGCCGCGACGACGCCGAAAACCCCGCTCGAAATCCTCGCGAACGGGTACGTTCACATCCGTTACCTAACACCGAGAGTAGGCCGGCCGTACCACTCGCCGCTCGACTGAACCTCGGACGAACCGCGACACTGCGCGCGGATGCCGCGGGGAGTCTCGGTCGTCTCGTCGTGGAAGTAGCGCACCCCCGGTCAGACAGATGTCTGACACTGGTCCGACTCCGTCCGGGGATTTCGCTACGTTTATATGTGGGTGTTACATATTGTCATGCATGGAGCCGGACACGGTTGCCCCAGCGGAGGTTGCTGAGGACGCGGAGGTTATGGCTTCCGTCGAGGAAGGTACGACTGATACGCTCGTCATCGCAGACGTCTCGACCGACGAGGCGTATATGACACTCCCGCTGGTAGACGCCGCCTCGCTGCCGGAATGGCGGTAACGCGCGGTCCGGGTCACTGCGGTTCGATCCGCGATTTTCACATTTTCGACGCTCGGGACTCGTAGCGACTGCCGACGCCGTCGCGGCGTTCGGCCGTCCTCGAACCGATCAGGTACCGCGCTCGAAATCGAGCAGCGGTATCGTCGCCAGTTCGCCGTCGGCGGCCTGCGGTGCGTCAGCGACGGCAGGACCGGTGTCGCCGGACGCCCCACCGTCCGTGGCCGTGGGTTCCGAGCCGTCGGTCACGGCTCGCCGGCACCGCACGCACGCGTTGAGAAAACAAGCGTTATGCCGTCCCGGTAAGTTCGGTCCGGTATGAAGGTACTCGTCACGGACCCCATCGCCGACGCCGGCCTCGCCCGGCTCCGCGAGGCGGGCCACGAGGTGGAGACAGCCTACGACGTCGAGGGCGACGCGCTGCTCGATGCAGTATCCGATGCGAACGCGCTCATCGTCCGCTCGGGCACCGAAGTCACCGACGAGGTACTCTCGGCCGCGCCCGAACTGGTCATCGTCGGGCGCGCCGGCATCGGCGTCGACAACATCGACATCGACGCCGCCACCGAACACGGCGTCATCGTCGCCAACGCCCCCGAAGGCAACGTCCGGGCCGCCGCCGAACACAGCGTCGCGATGGCGTTCGCCACCGCCCGCTCCATCCCGCAGGCCCACGACCGTCTGAAGGGCGGCGAGTGGGCGAAAGGGGCGTTTCTCGGCACCGAGGTCAACAAGAAGACCCTCGGTGTGGTCGGCTTCGGCCGCGTCGGCCAAGAGGTCGCGAAACGACTGGGCAACCTCGGCATGGACATCGTCACGTTCGACCCCTACATCAGCGAGGAACGCGCCAAACAGTTCGGCGCCGAACTCGTCGACGAACTCGACGAGTGTCTCGAGAAGGCCGACTTCGTCACTATCCACACGCCGCTGACCCCCGAGACCGAGAACATGATCGGCGAGGAGGAACTCGCCCAACTCGAAGGCGGGTACGTCGTCAACTGCGCCCGCGGCGGCATCATCGACGAACCCGCCCTCGCGGAGGCCGTCGAGGACGGCGTCCTCAAGGGCGCGGCGCTCGACGTCTTCGGCGAGGAACCGCTCCCCGACGATTCGCCGCTGCTCGACGTCGAGGACATCATCGTCACACCGCATCTGGGCGCGTCGACGGAGGCCGCCCAAGAGAACGTCGCCACCTCGACGGCCGACCAGATTATCGCCGCGTTCAATCAGGAACCCGTGGCGAACGCCCTGAACGCGCCGTCGCTCGACCGCGCCACTTTCGAGCAGGTCGAACCGTACCTCGAACTCGCGAGCACCGCCGGCCGCATCGCCGTCCAGCTGTTCGACGGCCACATGAGTTCCGTGTCGGTCACCTACGCGGGCGACATCGCCGACGAGGACGTCGAGTACGTCACCGCCAGCGCGCTGGAAGGCGTCTTCGCACCCTCGGACATTCAGGTCAACGCCGTCAACGCTCCGCAGATCGCCGAAGAACGTGGCATCGACGTGACCGAGTCGAAGACGAGTTCCGCCGAGGACTACCAGAGCCTCATCACCGTCACCGTCTCCGACGGTGCGGAGTCCGTCTCGGTCTGTGGAACCCAGTTCGGCGGCGAGGAGTCCCGCATCGTCCGCATCGACGACCACCGCATCGAGGCCGTCCCGCACGGTCACATGCTCGTGGTGCGCAACAAGGACGAACCCGGCACCATCGGCTTCATCGGGACCGTGCTGGGCGAAGCGAACATCAACATCGCGGGGATGTTCAACGGCCGCGAGACCATCGGCGGGGAGGCCATGTCCGTCTACAACCTCGACGAATCGCCGACGGCCGAGGTCTTCGACCGACTGGCCGAGGACAGCCGCATCATCGAGACGACCTACGTCGCACTCGGCGACGAGTAAGCCACGCCGCGTTTTTCCGAGCCGAGTCTCCGGGGGAACCGTTATCTGTCGCGCTAGTCTTGTCGAGTAACGAGCTAGTGGGATGGAGACAGCCGACAGCCGACAGGTCCGGACCCTGTTCACCGCCCTCGAACGCGGCGAGACTGGCGTCTACGACCTCGTCGTCGCACACGACGAGACGACGACCCCCGAACTGGACGGCGGCGGCCGGCGACGCAGCCCCTCTGTCGACGCGCCCGCTCGACACGGCCGATTGGACGCAGTACGGCCGGTACAACGTCTCCGCCATCGCGGAAGCGTACGACTGGGACGTGAGACCGGCCGACACCGACGACGATCACGTCCGGTTCGAGATTACCGGACTGGAGGCACGATGACACCGACGCCGGGTGGTGGGTGCCGATGAGCGAGGCCGATCCGCTTCCCGTCACCTGCGTCGACCCGGACGGTCGACTCGGCCCTGTCGTCACTGCACTCCGGACGGCCGACGACGTGGCGGTGGCGGTCGTCGAGACCGTCGACGACGTCTCCGCGACGGCGGCGTGCTGTGTCCTGTTGCACGCCCCGGAGACCGTGTCGCACTCGGCAGTCGACGGATTCGCCCAACTGGACGCGCTCACCGACGCCCACCCCGAAATGTCGGTCGCACTCTACGGCCACGACATCGGGTCGATGACGACCACGACGCGGGCGTTCACCCACCGGGCGGTGGACGAGGGCGTCGACGCCGCGATAACGATGGGCGGCAACCGACCCGAACTCATCGTCCGCCGGGTCAAGCAGGCCGCCGGTCGCGAGACGCACTTCCAGTCCGACTCCGAACTGCTGGACTCGCTGCTGGACTCGTTTCCCCACCAGCTGTTCGTCAAGGACGACGTCGGCCGGTTCGTCGAAACCAGCGCGCACACGGCCAGCGAGTACGACTTCGACCGGGACGAACTGGTCGGATTGACCGACTACGAACTCCTCCCACACGACCTCGCCGACGAACTCTACGAAGAGGAACAGCGCATCATGGCCGCCGGCGAACCGATGCTGAACAAGGTCGAACACTACGTCGACATCGAGGGCCGCAGTCGCTGGGTCAACACGGCGAAAGCGCCCCGGTTCGACGCCGACGGCGACCCCATCGGCATCGTCGGGAGCACCCGCGACGTCACCGACGAGAAGCGACAGGAACACATGGTCCGGGCGGTCCACGAGGCCAGCCGTGACCTCGTGCGGGCGGGCGACCGGACCGAAATCGGCGAGGTGACCGTCGCCATCGCGAAGGACATCCCGGCGCTTCCCCGAGTGCAGGTCGCACTCGTCGACGCTGACGGCGGGACCCTTCGACCGGTCGACCCCGACGACCAACGGCGCGTCTACGACCGGTACGCGGAGTGGTACGACCGCGCGTTCGACCGCGGCGAGACGCTGTTTGTCACCGCCGACGGGGCCGACGCGGTGGCCGAGTGGACGGCCGCCGACGAACCCGCCGCCGCCCTCATCCCAGTCGGCGACCACGGCGTCTTCGGCGTCACCACCGGCGAGGGGACCGTCGACGAGTTCACGCTTGATCTCGCGAACATCCTCGCGGCCAACGTCGAGGCCGCACTCGACCGGGCCGAACGCGAACGCGAACTCGAACGCCAGAACGAACGGTTAGAGGAGTTCGCCAGCATCGTCAGCCACGACCTGCGGAACCCACTTACCGTCGCCGACGCCTACGCCGAAATCGCCAGAGAGGACCCACAACCGAGACACTTCGACAAAATCGAGGGCGCCTTAGACCGGATGGCGCAGTTGACCGAGGAACTGCTGACCCTCGCGAAGAAAGGACAGGCCGTCGGCGAGACGACGGCCGTCCGGTTGCAGGACGCGGTCGACGAGGCCCGCGCCTCCGTCGGCGCCGACCGTCTCACGGTTCGGACCGCCGACTGCGGGACCGTCGAGGCCGACGCCTCCAGACTGGTCGAACTGCTGGAGAACCTCTTCCGGAACGCCGTGGAGCATGGCTCCTCCCACGGTCGACCAGCGTCCGACGACGACGCCGAACACGGGACCGCAGACGACGAGGCAGTCACCGTCACGGTCGGGATGCTCCCGGACGGCGAGGGATTCTACGTCGCCGACGACGGCCCCGGTATCGCCGAAAGCGAACGCGAGAAGGTGTTCGAGATGGGGTACACCGACAGCGAAGACGGCACGGGATACGGGCTCTACATCGTGAAAACCATCGCGGAGGCACACGGGTGGTCGGTGGCGGTCACCGAGAGCGACGCCGGCGGCGCTCGGTTCGAGGTCAGCGACGGTACCGTCCGCTGATTAGCGCTCGTCGAGCAGTCGCTCGTACCGCTCGACGACCGCCTTCCGGCGTTCGCGTTCGCATTCGAGCGCCGTCTCCAGCGCGGCGATGCGACAGTGCAGGACGGTCAGTTCGAACTGCGCGATGCTCGTCGGGGTGGTACCGGTGGAAGTGCGGTCGACGTCCGACCCGGACTCGGGCGTCGCCACTTGGGTGGGTCGTGTGGTCACATACCACGATTGGCGTCGAGCGGCAAAAGCACCCATCGGACGGCCGTCACACGCCCGTCATGCGGCCGTCGGCGGCCTGAGAGCGCAGGCCGACCTACATGAAGTCCGCGATGCCGGACTGCTTGTTGTGGTCGTTCTCGAACACCGACTCGATTTTGGTTTCGAGAATCTTCAGCCGCTGTTTCGTGTAGTCGCGAGCGCCGAACTCGTCGGCGACGCGGATGGCCGTGTCGATGTACTTCGTCACCGATCCCTCGTGGACGGTGAGGTTCACGCGGCCGCCACACTCCCGGCAGTCGCCGGTCAGCGGCATCCGGCGGAACGACTCCCCGCAGTCCAGACACCGCACCTCCTGTCTGGAGAACGCCCGGAGGTTGCCGATGAGGTCCGGCAGGAAGTGGTACTCGATGATGCGCTCGGCGACGTCGGACTCGACGACGGCCCGGAGTTTCCGCGAGAGCGACAACTGGGCGTCCATCTTCTCCTCCATCGACCCGAGCGTCTTGTACGCCGAGAGGTCCGGCCCGGCCGCGAGGTCGGTGGTGTCGTGAGTGTGCCGGAAGTCGGTGTACTCGCGGTCGGTGCCCAGCGTCTCCTCCGCGATTTTCATGACGTCCTCTACCTCGGCGGGGTCGGCCAACTCCCGCGTGGCCTCGTAGAATTCCCGCGGGTAGCGGTCCATGATGTCCATGTTGTGGGCCTCGTCGTCGATCTCGCTCGGGTCGATGCGCGAGGACATGACGAGTGGGGCGTCCATCTGTCCGCCGCGCTTGTTCGGGAGGTAGGACTTCGAGAAGTTGAGCAGGCCGTCCATCAGGAGCATCACGCAGTCCTCGTCGCCGTCGCACTGGCCGACGTAGGTTCCCTCGACGGCGACCCGATGAGTGTCGGCGACGGTGAGACAGTAGACGAACTCCACGTCGCTCTCGACGTACTCGACGGCGGTCACGGCGTCCGTCGGGACGCCAGCGCCGTCGGCCACCGGCACCGTCGCACCCGCGCCGGTCATCGTCGTCTCGCCGCCGTCGTAGGCCGGGAGGGCGTCGCCACGCTCGATTTCGCTGGCGCGGACTTCCTTGACGCCGCTCTCGCCCGCCCGGAGCATCGTGTGGTCCGGGGTGACCCGCAGCGTCCGGTCGCCGACCTCGATGCGGACGAGGTGGTCCGGCGCGCGGTGTCTCGAGACGGCCTCGACTGGTCTGCGGCAGGGGCCGTCGTCACCCAGCGACGGCACCGCGAGGTCCCCGTCCAGTTCCTCGACGAGCGTCCCGAAGTCGTCCGTCTCGGGGTCGTCGAGTCGCGACTCCACCAGTTCTTCGATGGTCCCGTAGTGCCAGTCGTCGGCTTCGTCCTCGTACCACACTTTCGTCTCCGGGTGGAAGCAGTTCCGCCGTTTCGCCGCGTGGAAGTACGGGTGGGCGTAGCCGACGGCCGCCGAGGTAAAGCCGACGACCCGGCCGACCGTCGCGGCGGAGGTGTGTGGGGCCATCCCGAAGACGAGTTCGCCCACGAGTTCCTCGCGGTCGTCGAACTCGTAGTACGGTTCGAGGCCGTAGTACTGCTCTAGGAGGTCGTCGACGAACGCCGCGGTCTGGAGCATGTGTTCGGCCGCGCCGTCCGAGAGGACGATGTCCTGCACTTTCAGTTCGACCAGTTGGTCGGCGTGGGTCAGCGGGTCGCCGTGGATGTCCGTCTCGTAGCCCAGATGGCGCAGGCGGTCGGGGTCGACGTCGAGTTCGGCCGGTCGGACCGCCGTCACCGGCAGGTCGGTCATGTCGTACCGGACGGTGCCGTCCTTGAACGCCGAGACGTCGTGTTTCGCCCGCAGAATCCCCTTCTCCATCGGTTCGGGCAGTTTCTCCTCGGAGGTGAGCCCCTTGACTGCTTTCAGCGTGTCGAACGCCGTCTCGCGTTCGCCCACGCTCTGGAGGGCGTCGCGGTATATCTCCCGGACGTCCAGTTCCGTGTACTGGGTGGGAGAGGCCAGCGTCTCACAGCGGTCACACTCCGCGCGGCCGGACTCGTCGGGTTCGACCTCCATCTCGCAGTCGGGACAGACGTACACCGTCTCGGCGACGGCGTCACACTCCGGACAGCGGGCCTCGTGGGTCTCCGTGCCGCAGTCGGGACAGCGCCGGCGAGCGACCTCCACGTCGACGCGGCCCGGCGTCTCGCTCATCGAGTCGGCGTGTTTGGTCGCGTCGGCGACGCTCCGCTGTGCCCCGCCGGCCTCGCCGATGGGAAAGAGCGTGTGGACGGCCGGCGAGAGGTCCCGGCGCTCTGACTTCTCGGGCCGGCCCATCCGGTTGCCGATGCGGGTCGGGGCGCGCTCGCGGATTTCGAAGGGCGACACCTCGTTGACCGCGAGGACGGCGTTCCGACCCGCCTCGTCGCCCAGTTCGTCGTCGACGTAGCCGATGGCGTCGGCCGCCTCCTGTTCGCCGTAGGTCTTCGCGCGGTCGGAGAGGTCCTCGATGGTCCACTCTCGCTCCAGCGAGCGGTCGAAGCCGAGCGTCCGGACCAGCGGTAGCCAGTCGGGGACGACGAGGCGGTCCTCGTCCTGTACGTGTTCGACCAGCAGGCGTTCGAGGGCGGCCTGTGCGTCGTCGGTCCGCGGGAGGACGAGGTCGCCAGTGGCCGCTCGCGGGTCGCTTCCGCGGCGTGTCGCCCCGCTCGCTCCCCGCTCGCCGTCCCGAGACGCGTCCGGCGGACGCGTCTCGCGGGCACCGTCGGTCTGTGCGACCTGCCCCTCGTCGATGGCGTCGGCCAGCGCCCCCATCTGGTCGACGGTCACGTCGTGCCAGAGGTAGGTGTACTTCGGGTGGAGCGGCGCGTCGTACTCGCTGGCCCACTCCAGCGCTTCCTCGGCGCTGGGGTCCGCGAGGTCGACGGTCGGACTGTCCCGCATCGCCTGCACGTCCGCGCCCGCGGCCGCGAAGTCCTGCTCCCACCACTCGACGGTGTAGGAGGCGGGCGCGAGCGGGTGGTTGTTCTCGACGAACTCGCCGTAGTTGACGAGGTACTCGCCCAAATCGAGTATCTTCTCGACGCCGTTCCTGACCTCGAGCGCCTCCTCGGCGTCGTCGATTCGCCGGACGTCGCCGTTGGCGAGGCGGACCGTCGGTCCCTCGATGGTGTCGACGGGGACGACGCCGGCGGCCTTCCCCGGCCGCTCGGTCTTTATCTGGGTCCCGGTCGCGAGGAAGTCGTCGACCAGATGCATCGTCGCCGGGTGGACCCCCGCCGTCGCGAACCCGTGGTTGCGCGCCCGGCCGTAGCGCAGGCGGAAACCGCCCGATTTGGAGGGGTGTGAGAAGACGGGGCGGCCGGCGATGAGGTCCCGCAGGTACTTCTTCGCGGGGTCGACTCGGGGCGGGCCGGCCTGTTCCGCGCTGTCCTCGTCGCCGCCGTCGTCACCGTCGGCGTCCTCGCTCGCGTCGTCGCTCTGGTCTCCGTCGTCTTTCGAATCGGCCTCGTCGTCGTTTCCGATGGTGCCGTCGATGAGGTCCTGCAACCACGGCCAGTCGACCTCGTCCAGATTCCGCGTGTAGCGCTGAATCTTCGGGGCCTTCAGCGCGATCCCCTCCGCGAGGACGAGACACATCCCGCCGCGGGCGGAGTTGGAGTCCACCCGTTCGAGGTCGCGATAGCCCGAGACCTCCTCGTCGCCGGTGGCCTCGCCGTCCAGCATGATGGGCATGTGTTCGGCGATGAACTTCGTCTCCTTCTCCTTCGGCGAGTACTGGAGGCCGGTGTCCTTGTCGTAGAGGTCTATCTCCTCGGCGTAGCGACCGATCTCCTCCTCGCGGGCCTTGTACTGGTCGATGCCCAGCAGCGCCCGGGCGTAGTCGGCGACGAGGACGGAGAGGGCCTGTGCGGTCCCGCCGGCGGAGCGAATCGGGCCGGCGTAGTAGACGTTGATGAATTCGGTCCCGTCGTCGTTTTCCAGCAGTTCCACGCGGTCGATACCCTCGATGGGCGCGGCGACCACGCCTTCGGTCAGCAGGGCGACGGCCGTCCGAACCGCACCTTCGACTTTCCCCTCGCGGGTGTCGTAGTCACCGACGGTGCCCTCCACGAAGTCGTCGACGAGTTCGAGGGCGGCTTCCTCGCGGGACATCTCCCCTTCGAGTTCGCGCACCCGTTCGGCGACCCCGTCGATGCCGAGGATGTTCTCGACACGGTCGGCCATGTCCCGCGCGGTCGGGATCTCGACCTCCGGTTTGGGGTCGCCGCCGCGCTCTCGGGCGCGCTCTGCGACGTCCATCGCCGACTCGAGTTCGGTTTCAAGCGTCTCGAAGTACTGTTCGTCGGCCTCGCGCATCTCAGAGGTCCCAGAGGTCGAGGTCCGTCGGTTCGTCGTGTTCGCGTTCGAGTGTCGTGTCGAATTCACGGACGTACAGTTCCCCCGCCCAGACGGTGCCGGCGTTCAGGTGGCCGGCGATGGCCTCGCCGTCCGGTCGCGAGAGGACGGCGTGGGTGTGGGCGAAGCGCTCCCCCTCTAACCACGAGACGTTGCCCATACACGCGGCTACCTCCAGGGGCTCGTCGAAGGTGACGGCGTCGTACTCGGTGCGCTCTTGGTCGTAGAACCATATCTCGGCGTCCTGCACCGCGCCGAGCCCGTAGAAGAAGGCCGCGTCGACGTCCTCGTCGGCGGCGAACGACTCTATCTGCGCTCGCCAGTCGGCGCCGTGGTCCAGTCGGCAGACGTACTCCGAGGCGGTGTCGACCTCCCGATAATCCATACTGACACTGGACGGTAGGCGACGGCAAAAACGTACCGCCCTGACCCGCGACGCCCTACGCCGGCAGGGACACGCGAGAGACGGACTGCCCGCGCTCGGCGTCGTGAAAGACGAGGTCCTCGACGGTCCACTCCACGGGGTCTATCTCCCGGTCGACCAGTCGCTCGGCCGCCGCGGGGTTTCCGCCCCGTGCGACGGTGACGTGCGGGACGTAGGCGTCGCCTTCCATCCCGTCGACGGGGTCGAACTCGGCACAGAGGCGTTCGTGCAGCGCCCGCAGGCCGGGGCTCTCGACGGCGAGGTAGACGACGGGGGAGGGCCCGGTCACGGCCGTCTCGAACTGTTCGACCCCGGCGATTCGGACGGTGAAGGGGGCCGTCCCGCGGAGGGCGTCCCGGGCGCGCGCTTCGATGCGGGCGTAGGCGGCGTGGTCGCCGCTCCCCAGTCGTTTGGCGACCATCGTGTGCTCGCCGCGGGGGCGGGCCTGCGCTCGCGGGAGGTCACGGGCGAGGCGTCCCGCCAGCGCGGTCACCGACGACGGGAGGGACACGTTGAGGCTGTACACGCCGCTACTGAGTCGGGCAGGCGGCAAAAGGGACGCGGTCCGCCGGTTACAGGCGGTCGGTCAGGTAGAGGACGATGAGCGCGATGAGCGCGATGCCGAGGAGTGGCTGGAGCGGGCCGAGGAGCCACCCGAGGATACCGAGGACGCCTTCGACCACTTCCAGCGCTATCCAGACGACGGCGAGGAGGAGCAGTACTTTCAGCAGCGTGTCTACGTCGACTTTCCCGCGATCCATAGGTGTCGGTTCCGCTCGACGGCTCAAACCAGTTGTGGCCAGCCGTTGGCAACAAACCATATTGTCGCCGAGCGTAAACTGCCTACAGAATGCGACGAATCGGTAGCTTACTGGTGGCTCTGTTGCTCGTGACCGCGCTGCTGCCCGCGACGGCGGCAGGCGCCGCGTTCGGCGGCCTCTCCCAGCAGTCGGTGGACCCCGACGTTGTCGTGATGACCGCCGACGTACAGGCCGACGGCGACGCGCAGTGGGCCGTCGCCTACCGGATTCGACTGGCGACCGACAACGACACGCAGGCCTTCGAGGAGTTACAGGCCGACATCCGCGCCAACGAGACGGCCTACACCGACCGGTTCGGCGACCGGATGGCCGGCACGGCCCGCGCCGCCGAGAACGCGACCGGCCGGGAGATGGCCATCGAGAACGTCAGCGTCACGGCCAGACAGGAGTCGTTCGGGCAGACGTACGGCGTCGTCACCTACCGCTTCCGGTGGACGAACTTCGCCGCCACCGAGGACGGCCGTCTCACGGCCGGCGACGCCCTGTCGGGCCTGTTCCTCGATAGCGAGACGTCGTTGACGATGTCGTGGCCCGCGGGCTACAGCGCCCAGACGGTCGCGCCCGCCCCCGACGACCGCTCGAACACGTCGGCGACGTGGCGGGGCCAACAGCAGTTCGGCACCGACGAGCCACGGGTCGTCCTCGCGCAGACGGGCGGCGGGGGCGGTGACGGCGGCCTCGACACGGCGCTCGTCGGCGGGGCGGTACTGGTGGTCCTCGCTCTCGTGGGGGGCGCATACTGGGCGCGCCGGTCGGGCCTGTTCGGTGGCGGCGACGAGGGCGACGAGCCAGTCCAGCAACCGACGGCGGCGTCCGAAGGCGGGGACGGGGACACGACGACAGACACCGACAGCGCGGCGGCCGCCGGGGCAGCCGGCAACGGCGCGTCCGCACCCCCGGCGGAGCTGCTCAGCAACGAGGAACAGGTGCTGAAACTGCTGAACGAGAACGGCGGCCGTATCAAACAGCAGGAGGTCGCGAGCCGACTCGACTGGACCGACGCGAAGACGAGTCAGGTCATCGGCGGCCTCCGCGAGGACGACGAACTGGAGACGTTCCGGATCGGTCGCGAGAACGTCGTCACCCTCCCCGATACGGACGTGACCGAGACGACCGACGACGAGAACGGCGAGTAATATCGTAGCCATTGAAAATCAATGCACACCCGACCGCACGACGGCGGTGCGGTCGGTGTGTGTGAATCGTTTCAATTGTTCCTATAACCGTTCCGGTGTTTCATCACTCCGTTTCCCCGCGTGCGGTCGCTGTCCTGCGGTTTAATCCGGTTTAATCGGCGACGAACCGGGCTGACGGTGAGGGGTTTATACGTGGATAGGGGGCCAAGCAGTGGACACGATGAGACGAGCCACTCCGGCACTGCTGGCCCTCCTGCTCGTGACGAGCGCACTGGCCGCGGTGCCAGCGGCCACGATGGCACAGGAGACGTCGACCCAGACCGAACAGCGCAGTGAGAACGCGACCGTCGCCCCCGGGGCACAGCTCGCCGGCGCGGTCGGCGTGCAGGGCGCCGAACTCGGCGGTGAGGTCGAGGCCCGCGCGTACGGTATCAGCGTCGCGAAGGCCAACACCGACAACGCCCGCGCGGCCGTCGTCGCCGAGGAGACCGGCGAGCTAGAGGTGCGCCTCGAAGCACTCCGACAGCGCAAGGCGGCCCTCCAGCAGGCCCGCGAGAACGGGTCGATGAGCGAGGGCGAGTACCGCGCCCGGACGGCCCAACTCCACGCCGAGACCCGAACCGTCGAGCGACTGGCCACCCAGACCAACGAGACGGCGAGTACGCTGCCCGCCGAGGCGCTCGAAGCAGAGGGCGTCGATATGGCGGCGGTCCGCTCGCTGGCCGACCGCTCCGAGGAACTGACCGGCCCCGAAGTGGCCGAAATCGCACGCAGTATCGCCGGTAACGACGTCGGCGAAGGCGTCGGCCCGGCAGCCGACCGCGGCTCCGAGGCACGAGAGAACCGCGGCGAGCGCAACGAGACGGGTGCCGACGCCGAGGCGACCGTGACGGTCGACGCGAAGACGAACGACACCGACACGACCGTGAACACGACGGCCGACACGACCGTCAAGGCCGAGACCGGCGACCTGCCCGACGCGAACACGACCACCAACGAGACAGTCCCGGCCCCCGACGGCGGGTACTGACGACACTCTGTCAGCAGTCCCCGTGTGACTGATAACCACGCCTTCTCGAACACGGAAGCTATTAGTACGGGACCTACGGTAGTCGCAAGTACATGACGCGGACCACCGTCGCCGACGCGCTCGCCGCCGCCGACGAGCGGTCCGTCCGCTTCTCCCCGAGCCGACGACGACGACGGGCCCTCTGCTAGGCCCACTACTCTCCTCACTTCGTTTCACGGTTCGTTTCGACTCCGAGTACCGCCGGTCGGCTGTCCGGCGTGTCAGTCCAAACCGACAGTCACACCACGGAACCCACAGAGTACACAACTATGTCAGACGGAAACGGAACCGTCGCGCTCGCCTTCTCCGGTGGGCTCGACACGACAGTCTGCGTATCGCTGCTGAAAGAGGAGTACGGCTACGACGAGGTCATCGGCGTCACCGTCGACGTCGGCCAGCCCGACTACGAGTTCGAGGAGGCCGAGGAGACGGCTGAAGCGCTCGGCGTCGAGCAGTACGTCGTCGACGCGAAAGAGGAGTTCGCCGACCTCTGTCTCAAGGCCGTGAAGGCCAACGCCGACTATCAGGGCTACCCGCTGGGCACCGCGCTCGCCCGCCCGGTCATCGCGAAGGCCATCCTCTCGGTGGCCGAAGAGGAGGGGTGTAACGGCATCGCCCACGGCTGTACCGGCAAGGGCAACGACCAACTGCGTTTCGAGGCCATCTGGCGCGACTCCGACATGGAGGTCATCGCCCCCGTGCGCGAACTCGGCCTCACCCGCGAGTGGGAGAACGAGTACGCCCAAGAGAAGGGCCTCCCCGTCGAGGGCGGCGACGGCGGCCGCTACTCCATCGACACGAACCTCTGGAGCCGGTCCATCGAGGGCTCTGAACTCGAAGACCCCTCGACGATTCCCGAGGACGACATCTACAAGTGGACCGAGAACCCCTCCGGCAAGGACGCCGAACTCGTCGATATCGAGTTCGAAGACGGCGAGGCCGTCGCCGTCGACGGCGAGGAACTGGGGACGGTCGAACTCATCGAGCAACTCAACGAGCAGGCCGGCGCCCACGGCATCGGCCGCACGGACATGATGGAAGACCGCATGCTCGGTCTGAAGGTCCGCGAGAACTACGAGCACCCCGCGGCGACGGTGCTGCTCACCGCGCACGAGGCGCTCGAAGGCCTCGTCCTCACGCAGGAAGAGCGCGCGTTCAAACAGCAGGTCGACCAGCAGTGGTCCCAGAAGGCCTACGAGGGCCTCGTGGACGCGCCGCTCGTCTCCGCACTCGAAGCGTTCATCGACGACACGAACGAGCGCGTCACCGGGTCCGTCACCGTGAAGCTCGAAGGCGGGCACTGCCGCCCGGTCTCCCGCGAGTCCGACTACGCCGTCTACAGCGAGTCTGCGGCCTCCTTCGACGAGGAGGACGTCACCGGCGGCATCACCCAGCAGGACGCCACCGGCGTCGCGAAGTACCACGGCTTCCAGTCCCGTCTCGCCAACGGCATCTTAGAGAACGCGAAGAAGGGCACGGCCGTTCCCGACGGTGGCGAGGACGACCACGGGGAGGCCTCGGACCACGCGAACGGCAACGCCGTGAGCGGCGAGTCCTCGGAGGAGTAATCCCATGGGCGACGGAGAGGACGACGCCGGACACGAACCGGACGACGAGACGGTGGTCCGCCGCGACCGCTTCGCGGGCGGGCCGGCACGCTCGTTCCTCTCCTCGCTCGCCGACGACGAGCGCATCTTCGCGGCCGACCTCGCCGTCGACCGCGCCCACGTCGTCATGCTCGAAGAGCAGGACGTCGTCGACCGCGAGACGGTCGGCGAGATACTGGCGGCGCTGGACGACGTCGAGGAGGCCGGGCACGGCGAACTGCCCGACGGCGAGGACGTCCACGAGGCCATCGAGAGCGCGGTCATCGACCGCGTCGGCCCGGAGGGCGGGAAGATGCACACCGCCCGCTCGCGCAACGACGAGGTGGCCGCCTGCATCCGCTACCGCCTGCGTGAAGATATCCTCGAACTGGTCGAGACGGTCGTCGGCGCCCGCGAGCGGTTGCTGGACGTGGCCCGTGAGGAAGCGGAGACGGTGATGCCCGGCTACACCCACCTTCAGCCAGCACAACCGACGACGGTGGCCCACTGGGTGCTGTCCTACGAACAGGCGCTCCAGCGCGACACCGCGCGCCTGCTCGACGCCTACGAGCGCGTCAACCAGAACCCGCTCGGGTCGGCCGCCTTCGCCGGCACGCCCTTCGACGTGGACCGCGAGCGCACCGCCGAACTGCTCGGGTTCGACTCGGTGGTCGAGAACTCGATGGACGCCTCGGCGACGCGGGACTTCCTCGTGGAGGTCACGAGCGCCGTCGCGACGCTCGCGACGACGCTCTCCGGTCTGGCCGAGGACGTCGTCGTGATGGCCAGCAAGGGCCACGTCGAACTCGACGACGACTACGCCTCCACGAGTTCCATCATGCCCCAGAAGAAGAACCCCGACACGCTGGAACTCGTCCGTGGTCGCACCGGCGACGCGACGGCGGGGCTGAACGGCCTGCTGACGAACCTGAAGGGGCAACCGCGCGCGTACAACCGCGACCTGCAACGCGCGGGCCGGCACGCGTGGGACGCCATCGACAGCGTCACCGAGAGCGTCGAGGTCGCGGCCGGTGCGGTCGCGACGGCCGAGTGGCCCGACGAGACGCTGGCGGCCGCGGCCACCGAGGGGTTCGCCACCGCGACGGGCGTGGCGGACTTGCTGGCGATGGCCGGCGTCCCGTTCCGCACGGCCCACGAAGTGGTGGCCGAGGTCGCCGCGGGCCTCGGCCCAGAGGAGGACGCCCCGGACTACGAGGCCATCTCGGCCGTCGCGGAGGACGTCCTCGGCGACCCGCTCTCGCAGTTCGTCGACCGGGAGGCCGTCGAGGCCGCCCTCGACCCCACCGAGAGCGTCGCCATGCGCGACTCCCGCGGCGGCCCCGCACCCGAGGCCGTGGCCGACCAACTGTTGGTCGCCGAAGAAGTGCTCGCCGGCCACCGGGAAACTGTCCAGACGGCCGCCGACGCCGTAGAGCGCGCACACGACCGCCGTCTATCGGAGGTCGACCGCTATGTGTGAGCGACGAGCCCCGCGAGGGGTGATTGTACCATAAATCTGATACAGTGTTCGGGAACACGCGATAATTTGCTTTTAGACGCCATTAGATGGCAGTATGGGTTACTAATCGGTACTGATAGGTTCGAAGATTTTAAGTGGGTGCGGGCGCGAGAGAACGGTACAATGGCAGACTGCATCGAGTGCGGGGCGGAAGTCTCCCTGCACGACAACCTCGAAGTCGGAGAGATCGTCGACTGTGCGACCTGTGGTGCCGAACTCGAAGTCGTCGGCACTGACCCCGTCGAGCTCGACACCGCACCCGAGCTCGAAGAGGACTGGGGTGAGTGAGGTGTTCGCGGTGGCGCGGCGCGTTGCGTCGCATACGACTGTGACCCGTGACGCCGCGACCCGCGAACACACGGAGGACACAGCATGAAAGTCGGAATGCTCTACTCGCGCATCCGCCGGGACGAGAAGCTCCTGCTCTCGGAACTGCGCGACCGTGACCACGAGATAGAGAAGATAGACGTCCGCAAACAGCAGTTCAACATCAGCGAGCCTCCCGCGAAGTTCGAGGGTCTCGACGTCGTCGTCGACCGCTGTCTGGCGACGTCTCGTAGCGTCTACGCGACGAAGTTCGCCGCGGCCTACGACGTGCCGGTCGTCAACGGCCCCGACGTCGCGGAGGTCTGTTCGGACAAGGTCAAAAACAGCCTCGCGCTGGTCGAGGCGGGCGTCCCGACGCCTAACACCGACGTGGCGTTCACGAAAGACGCCGCGCTGGAATCCATCGAGGACTTCGGCTACCCGTGCGTGCTGAAGCCCGTCGTCGGGTCGTGGGGTCGCCTGATGGCCAAAATCGACTCCCGCGACGCCGCGGAAGCCATCCTCGAACACAAGGAGACGCTGGGCCACTACGAGCACAAGATATTCTACGTCCAGGAGTTCGTCGACAAACCCGGTCGGGACATCCGCGTGCTGGCCGTCGACGGCGACCCCATCGCGGCGATGGTCCGCTCCTCGGACCACTGGCTCACCAACGCCGCGAAGGGTGCCGAGACGAACGAGTTCGAACTGGACGACCGTGCGCTCGAACTGGTCGAGAAGGCGTCGGCCGCCGTCGGCGGCGGCCTGTTGGGTATCGACTTGATGGAGGTCGGGGTGTCGCAAAGCGACACCCGGAACGCGAGCGGCGACGAGCCGCGAGCGGAGGACTACACGGTCCACGAGGTCAACCACACCGTCGAGTTCAAGGCGCTCAACGAGGTCACCGACGTGGACGTGCCCGCAGCGGTCGTCGACTGGCTCGAATCGAAGGCGGCAAGCGAGAGCGACGCGGAGGTCACCGCATGACGTACTCCGCCAGCGTCGTCGGTGGCTCCGGGTTCACCGGTGGGGAACTCCTCCGCATCCTCGACGGCCACCCCGAGTTCGAACTCGCACAGGCCACGAGTCGGTCGAAGGAGAACAAGACCGTCGGCCACCAGCACCCGAACCTCCGGCACTCGGACCTGCGCTTTTCCTCGCCCGAGGACCTCGAATCGGTTGACGTGCTGTTCGCCGCGACGCCCCACGGCGTCTCCATGGAGCAGATAGACCAGTTTCAGGACGCCGCTGGTACGGTCGTCGACCTCTCGGCGGACTTCCGTCTGGACACCGAGGCGCAGTACGACGAGTGGTACGACGGGCACACGCGTCCCGAACTGCTCGAACAGAGCGAGTACGCGCTGCCGGAACTCAACCGCGACAACCTCGCGGGTGCGGACCTCATCGCTTCCGGCGGCTGTAACGCCACGGCGACGATTCTGGGCCTGCTCCCGCTGTTCGAACACGGTGTTCTCGGCGGCGACGAGCAGATAGTCGTCGACGTGAAGGTCGGATCCAGCGAGGGCGGGGCCGGCGGCGGCGAGGCGTCCAGCCACCCCGAGCGCTCGGGGGTCGTCCGTCCCTACGCCCCGACAGGCCACCGTCACGAGGCCGAGATTCAGCAGTTCCTCGGCGTCGACGTCTCCTTCACCGTCCACGCGGTGGACATGGTCCGTGGCGCCAGCGCGACCTGTCACGTCTTCCCCGACGGTCCCGTCTCGAAGGGCGACCTCTGGGGAGCCTACCGCGGCCAGTACGAGGACGAACCGTTCGTCGAGCTGGTCGCCGGCGGTGGCGGCGTCTACCGCTACCCCGAACCGAAGGCCGTCGCGGGGACGAACAAGGCGGAAGTCGGCTTCGAACTCGACCCCGCCAACAAGCGGCTGGTCGTGTTCTCGGCCATCGACAACATGATGAAGGGGTCGGCCGGGCAGGCGGTCCACGCCGCCAACGTCGCCCTCGGCCTCGAGGAGACGGCGGGTCTGGAGTTCCAGGGACTCCACCCCGTCGGCGCACCGTAATCCCTGACGAAGCTTTCTATGACAGTAGTTATCAAAGTCGGTGGCGCTCGTGCTGTTGACCCAGCGGGGGCGCTCGCGGATGTGGCATCACTCGTCGAGCAGGGCGAACAGGTCGTCGTGGTTCACGGCGGCTCGACCAAAGTCGACGAGACGCTCGAACGACTCGGCATCGACCCGGAGTACGTCGAGACGCCGAGTGGCGTCGTCGGCCGCTTCACCGACGAGACGACGATGGAAGTGTTCGAGATGGCCTTCGGCCACCTCAACACCCGACTGGTCGCCGGCCTCCAGAGCGAGGGCGTCGACGCCGTCGGCCTGAACGGCGTGGACGGCAAGTTGCTCTACGGCCCCCGCAAGTCCGCCGTCCGCGTCGTCGAGGACGGCAAGAAGAAGATCAAGCGCGGCGACCACTCCGGCACCATCAAGCAGGTCAACGGTGACCTCTTGGGGTCGCTGTTGGACGACGGCTACACGCCCGTCGCCGCGCCGCCGATGGCGGGTAGCGAGGCGCGAAGCGCCTCGGAAGGTTCGAGCGGCGACGAGCCGCGAGAACAGGTCATCCCTGTCAACACCGACGCCGACCGCTCGGCGGCGGCTATCGCCGGCGAACTCGACGCGACGCTCGTCCTCCTGACCGACGTCGAGGGCGTCTACGAGGACCCAGACGACCCCGCGACGCTCATCGAGTCGGTCGAGACGAGCGAGGAGTGGGCCGCCCTCGAAGCCGCCGCCGAGGGGTTCATGGGCCGGAAGATAATGGCCGCCGAGGAGGCACTCTCCGGCGGCGCGCCCGAAGTGGTAGTCGCGGACGCCAACGCCGATACCCCCATCCTGTCGGCGCTTGACGGCGACGGGACGCACGTGCAAGCGAGCGCAGTTCAGGAGGCAGACCAATGAGCGGCTTCGTCTTCAACGAGAAACCCATCCAGATAGAACGCGGCGACGGTGCCTACGTCTACGGCGACGACGGTACGGAGTACCTCGACATGGGTGCGTCCTACGCCTGCGTCCCCCTCGGACACGGCCACCCCGCGGTACAGGACGCGGTCACCGAGCAGTTCGAGAAACTGACCTACGTACAGGCTTCCTACCCCAACGCCCAGCGGACGGCCCTGTACGAACTGCTCGCCGACACCGCACCGGACCCCATCGACAAGACGTGGCTCTGTAACTCCGGGACAGAGGCCAACGAGGCGGCGCTGAAGTTCGCGCGCTCTGCGACCGGGAACTCCAAGATAGTCGCCACCATGCAGGGCTTCCACGGCCGGACCATGGGGGCGCTCGCGACCACGTGGAAGGACAAGTACAAGAAGCCCTACGAACCGCTCATCGGCGACGTGGAGTTCGTCCCCTACGACGACGCCGAAGCGCTGGACGAAGCGGTCGACGAGGACACCGCCGCGTTCATCGTCGAACCCGTACAGGGCGAGGGCGGTATCAACCCCGCGTCGGCGGGGTACCTCGACGCGGCCCGAGAGATTACCGAGGACGCTGGCGCGGCGCTCGTCTTCGACGAGGTCCAGACCGGCATGGGCCGAACCGGCGCGCTGTGGAACTCTCAGCGGGCGAACGTCACGCCCGACATGATCACGTCGGCGAAGGGGTTGGGCAACGGCTTCCCCGTCGGTGCGACGCTGTGCCGGGACTGGATCGCCGAGAACTACGGCTCACACGCCTCGACGTTCTCCGGTGGCCCGGTCATCTCGGCGGCCGCCGGGGCGACAGTCTCGACCATCGTCGAGGACGACGTCCCCGAGAACGCCGCCGCCATGGGCGAGTACCTCCAGACGGAACTGGCGGCGGCCATCGGCGACGAGGTGCGGGACATCCGCGGCGAAGGACTGATGATCGGCGTCGAAGTCGGCCGCGGCGCGAACAAGGCATTGAAGCAACTCGCGCTGAATCACGGCATCCTCGCGCTGCCCGCGGGCCGGACCGTCGTGCGTCTGCTCCCGCCGCTGACCATCGACGAGGCCCACGCCGACGAGGTGGTCGAGGCCATGGCAGAGGTGGTGGGATGAGCGAAGCGGCCGTCGAGGAGGCCGACACCGAGGCCCGCGAACTGCTCGAAGACGTCGTGCGCATCCCCTCGGTCACCCCCGAGGAACGCGAGGCCGCCGAACGTCTCGTCGAGTTCTTCGAGGCCCACGACCGCGAGGTGTGGATAGACGACATCGGCAACGTGCGCGCGCCGGCCGACGACGGCGTCCTCCTGACCTCCCACGTCGACACCGTGCCGGGCGACATCCCAGTGCGTATCGAGGAAACCGACGAGGGCGACGTACTGTGGGGCCGCGGCAGCGTCGACGCCAAGGGACCGCTGTGTTCGATGGCCGTCGCCGCCGTCCGCACCGGGGCCTCCTTCGTCGGCGTCGTCGGTGAGGAGGTCGACTCCCGCGGCGCTCGGTACCTCGTCTCTGACCGCGACGCCGAACCGGACGCCGTCGTCAACGGCGAGCCCTCCGGCTGGGAGGGCATCACGCTGGGGTACCGAGGACTGCTCGGTGGGACCTACGTCGCCACCAGCGAGTCCGGCCACTCCTCGCGCCCGGAGAACAACGCCATCCAGGACGCCATCGACTGGTGGGCCGCCGTCGAGGACGAGTTCGACCCCGACGAGTGGGTGCCCGTCTTCGAGCGGGTCACCTGTAAGCCCGTCGACATCGACGGCGGCATCTCCGAGGACGGCCTCTCAGTCGAGGCGACGATGGACGTACAGCTACGGGTCCCTCCGGAGTACACCACCGACGAGATTCGCGAAATCGCCGACGGTCACCTCACCAACGGCACGGTCCACTGGGACGACAAGGTCGAACCCGTCATGCAGAGTCCGCGGACCCCGGTCGCGCGGGCGTTCCGGGCCGCCATCCGCCAGCACGGCGGCGACCCGACGCTGCTCCGCAAGACCGGCACCAGCGACATGAACGTCTTCGCGAAGGCGTGGGACTGCCCGATGGCGACCTACGGCCCCGGCGACTCCGACCTCGACCACGCGCCGAACGAACACATCCACCTCGCGGAGTACGACCGCGCGGTCGGCGTCCTCACGGACGTCACCGAACGCCTCCTGTAACTATGCACCTGCTCGACGTCGACGACCTCACGACCGACGAACTGTCCGCCGTGCTCGCTCACGCGGCCGAAATCAAAGCCGACCCCGGCGACTACGAGGACCTGCTGGACCAGCAGACGCTGGGGATGATATTCGAGAAGCCCTCGACGCGAACCCGCGTGTCCTTCGAGACGGGGATGACCCAACTGGGCGGCCACGCCCTCTTTCTCGGCCCCGACGACATCCATCTGGGCCACGGCGAACCGGTCAAGGACACGTCGCGAGCGCTGGCCCGTTACGTCGACTTCGTGATGGCCCGCGTCTTCGACCACGAGGACGCCGAGGAACTGGCCGCATACAGCGACGTACCGGTCATCAACGCGTTGACCGACGACGCCCACCCCTGCCAGACGCTCGCCGATCTGCTCACGATTCGTGAGGAGTTCGGCGGCTTCGACGTGGACGTGGCGTGGGTCGGCGACGGCAACAACGTCTGCCAGTCGTTCGTGCTGGGCGCGGCGATGACGGGTCTCGACCTCACCGTCGCCACGCCTGCGGGCTACGAGGTGTCCGACGAGGTACTGGACCGGGCCGCCGAGTTCGGGAACGTCCCCGAGACCACGAACGACCCCGAGGCGGCCGTCGACGGGGCCGACGTCGTCTACACGGACGTCTTCGTCAGTATGGGACAGGAAGACCGCCGCCACGAGAAACTGGACGACTTCGACGGCTTCCAGATTACCACGGATCTGCTGGGCGACCGCACGCTCATGCACTGCCTGCCCGCCCACCGCGGCGAGGAGGTCACCGACGAGGTCATCGAGTCGGACAACGCCGTCGTCTGGGACCAGGCGGAGAACCGCCTGCACGCTCAGAAAGGGCTGCTTGCGTGGCTGGCCGAGACGGCGTAGCCTCGAAAAATCGGCACGATCTATTCACGACCTATACATTTGATGTTTATATAATACACAGAGCAAAAGTAACATGCCCATTCGAGAGAAATGTAGAATCAATGCCGACGATGAAGACAGGTCTCCCCATCTACCGATCAGTCTTAAGCCGGTATTCTATATCGAGAAGTGACGTACTCATATTGTTCTCGCTGACGATTTTCGCAATGGGCATGCTTTTATCCGGTCTTTCATCACTCTTCGTCTTCTCAGCTGTCTTTGTCGCAATCATGTCTCAATTAGTTGGGATATTACCAATAGCCAACTATAATGGAATGAATCTAAGATCTTTCATATATTTCATTTCAGTCCTGTGTATCCTGATCATAGACTAACAAATATTGCCGCATAATGCTATTTTCCTCCCCGGCACTGTCTTCATACCCAAATCGGACTGTCGGAGTGACTGACTAGATCCCGTGACCGACCAGCGGGTGTGAGCGGCCTCGTTCCCGCGTTTTTCGCGCCATCAGTCTGAACGAGAGGGTGACGCGGCCCGACTGTGTCTATCTGCCGACGCTCTCCGGGAGCGACTGCTCGTCGGCTTCACGTACGTCGATGCCGCGCGACCGGAGTGCGGACGCCATCTCGCCGGTCGAAAGCCCGCTGAACCCGGCCGCCTGCTCCAGCGTGTACGTCCTGCTACGGTACAGTGTCAGCGCCGTCGTGAAGGACTTGGATGACATTCTCCAACGTCTGCTGACTAGCAGAACTAGGTATTAAACATTCTGTGGTAAACTGTGGCTAGATTTTTTGGCTAATTGGGGAAAATACCACATATGTACTGTTATGGGTTGCATAAGTGGACGAACAGTTTGTCCCCCTCGCTGCCGAACGTCGAGCGGATTTCCGTCGGGTTGACGACGGTGACGCCCACGTCGTCGCCGATAGACTGCTTGGCTCCACCCGAAACGCTACCCTTTTCGATACGTTCGTGACCTGTTGACACAGTTTCGGCCGTGCCTGAATCGCCCGGTTCCAGTCGAAACGGTGCCCTTTTCGATACGTTCGTGACCTGTCGGCACAGTTTCGGTCGTACCTGAATCGTCCGGTTCCAGTCGAAACGGTACCCTTTTCGATACGTTTGGGAACAGTTAGCACCCGAACCGTCAGTTCGGCGGGTCGTCGCTCTGTCCGGGCACACCACGGCCCTGATAGAACTCGCCGCCCCAGTTACCGACCCAGATGTCCTGATTGGCGAGATAGAGGGCGTCGGCGGTGTAGAACCGGTCGTCGGTGACCGACCACTCGCCGGCCTCGGTGTCGTACGCGACTTCCCCGTTGTAGACGCTGGCCTGCCCGAACTCGCCGCCGGCCTTCGGCGGGAGCGGCGGTTCGTTCCCCTTCGACTGGCTCACCGACGGCGGGCGCTGGGCACGCTGGAGTCGGCCAGTGTTGAACGTGCTGTCGAAGAAGCGCGCGAACAGCGGTCGCACGTCCGAGTTCCCCAACACGGCGTCGGCGGCGTTGAGACCGCCGGTGATGTCCCCGGCGTCCCGCGCGGTGATGGCGTACGTCGAATCGCCCGTCCCGGAGGCGAAGGTGCCGGCGTCGTCGTCCCACAGTTCGTCGACCATGTAGCCGACCACGTCGCCCGCGGTGTCGGTGTGGTCGACGCCGTCCATCTGGGAGGCCCACAGGAGGCCCTGTGCCACGATGCCCTGCGTGGCCGCTTGATTGGCCGCGCCGTTCTCGACTTTCCCGTTGCCCGCGAGGTTCGACTGGACGACGCTCGCGAGGCCGTTCGCGTAGTCGGCGGCGGCACTCAGGTCGTCCTCGGTGCCAGCCTGCGGCCCGTAGTACCCGACCGCACCGAGCATCAGTCCGACCGAGCGGGTCGACTCCTGTTGGGCCACGTCCTCGGGGCTGAACAGGTCCATCGTCGTCCGGGCGACCCCGTCGGTAATCTCCTGTATACCGACGTCCGTCTCGAAGACGGCGTCCGCACCGGCCTCGCTGGGGAGCAGCGGCCGGGGGTTGACGTACCCGAACCAGCCGTTCTGTGCGAGGCTACTCATGTCCGAGAGGAACCACGTCATCGCGGCGTGGTGATGGGGTCGACGCGTCTCGTCCTCGATACGGCCCTCGGCGGGCCGGTACTCCGAGAGGAACTCCCAGCTATCGCCGTGGGTCAACGCCCCGTTCCCGCGGGACCCGCCGACGAGAATCGCGGCGTTGATACCTATCTGTCCCAGCGTCGAGAGCAACTGGGCCCGGAACCGTGGGGCCATCTCTGTCGGCAGCAGGTCGAAGTGCTTCTGGAAGTTCTTCGCCCAGGTGACGCCCTTGAGGTGTGTCCACGCCAGCGACGATGGGCTGACGACGCCGGAGGATTCGCTCTTGTCCCACGCGAGCGTCTTCGCGTCCGGTCGGCCGGTATCGTCCTCCAGTACCGGCCGCTGCGTGAAGTGTGGGTCGCCCTCGGTAAACGCCGCAAACGAGAGATTGGGATCCGTAATCGGCGGGCGCTCGACTGCGGCCCGTTCGAGCATCGCAGGAAGGCGCTGGTCCCGCATCTGTTCCATCTGCTCGTTCAGCGGGAAGGGGACGCCGTTGGCGCTCATCGCGATGTTCGTGCTCATGTTGTACAGCGAGTACCAGTAGGCGTCGAACGTCGCCGCCGCGAAGTCGTAGGCCGCGGTCTGGCCACCGCCACCGCCCGAGGGGTCGCCGACGACGACGGCGCCTTTCATCCCGAGCGAGCGGTGGGGAGTACAGAAGTACAGGTGGATGCCCTCGCTGTCGAACGAGCGCTCGTACGCCGCACCGGCCTCCCCGACCGGGTCGCCGCTCTCGAAGGACCCGTCCTCGGCGACGACGTTGTGGCTCCCGCCGTTGCCGGTCCACTCCCAGACGACGGTCGTTCCGGGGTCGACGTGGATGGCCGGCGGGTCGAACGCGAAGTCCCCGCCGTTGCCCTCCGCGCCGACGGCGACGGTCACCGACGACTCGCCGCGCAGGTCGGTCGTCCCGTCGAAGTTGTCGGTGTCGGAGAACCAACCGCCGTAGTCGACGTCGCTACCGCTACTGGTCTCGGTCGATGTCCCGGTGGGCGTTCGCGTCGAGGCGTCCGTCGCCGCGTCCGTAGGCGTCGTCTCCGTCCCGCCGAGGCCCTGACAGCCGGCGAGCGCCGCCAGCGTCCCGAACGTCCCCGCGAGGACCGTGCGTCTGTCGTGCATCGTATGCCGGGCTACCCAACTCTGGGAAATAGCGGTACCTCGCCAGCGTGGCACCGACACACCGACGGGGAACGGTTAGATAGGTGGAGCGACCGGCGAGCATAACTGTTCGCCGGTCGTGCGCCCGTGTGACACACGCTCTCGTCCGGGAGTTGATAACTCATGTGCGAGTGCCCGACAGTATAAACCGATGGCGCTGGTACCGCCACGCAATGGAGCCACTCGTCGTCGACGCCGGCGAAGCCGACGTCGAAGCGCTACTGGACGCGCTCGAAGACGGCCAACGGGTCGTCGTCCGCACGGAGTTCCTCGGGGAGTCCCACGAGGTGACGCTGCGTTACGACGGCGTCTGGTACTGCGATACCCCGACGCGACTGCACAAACACGATTCACGCGAGGAGATGCGGACCTGTTTAGAGCGGCAGGGCTACGGGCGGGAGTGAGCGGTAACGCCGGTTTTACCCGGTGAGCTACGGGTAACGGCCCCGTTTATGCGTGGCGCGTGCCTATCCGTTCGCACATGGCAATCGACCCATCGCCCGACGCCTTCCGCGAACTCATGGTCGACGACGAACCGCCGCTCGACGAGGTGATGGCCTGCGTCTTCGGCGTCCAGCGACACGAGGTCCGGACCTATCGGACGCTGCTCGACACCCCCGGTAGCACCGTCGAGGAACTCGCCGCCGAACTCGACCGGGACCGTTCGAACGTCAACCGCTCGCTGTCGACGCTCCGCGAGAAGGGCCTCGCGAAGCGCGAACGACGCTTGCTTGACGGCGGCGGCCACGTCTATCAGTACACCGCGACGCCGCTCGACGAGGCCCGCGAGTTGATGCACGAGACGCTGGACCAGTGGACCGCGGCGGTCCACGACCGAATCGACGAGTTCGACGCGACCGACGTCTAACCGCGCCGAGAACGCCGTCGTCGCCGGCTCACGGTCCCGATTCCCTGCTGGCCGTAACCGTCCGACTTTTGCCCGGGCGGACCATCACCTCGAACAATGGCTGATCTGCAACTCACCGACGACGTGCCGTCGGCGGCCGACGACGGCGTCTGGCTCGCCTGCATCGAGTGCGGCGAGTCGTTCGCGCCCTTCGAGGACGTCCGCTACACCTGCGACCACTGCGACGGCCTGCTGGAGGTCCGGTACGCCGACCTGCCTACCTTCGAGGACTTCGAGGGCGAGGGGTCGGGCGTCTGGCGCTACCACGACGCGCTGCCGTTCGACGTCGGCGTCACCCTCCCGGAGGGGAACACGCCGCTCCACCGCGTCCCGCGCATCGAGGACGAGGTGGGCGTCGAGAGCCTCCGCGTCAAACACGAGGGGATGAACCCCACCGGGTCGTTCAAGGACCGCGGCATGACCGTCGGCGTCCGGGTCGCCAAAGAGGTCGGCGTCGGCCGACTGGCCTGTGCCTCGACCGGGAACACCTCCGCGGCGCTCGCGGCCTACGGCGCCCGCGGCGGGATGGAGACGCTCGTCTTGCTTCCCGCCGGAAAGGTCGCCGCCGGTAAGATCGCGCAGGCGGCCCTACACAAGGCCCGCATCCTCGAAGTCGACGGCAACTTCGACCAGTGTCTCGACATCGTACAGGACCTCGCTCAGCGCGGCGAGGCGTACCTCCTGAACTCGCTGAACCCGTTCCGCCTAGAGGGCCAGAAGACGATCGGCCTCGAAATCATGGAGGAGCACTACGCCGACTACGGCGAGTACCCCGACCGCATCGTCCTGCCGGTCGGCAACGCCGGCAACACCGCGGCGCTGTACAAGTGCTTCCGCGAACTCGTCAAGGCCGGTGCCATCACCGAAGAGCAGGTGCCGAAACTCACCGGCGCACAGGCCGAGGGCGCCGCCCCGATGGTCGAGGCCATCGAGGAGGGCCTCGACGAGACCCGCCGCTGGGAGGACGTCGAGACCCGCGCGACGGCTATCCGCATCGGCAACCCCGTCAACGCCCCGAAGGCCCTGCCGGGCATCCGCGAGACCGGCGGGACGGCCGTCGCCGTCTCCGACGAGGAGATCACCGAGGCCCAGCGTGACCTCGCTGGCGAGGGCGTCGGCGTCGAACCGGCCTCCGCCGCCTCGCTCGCCGGCCTCCGGAAACTCCGCGAGCGCGGCGTCGTCGGAGACGACGAATCGGTGGTCTGTCTGACCACGGGCCACCTGCTCAAGGACCCCGACGCGGCCGCCGAGGCGGGCAACGACCCCGAACCCGTCGCCAACAGCACGGAGGCCGTACTGGAGCATCTGGCCGAGAACTGACCGACCGGCCACTCGCCGCCGGTAGCAGGCAATTCTTATCACCCGCACGGGCGAATCCAACTCGACATGGCCGATACACGCCGGGACCGACCGGACCGTCCGACGCCCACAGGCACACCTCGTGACCGGAGGGAGCGATGACCGGCGTCTACGAACGGGCGCTGGGCGAGGCGGCCGACGACCTACACCCGAAGGTCCGCGAGCGCTACAGCATCGGCACCGAAGACGGCGTCACGGTCGGTCGCGGCGAGATGGACGTCTCCCGCGGTACGCACGTCCTCCCGGCGCTGTACGCGATGACGACTCGCGACATGCTGTTTCCCGAGGCCGGCCACGATATCCCGTTCTCGGTGACGACGGTTGGCTATGACCTCGACGGCCACGAAGCGATGACGACCCGACGAACGTTCGAGTTCGGCGGCAAGACGCGGCGTTTCGACTCGGTGACGGTGTGGGACGCCGACGGCGAGCGTCTGCTCGACTTTCTGGGGCGGGGCGGCCCCATCGCCACGGAACTGCACCCTCGCGTCGAGGCCGGCGCGCTCGTCGTCGAGGCTGGCCGCCAGTGGGTCCATCTTGGTGACCACTACGTTCGGCTCCCCGGCCCCCTCGTCGCCGACGTAGAGGTCCGTGACCGCTATGACGACGCCGGCGAGTGCTACTACGTCCTCGCCACCGTCGAGAACGCGCTGGCCGGCCACATCCTCAGCTACCGAGGGTCGTTCACGCAGGAACTGACCGAGCGAGACGAGGTGGCAGACCTCCGACCGATTCGCCGCCTGCCGACGCTCCCGCCGCGATGAGCGAGTCGTTCGGCCGGGGGTCGACGGTGAGGGCAGCGGCCTCCCGGCCGACCGTCGTCGGCATCGCCGTGACCGACCTGAGCGCCGCGTTCGGCGCCCTCGTCTGGGTCGCGGCCGTCCTCGTCGCCGGCCTCGGGCCGGTCGAACGGGCGCTCACGCTCGCACCGCTCGTCCTCGTGCCCCTCGGCGTCGGCATGGCCGCGACGCCGCCGTTCGGGGGCACCGCCGGATACGCCGTCCGCGCCGCCGTCTGGCTTCAGCCAGTCGGTGCCGTCCTGTTCACGGCGTCGCTGGCACGTCCCGTCGGCGAGGTGACGGCCACCGCACTGGCCGCGCCGTGGCTCCTCGTGACCGGACTGCTCGGCCTCGCCGCCGTCGCCCGAACGCGCGCTCGCGGCGGCCTCGCACTGCCCGAGGCGGCCGTCGACGCCGGCCTCGCGTACGTCTCGGTCGGCGCGGTGGCGCTCCTGTTGTATCAGCTGGACCTCACGTTCTGGTTCGGTCGCACCATCGTCCTGCTCACGGCGGTACACTTTCACTATGCCGGGTTCGTCCTCCCGGTGCTCGTTGGGCTCTCGGGCCGCGTCCTCTCGCCGTTGTCCGGGGCGTTCTCGTCCCTCGCGGGCGTGATTCTGGTCGGCCCGGCCATCATCGCCGTCGGCATCTCGTTCTCGCCGCTCGTCGAAGTGGTGGCCGTCGGCGGCTTCACCGTCGCCGTCGCGCTGTTCGGCGGGTACGTCCTCGCTCGGGTCGCGCCGGCCCGCCCGCGAGTGCAGGGACTGTTGCTCGGCGCGTCGGCCATCGCGCTCCCGGCGTCGATGGTGCTGGCGCTGGGCTACGGCGTCGCGACGTTCTCCGGGACGGACCTCGGCCTCGACATCGCCACGATGGTGGCGCTCCACGGCTCGCTCAACGCCTTCGGCTTTGCCCTGCTGGGGCTGGTCGGGTGGCGTCTCGCGGTGCCAGCGGGCGTCGCGTGACCCGCTCTTTGGCTACTCGACTGTCAGCGACGCCTCGTGCAGGCGTTCCTGTCGAGGGCGTCCGGCGCGCCGCGGTTCCGTCGGTCGTCGCATCGTCGAGGACGCCGCTGCACTCCGCGGGGACGAACGTGACGAGGACGACGAGTGCGGCGGTGATCTGGGCCGACCGTACCGACCACCGCTCGTGGTGCGTCGACTACTGCTCGGCGCGGCTCGGTTCGAGGCGATACCGGACCGTCGGTTTCCCCTCGAACCGGGGGCCCTGTCCCGTGCGTGTAAATCCCGTCGCCTCGACGGCGGCCTCGACGGCCGACTCGCCGTCGGGGACGAGCAGTTCGACGTCCATCCGTTCTCGTTCGGCAAAGGAGATGGGTTCGTCGAGCAGTCGTTCGCAGGCGTCGGTCGACCCGGCGAGTTGCGTGACGTGGACGGTGCCCCGTTTGGCGTCGTAGCTGACGAATCCCACGATGCCCTCTGTGGTCCCGTCTGTGGCGACTCGCACCGTTCGGTCGTGGACGAGGTTGCGCATCACGTCCGGAGGACTGTCTGCGAGGTCGGCGAGACGCCCGGCGTCGGCCTCGACAGCGTCACGTATCTCCATGGCTGTGACTGTGTGCCCCACGTAAATAAACGGTGTGTCGGACAGTACCATCCGACGCCGGAATCGGGCCAGATGAACACAGTTATCCCGAGCGGCGGCGAACGCGGGGGCATGACTCAATCACACACGGCACAGGTGGTTCGATGCGCGTAGTCGCGAAGTTCGGGGGCACTAGCCTCGGCAGCGGCGACCGAATCAACCGGGCCGCAGACTCCATCGCGGCCGCGGTCCAGCAGGGTCACGAAGTCGGCGTCGTCGCCTCGGCGATGGGCAACACGACCGACGAACTGCTGGAGGGTATCGAGTACGAAGCCGCCGACGAGGACCGTGCCGAAATCGTCTCCATGGGCGAACGGACCTCCGTCCGGATGCTCAAGGGCGCACTGGCCGCCCGCGGCATCGAGGCCGTCTTCCTCGAACCCGGCAGCGAGGATTGGCCCATCATCACCGACGAGTACGGCGAGGTCGACGTCGAGGAGACGAAAAAGCGCGCTCACGCGCTGGCCGGCCAGATGAAAGACGTCGTCCCGGTCATCACCGGGTTCCTCGCGGAGGACCACGAGGGCAACGTGACGACGCTCGGCCGCGGTGGCTCCGACACGACGGCGGTGATGCTCGGCAACTACATGGACGCCGACGAAGTCGTCATCGTCACCGACGTCGAGGGCGTCATGACCGGCGACCCGCGCGTCGTCGAAGGCGCCCGGAACGTCGGCGAGATCAGCGTCGACGAACTCCGCTCGCTCTCCTTCCGCGGGGCCGAAGTCGTCGCACCCTCCGCGCTGTCGTATAAGGACGCGAACCTCGGGGTTCGGGTCACCCACTACCAGCACGGCGACCTGCTCACCGGCGGCACCTCCATCGAGGGCGAGTTCCAGAACCTCATCGACCTGCAGGAGCAACCGGTTGCCTGTGTCACCGTCGCCGGGCGCGCCATCCGCAACAGCCCCGGTATCCTCGCGGAACTGTCAAGCGCCATCGGTAACGAGGATATCAACATCGAGGCCAACTCCTCGGGGATGGACTCGCTGACCTTCTACGTCGACGCCGAGGACGCCGACGAGGTGGAGGCGCTGCTTCACGACGAAATCGTCGACGACGAGACGCTCTCCTCTGTCACCGTCGAGGACGACATCGCGGTCATCCGCGTCACCGGCGGCGACCCCAGCGACCACGCGCTTCCCTACCGCGTCACCCGACCGCTCGCCGAAGCGCACATCCACCTCTACGACGTCGTCACCTCCGCGACTTCGGTGTCGGTGTTCGTCCCGTGGGACGACCGCGAGCAGGCCCTCGAACTGGTGCAAGACGTTTTCTAGGAAACCAGCTCGCTGACTCACGGCGGTTTCTTACTGAAGGTGTCATAGAATCACTCACAGTCCCCTGAAATGTGAGCCGATGAATCGCTCACTACAGTGCCTTTCGTCATCATTCTGTTCGCGCAGTCTGGCCCGGGAACCGCTGACTGGCTACCTCACCGGGTTCGCAACGGGGAGCAGACCCGAGGATATTATTCGGCGAAGGAGGACGACGATACCGTTCTCCAGGCCGTTAGCGAAGACCGCCTGCTCATGTGATTCGTCGGGGTCGGCGTCCGGGTAGAAGGAACTGACCAACAACGTCGTGCGGTCGACCAATAGCAGGCGGCTGATGGCGATCTCGTCGTCGCTCGCGGGCCCCAGGAGCCAGTCCAATTCGGTTTCGAACACTTTCACGGATGGCAGCTCGGTACCGAGTTTGGCGATGATTGCGTCCGTCCCGCCACCGATGATCACGTCGACGCCGCGGTCGACCGCGTCGTGGAGCCGCTCGTACAACGCCTCCGTCAAAATTTCCTCCTCGACGACCAACAAGACGATCTCCGATTCGGCGTCCTCCAGCAGCGTGTGTGTTCGGGACTCGATGCCATCGTGACCGGACAGCGCCCATACCTCCTGCATTCGGCCGCTGTCGTCGACTTCCGGTTGGTAATCGAGCGCTTCGAGCTGTGACTGGAGGGTGTCGATCCGCGTGTCGTACTGTTGACGCAAGACCGCGGTCGCCTCCTCGATGCTGACCGCGCGAAACTGTTGGGGGCTGGAGTGCTGTACTTCGACCAGCCCCTTTGACTCCAGCACTCGGACGGCGTCGTACACCCGGGTCCGAGGGACCTCGGAGATCTCGCTGATTTCCTTGGCGGTCCCCCTTGAGAGTTGGGTCAATGCCAGGAAACTCCGTGCCTCGTACTCCTTCAGCCCGAGGTCCTGCAACAGACTCACCGTCTCGGCTTTACGTTGCTCAGCTGCCATTAGGTGGTCCTGTCATATCTGATTGGTTGAGAGGGCTAATTCACGCTCAGTCGGGATTTGAGTGACTGACTCTCCACATTTCGAGCAAGCGTCCATCTCCTCGCTGATGTACGTCGTCTCACAGGCAGGGCACGAAAACAGGGCCGTGGTGGCCTCGTCCTCGGAGTCGTCGCGAGCGGACGGTGTCTCGGCCTGTGTGGGCCCACCGAGTCGGGAGAGCCACGTGTTGAGACGCCGGCTCATTGGGTTATGGCCACCCCGCGGGCAGTTTGTCTTCGTGGTCGGCCATCAACCGGAGAAACGGCGCGATCTCGTCGAGGGAGTCCGGGACGTACCGACGAACGCGATCTGCCAATGTACTACAATTATTGGATACCGCCTCGGTTGATTCGGACATACCGTGGCAAGAACGAGCTAGCGAATAAGTCCTTCCACTCAAATGACCTACACATTTGCAAAATCCAACCTCAAACAGTTATTTGTGGATATATTGAAACTCAGACGTGGGGACCGAGCCAATAGACACGAATATATTTGAAAATTTCAAGCGATTCTCGACTATCCTTGATCGGTGACCGACCCGTCGTCGATCTCGTCCTGGCGCGCGTCGGGGCCCGGTCGTGGATAGAAGTGGTCCCATGGCTGGACCCGTGTCTCGGAGATGATCTCAGAACTGTTGATCGTCAAGCCCAAGTCCGCTAGTTCGTTGCGGATCTCTTCGATCTCTCCGACCGTATCGGCGACGACCTCGACGTGGACATTTCGTTCGCCCCCAAGCAAATCGCGGGTGGTCACCACACCGCGAACGTCGAGGATCTCTTCGGTCATCGAGTCCAGCTTGTTCGGATTGACCGTGCAGACGAACATGACGTGGAGAGGGTAGCCCGCTTGCTCGTAGTTGATCTCGGGACGATAGCCCCGAATCACGCCCCCGTCTTCGAGTTTGTCGAGCCGATTCCGGACCGTCGTGGAGGTCACATCCACCTTCTCGGCGATCTCCGTATCGGTCTGGCGGGCGTTGAGTTGGAGTTGGTGCAGGATGCTCCGGTCCACGTCGTCGATTTGAATGCCGTCCATACCGTGTCCTTGGACGGGCCGACTGAAAAGTCCGCACGGGTCCTTCACTAGCATAGATTGAAGCAGTTCGTCCGATACCTCCGCACACCTACTGCACAGAAGATCCACGCGCTATTATCCGAAACCAAGGCTCTGTGAAAAGTTGTATGACACTCTCTATCGGGGTCTATTGCTGTGTCGCCGGGCCGGGACTGTCCGAGTGCGACGTCCCGCGGTCCAGACCGACCATTTACCGCCCTTGGGTCAGTCGGAACCCGATTTTCCGGGGGAGGCCGGCGTCCTCGACGGCGTGGACGACTTCGGTGGTGTCGTACTCGACGCGGCGGTCCACGACGGTCATCGAATCGAGGTCGAGGACGGCGTAGGCGGCGCGGTGGTCGCCGTCACGCGGTTGCCCGACGCTCCCGGGGTTCATCACGACACCCTCGTCGTACACCTCGTGGTGCTGGTGGTGGGTGTGGCCCATCACGAGGACGTCCTCCTCGCCGAGGAGGTCTGGCCCGAACTCGTCGGGGTAGGTGTAGTGGTCCGGGTCCTCGGGGTGGCCGTGGACGAGTTTCACCCGGTCGTTACACGTCAGGCGTTCGTCGGGGAGGCCTGCGAGCCAGTCGAGTTGCGCCTCGTCGAGTTGCTCGCGGGCGTGTTCGACGCCGGCCTGTGCCATCCCGTTGAACGCGAACGGCGTCTCGCCGGCGACGGCCCGGTCGTGGTTGCCCATCACTGTCGGCACCTCGCTGTCGGGCCAGTAGTCCTCGCCGTCCAGCAGTCCGCGCATCGCGTCGACGCAGTCGGCGTGCCACGGGTTGTACCCGACGACGTCGCCCGCACAGACTAGCCGGTCGACCGACGGCATGTCCGCGAGCACCGCTTCTAGGGCCACCCGGTTGCCGTGGATGTCAGAGAGAACGCCTACCTTCATTGTGTGGTTCTAGCGGGTGAGGGGTCTTGAGTGTCGGCACTGCATCACGTATTGTGGTGACCGGCCGACTGCGGCCGTCACTCGCCGTTGTACACCGAGACGTCGAAGTCGCCGGCCGCGCCGTTGACGCCGGCCGCACAGACCGCGTGTTCGAACTCGTGGTCGTACACCTCGCGGGCGGCCGCCTCGGCGGCCGTCGCGTCGAGGTCGAACGCCGTCGGGCTATCCTCTTCGTAGGTGGCCACGAGCGTCGGTTCGGTGACCTCCTCGACGAGGAGGGCGTCTCGACGGACGGTGCCGACGACCGCGCCCGGACCGTCGGCGTTCGTCGTGGGGTCCTCGGCGTCGACGCCGACGATGCCGGCGATGCGGGGCGTGTCGTAGTCGTCCTTCTCGAAGTCAAGCGAGAGCAGCGGTTCGGCGAGGGCGTCCCGTGCGGGGTAGCCCAGTTCGAGTTTCTCCGCGATCGGGTCGACGTGCGAGCCGTTGCCGACCACGGCACCGCGGTCGGTCACGCGGACGCCGTTGTAGGAGATGTAGGGGTTGTCCGTCTCCGGTGCGTCCGGAGTCGGTTCGACGGTGACGGTCCCGTCTCGCTGTACTGCCTGCCGGTTCGGGAACGACCGCGAGGAGACGCGGTAGGCGCCTACCTCGGGGCCGACGACGACGAAGCGTCCGACGTACATACCCGACGGTGGCGGCCAGCCCGCAAAAGCCGTGTCGATGTCCGGGCGAGGGTTCAACTACCGACGGGCGGCCAGCCACGCCGTGACGAGCGAACACGACTGCGTCCGGGCGCTCCGCCACGCCGCCGCCCGACTCGGCGAATCTCCGACGAAAGTCCAGTACGAGGCGCTCGGCCTGACGCCGGCGTCGGGAACCATTCAGCGGGTGATGGGTGGGTGGAACGCCGCCAAGGAGGCGGCGGGGCTGGCGACGAACTACTCGCGCGGGAGTCGCGTCCAGGCGAAACCCGAAGACGTCGACCTGCCCGAGGGACTGGCGTGGGCCGACCTGAGTCAGGACCAGCGCTGGCACTACAGGCATCGGGAAACGAACCGTCGACGGACGCTAACCAGACGGGCCCGACATCGGGCGTGGGTCCACGAACAGAAACGCGACGGCGAGGGATGTGCCCGCTGTGGCGAGACGGATCCCGCCTGTCTCGACTTCCACCACCGCGACGACGCCGACAAGGAGATGACCGTCTCCGAGATGGTCACTCACGGCTACGCCAAATCGAAGCTACGTGCCGAGATGGCGAAGTGCGTCGTTCTCTGTGCCAACTGTCATCGGAAAGAACACTACGAGAAACCACCGCACGTCCGACCGCCCGACGGCACCTCGTCGGATGCCGACGACTGACACGCCAACTCGAGTCCGCAACACTGAAATACAGCAGCCGGCTATACGGTAGTGTACGTCGCTGAGCGAAACCAGTGACGAACGTGTCAAAGTTCCGTGGGGTAGTGGCCAATCCTGTTGCCTTCTGGGGGCAACGACGGAAGTTCGAATCTTCCCGGAACTACTCTCCTCCGTTCACTAACTCGCGAGCGATAGCGCCGTCACCACCCGACTTCTTGTACGTCCCCACACGAGGTGAGATATGGCGCCCGAACACGTCCTCGTTCCGCTCGATGGCTCGCCGCTGGCCGACGAGGCGCTGGTCCACGCCCTAGAGACGTTCGACTGTCGGCTGACGGTGCTGAACGTCGTCGCGCCGCTGGACAGCGCCATGAGCGAGGGCGGGATTCTCGAACCGGGCGAGGAGCGCCGCGAGGAGGCGACAGCACGGGCCGACCGCCTCGTCGAACGGGCCGAACGCCGCGCCGCCGACGTCGACCGCACCGTCGAGACGGCGGTGGAGACGGGCGATCCCGCCGAGACGATTCTCGACTACGCCGCGGCCAACGACGTCGACCAGATCGTGATGGGCGGACACGGCGGAGACCGGAACGAACTGGCCCGCCGACTGCTCGGGACGGTGGCGACGGCCGTCGTGGACGAGGCCCCGGTGACGGTGACCGTCGTCCGCTAGCCCAGTACCGTCGCGAACGCCCGGTAGAGGCCGAACCCGACGGCGACAGAACTGACGAGGGTGAGCACCCAGAAGCCGACCGTCACTCCGATCTTACGGCGGGAGACGCCCGCCGACCCGCCGGCGAGGCCGCCGCCGATGACCCCCGAGATGATGATGTTGTTGAACGAGATGGGGATACCCAGCGCGATGGCCGTCTGGGCGATGATAAAGCCCGGGACCAGTGCGGCGATGGAGCGCCTGACCCCGAGTTGGGCGTACTCGCGGGCGGTGGCCTGTAACAGTCTGGGCGCGCCCATCCACGCGCCGCCGAGGATGCCGACGGCACCGAGGCCGAGCAACAGCAGGCCCGGAAGGCCCAGTTCCACGCGGTAGAGGTTTTCGAGGGGCCCGGTCGCCAGTCCGACCTGGCTCCCGCCGCTGGAGAAGGCGACGACGCTCCCGAGGACGACGAGAAACGTCTTGATGCCCTTATCGACCGACTGCTGGGTGCGCCGACGGATGAACAGGAAACTCGCGACGGCCGCGAGGGCCGTCGCGAGGACGGTGATGCCGGGCAGGGGGACGAGCATCGCGAAGAACCCGGCGATGGAGTTCTGCGTGGCGTCGGCCGGCGCGGGGATGACGCTCAACTGCACGTTGGCGACGATGCCGCCCACGACGGCCGCAAGCAGTGGGACGCCGACCGTCTCGGGGATGTCGTCACGGCGAAGTATCGTGGCGGTGAGGTACGCCAGCCCACCGGAGACCGGCGGGACGAGAACCCAGAACGTCGCGATTTGCCGGTAGGTGTCGAAGACGGGCGCGCCGCCCAGCGAGAGGCCGACGCCGACCATCGCGCCCGTCGTCGCGAACGCGGCGGGAACGGGGTAGCCGCTGTAGATGCCAAAGGCCATGAACAGCGTGGCCGTCAGCAGGCCGGTCGTCGCCGCGAGCGACGTGATCTGGACGCCGTCGATGAGTCCAGCACCGACCGTCTCGGAGATGCTCCCGCCTTGCGTGAGCGCGCCCAACGCCGCGAGGATGCCGATGAGGAAGGCCGCTCGCATCGTCGAGATGGCGTTGGCGCCGATGGCCGGCGCGAACGGCGGCGAGTTGCTGTTGGCGCCGAGCGTCCACGCGGTCACGAGTCCCGTGACCGTCGCGAGGACGACCAGCGCCCAGAAGACGAGTCCCGCCACCGACGACTCAGCCCTCCCGGTCCGCTCGCGTCGTGTTCATTGGCGAGCGTTCACGCGCCCGCCCGATAAACGTTCCCGCGGCTGGCGGTCGCGTCAGTGAACGGGAGAACGCGTGTTCAGTAGCCGAGCGACTCGCGGACGAGGACGACTGTCGTGCGTCCCTCCTCGGCCTCCTGTCGGTAGACGAGTTGTTTCGCGATGACGCTCCCCGCGCCGTAGGCGTCCTGTGCGCGGGCGTCTTCGAGCGGATACGCCACGTCTTCGAGGCGGTCCAGCGCGGTGTCTAGGTCCCCAACGATCTTGTTCGTCCCGGCGACCAGCAGGAGGTTCTCGGCGGCGAAGGGGTAGGCCCCGATACGGCTGCCGGAGGCGTCGGCGGCGACGAGTTCGCCGGTCTGTGCGATGGCGTTGACGCTCCCGAGGAAGTAGTCGCTGGCCTGTGCCTCCCGCCGGGCGCGCTGGCGTTCTTCGTCGTCGTCGATGCCGTAGACCTCGCTGTGGACGTTCTCCCACTCGTGGTCGCCCTCGGTGAGGTACTCCACGAACCCGATTTCTTCGAGCGTCGTGGAGTGGCCGTCCATCACGGACGCTCCGGGGGGTATCCGCGCCTGTATCTCGTCGAGTGCGGCCTCGCCGTCCTCAACCACGACGACGTCGAACCCGTTGGCTTCGAGGTTCTCGATGGCCGCGTCGAGTTCGTCGTCGCTGGGTCGGTCGTCGAGCGATTCGTCGTAGGACACCGCGTCGGCGTAGTCGTCCTTGCGTTGGGACATACCGATACCGTCGCGTCTCGGGGTGAAAAGCGCTCGCGGACGCCGTTGTTACCGGGTGACGGCGGTGTTACCGTCGGCGTCGACACACTCATATGCACGTATGCTCATATGTAGGGTCGAACAATGAGCCAGAACCCTACGACCGACGACCGGGAGTGCTGTGCGCCACTCGAACACGACGTCGACGGGCGGCAGTTCGCGGCCCACGTCCGTCTGCTCTCGGGGGCCGGCAACGACACTCGCTACGAACTACTGCGACTGCTGGCCGCCGCGGAGGGCGAAGTCTGTGCCTGTGAACTCCCTGAGGCGGTCGGTCTGAGCCAGAGCGCAGTGAGCCACGCGCTCTCGACGCTGTACGACGCCGGTCTCGTAACGCGCGAGAAGGACGGTCGCTGGCGCTACTACGGTCTGACTCCGGCCGCCGAGTCGCTCATCGAGACGCTCGACGAGATACACCCAGACCATGACTGACACCGACTCCACCGCTTCGACTGCACGGACCGCCGACGAACAGCGACGCATCGTCCGGGAACGCTACGCCGCAATCGCCGCCGACAGCAGCGGGTGCTGCGACGAGGGCGAGACGGACGGGAGGGCGACCGACGAGATGGCCCGCAAACTCGGGTACGACGACGGTGAGATAGGGGACGTGGCGGGTGACGCGAACCTCGGCCTCGGGTGTGGCAACCCGCAGGCTATCGCCGACCTCGAAGAGGGAGAGACGGTGTTGGACCTCGGGTCGGGTGCCGGATTCGACTGCTTTCTGGCGGCCGACGCCGTCGGCCCGCAGGGTCGCGTCGTCGGCGTGGACATGACTCCGGAGATGGTCGAGAAGGCACGCGAGAACGCCGCCGAGAACGACGCCGACCACGTCTCCTTCCGCCTCGGCGAAATCGAACACCTCCCGGTCGCCGACGGGACGGTCGACGTGGTCATCTCGAACTGCGTCGTCAACCTCTCGCCCGACAAGCCGCAGGTGTTCCGCGAGGCGTTCCGGGCGCTGCGACCCGGCGGCCGGATTGCCATCTCCGACGTGGTCCAGACCGCCGAGTTCCCGCCCGAGATTACGCGTGACCCCGAGTCGCTCGCGGCTTGCGTGGCCGGCGCGTCGACCGTCGATGCGCTCGAAACGATGCTCGAAGAGGCCGGGTTCGAGGCAATCGACATCCGTCCGAAGGACGACAGCGACGAGTTCGTCCGCGAGTGGGCCGACGACTACGACCCCAGCGACTACCTCGTCTCCGCGAGCATCGAGGCTCGAAAGCCGAACTAGCGCCGTCGGGACGGGATTCGGGCCAGCGGCCACCCGTGCTAGCCGAACACTCATGTGTCACGCCGTCCCACTCCGAGGTATCGAATGTCGCGCCGCTACGACCACGCACGGGTCAAGGAGTACTGGCAGCACGTCTGGGACCGGGAGGGCGTCTACGACTGCCCCGACGACGCCGACGACCCGACCTACGTGCTGGGGATGTTTCCCTACACCTCCGGCTCGTTGCACATGGGCCACATCCGAAACTACGCCATCACCGACGCCTACGCCCGCTACCGCCGGATGGCGGGCGACGACGTGCTCCACCCGATGGGGTGGGACGCCTTCGGCCTCCCGGCCGAGAACGCGGCCTACGAGCGCGACACCGACCCCGAGTCGTGGACGCGGGCCTGCATCGAGCGGATGCGCGGCGACTTAGAGGAGATGGGCTTTGGCTACGACTGGAGTCGGGAGATAACGACCTGCGACCCAGAGTACTACCGGTGGAACCAGTGGCTGTTTACCCGCCTGCACGAGGCCGGCCTCGTCTCCTACGACTCGGCGACGGTCAACTGGTGTCCCGACTGCGAGACGGTGCTGGCCGACGCACAGGTCGAGACCGAGGCGGACGGCGGCCACGACCACAGTCACGGCGGCGTCTGCTGGCGGTGTGGCACCGCCGTCGAACAGCGCGACCTGGACCAGTGGTTCCTCACCATCACCGACTACGCCGACGAACTGTACGACGGCCTCGACGACTTAGACGGGTGGCCCGAGGGCGTCCGTGACAGCCAGCGCAACTGGATCGGCCGACAGGAGGGAGCCCGCGTCACCTTCACGGTCGACGGCCACGACGTGGACGCCTTCACCACGAGGCTGGACACCGTCTACGGCGCGACGTACCTCGCGCTCGCTCCGGGCCACGAGGTGGTCGGCGAACTGACCGAGCGAGACGAGGCCGTCGCCGAGTACGTCGAGTCGGTCGCCAGCACGGACGACGCGGGTCTCAGCGGCGTCGAGACGGACCTCACCGCGACCCACCCCTACACCGGCGAGGAGATACCCGTCTACGTCGCCGCCTACGTCTTAGACGACGTGGGCACCGGCGCGGTCATGGGCGTGCCCGCCCACAACGACCGAGACCACGCCTTCGCCAGCGAGCACGACCTGCCGGTCGAGCAGGTGGTCGAACCCGTCGACGGAACCGGTACGAACCTACCCGAGGAGCCCTACACCGACGACGGGATGCTCACCGACAGCGGCGAGTACGACGGCCTCGCGAGTACGGCCGCTCGCGACCGCCTACTCGAACACGACGCCGCCGCGGAGGCGACGACCTACCGCCTGCGGGACTGGCTCATCTCCCGCCAGCGCTACTGGGGGACGCCGATTCCGATGGTCCACTGCGACGACTGCGGCCGGGTGCCGGTCCCCGACGGGGACCTGCCCGTCGAACTGCCCGAGTACGTCCAGACCACGGGCAATCCGCTGGACGCCGCCGAGGAGTGGAAACGGACCGAGTGCCCCGACTGCGGCCGGGACGCCGTGCGCGAGACGGACACGATGGACACGTTCGTCGACTCCTCGTGGTACTTCCTGCGCTATCTCTCGCCGCATAGCGAGGCGAGCGGTGAAACCGCGAGCCAAGCGGACGCCCCCTTCGACCAGCAGACCGCGGACGAGTGGCTCCCGGTCGACGTCTACGTCGGCGGCGAGGAACACGCCGTCCTCCACCTGCTGTACATCCGCTTTTTCACGCGGGCGCTCGCGGATCTGGGCCTGTTGAACCGCCGGGAACCGGTCGACCGACTCATCAATCAGGGGACGGTCCTCCACAGCGGCGAGAAGATGTCCAAGTCGAAGGGCAACGCCGTCGCGCCCCACGAGTACGGCGCCGAGACCACTCGGTTGTTCGTCCTCTCGGCGGCCCACCCCGAACAGGACTTCGAGTGGACGGTCAAGGACGTCTCGACGGCCTACGAGTTCCAGCAGACCCTCTACGGGATGGTCAGCGACTACGTGGAGGGCCGCGAGACCCGAACCGAGAGCGCGCCCCACGACGCCTATCTCGAACGCGAGATAGACCGGACTATCGCCGCCGTCACCGAGGAGTACGACCGCTTCCGGTTCCACCGCGTCGTCGGCGAACTCCAGCGGTTCGCCCGCCTGCTCCGCCGATACGCGGGCTACGACACGCCCTACCGCTTCGCCTACAGTCGCGGCCTGCGGGTGCTGACGAAACTGGTCGCGCCAATCGCGCCGTACCTCGCCGAGGAACTGTGGCACCTGCTGGACGAGGAGGGCCTCGTCGTCGAGTCGCCGTGGCCCGAATCGCTACGGGACGTCGCGGAGTTCCGCATCGAGCGCCAACTCGTCCGGACGACGCTCGACGACGTGCGCGACATCACCGACGTCGTCGACATCGCGGACCCGAACGAAATCGAGGTGGTGGTCGCCGAGGACTGGAAGTACCGGGCCTACAGTATCGCACAGGACGCCGACCCCGGCGACGCAGTCGTCGGCGAAATCATGGGCGAGGCGTCGATACAGGCCCACGGCGACGCCGCCGCCGACTACGCCGCCGACCTCGCCGAACAGGGCGCCGGCCTCGAACCCGTCGTCGACGGCGACCGGGAACTCGAAGTGCTCTCGCAGGCCGCGTGGCTGTTCGAGGACGAGTTCGGGGCCGACGTGACGGTACGGCGGGCCGACGGCGACGACGAACTAGCGCGGAAAGCCCGGCCCAACAAGCCTGCAATACATATCTCTTGAGGCGGAACCGGGCACGTACGCCAGATTCGGGCCGGACGTCGCGCGAGTCACAGCGGCCCCGGTAACGTCGTCTTAGCGACGGTCACGTTCCCTTGTCACACGGTATCTCGATGCAACTACGAGCGCAAATATGTCTGTGACCGTATAACTACGTTCGGTCGTGACGCCGCTCTATTCGGGCGGTTTCGCCCCGGAGAATGCCATGACACGAGACGACGAACCACTGACACACGGCGACACCGGTGCTCTTGCCCCCGACGAGTCACGCGACCGGGACACCGACGCGGGCCACTTCGCTGCGCTCCCGTTCCTGCGGCGCGACTTCCTCTCGGACTCCGCGAAACTCGGTGCCGGCGCGCTCGCGCTCTCCTCGAGCGGCGTCGCCGCCGCGCAGGCCGACGACGGACAGACAGACGACGGCCAGACCGGCGGCGGACAGGTCGACCAGCCAGAAGGCCTGAGCATCGAGGTTCTCGCCCCGCATGCGGGCTTCACCGACGACGTGGGGATGGCGCTCGGCGTCACCTTCGAACAGGGCGGCGACGAAGCCGCGTTCGTCCGTGACGCCTCCACCATCGTCCTCGCTCGGGTGACGCTGGAGCCGGGCGGGACGACCGGGTGGCACACCCATCCGGGTCCGGTCGTCGTCACCCTCGTCGAAGGCGAACTCGAGGTCGTCTTTTCCCACACCTGCACCACCCACACCTACGCGGCCGGTGAGGCGTTCGTCGACCCCGGCGGCCACGAAGAAGTCGCGAGGAACCCGAGCGACACGCAACGAGCGGTCGCCTACGCGCTGTTCTTCGCCGTCCCCGACGGCGAGTCGCCGACGACACACGTCGAGCCACAGGACTGCTGAGTCCGGCACTCGTTCGGCGGCCCCGGTGCGACGCGCTGGGGCCAAGCCGTTTTCCCCCCGCAGTCGTTACCGGCGGCTATGGAGCAACGAACGCTCTCGGTGAGTGGCATGTCCTGTACAGGGTGCGAGGAGTCGGTCGAGGCCGCCGCCCTCGGCGTCGCCGGCGTCGAAGCGGCTACGGCGGACCACGACGCGGACGCTCTCGTCGTGGAGACCAGCGGCGCCGTCGACGACGACGCGCTCTCGTCGGCCGTCGCGGACGCCGGATACGAGGTCGTCGGGTAGTCAGTCGTCGACCGCGGCGTGGGCCGTCTCGACGGCCGTCAGGAGCGCGTCCCGCCTGTCGCTGCACACCAGATGCGAGCGACAGCCACAGTCCGAACAGCCGAAGTCGGGCACCGACTCGGTCGCTCTGTGGTCCTGTAAGCGCTCGGCCACGGCACACTCGACGGCCGCGCGGGTCGTGACGACGGTGTCGACGCGGGTGGCGTCGTCGCCCAGCAGGTAGTCGACGTGCCAGTGGCGGGCGTCGTTGTCGCCGCTGGCGACGGCCCGGTGGCGGTCGACCCGCGAGAACCCGCCGGCCCCGAGCGCGCTCCCGGTGTAGGCGTACCACCCCGCGGGGAGCGATAGGTCGCCGAGCGCGCCAACCGCGAGGGGGCCGTCGCTGTCGCGTTCGAGGACGAGCGTGTACGTCCCGCCGTCCATCCCTTACGCGCCGATTTCGGGGTCCGCGGCGAGGTCGCCGAATCCGTCGATGCGGAACTCCCGGGTGTCGGTGCAGTCGTCGTTCGCGGCGGCGAGTTCGCCGACGAGCCAGTTGAATCGGCGCTCGAAGTCGTCGTAGGGGGCCTCCTCGAACGTCTCTCTGACGGCGTCGGCCGTGAGGGCCTCGTCGTACTGCTCGGCGAAGGCGGCGACGTTCTCGGCGGCGGTCTGTGCGGTGTCTGCGTCGGTCTCCTCGCCGAAGGCGTCGGCGAGCGATTCGCTGATGTCGGACATGTGCGATGGAACGGCACGCGGTCACGTATGCGTTCTGGACTCCGACGACCGTGGCACCCGGACCTTTCTTGTGCGCTGCTCGACAACACTACCCTATGCGCCGTCCCGCCGAGAGTCCGACGCTCGTGACGCTGCTCCTCATCGTCGCCGTGTTCGCCCTCCAGCAGGTCGTCGGACTCGTCGCACGCCAGCGCCACATCTTCGCGCTGTCGAATCCCTTGCTCGACCAGCCGTGGACGCTGGTCACGAGCGTCTACGCCCACGCCGGCCCCTCCCACTTGCTTGCCAACGCCGCAGCGCTCGCCCTCGCGGGCCTCCTGCTCGAACGGACGACGACCAGCGCGCGCTTTCACGGCTTTTTCGTCGCCGTCGGCGCCCTCTCCGGGGTCGCACAGGTCGCTTTCGTCGGGACCGTCGGCCCCCTGATTCCGGGCGTCCCGGCGAGCGTCAGCGTCCTCGGGGCCAGCGGCGCCATCTTCGGCCTCTTTGGCTACCTGCTTGCGGCCAACCGCTTCACCGAGACGGTCGTCGGCGGGTTCGAACTCCCCGCTCGCGCGCAACTGGCGCTGGGCGGCGTCCTCGCGGCGGCGATAACCCTGCTGACGGCCAATCCCGGCGTCGCGCTGGTCGCCCACTTCACCGGCCTGTTGCTTGGCTTTCTCGCCGGTCGGGCCCACCTGCTGCGGCCCGCCGACACCGCGCCGGAGGCCGACCCGACCCGGTTCTGAGTCAGCGGACGAACACGTCGTCGTGGAGGCTCCCGGTCACCTCGTCGGCCAGGGTGCGCAGGTTGACGGTGTCCTCGCGGTTGTACGACACCAGCGTCTCTAGGGCCCCGTCGCGGCCGCTCTCGTGTTCCCGCCAGAGGCGGACCGCGTCGCGCCCGGAGATGTCGGGTCGGTCGCGCTCGATGCCGATGTCCTGCTCGACCTGCTTCAGCCCGCCCGAGAGGCCGATTTTCTTGCAGGTGTACAGCAGATCGAGATGCGGGCGCTGGAGGTCGACGTCGAAGTTCGCTTCGAGGAAGGGCACGTCGAAGCGCTTGCCGTTGAACGTCACCAGCAGGTCGGCGTCGGCGAAGGCCGCCCGGAGGTTCCCGGCGGTCAGGTCGTCGCCGGCCACGAGCGTCTCCGTCTCGCCGTCCTGATGGAGGCTGACCGTCGTCACCCGGTTTCGTTGCTGGTCGAGGCCGGTCGTCTCGATGTCGAAGAAACACGCGCGGTCCCGGAACGTCTCGTAGAGGCGCCACTGCTCGCTGTTCGGGAACTGCTGGTCGAAGTACGCCACGTCGGCCGCGTCGAGGTGGTCGCGTCCCTCCTCGATGAACCGCTGGATGCGGTCGCCGCGCTTGCCGCCGACGACACCGGGTTCGAACTCGTCCCAGTGGGTGATTCCCTGCTCCCAGATGGACCGCTCTGTCTGCTCGCCGACGCCGTCGACCCCGATGAAACTGTTCTCGACGCGCACGCTCTCCGGTACAGGCGGGGGCGTATGTAAGTTCGTCGGGTAGCGAGGGACCGACAGCCGTCGGTCCCTCGGACAGCGAAGCCTCTCGATGCGATACGGGGAGCGAAGCGACCCGCGGAACAGTGGCACGGGGCCGACCAACGGGAAGCGCCCCGCCGAAACGCCGAAGCCACCCGAGCGCCCACCCCGAAGTATGACCGAGTATCTCGTCGGCGCGTCGTCGGTACACGTCACCGCGGCGGCCGCGGACTACCTACAGGACCGTCTCGACCCCAACGAGGACAGCGTCGTCGTGGTCGGCGTCAGGGAACCCGACGCGCCGTCACGGGACGCCGGCGACGCCGCCAACGTGGCCCGGTCGCGCCTCGCGGCCGTGATGCCGACGACGGAGACCAGAGACGGCGACCCGGTCGCGGAACTGCTGGCGGCCGTCGACGACCACGGCCCCGACGTGGTCGTTCTCGGAGTGAACCGCGGCACCGAGGGCGCCGGCGGCGTCGGGTCGACCGTCACGAACCTGCTGGCCCGCGTGAACCGCCCGGTCGTGGTCGTTCCGCTGCCGGATCTCTAACGGCCGACGCGGTCGAACAGACTCCCCTCGGGGAACTCAAGCGCGAGGTCCACGTCCAGCAGTGCCTCGACCGCGTCGGCCACGGCCGGTGCGAGGTCCGACTCCGGGTCCAGTGCCGTCGGAACCGACGCGTTCGGGCCGGCAGCGGGGATCTCGTGGTCGGCGGCCTCGATGGACAGTGCCCCGTCGACGTCCGTTCGCGTGGCGACGACGGCGTCCGCCATCGCGTCGAGGTCACGACACCGACCCTGCTGTCGCGGGAGGAGGTCCCGGCCGCGCTGGGTCGCCGGGACGACGAGTGCACGACGCTGTGCGGTGGTGAGCGCCGCGATGGACTGGTTCGCCGCGACGGGTGGAACGTCGAGTATGACGTGGTCGAAACGACCGGCGGCGTCCGCGACGGTCGTCTCGAAAGCCCGCGCGCTCTCGGGCGTCTTCGCGCGGGCGAGGCGCTCGAACGGCGCGTGGGCCGGGCAAATCTCGACCCGGCCCGGCACGTCGAATCCGGCGTCGTACAGCGCGTCGTCGAGCGCTGCCTCACCCGTCACGACGCCGGTCACGTCGTCGGTGAGTCGTCCCCCGACGTGTGTCGCCAGTCCCTGCGTGGCGAACGCGGCGTCTAGAACGGCGACGGACCGGCCCGCGCGGGCCAGTGTCGCCGCGATCTCGACTGTCGTCCTCGTCGTCCCGGCACCCCCGGTCACCCCTGTGAGTGCGAGCGTCGTACACCCCATACGACAATCCTACCGCGTATTGAAATAAAAAGTTCTAGATGAATCATCTCGAAATTCAGCGCTTCGAGTGATGAGAATAGTTATGCCGCCGCCGAGCGTTACGTACGTTCCACTAAGGTGGCTGGATGACACGAAAGGGTGGCCGTACGCTGTGGCACCGGCGTGAGTTGCTCCGCACGATGGGGCTGACAGCCGCGACTGGAGCGCTCGCCGGGTGTGAGTACGCCACAGACAACGAGTTCACCGCAGACGCTGTCGTGTTGCCACCGGCGGCACAGTCGTCGCTCGGGTTCGCCTCTATCGTCGAGCAGTCCCGGCGACGAACGGTCGAACGAACCGTCAACGGGCGGGACGTCACCGCGACCATCGAGCGTTTCGTCTCGGTGTACGCACAGACCGACGGCGAGATGTCGTGGGGGGACTCGGAATCGGGGCCGCTCCTGCTGCGGTTCTCCGGCGGGGCTGTCCCCTTCGACGGGACGACAGACCGACTGTTCGTCGGTCCCGCGACGGCGTTCGACACCGTCGGGGGGACCCTCCCGTTTCTCCGGGACGGCGTCGTCGACCCGCGCGGTGTGGTCCTGTTCGCACCGGGGGCGGCGCTGTCCGGGGCCGTACTCGACGCGAACGAGGCCCTCGCGGTCGCCCATCGTTCGGCGCTCTCGGAGGGACCGTTCGTCCCCACCGACACCGGCTTCTCGGTCCCCGACTCGGCGTTCTTCCCGAACTCGGTGTTCGACGTCGACGCCGAGTGGTTCCCGAACAAGAACTGGATACTGCCCGACGACGACGCACGCTCGACCGTGGCCGTCTTCCCGGGCCCCGGCGTCGACAGCGGGGCCGTCGGGACCGCGGGTCGCTCGTTCGAGGCAGGGACGGAACTCGACGCGACGTACGTCGCCGCGCCGGCGGACGTGTTCTTCGATACGGGCGTCTCGGTGACCGACCCCGGCCGACTGCAGACGTTCCTCGGGACCGACGCGGATCAACTCGGTGCGGTCGCCCCCGAACGCCCCATCGACGACGCCGGCGTCGTCGTCTTCTCCGACCGGGAACGCGGCGTCCCGTTCGCGTATATTCCCGGTGAGACGCTGTTCCCCGACTCGACGTTCTTTCCCGAGGCCGTCTTCTCCGCCGATCGGCCGATACTCGCCGCGTCGCTCGGCGACCTGTTCCTCGACTCGACGTTCTTCCCGGACTCGTTTACCCTCTCGGAGTCGCTGCTGAACCCGCAATCGCTGGCGCTTTTCTTCCCTTCGGAACCGGTTTCGTCGGTCCCCGACCCGTTTACCGTCGTCGACTCGGGGGCCAACCTCTCGCCCAGCGGCACGGTTCTGTTCTTCCCGACCGGTCCGGGCACCCTCGGCGGCGCCGACGAGGGGCCGTTCCCCGACTCGGCGTTCTATCCCGACGCCGTGTTCGCTCCCGATTCGCTCTTCTGGCCGGACTCGGTGTTCTGGCCGGACTCGGCGCTTTTCCCCGACGCCGCGCTCCTGCCGATGGAGACGAACGCACACCCCGCGACGAGCGCCGGACTCCCGGTGTCGTTCCCGAGTTCGTTCTTCTTCCCGGGAACGACGTTCTCGCCGACCGAGGTGCTCCATCTCCCCGGCGATTTCGGGTTCTCGGCCGACCTGTTCGAGAACGCCGGGACCGAGGTCACGCACGCGCGCTCGGCGACGGCCGAAAAGCAGGACGCGGCCGAGATAGACACCGCGCCACTCAGCCTCGGCGTCCTCAGTACGCCGGTGGCCAGCGTCGCCGGCCAGTCGATCAACACGCTCGCCGGACTCTCCCTCTCGGACCTGCTGACGAACGACCAGGCGGAGTCGTTTCTCCTCTCGGCCGGCGTCGGGGACGGCGGCGTCGAGTGGGCACGCGGGCCGACGCGACTCGGCACCGAAGCGGCGTCGCTGCTCGGGGACCCGGTCACGATGGAAACCCACGCGGGCATCCTCGACGAGTCGAACCCGAGTGTCGTCTATCTCCACCTCGCTCGCGTCGAGAACGGAGGCAGCGTCGTCGTCAGCGCCGGGGTCCACGGGTTCGAGGTCTCGGACACCGACCGCCCGTTCGTCGGCGCGGACGGCTACGTCTCACAGGACCGTCTCGACCGCTACCGCTCGACCGTCGTCACCGCCGACGAGGCGCTGACCGTCCGCTAACTCAGACGCTGTCGCCGATCGCCGCCGCGATGTCGTCCAGCTCCGCCTCGGGGAGGTCCGGCCGGTCGCCGAAGATGGCGTGAATCGGCCGGCCGCCGTCGTCGGAGAACCGCGGGACGATGTGGCCGTGGACGTGCGGGACCTCTTGGCCGGCCTCCTCGCCGTTGTTGAACGCGACGGTACTCGCGGGGGCGTCGACGGCCGCCTCCACGGCGGGCGTGAGTTCGTGGAGAGCCGCGAACACGTCGCCGCCGACGTCCTCGGGCAGGTCCGCCATCGTCTCGTGGTGGGCCTTCGGGATGACGAGCGTGTGGCCCCGTGCGAGCGGATTCGCGTCCAAGAACGCCAGCACCGTGTCGTCCTCGTAGACGGTTCGGCTCGGGATGTCGCCAGCGACTATCTGGCAGAAGATGCAGTCGTCCATAGCTGGGTAGTCGAGTGGTTTTGCCATCAAGGTTGGGCTACTGACGACGACTGCTGGGCCGGCGCGGTTCAGTTCGGCTGTGGCACGCTACTCGTCGGCGAGGTGCCCGGGACGCCACTCGCCGTCGAACTCCCGGTGGGTGAACGGCAGGGCGTCGTCGCCGGCGTAGCTAGCGACCAACTGCCCGTCGCCCTCCAGATAGTACTTGTAGGTCGTCAGGCCCTCCAGCCCCACGGGGCCGCGGGCGTGAATCTTGCCCGTCGAGATGCCCACTTCGGCGCCGAGACCGTAGCGGTAGCCGTCGGCAAAGCGGGTCGAGGCGTTGTGGAAGACGCTGGCGGCGTCGATGCCGGTCATGAACGTCTCGGCGGTGTCGGCGTCCTCGGTGAGGATCGACTCGGTGTGTTTCGAGCCGAAGGTGTTTGCGTGGTCGATGGCCTCGTAGACGTCGTCGACGACCTTGATGGACAGTTCGAGGTCGCCGTACTCCGTCTCCCAGTCGTCGTCGGTCGCGGGGTCGACGTCGACGATGTCGCGGGTGGCCGCGTCGCCGCGCAGGGTCACGCCGGCCTCGCGGTAGCGCGCGACCATCTCGGGGAGGAAGTCGTCGGCCACGGCGTCGTTCACGAGGAGGGTCTCGACGGCGTTACACACCGCCGGGTACTGCACCTTCGCGTCGAAGGCGACGTCCGCGGCCATCTCGAGGTCGGCGGCCTCGTCGACGTAGACGTGACAGACGCCCTCGGTGTGGCCCAGCACGGGAATCTGGGTGTTGTCCTGGATGTAGGAGACGAACTCCGAGGAGCCACGCGGCATGACGAGGTCGACCTCGTCGTCCATCTCCAGCAGTGCGTCGACCTCCTCGTGGGCCTCGATGAGCGTCGCCCAGCCGACGGGGAGGTCCGCCGTCGCCTCGACGATGGTCTCGTAGAGGACGCGGTTGGACTCGCTGGCCTCGCTGCCACCTTTCAGGATGACGGCGTTACCGGACTTCAGCGCGAGCGCGGCTATCTGGACCAGCGCGTCGGGGCGGGACTCGAAGATGGTCCCGACGACGCCGATGGGGACCGCGACCTTGTACAGTTCGAGGTCCTCGTCGAGTTCGCGGGCCGCCAGCGTCTCCCCCAGCGGGTCATCCTGCTCGGCGACGGACTCGACCATCTCGGCGATGCTCTCTAGCTTGCCCGCGTCGAGTTTGAGTCGGTCGACGAGCGCCTGTGTGTACTCGCCCTCCGCGAGCATCTCCTCGGCCGCCGCGACGTCCTCCTCGTTGGCCGCGAGGATGGCGTCGCTGTTGTCGCGGATGGCGTCGGCGATGGCCGCGAGCGCGGCGTCGCGCTCGGCGGCGTCGACGTTGGCCAACCGCAGGGCCGCGGACTGTGCAGCGGTCACCTGTTGCTCGGTCGTCTCAGTCATCTGTCTCACCGTTGATGGGGACGAATATTGTGCCCACCGATTCCGCCTCGGCGACCTTTCGCAGGACGTCCGGTTCCGTCGACTTCGCGATGATGGCCGGGATGCCGTGTTCGCTGACGTCCCGCGCGCCGCTGACCTTCGTCTGGATGCCGCCGAAACCGCCCGTCGAACTCTCCGTGACGACGTCTTCGACCTCGCCGTAGTTCTCGCCGACGACCGGGATGTGCTCGGCGTCTGGGTCTTCCTTCGGGTTGCCGGTGTAGACGCCGCCGACGTCGGTCAGGGTCACCAGCAAGTCGACGCCGACGCCGATGGCGATAGAGGCCGAGATCATGTCGTTGTCGCCGATCTGGAGTTCCTCGGTCGCGACGGCGTCGTTCTCGTTGATGATGGGGACGATGCCCCAGTCCAGCAGCGTCTCGACGGTGTTGCGGAAGTTGGTGAACCGCTCGGGGTTGTCGAGGTCGTGTTCCGTGATGAGTATCTGGGCGACCTTGCGGTCGTACCGGGCGAAACTCTCCGTATAGCGGTGCATCAGGTGACTCTGGCCCACCGTCGAGAGCGCCTGTGACTTCTCGACGGTCTCGGTGTCGTGGTCAATCCGGCCGATGCCGGCGCCGACGGCACCGGAGGAAACCAGCATGACCTCCTTGCCCCGCGAGAGCAGCGACTCGATGTCGTCGACGAGTTTGTCGAGTTTCTCGTCGTCTAAGTTCGACTCCGCGTCGGTCAGCGAGTTCGTGCCGGCCTTGACGATGACGCGCTCGGCCTCGGCGGCCTGTTCGCGGGCGCGAGAGAGCGAGGCGGCGTCGACGCGCTCAGTCATCCTCGAATGCGGCCGCCAGTTCTTCCGAGCGCTGTTCTGCGGCCGCGACGGCGTCGGCGAGCGCCGCGTCGGCCTCGCTGTCCCAGAGCACCTCCATGCCCTCGATGGTCGTCCCGTTGGGCGAGCAGACCGCGTCGACGAGTTCGTCGGCGGTGCGGTCGTCCTGCAGGACCGTCTCGGCGGCGCCCTTGAACGTCTGGGCGGCCAGCACCTGCGCCTCCTCGTGGTCCAGGCCGCCGGCGACGCCGGCCTCGGTCATGGCCTCGATGAAGTAGAAGACGAAGGCTGGGCCGCTCCCGTTGACCGCGGTGGCGATGTCCATCTGGCCCTCCTCGATTTCGGCGAACTCGCCGACGTCGTCGAGCAGTTCGCGGACCTCGTCGGTGACGTCGCCGGTCGCCGCGGCCGCCATGTCCCGCGTCTCGGCGGCGAGGTTCGGCATGATGCGTACGACCCGCGCGTCCGTCCGGGCTTCGACGAACTCCGTCGGGACGCCGGCCGCGATGGAGACGAGCGTCTGGTCGGCCGAGAGGTCCAGTTCGTCAAGCACCGCTTCCACGATGTCCGGTTTGACCGCGAGGAAGACGACCTCGGCGTCGGCCGCTCGACCCACGTCGTCGGTCGTCTCCTCGCAGTAGTCGGCGACGGCGGCCAGCGCGTCCGGGTCGAGGTCGCAGGCGACGACCGAGTGGTTGCCCGACGCGTAGAGCCCCCTCACGAGAGCACTGCCCATGTTTCCGCAGCCGATGACACACGTACGTACCATAGTCTCTAGTCCACCGGACGAGATGGGGAGACTAATTGTGTTTTCATCTCGCACGGCGGGTGGGACCACAAGACTGGTACCGTCGCCGGCCCAGCTGTCGAACGAATGCCCTCCTACGAGTACAGACTGTTCGAGGTCGATACTGGAGTGTTCGGCGGGAGCAGCGTCCCCGTCGACGAACTGAACGAACTCGGTGCCGAGGGGTGGGAGGTCGTCGCTCCCATCACGGAGAACAGCGGGCAGACCGCCGGCCTGTTACTCAAGCGCGAGCGCTGACCTGCAGGCCCCCGCTCGGCCACGCAGACAACCGATTGCCCTTTAATGCCGGCGGCGAATGTGACCGATATGGAACGGTTCGCCGCGGTCGACGACCAGTACGACCCCGAGAGCGTCGAATCGGGGGTCTTCGAGTACTGGGACGACGTCGACGCCTACGAGCAGACGGTCGAGCACCGCGCCGACGGGGAGGACTTTTTCTTCGTCGACGGGCCGCCCTACACCTCCGGGGCCGCCCACATGGGGACGACGTGGAACAAGACGCTGAAAGACCTCTACATCCGCTATCTGCGGATGCAGGGATACGACGTCACCGACCGGCCGGGCTACGACATGCACGGCTTGCCCATCGAGACGAAAGTCGAGGAGCGACTGGACTTCGAGAACAAGAAGGACATCGAGCGCTTCGGCGAGGAGAACTTCATCGAGGAGTGCAAGGCCTTCGCCGAGGAGCAACTCGACGGTCTCCAGACGGACTTTCAGGACTTCGGCGTCTGGATGGACTGGGACGACCCCTACAAGACGGTCAATCCGGAGTACATGGAGGCCGCGTGGTGGGGGTTCCAGCAGGCCCACGAGCGCGGACTCGTCGAGCAGGGCCAGCGCTCTATCAACCAGTGTCCCCGCTGTGAGACCGCCATCGCCAACAACGAGGTCGAACGCGAAGAGGTCGGCAAACCGTCTATCTACGTGAAGTTCCCCTTGGCCGACCGCGAGGGGTCGCTCGTCATCTGGACGACCACCCCGTGGACCATCCCCGCCAACACGTTCGTCGCCGTCGACGGCGAGGTCACCTATCAGGGCGTCCGCGCCGAGAAAGACGGCGAGAGCGAGGTGCTGTACGTCGCAGAACCGCGCGTCGAGGACGTCCTCTCGAAGGGCCGCTACGAGGACTACGAGGTCGTCGAAGAGGTCAGCGGCGAGGAGATGGTCGGCTGGCAGTACGACCACCCGTTGGCCGAGGAAGTACCCGACCACGCCCAAGGCGAGGGGTCGGGACAGGTCTACACCGCGGCGTACGTCGACGCCGAGGACCAGACCGGGCTGGTCCACTCCGCGCCCGGCCACGGTGAGGAGGACTTCGAGCGCGGCCGCGAACTCGGCCTCGAAATCTTCTGTCCCGTCGGCGGCGACGGCGTCTACACCGAAGAAGGGGGCAAGTACGCGGGCACGTTCGTCCGGGACGCCAACGACGACGTCGTCGCCGACCTCGATTCGAAGGGGCTCCTGCTGGCCAGCGAGTCGGGCTACACCGTCAACGAGGGGCACTGCTGGCGCTGTGACACCGGCATCGTCCGCATCGTCACCGACCAGTGGTTCATCACGGTCACCGACATCAAAGAGGAACTGCTCGACAACATCGAGGACAGCGAATGGCACCCGCAGTGGGCCCGCGACAATCGCTTCCGGGACTTCGTCGAGGACGCCCCCGACTGGAACGTCTCGCGCCAGCGCTACTGGGGCATCCCAATCCCCATCTGGCTTCCTGACGACTGGGACGGGTCGATGGACGACGCCATCGTCGTCGGCGACCGCGAGGAACTCGCAGCGCGAGTCGACCAAGATATCGACCCCGAGACGGTGGACCTGCACAAGGGCACCGTCGACGACCTCACGATCACGGAGGACGGGACCACGTACACCCGCGTCGGCGACGTCTTCGACGTGTGGCTGGACTCCTCCGTGGCGACGTGGGGGACGCTCGACTACCCCGAGAAGGAGGAGGACTTCGAGCGCCTGTGGCCCGCCGACCTCATCATGGAGGCCCACGACCAGACCCGCGGGTGGTTCTGGTCCCAACTCGGGATGTCCACCGCCGCCACCGGCAAATCACCGTACAAGGAGGTGCTGATGCACGGCTACGCCAACATGCCCGACGGCCGCGGGATGTCCAAATCGAAGGGTATCCTCGTCGACCCGCACGAGGTCATCGAGAAGCACGGCCGCGACCCGATGCGCCTGTTCCTGCTCTCCGTGACCGCGCAGGGCGAGGACATGAACTTCTCGTGGGAGGAGACCCAGGAGATGCAGCGCCGTCTCAACATCCTCTGGAACGTCGCCCGGTTCCCGCTGCCGTACATGCGGGCCGACGACTTCGACCCCGAGGAGACCACCGTCGAGTCCGTGCGCGAGGACCTCGAACTCGCCGACGAGTGGGTCCTCTCGCGCCTCCAGAGCGTCGAGCAGGCGATGACCGAACACATGGAGGCCTTCGAGAACGATAAGGCCGCCCACGAACTGCTGGACTTCGTCGTCGAGGACGTCTCGCGGTTCTACATCCAGGTCGTCCGCGAGCGGATGTGGGAGGAGGAAGACAGCGACTCGAAGCAGGCCGCCTACGCCACCCTCTACCGCGTCCTAGAGGAGGTCGCCGCGCTGTTCGCTCCGTTCACGCCGTTCGTCGCCGAGGAGATATACAGTTCGCTGACCGGCGACGCGGGCCACCCGACGGTCCACATGTGCGACTGGCCCGAACCCACCGAGGACCTCCACGAGCCTGCCCTCGAAGACGAGATGGAGGTCGTCCGGGAAGTCGAGGAGGCCGGCTCGAACGCACGCCAGCAGGCCGAGCGGAAACTTCGCTGGCCGGTCACACGCGTCGTCGTCGACGTCGCCGGACAGGGTCCGGCGGACAGTCAGACGGAGTCTGACGACACCGACAGCGACGCCGTGGCCGACGCGGTGCGCGCACAGGCGGCCATCGTCGCCGACCGCCTCAACGCCCGTGCGGTCGACGTCGTCGGCCCCGACGAGGCGTGGGGCGAACTCCACTACTCCGCCGAGGCCGACATGAGCGAACTCGGTCCGGCGTTCGGGGACGACGCCGGCCGCGTGATGAACGCGATGAACGAGGCCCGACTCGACGAACCGTCCCTCGATGCCCTCGAAGGGAGCGTCGAGGAGACGCTGGGCGAATCGGTCGAGTTGACCGACGAGATGGTGACCTTCCGCCGCGAGACGCCCGAGGGCGTCACCGGCACCGAGTTCGCCGCCCTCGACGGCGGCGGCGTCGTCTACGTCGATACGACGCTCACCGAGGACATCGAGAGCGAGGGCTATGCACGAGAAGTCATCCGTCGGATACAGGAGATGCGCAAGGACCTCGAACTGGACATCGAGGCCCGCATCGTCGTGGACCTCTCGATTGCCGATGACCGCGTCGACTCGCTGGTCCGCGAACACGAGGCGCTCATCGCGGAGGAGGTCCGCGCCGACGAGTTCGGCGAGGTCGAGGACGGCCACCGCAAGACGTGGGACGTCGAGGGCGTCGAGATGGAGATAGCTATCGCGCCGTGCGAGGCCGACCAACGGGAGGCCTCGGAACAGGCGAGCGGCGACTGAGGGAGCCGCGAGCCACGGCGGCGGCGGAAGCGTCCGACTGAAACGGTCGGTCTTCCCTTCGTCGCCTCCCTCGGGAGCATCTGGTAACAAATGCTACCGTCTCGCACGGCGTAGTTCCCCGTAGCGCTCACTACGAAGTCACGCAGTCCGGGGGGACGCGTCGAACGGAGCGCACGGAGACACCGATGGCAGCAACAGCACCACTAGACGAGGAGAAACGAATCGCGCGTCAGTTCCCCGAAGAGGTCGCGACCGAGGGGAATGTAGACCTCATCGACGACATCTGCACGCCGGACGTCGTCGACCACAGTCCGCTCGGCGAGGTGTCCGGCCGCGAGGACCTGAAAGCACAGATACGCGGCATCCGGGAGTCTTTCGAGGACTTCTCGGCGTCCGTCGAGGACATCGTCGCCGAGGGAGACACCGTCGCCATGCGAGTGACACTCAGCGGGAAACACACCGGCGAGTTCATGGGCGTCGACCCGACAGGAGAGGACGTCGAGATAGAGAACATGGTGTTCACCCGGTTCGAGGGCGGTCAGATAGCCGAACGCTGGGTCCAGCCGGACATGCTCGGCCTCATGCAACAGGTCGGCGCCGTCGACCTGCCGGGGAACTGAGCGGATCGACCGTTCTCTACCCTTTCTTTCGACGACTCTCTGACTATATCTTCGACAGACCGTAACGTGTTTCGTGGGGAACAGACTGCTACCGAGCAGTGACACAACGACGGCAACTGCAGGCGCTCTTTTTCACCCGCTTCGCGAACGCCTTCGGTATCGTGACGCTGCTGACGCTCTTGCCGACGTACATCGACCTGCTGGACCCGCAGGGGTTCGTCCTCGGGATGTTCGCCACGGGGCTGACGCTCGCACAGGCTGGCACCGTCGTCCCGGTGTCGTATCTGGGCGACCGGTTCGACAAGCGGACGATTCTGCTGGCGGGGTTGGCGCTCGCCACCGCCGTCTACGGCCTGTTCCCGCTGGTCGGGTCCAGTTGGGGGTTCGTCTTCGTCCGCGGGTTGCAGGGCGTCGCCGCCACCGTCGCGGGACTGCTGGGGCTCGCGCTGGTCGGGCAACTCGCCCGCGAGAGCGAACGGGGCAACACCATCGGGATGTCCAACTCGTGGCGGTTCGCGGCGGCCATCGGTGGGTCGCTGTCGGCGGGCGTCCTCTACGATACGTTCGGCTTCGACGCGGTGTTCGGCCTGTTGATGGCCATCAGCGGCCTCGCCTTCCTCGGCGTCCTCGTCTGGGTCGACCCCGACGAGACGACCACCGACGGGTTCGCGTTCACCGACCTCGCGCTGAACCGCCGCATCCTCACCATCACGAGCTTCCGCGCCCAGTACGCCGTCGCCGTGACGCTCGTCCGGACGTGGGTGCCCATCTTCGCCGGCGTGGCGGCCGCTCGCGGTGGGCTGGGGTACAACGCGGCGATACACGGCGCGACGGCCGTCGCCGTCGTCCTCGCCGCCGAGAAGTTCACGAATATGCTCGCCCAACCCTACACCGGCAGCCTCTCGGACCGCTTCGGCCGCGCCCGGTTCGTCTTCGTCGGCGGGCTCTGCTACGGGCTGGTGGCGCTCGTCGTCCCGTTCACGCCGGCCATCGGGTCGGCGCTCGGCCTCCCGTCGGTGTTCCCCTACTTCGGGAACCTCTCCCCGGCGTTTCTCCCCCTCGTGGCCCTGAACGGTCTCCTCGGGGTGGCCGACTCGATTCGCGAACCCGCGAGCATGGCGCTGTTCGCCGACGAGGGGAGCGACAGCGGCGTCGCCTCCAGTTTCGGCGTCCGCGATTTGGTCTGGCGGCCCGGGGCGGTCCTCGCGCCGCTGGCGGGCGGGTGGCTGACGACGAACGTCGGCATGGAGTGGGTGTTCTATCTGGGCGCGGCGTCGGCGTTCACCGGCGTCGCGGCGTTTCTGGGCATCCTCACGGTCCGACACGGCCGGGACGGACTCGCGGCGTGGTGACTCAGAGTTCCGCGGCGACGACGGGGGCGGCGCTGACCTCGCTGACCGCGCGCTCCAGCGTGTCGGTGCCGTAGACGGCCTCGACGCCGGCCGCAGAGAGCTTCGTCAGGGCGTTGCTCGCCAGCATCGGATGGACGCAGGTGACGAACACGCGGTTCGCGTCTCGGTTCATCAACACCTCGACGGACTCGCTCATCGTCGACCCCGTCGCGATGATGTCGTCGACGAGTACCACGTCGCGGCCCGCCACGTCGGCGTCGCTGGGCGTGATCTCGATGTCGCCGCTGTCGTAGTCGCGGTCCTTCTCGAAGTAGTCCGTCTCGCCCTCGCCGTAGGCGTCGCGGGCCGTGACGGCCAGGTCGATGGCACCCTCGTCGGGCGAGAGAAAGAGCGGGCCTTCGAGCGCGTCGGGAAGCGGGTCCGCGAGGAGGCCCGCGGCGTCGACGTGGGCCGTCGGCACGTCGAAGAAGTCACAGACCGACGGTTCGTGGGGGTTGACCGTGATCACGCGGTCGGTGCCCGTCGAGATGGCCCGCGCTATCGCCCGCGAGGAGACGGGTTCGCCCGGGCGGAACGCTTCGTCCTGTCGCGCGTAGCCCATGTACGGGAGGACGGTCACCACCTCGCTGGCCCCGGCTTCGCGGGCCGCGTCCTGCAACTGGAGCACCTGCACGTGCGCGTCGCTGTCGACGGTGGAGGCGACGACGACGGCGCGCTCGCCCGCGACGGACTCGGGCAGGCGGACGACGTGCTCGCCGTCGGCGAACTGTTCGTACTCGACCCGCCCCAGTCGCTCGTCGGTGGCGTTGGCCAGCGCCGCGGCAAACGCCTGTGTGTCGGCCCCGGGGATAATCATGTGCGAGGGGTAGCCGGCCGGGCTAAACCACTTTTCGATTCCGGGGCTCGAAGGTGTGCGTACGGCACGCACTGGCGCATTCGGGACCAACCGCCGGAAAGCCCCGACGCGTTCGACTCGCGCGCCTCGCTGTCACCGAAAATCAGAGATTTTCGAGATGACGAAAGAGCGGCGCTCTTTCGAACCATGCGCTTCCGTCGCTCGCTCAGTCCAGTGCTTGCGTCGGCGTGCTTCGCCGAGCGCGTCGCCCCTTTCAGTCCACCCGGTCGGCTGTGTCGACTGCTGTCCCTTGCTGGCTGTGTCACCGGCCGAACCCCGGGTTGTCGCGCCGACAGAAAGCCGGGTGGTCAGGCCACGGCGACGCCGACGACGTCGGGGACGCCCAGCGAGCGCTGTCGCCACCCGCCGCGGCCGTCGGCCGTGGCCTCGTCGTCGGTGTCCACGAGGAAGGTGCCGTTCTCGGTGATGGCGTAGGTGTCCGTGCCGTAGGTCACGTCGACGACCCGTTCGCGCACGGGGAGGTCACACGCCCGCCAGTCGCCGTCGACCAGTTCGGAGAGGCCGTCGTCGTCGGCGGCGTGTGTACGGGTGTCGTCGCTCGCCACTGCGCCGTGGCGGCCCGACCGCACCTCGACCCACGCGCCGTCGTCGAGGGCGTAGAGGCCGTCGGCGGTGGCGGCGTAGCCCGGTGCCACGTCCGTCACGTCCGCGAGGCCGAGACGCTCACAGTCCGGTAGGCGGTAGACGCCGTCGGCCGCCGCCAGCAGGCCCCCGTCGATGGCCCGGACATCCTCGACGGCGCCGAGGTCACGCCACGCGCCGTCGGCGTACCGTGCGACCCGGCCGCCGCCCGCCGCGAGGAGTCCATCGGCGTCGTAGCCGACGGCCGTCGCCGGCCCGAACCCCGTCGGTGCGAACCCGTCGGCCGTCGAGACCAGCACGGACTCGTCGGTGGCGACGGCCACCTCGCCGTTGGCCCCGGCGACGTCGCGGGCGGTACAGCGCTCTTCGAGACTGAACCGGCCGACCTGTCCGCCGGCCGTCTCGACGCGCGTGACTCCGAGGCCCGACGCGACGTAGGCGTGGGTCTCCGGCCGTTTCTCCCCGTACATCCGCTTCTCCGAGAGCGCGATGTCGTCGTCGCTCACTTCATATCGCCTCTTTGTAGGCTTCGAGGGCATCGTCTACGTCTTCCGCTGTGTGGGCATCACAGATGAACTGTGACTCGAACTGGTTCGCCGTCAGGAAGACGCCCCGCTCTTTCATCGCGGGCCAGAAGAGTCGCTCCCACCGCTCGGTCTCGGCCTGTTTCACGTCGCCGCCGTCCTTCGGGCAGTGGTCGTAACGGGGGCACTCGGGCCGCTGCTGACAGCCCGCCTCACAGTGACCTTCGAAGGTATCTGGGCCGTCGCGGGTGAAGACGACCTTGAACATCGAGTCCGTCCCGACGACGGTGTACTCGGGGGCCTGCTCTTCGAGGATGTCCTGCAGGCCCGAGCGAATCCGCTCGCCCAGTCCGTTCACGTGGTCGTATACGTCGTGTTCGGCCGCATACCGCAACGTCTCAAGCCCCGCCGCCATCGTCACGGGGTGGCCCGAGAAGGTGCCGGACTGGAACACGTCGCCGGCGGGCGTGAACTGCTCGATGATCTCGCTCTTGCCGCCGATGGCCCCGACGGGGAACCCGCCGCCGACGATTTTGCCGAACGTCGTAATGTCCGGTTCGATGTCGAACTTCCCTTGCGCGCACTGGAGGCCGCCGACGCGGAACCCGGTGATGACCTCGTCGAAGATGAGCAGCGAGCCGTGGTCGTTACAGAGGCCCCGGAGGGTCTCGTGGTAGCCGTCGACGGGGTGGACGATGCCGTAGTTCCCGAGGATGGGTTCGGTGAGGACGGCGGCGATGTCGTCGCCGTGTTCGTCGAACACGTCGCGGGCGGCGTCGGGGTCGTTGAACGGCACCGTCAGCGTGTGTTCGGCGAAGCTCTCGGGGATGCCCGGACTGGAGGGGGCGGTGTGGTCGCCCTCGCCCTCTACGAGCGTGGACTCCTGTGCGCCGTGGTAGCCGCTCTGCATCACGACGATCTTGTCCCGGCCGGTGTAGCCACGCGCGAGTCGCACGGCGGAGACGGTGGCCTCCGTCCCGGAGTTGACGAACCGAACCATCTCGACGCTGGGGACGTGGCGGGTGACGAACTCCGCGAGTTCGACTTCGACTTCGGTGGGCGCGCCGTACATCGGTCCCTCGGCGGCGCGTTGCTGGACCGCGGACTGGACCTGTTCGGGCATGTCGTGGCCCAGTAGCAGTGGGCCGTAGCCCATCACGAAGTCGATGTAGCGGTTGCCGTCGGCGTCGACGACGTGGCCGCCGTCGCCCTTCTGGACGAAAAAGGGGTACGGGCGGACGGCCCGGACCGATGAGTTGACGCCACCCGGCATGACCGACAGCGCGCGGTCGTACAGCGCTCGCGACTGTTCGTGGTTCATGGCGCGGGGTTCGAACGCTGTCAGAAAGAACCTGACGGGTCACGCCGTTCGGGTCGTGACTACTGGACGAATGCTGTTCGAATCACGCATCGGATACAACTTCGTCAAGAGATAGCGTTTTGTGTTGGGTGTCCATGCATCTAAGCAGAGATATGTTTGCCGAACGTGCGTATAATCCGGCGCTCGACGGACGGTCGTGCGCCTGTCGGGGGCGTGGTGTGGCATGAGCGACTGGGTCCCGACGACGTGTATGCGGTGTGCGGTCGGCTGCGGGCACATGCACCGGGCCGCCGACGTCGGGTACGGTATCGACACGGTGCGCGGCGACGCCGCCCACCCGGTCAATCAAGGACTGGCCTGTGCTCGCGGCATTCAGGAGAGTCGCGACCCCGACGGCCAGTGGCTCACGCGGCCGATGGTCCGTGACGACGGCGAGTTGCGCCAGACGACGTGGGACGTGGCGCTCGCCCGCGCCGTCGAGGGCCTGCGCGAGGCCCACGAGACCGACCCCGATTCGGTCGCCGTCCTCGGGAGCGGCCAGCAGACCAACGAGGCCGCCTACGCCCTGGGGAAGGTCGCTCGCGGCGGCTTCGGCACCCGGCTGTACGACGCCAACACGACGCTGTGTATGGCCAGCGCCGTGACGGCGTACTATCAGGCCTTCGGCAGCGACGCCCCGCCATGTACCTACGCCGACATCGAGGACGCCGACCGACACGTCGTCTGGGGGGCCAACCCCGCCGTCGCCCACCCCGTGATGTTCCGCTGGATTCGACAGGCGGCCGACGCCGAGGGCGTCGAACTCCTCACCGTCGACCCCATCCGCTCGGAGACGGCCGAGAACAGCGACCACCACGTCGCACCCGACCCCGGCAAGGACCTCGCGCTGGCGCGGGCCGTCCTCGCGCGACTGGTCGAGACCGACCGCGTCGACGAGGCGTTCGTCGCCGAGGCGACCGACGGATTCGACGAGTTGCTGGCGGCGCTGCCGACCGCCGCCGAGGCGGCCGACGAAGCCGGCGTCGAGATGGCCGAGGTCGACCTGCTGGCCGACGCGATGGACCGCCGTGCCCTGCTGTACTGGGGCATGGGCATCAACCAGCACGTCCAGGGCACCGAGACGGCCCGCGCGCTCGTCGACCTGGCGCTGGCCTCGGGCAACCTCCGACCCGGCGGCGGTCCGTTCTCGCTGACCGGACAGGCCAACTCGATGGGGACGCGGGTCTGCTCCTCGAAGGGGTCGTGGCCCGGCCAGCGCGCCTTCGGCGACCCGGACCACCGCCGACTGGTCGCCGACGCGTGGGACGTGCCGGTCGACCGGCTGCCCGACGACCCCGGCCCGGGGCCGGTCGGGATGCTCGAAACCGAACCCGAGGCCGTCTGGGCCGTCGCCACGAACCCCGTCGCGGGGATGCCCGACGCCGACAGCGCCCGCGAGACGCTCGAAGACACCTTCCTCGTCGCACAGGACGCCTTCCACACGGAGACCACTCGACTGGCCGACGTGGTGTTGCCCGCGGCGACGTGGGGCGAGTCCGACGGGACGACGACGAACATGGAGCGGACCATCTCGCGGGTCAGGGCGGCGACGGAGGTCCCCAGCGGCGTCCGACAGGATCTCGATATCGTCGCCACTATCGGCTCGCGCCTGTTCCCTGCCCTCTTCGACGCTACCTCGCCGGACCCGAGCGACGTCTTCGACGAATTCGCCGCGCTCACCGAGGGTACCGTCGCGGACTGCTCGGGAATCACCTACGACCGCTTAGACGAGGCGCACGCCGTCCGCTGGCCCGCGCCCGACGAGGAGAGCGCCGGCGGCTACCGGTACTACGAGACCGAGGCGGGCGGCGCGGAGTCGTGGGCGTTCCCCACCGCGAGTGGCAACGCCCAGTTCTCGACCGGGCGGCAGGGCGACCTGCCGGAACCGACCGACGACGACTACCCGCTGACCCTGACCACCGCCCGCGAGGCCGACGGGTACAACACGGGCGTCCGCTCGCGCGGCGGTGCCGCCGGTGACCTCGTGGCCCGTCTCCACCCCGAGACGGTCGCGGCCCACGCCGACCGCGTGGTCGACGACCGCCTGACGGTGACCTCCCGACGCGGGTCCGCGACGGTCCTCGTCGACGAAGACGAAGGCGTCCCGCGCGGGATGGTGTGGCTCCCCATCCACCACCCGGCGACCAACCGCCTGACGCTCTCCGAACGGGACCCGCAGTCGAAGGAACCACACTTCAAGCAGTGTGCCGTCCGTCTCGTCGCGCCCGAGGCGTCCGACGCGACGGACATGGTCGTCGAAGCGGACGATTGAGCCCGGCGGGCGCTCTTCTCGGAGTCCTCTCAGCAGTCGTGACGACCGCGTCCGTCGTCGTCTCACAGGGGACAGCGCCACCGGCACGGCTTCGACCACGGAATCGGTGGACAGTCCAGACGTGGCCGCTGTTCGCCCGCGGCGGCCGGTTGTCGTGTGATCCGGACGGGTGACACATCTTCTCAGCGGGTGTCGCGGTTTTCTTCGCAGATGTCAGATTTTCCCCGCGGCTGGTGGACGGAATACGTCCTTAAGGTGAGAATATCCGATTGCAGATTGGCCACCCGTCCAAACGGAGGCGACCGAAATTCACGCTCGTCAACGATTACGGTTATTAGGTACTGGTACATTCGGATAATCTGTGATGATGTGGCCACACATCCAGAATAACACCGATTCGATGGACGAACAGTCGTCAATGAATGTACATGGTGTACACCCGGTCGCTCCGCCGGAGGTGGTCCTATGGGGCTGATCAAGATGACGAAGTACCGGACGCTGTTGCTCGCGACCATCGGGTTCAACTTCTCCTTTCTCATCTGGTTTTCCTTCGCGCCCTTCACGGGACCGATGGCCGAGGAGTTCGGGCTGACGACGGCCGAAATCGGTATCCTCGCGAGTTCGGCCATCTGGATGGCGCCGTTTGGCCGTATGCTGACTGGCTGGCTCTCCGATAAGTTCGGCGCCCCGACGATTTTCGCCATCGTGCTGGCGTACGTCGGCGTGTTCTCGATGGCCAGTGCGTTCATCGAGACGTACTCGCTGTTTTTCGTGACGCGCATCATCGTCGCGACGGCGGGCATCACGTTCGTCATCGGCATCCAGCACGTCGCCGAGTGGTGGGAAGAGGAGAACCTCGGCCTCGCCGAGGGCATCTACGCCGGCGTCGGGAACGCCGGGGCCGCGGGCGGTGCGCTCATCCTCCCGCGCGTGTTCGGGAGTGGCTGGAGCGGGCCGCTGTTCTCGACGAACTGGCGGGCCGCCTTCTTCTATACCGGCATCGTCTCTATCGGTCTCGCCGTCGCGTACTACACGCTCGGTGAGGCCGCAAAGACCGAGGAGAAGCGTCAGGCGACCAAGGACAACGCGAGCTTCAAGGACTGGATACACACCGCCACTCGCTACGGGACGGTCGTCCTCGCACTCGCCTACGTCATGACCTTCGGTCTCGAACTGTCGATGAACGGGTGGCTCGCCACCTACTACCGCGAAGCGTTCAATCAGGACAACCTCGTCATCGCGAGTACGTTCGCCGCCACGTTCTCTATTGCGGCCGGCCTGCTCCGCCCCATCGGCGGCTACGTCAGCGACGTGCTGGCCCGCAAGGAGATGGACATCCTGCCGTTCTTCGAGGGCCGCTACCGCGAACAGTGGACGTTCGTCTCGCTGTGTCTCGTCGTCGTGACCATGTTCGGCATGACGCTCGCCGGCCTCTCGGGCGTCCTCATGAACGCGGTCGTCGTGGGCTTTCTCGTCGGGACGGCGTGTGCGTTCGCCGAGGGATCCATCTTCGCACAGGTGCCCGCGATGTTCCCCAACAGTTCCGGTGCCGTCGCGGGCGTCGTCGGTGGTGTCGGGACCGTCGGCGGCATCGTCTATCCGCTGTTTTACTCGGCCCCGTGGCTCGCGAACCTCCACCTGGGCTACTCCGTGGCCGCCGTCACGATGATCCCGATCGTATTGCTGGCCGCGTGGGTGTTCCGCCCCGAAATCGCGAAAGTCGCCAACACGGCCGGCTTCGTCGGTAGCACCAACGCGACGGAGACGGTGGCGTCCGGGGACGACTGATGCGCAGTGGCGTCGTCCTCGCGGGTGGGTACTCCACCCGCTTCGGTCCCAAAGACAAGGCGACGGCCGAACTCGACGGGACGCCGCTCGTCCGCCGCGTCGTCGACCGCATCGAACCGGCCGTCGACGAGGTGGTGGTCAACTGCCGTCGCGGACAGCGCACAGCCATCGACGACGCGCTGACCGGTCACGACTACCGCCTCGCCGTCGACCCCGTTCCCGACGGCGGTCCGGTCGCTGGCGTCCGCGCTGGCTGTCGGGTCGCCCGCGGGCGGGAGACGTTCGTCACGGCCTGTGACATGCCGTTCGTCCGACCGCTGCTGGCCGAACGGCTGTTCGAGGCCAGCGAGGGTGACGGGGCCGTTCCGCGTATCGGCGGGCGCCTCCGACCGCTGGCGGCCGTGTACCACACGCGGGCCGTCATCGAGGCCGCGGATACGACTCTCGGACTCGGGTCCGGTGCGCTCAGAGACATGCTCGACCGCCTGTCGATGACGGTCGTGCCCGGTCCCGCGCCGGCGCGTGCCGTCAGCGACGTCGACACCCGCGCCGGCCTGCGGGCCGCCGAGTCACGGTCGACGTGACAGCCACGTCGCGGTCGAGGCTCACGGAACCGGGCCGCAGTCTGCTGGTTTTCGGGTCTCGACCGCCCTCGACCTTAGACCCATTAAACACCTCCCAGATGGCTTAATTCTGGACGGGCGTCCGGTGGCACCCCGTGGTTTTGGATTTATTCAACGATTAGAGTTTTAGTCATCCATGTACACGCTTCTATCGTAAATTAGCGTACGTTCGAATACTAATGAACGATAAAAACATACGATACTCCGTAACTGAGGCGATCTGACGATGGCGCACAAAAAAGAGGACGTCAAAGGCGAACTGTACGGCGACGAGGTCCGCGAAAAGCTAGAGGAGTTTGCCGAGAACGGTTGGGAGTCCATCCCCGAGGACGAGCGCGAGGCGTGGTTCTCGCGGTTCAAGTTCTGGGGCGTGTTCCACCACCGCGGCGGGCAGGAGTCGTACTTCATGATGCGACTCACCAACTGCGGCGGTATCTTAGAGCCCGACCAGCTGCGGGCCATCGGCGAAGTCGCCCGCGACTACGCGAGAGGTCCCGCAGAGAACCCCGAGTTCGGTAACGGGTGGGTCGACTTCACGACCCGGCAGTCCATCCAACTGCACTGGCTGAAACTCGAAGACATCCCCGAGATATGGGAGAAACTCGAAGCCGTCGGCGTCTCCTCTCGCTCCGCGGGCGGGGACACGATGCGCAACATCTCGGGCTGTCCGGTCGCCGGCAAGGCCGAGGAGTACGTCGAGTCCCGCCCCATCTTAGACGAGATTCAGGAGACCATCCGCGGAGACAACGACCTCGCGAACATGCCGCGGAAGTTCAACATCTCGGTGTCGGGGTGCCGGCAGGGGTGTGCGCAGGACGCCATCAACGACATCGGCCTCGAACCGGCCCACAAGATAATCGAGGGGGCGGAGATCGAGGGGTTCAACGTCCGCGTCGGCGGCGGCCTCGGCGGCCGCGAACCGCGCGAGGCGCGTCCGCTGGACCTGTTCGTCCGTCCGGAACACGCCGTCGAGACGGTCCGGGCGTTCGTCGAGTTCTACCACGACGAGGGGAACCGACAGAACCGCTCGAAAAACCGCGCTCGGTTCTTCGTCGACGAACTCGGTACCGACGCCATCCGCGAGGAACTGGACGACCGCCTCGACTTCGAGTTCGAGACCGCCGGGACGGACTTCCGCGGCGAGTACAGCTACAACGCCGGCAAACGGACCGAGTACGGCGCCCACGACCACGTCGGCGTCTACGACCAGAAAGACGACAAGAACTACGTCGGCCTCTCGGTCCCGGTCGGACGCATGCCCGCCGAAGACGCCATCGAACTGGCCGACCTCGCCGACGCCTACGGCTCCGGGGAGGTGCGACTGACCCGCCGGCAGAACCCGCTCATCATGGACGTGCCAGACGGGAACCTCGCGAACCTGCTGAACGAACCGCTCCTCGATACGTACTCGCCGGAACCGAACCCGTTCGTGCAGGGCGCGATGGCCTGTACCGGGACGGAGTTCTGCTCGCTCGCGCTCACGGAGACGAAAGCGCGGATGGCCCGCCTCCTGCGATGGCTTGGCGACAACGTTGACGTGCCCGACGACGTGGACCGCATCAAGATGCACTTCTCGGGCTGTACGGCCGACTGCGGGCAGGCGATGACTGCCGACATCGGCCTGCAGGGGATGCGCGCCCGGAAGGACGGCGAGATGGTCGAGGCGATGGACGTCGGCGTCGGCGGCGGCATGGGCGAGGACCCCACGTTCATCGAGTGGGTGCGCCAGCGCGTGCCCGCCGACGAGGTGCCCGGCATGATAGCCAACATCGTGGAGGCGTACGCGGCGCTGCGCTCGGAGGGCCAGACCTTCAGCGAGTGGGTCGACGCCACCGGTCACGAGACCATCGTCGAACTCGCCGAACCCGAGGAGGTCGAGGGGTACACCGACCCCTGCCTCGCCGACGGCAAGCAGTCGTGGTATCCCTTCGACGACGGCGAGAGCCCGGCCCCGACGGACGCCAGCGGCGAGCCGCTATCGGCGGACGACTGACCATGCCAGAACAGCGCGAGGACAACGCACAATCGGCGGATTCCCGACCGCAGGAGGTGGCCTACGACGCCGCACCGGAACTCATAGAGTAGCGCGAGGCCGTACGACGGCCTCGTGAGCTACGGTGTGCGGCCGCCGGTCCGAACTCCGGCACCCCGACGGAGCATTGCTCGTGTCCATTTCGCTCCGTCGGTTCGTTTTGCGTTCCGTCGCTCGTGACTCAGAGCCACCGCGCGAGCCCCGCGCTCGTCGCCATCTCGACGACGCCGAAGACGACGGCCGGGAGCGCGGCGTCCGGCGGGAACCCCGCGGTGACGACCAGCGCCGCCGCGACGGCGAAGTCACGCATCCCCACCGACAGTGCACCGGCGATACGGACCGGGCGGTCGCTGCCGGTCGTCGCGAGCCACCCGAGACCGTAGCCAGCGCCGTTGAGTGCCAGCGCCCCCACGCCGACGAGTGCGACGGCCGCGTAGTCGCTCCGCAGGAGCGCCGCGTTGGCCCCGGTCACGCCACCGATAATGAGGACGACCATCACCGCCGAGACGGCCGGGTAGTCGCCCTCGTGTGCCGCGACGCGCGCCGGGTATCGCGCACGAACGGCGATAGCCAGCGCCATCGGCCCGACGACGGCGACGAGCAACTGCTCGACGATGGGCCACGTCTCGACGGTGACGCCGCCGGCGAACAGGCCCGTAGCGACGGGGACGACGACCGTACTCCCGACGCCCGCGACGACGAGGACGACCGACGACAGCGCGGTGTTGCCGCCGGCCAGTTCGGTCATCGTCGGCGTCACGAGTTCCGGCGTTACCGCGCCCAGCAGGACGAACCCAACCGTCAGGGCCGGGGAGAGCGAGAAGGCTCGCGCGAGGCCGAACGCCACTATCGGCATCGCGAGGTGTGCGAGGAGCGTCGCCGTCAACGGTCGTGGGTCGATGGCCCGGAAGCGGTCGGCCGACAGCGTCAGCGAGACGCTCCCGACCATCACCGCGAGAATCGGCGTGGCGGCCCGCGTGACGACGGCCACCTCCGGGAGGGTGACGCCGACGGCGACGGCGAGCAGCACCCACCCCAACAGGTAGTCTTCGACGACGTCGGTGAGGGACACGCCGCGACGTGGGTGGGCCGGCCAGTTGGGCGTTGTCACTCGCCGATGCGGGAGACTATCGCGTCGACGTCGATGCTGCCCTCCTCGTCCTTGTCCCAGACCGTCTCGCCGTCGGCGGCTACTCGGAAGACACCGCCGTGGTCCGGCCTCAGACGGACGCCGTCGAGGTCACGGCCGTACTCGTCGAGCAGGGCTGTCTGGAGGTCGATAGCGTGATCACGGAGTCCACAGGGGACACAGTACTCGATGTCGACGTGCACGTCTGTGCCGTGGCTACGAGGGGGCCTAAAACGGCTGTACGCCGCAGGGAACCGGGTTACCGTGTGGAAACCCGCCACCGCCCTTTTGGCCTCTGGTCGGCGTAGTGACGGTATGAGCGAACTACGTTCGGACGCCGACTGTGCGGCGTCGTGGTGTGCCGACGACCCGTGGTGTGGGTTGACCTGTGCCGTGGACGTGTTGGGTCACAAGTGGCATCCCGTCGTCGTCCACCGGTTGCTCGCACGGGGGCCGCTGGGGTTCGGCGAACTGGCCGACGACGTCGGCGCTATCACCAACAAGGTCCTCTCGGAGACGCTCGCCGACCTCGAAGCGGCAGCGGTCGTCGACCGAACTGTCGTCGACGACCGCCCGGTCCGTGTCGAGTACTCGCTGACCGACGACGGCGAGGCGCTGGCTCCGGCTATCGAGGCCTTACAGGACTGGGGTGAGCAGTATCTCGTGGACTGACTACAGGACGTCGCCCGCGTTCGTGTCCGCGGCTACGTCCGTATCGAGGTCGATGTTCTGGATGAGCGAGACGAGCGATTCGAGTTCCGGGAACGTGTAGACGGTCATCCCGAGGTCGCCGTCCTCGACGGTTATCTGGGAGTCGATGACGAAGACGAGTTCGGACTCGGGCCACCCGCCCATCTTGTCGACGATGCCGCTCGCGGGGCCGAACACGAAGTTCGGCGTTCCCATGTCGATGGTCGTATCCAGCACGTTCGCCCACCCGTCGATGAACGCCGAGGTCATGATGTTGCCGATCTCCTGCATCGCCGACTGTTCCATGTCGGAAAAGCCGCTGCCCTCGCTGGGGTCGCCCATCCCGCCCATCATCGCCCCGGCCAGCCGTTTGCTGTCGGCCGGATCGAGCATGAAGAGGACGTAGCCGTAGGGCGGTTCGTTCAGTTCGACGAAGATGCCGACCCGTTTCTCGGTCCCGATGTGCGTTTTCACGTCCGCGATGTCGAGGAAGTTGATCTGTGACGTGTGTACCGACGCGTTCAGGCCAGTCAGTTGGCCGAGGTTGTCAGCGACGGTCCCCGACCCCTCTTTGGCCATCTGGTTGAAGAGGTCGAGTTTCCGCACGTCGACTTGCAGGCCCATACGCCTTCGAACGGCGCGACCGGCTTAACGCCACCGCACGGCGAGGCTGGCACCGCCCCCGACGGATGCCACCTCACTCCTCGCCGGGGACGTACGGGCCGAGGTCGTAGCAGTTGCTCGCGGGGTACTCCTCACAGCCGTAGGCCGCGTCCCGGGTCACGTCGACGAACTCGTACCGCCGCGTCTCGGTCTGTTCGCTGGCTGGCAGCCCCTCGACGATGGGCACCGGACGGATGGCCTGATGGTCGCAGGCACGCATCGTCTCGCTTCCCATCCCCATCGCGTAGGTGGCTCCTTCCAGTTGCTTGACCACGTCCGGCGGACGGAACGTGCCGGCCCGTTCGACGGCCGCCGCGTACTGCAGGGTCTGACCGTACGCCAGCTGGGCCTGATCGGACGGGAGCGAGCCGTACTCGGCGCGGTAGCTCTCGGCGAGACTGTTCGAGAGCGGGGTGTCGATGCTCTGGTCCCACGCGATGGTCCCGAGGACGCCCTCGATAGCCGACCCGGCGAACGACGCCAGACTCCGACTCAGGATGGGGACTACCACCGTGACGTCCGTCCCGAGTATCTGCTCGGCCTGCTGGACGGCGTTTGCGCCGTCGATACCGCGGTAGTTCAACACGACCACGTCCGGGTCGGTGTCGGCCGCCGCCGACAACTGGGACTCGTAGTTCTCGGTGCCGACGCGGGTCTCCGTCGTCCCCGTCTCGTTCCAGTTTTCGTCTTGCATCCGCTGTCTGAACTGGTCGGCCTGCGTGTACCCGTAGTCCGAACTGGCGTGCAGTTGGTAGAAGTCGGTGCGGCCCTCGAACCGCGCTGTCAGGACCGGCGCCAGCGCGTTGGCGGCCATCGTCGCGTTGTACATCTCCTGAAAGCCATAGCGGCGACAGTCGGTGCCGGTGACGTTCGTGCCCGGAGCGAACCCGAGCATGTGGACGACGCCCCGGGGCTGGCACACGTCGAGCAGTTTCTTCGCGGTGTTGGTAGACCCGCCGCCGGCGACCATTATCGCACCTTCGCGGTCGATGAGTTCCTGTCCGACCGTCGCCGCCGTCGACGGCGACGACTTCGTGTCGCCGACGGCCGCCTCGACGGTTCGGCCGCGGAGTCCATCGCCGTCGAGCGCACCGAACAGGTCCGCGTCGACCCAGCCACCGCCCTCGTTTACGTGCGCGACCGCCAGTTCGAACCCGCGACGCTGGTCCTTGCCGTCGGGCCCGAACGGGCCCGACTGCGGGACAGTGGCCCCGAACGTGACCGTCTCCTCACCGACCGGATAGCTCGCGAACGCGGTGTTCTCGGCCGGTGTCTCCGTCTGTGCCCCGCCGCCCCCGAGACAGCCAGTCAGTCCCGCGAGCGCGCCGCTCGCTGCGGCCGACCGCAGAACGTCCCGACGTGTCGTCGACTCACGCATGCTCCACCCATATATATTGAAAAATATAGTACTATACCTGTTGGTAATTCTTTCCTGTAGCCGGAACGACGCTCAGAGCGGTGCCGAACGCGTTCTGAACCGCGCCCTTAGCAAACGGATGGAAAAGCGTGCCCGGTGGACCGACTACGCGTCGGCGTCGTCGACCGGGAACTGCTCGTGTTCGCGGACGGTGTTCAACACGACCGAGGTGGCCGCGCTCTCGATGTCCGGATCCGTGAGCAGGTCCTTGATGCGGGCGTTCATGTCGTTCGTATCGCGGAACTTCCCGACCGCGACGATGTCGTGGCTACCGGTGACCTCGTACACCGCGACCATGTTCTTCAGGTCGCGCAGGCGCTCGGTCACGGCCATGAGGCCGCTGCCGTCGACCGACAACTGGAAGACGGCGGTGACCTCGTAGCCAAGCTCCTGATAGTCGATTTGGGCCGTGTACTCCTCGATGACGCCGGATTCGACCAGTTGGTCCATCCGTCGCGAGACGGTCGTGGCAGCGACGCCGGTTTCGGCGGCGACGTCACGGGCGCTCGCCCGACCGTCCCGGAGCAAGGCGTTGACGACTTGTCTGTCGATGTCGTCGACCATCGCGCGCCGCTCAGACTGCCTCTGGGCCCGTCTTGCCTGTTCGGACCTGATAGGCGTCGTCGACCGGGAGGACGAATATCTTGCCGTCGCCCTTTTCGCCGGTGTGGGCACCGTCGGCGATGGCCTCGACGACGTCGTCGGCGGGGATGTCCGCGACGACGGTCTCTATCTTGACCTTCTGGTGGAGGTCGACGACGTACTCCTCGCCGCGCCACTGGCCCTTCTTTGCGGGCTGTGAACCGCGTCCGGAGACGTTGGTGACTGTCAGCGAGGGCGCGCCCACTTCCGCGAGCGCCTGCTTGACGTCTCCGAGTTTGTCCGGCCGAACCATTGCGACAACCATCTTGATGTCAGTGTCTTCAGTCATCTTTGGAACCTCCGTCAGTACGCACGTTCTCACTCACCATGCCACCGTCGGCGACCACGCTGTCACCGGAGCCGAACTCGGGGTAGGTTTCGACGCCGTGTTCGCTGACGTCGAGGCCTTCCTGTTCGTGTTCGGGCGTGACGCGGGCCTGTCCGATGGCCTTGAGGATGCCCCACACCGCGGCCGTCGCGACGATAGTCCACGCGGCGATAGCGACCACGCCGATGACCTGCGCGATGAACGCGTTCACGATACCGCCCGCGGGTGCCTCGGCCGCGACGAAGGGGAACATGAGCGTCCCCAGCACGCCGGCGCTCCCGTGGACCGGGAACACCGCACAGACGTCGTCTATCTTCAGGCGCTTCTCGATGAAGTTGAACACGAGCGGGAGCTGTGCACCCGCGAGGCCGCCGACGAGGAAGGCGCCCCACCAGCTGGTGGTGTCCGGAATCGCGGTGATGCCGACGAGGCCCGCGAGCAGGCCGTTGGCGACGTACAGCGTGTCGACCTTGCCGGTCTTGGCCCACGCGACGGCGGCGGCGCCGATGGCACCGGCGGCCATCGCGATGGTCGTCGTCATGGCGACGCGACCGACGTAGGAGAACGCGCCGAGCTGGAGCGAGCCGTCAGTGAAGACGAAGACGCTCGCGGCGGTGCCGACGTTGAAGCCGTACCAGCCGAACGCGAGGATGAGCGTCCCCAGCACGGCGAAGGTAAGCGAGTGACCGGGGATGACGTTCGCGGAGCCGTCCTCGTTGTAGCGACCCATGCGCGGGCCGAGGACGTAGGCGGCGGTGAGGCCGGCGATGCCGCCCATGCCGTGGACGATCATGCCGCCCGCGAAGTCGTGGAAGGTCGCGCCGCCGAAGCTAATGTACGACCCCGCCCACGTGATACCCGTGACGACAGGGTAGATGACCGCGGCCAGCAGGAACGTGTAGGTGATGTACGCGCGGAGTTTCGCGCGGCCGGCCACCGCCCCCGAGACGATGGTCGCTGCCGTCATCGCGAAAACGGCGCCGAACAACCAACCGACCCAGTCGTTCGGGTTCTCGGCGACGAAGGCCGGCGAGAAGCCGCCGCCACCGACGAGCGAGGAGATGCCGGCACCGATGACGAAGAACACCGACACACCGACCGACCAGGTCAGGAGGTTCTTCGTCAGTTGGTTCGCTACGTTCTTCGAGCGTACCTGCCCCGCCTCGAGCATGGCGAAGCCGGCGTGCATGAAGAAGATGAGGAACGTTACCACCAGTACCCACAGGAGGTTCACTCCCGTGACCAACGTTTCGAGCGTTTCCGGTGACGTCTGCAGTGGTGCGAGTACCATGATTTGTATCGTGCTGTGATTATTGCGTTTGAACGTCCAACTTTATCGTCTTCAGCGCCGTCTTTGTCAACTCGTTCACGGAGAAACCTCTTGCAACAGCACTACATAAGGATTTGCTTTACGAAACTCGATATTCTGGGGTATTCGGTAGACGAACGTCCGGATTACCGTATGATATTATGGATATAAGGTTGTTCTCCGTCAAGAAACTCGGTATCCGTCTGCCGTGATTTTGGACGAATGTCGAACGCGAGTCCGGCCGAACGGGTCGAAATCGGCCGGTTTCGCTTGCGCGCGCTCCCGATATCGCACTCTCTGGACGTGCGTCTACTGTCGGCACTCGTTACTGAACGGTTGGCGAGAGACCGACGAACGAAGTGGGCGGTCGCAGGCCCTTCTCTCAGAGTCGGTCGGCCACGTCCTCTGCGAAGTAGGTGAGAATCAGGTCGGCACCGGCCCGCTTGATAGAGAGCAGCGACTCGTAGGCGACGGCCTCCAGATTCAGCCACCCCTTCTCCGCGGCGGCGTGCAGCATCGCGTACTCGCCGGAGACGTTGTAGGCGGCGACCGGGTGGTCGTAGCTCTCTCGGACGTCTCGGACGACGTCCAGATACGGCAGGGCGGGTTTGATCATCAGCACGTCCGCGCCCTGTTCGACGTCGAGTTCGACTTCCCGGCGCGCCTCGCGTGCGTTCGCGGGGTCCATCTGGTAGTGTCGCCGGTCGCCGAAGGCCGGCGCGCCGTCGGCGGCGTCGCGGAAGGGCCCGTAGAACGACGACTCGAACTTCGCCGCGTAACTCATGATCGGGACGTCGGTGTGGCCGTCCTCGTCTAAGGCCTCGCGGATGGCACCGACCATCCCGTCCATCATGCCCGACGGCGCGACCATGTCCGCGCCTGCGCGTGCGTGACTGACCGCGATGTTCCCCAACAGGCCCAGCGTCTCGTCGTTGCGAACGGTGAGGTCCGGGTCCGACTCGGCCGTCTCCTCCAGTACCCCGCAGTGGCCGTGCTCGGTGTACTCACAGAGACAGACGTCCGTGATGACGTAGGCGTCCGTCTCGTCGGTGATGCGCCGCACAGCCTCTTGTACCACGCCGTCGCTGGCCCACGCCCGACTTCCGCGGTCGTCTTTCGACTCGGGGATACCGAAGACCATGACCGCCTCGACGCCGGTTTCGAGGACGTCCTCGACGCGGGCGACGCTCTCCTCTACCGGGACGCGTTCGTGGCCCGGCATCGTCTCGATGGGGACCCGTTCGTCCGTCGTCGCGTCGACGAAGACGGGCGCGATGAGGTCCGACGCCGAGACCTCGGTCTCTCGGACCAGCGGGCGAACCCCGTCGGTCCGAAGCCGTCGGGGGCGACGTGTCGTGTCCATATCCGAACTCCGGGGGTCGGCGGCAAGAAGGCTCCGCTCGTTCTCGGGTGTCCCCGTCAGTCCAGCAGACTGGCTTTCCCGCGCAACAGGAGGAGACCGATGCCGGGACTGGCGACCAGCGCGTTCAGCAGGTCCCCGACGACGGGGACGGCGCTGACCGCCCCGACGACGACGGCACCCACCGCCAGCGCCGCCCAGCGGTTGTCGACGTCGCCGACCCCGGTGAGCCACCGGCCGACGGCGTACGCGCCCAGCGGCGTCCCCACCAGCGCGACGACGAACAGCGCCAGCAGGCCGGGGATGGTGACGACGAGACCGACGAGCGTCAGCGCCAGCAGGACGAGGCCGACGATGATTGCGAGGTAGCCGAGCGTGCCGACGGCGACGACGACGCCGGGGTCGTCGAATATGTCCTCGACGGCGTTTCTGGTCCAGGCGGGCGCGGCAGCGAGTAGGAGAGCGCCGACGAGGAGGCTGTACCCGCCGGCCGCGGCGAACTGCGCGAGCGGCGACAGGGTGACCTGCCCGGTCGGTTGCTGTGCGGCGGCGACGCCCGGCAGGACCGCGAGTGCGACCGCTGCCGTGGCGAGACGTTGGCTGGTGGAGGGCATCGTCCGGTCCTTTCCGAGGCGACGGTAAATATCTCGTGTCTTCGGTAGGCGGTCGTCACACCGGACACGAAGCCGTTTTCCCCGTCGACCCAGTAGTCGTCGCTATGTCTGCTGTCGCGGAGAAGATGGCTGCCGCCCGCGAGGACCTCGCGTCGCGAGACGGCGTGGTGGTCGCGTTCTCCGGCGGGGTCGACTCGAGCGTGGTCGCGGCGCTGGCCTACGACGCCCTCGGGGACGACGCCGTCGCCTGTACCGCAAAGTCCGAGACCCTGCCCGCCGAGGAACTGCAAGACGCCACCCGCGTCGCCGAGGAAATCGGCATCCGTCACGAAATCGTGGAGTTCTCCGAACTCGACAGCGACGAGTTCATCCAGAACGACGACATGCGCTGTTATCACTGTCGTTCGATGCGTCTGGGCGCCATGTACGACCGCGCCCGCGAACTGGGCATCGACGTCGTCTGTGACGGCACCAACGCCTCCGACGTGGGCGAGGGCCACCGCCCCGGCCTTCGGGCCGTCGACGAACTCGACGCCTACTCCCCGCTGCTGGAACAGGACATCGAGAAAGAGGAGGTCCGGGAGATCGCCCGCGAGTACGACCTCTCGGTCGCCGACAAGCCGTCGATGGCCTGTCTCTCGTCTCGCATCCCGACCGGCCTCGAAGTGACCGAGGAGCGTCTCTCCCGCGTCGAGAAGGCCGAACGGCTCCTGCGGACGTGGGGCTTCGAGCAGTTCCGGGTCCGCGACCACGACGGCCTCGCCCGCATCGAGGTCGGCGAGGACGAACTGGAGACGGCGCTTGACCCCGACTTCGTCCGGGCGGCCCGCGACCACGTCGAGGACTGCGGGTTCGACCACGTGACCTTAGACCTCCACGGCTACCAGACGGGGAGCGTCAGCCCCGAGGACGAGGAGAGCGAGGCGGACGTCGTCTCGAACGTCTTCGACGCCGACTATCCGACCGCCGAGTAACTCACTCGCGCCACGGCCGCGCGCCTTCCGCGACGAGTTCCGCCATCGACCCGTCCAGCCGTAGCTCCGTCACCGAGCAGTTCGGTGGCGAGTGGGCGGTGATGGTCGCGTCCAGCGAGCGCTCGGTCACCGCGGCGAGCAGGACTTTGACGACGCCGCCGTGCGTGACGAGCAGCACCGTCTCGTCCGGCCCGACCGTCGTCCGCAGGTCGCCCAACGCCGACTCGACGCGGTCACAGAACGCCGCGACGCTCTCGGCGTCCTCCGGCGTGGCGTCGAGCGACGACACGCTCTCCTCGGGGTCGTGGTCGGGGTGGCGCTCGAACAGCGTCTCGGCCAGAAAGCCCTGATAGACGCCGAACCCGCGCTCGCGCCACGCGCTGTCGACGGTCGGGTCCGGCAGTCCCGCCGCCGTCTCACGCACCTGTTCGGCCGTCTCCCGGGTTCGCCGGAGGTCCGAGGTCACGAGGCGGTCTATCGCTCGCTCGTCGGCGAGCCACGCCCCCAGCGCCCGCGCTTGCTCGCGGCCGCGGTCGGTGAGTCTCGTCGGGGCCCACCCCTGCACCCGCCCCTCGCGGTTCCAGTGTGTCTCGCCGTGCCGGGCTACGAGAACGGTCGCCACGCGATGGTCACTCCTGTGTCTCGGCGGGGCTCTCGCTACTGCCGTCGCCGCCGCGGCGGTAGCGTGCGACCAGCAGGCCGGCCTCGAACAGGACGACGAGCGCGGCCGCGACGCCGACGGCGGCCGTCGTCGCCAGTCCGAACTGGTTGATGAGGCGGAACAGCGTCGGGTCGGGGCTAGAGAGGTAGCCGACGACGATGGCCACGGTCCAGACCGGCAGGCGGACCGTCCGGAGGCCGCGCCACAGTTTCACGCTGCCGTAGTAGTTCTTGTTGAGGTAGGCCGTCAGTTCGAACAGCACGATGAGGCCGCCACCGACGAGTATCGGCGGGGCCAGTCCGACCTCGGCGAGCGCGCTCGTGACGCTTGCGGGCAACCGGCCGTAGTACCCCGTCGGCACCGGTGCGGGGCTGAGGACGTACCCGACCAGCGCGAACAGGAGGTAGGCGTAGGGCCGCCGGTTCGTGAGGTCCTCGGCGGTCGGGACGGGCGAACTGCTCCCGGTCCACTTCAGCAGGAGGAGCGTCCCCTCGAAGAGGCCGATCATGGTCACGGCGACCATCAGCGGCGCCATCCCCGTCGGGTCGGGGCTGAAGACGAACGCGATGGCGGCGAACGCCCCCCAGAAGTAGAGGCGGCGGTCGACGAGCCACCGTCTGGTCGTGACGCCCATCATGATGGCGAGCATCACGAACAGCGGAATCTGGAACACCAGCGCGAAAAAGCCCAGCATCAGGATGATGAGGTTGAACGTCTCACCGAGGCCGAACGCGAGGTCTGCGGCCCGGTCGGAGTAGGTGATGAAGTAGTCGAACATCGCCCGCAGGACGGCGAAGTACGCGAAACCGACGCCGATGGCGGCCAGCACCAGACTCGTCGGGACCGCCGCGAGGTAGTAGCGCCGCTCGCGGGGGTACAGCCCCGGACGCATGAACAGGTACGTCTCGTAGACGAACACCGGGAGGGCGGCGATAAAGCCGACTAACGAGGCGACCTTCAGCCGCGCGAGGATCAGCGCCAGCGGGCTGTAGACGTGCGGACAGTCGGCACCGGAGACGGTGCTCTCACCGCCCGGCTGGGCCTCGACGGCGAACTGGCCACACGTCTCGGCCGGGCCATCGAGGAAGGAGTACCAGAGGAAGTTGATGAGTTCGTCCGACGCCGGAAGCGTAAGCACCGCGACGGCGGCCATCACGCCGACGACGATGAACAGGCGCGTCGCCATCTCCTCGACGTGGTCGGCCAGCGGCATCTCCTCGTCGTCGGGTGCGCCGCCGATGCCGGCCTCGTCGTCGGGGTCGTACCCCGGTGCACCGGCGCCCGCCTCCGATCCGGGCGACCCGCCAGTCGGCGAGGGTGTGGCCGGAGTACCCCAATCAGTGGGGACGTCCGCCGGCGTGGCGGCGGCAATCTCCGTGGGATCGCGGTCGAACAACCCGGCACGGGTCGGTCCCGGAAGGCCGTGTGCCCCCGCCGTCGCCTCGTGGCCGCCGACGGGTCTGTCACCCGGGCCGCTCACGTCGTCCGTGGCGTCGTCGACTTCCTCGTCGTCGTCACTACCCTCGCTCGGGTCTGTATCACCCGGTTGGCCGTACGGGTCGTGGCCACGTTCCTCGGGGTGGACGTCGCTGTCGCTCCGGCCCTCCGAGGACAGCAGCGGGTCCTCGGGCCGTGGGCGGTCGTCGTCTGCGTCACCGTCCACCATCTATCTGGGAGCGGTTTGGCGGTTGGTAGTTGTAAACTTTCTTTTCGAGCGGCCCCGCTCGCCGCCGAACGCCACTGATGAACAAATTGATAACGCAGAATCGGCTACCCTCACGGAAGATGGCGAGTGCAATCGACGAGGACACGGTCCAGACGGTCCAGAGCGGCCGTGCGACGCTGGGTGCGATGCTCAGCACCGCCCAGACCCACCTCCAGAAGGTGTTCATCGTCTTCGTCATCGGGATGATCGGGACCATCATGGCCCTGCAGTACGGGGTCTGGGACCGACTCAAACAGGACCTGCTGTACTCCCAGATGGACCTCACGACGAAGGAGGCGACCGACATCGTCGTCGTCACGCCGTTCGACGTCATCCTCTTACAGGTGAAGATAGGGGCCGTCGTCGGCATCCTCATGTCGCTCCCCCTGCTCGTCTACTTCGGCCGCGACGGGTTGCGACGCCGCGGGTGGTGGCCCGCAGAGAAGATTCCGCTCTGGAAGGGGGCGCTGTTCGTCGTCGTCAGTCTGGGTCTGTTCGCCGCCGGCGTCGCCTACGCCTACGAACTGTTCTTCCCGCTGATGTTCAACTTCCTCGCCGGCAACGCCGATGCCGCCGGGTTCCTCCCCCAGTACTCCATCGTCAAGTGGGCCCAGTTCGTCTTCCTGCTGGCGGCCTCCTTCGGCCTCGCGGCCCAGTTACCCCTGCTGATGACGGTGCTTTCCTACACCGGCATCGTCCCCTACGAGACGTTCCGCGAGAAGTGGCGCTACGCCGTCCTCGCCATCTTCGGCTTCGGCGCGCTGTTCTCGCCGCCTGACCCGTTCACCCAGATCATGTGGGCCGCGCCGCTGTGTGGGCTCTACGCGCTGAGTCTCGCGCTCTCGAAACTCGCGGTGACGGTCAAACGCTCCAGCGACCTCGTCAGCACTCGCCGGGTCGCCGTCGAGCACTGGAACACCGTCCTCGGGGCGGCGGTCCTCGTCGGCGGCCTGACCTACTACGTGCTGACGACCAGCGCGTTCCAGTACGTACAGGCCGTCGAGGCGTTCGCCGCACAGTACTCGACCCAACTCACCGGGAACCTCGCCCGGCCCGAACTGTTCGGCCTCTCCGTCGAGGGGACGGCCCTCTTGCTGGCCGCCGTGTTCGGTTCGGCCGGGACCGTCGCCGTCGTCTACTACCACGTCCTGCAAGCGCTCGACCAGAACGCGGTCGGGCCCGGTCGTCGGCACGGCGACCCGACGGCCATCGACATCGACGAACTCAGCGCCGCTGCTATCGAGGTCGCGCCGCCGGAAGCCTTCGAAGAGATGACCGAGGAGGAGGCACTGGCTCACGCCGACCGCGCCCTCTCCGAGGAGAACCAGGAGAAAGCCCAGTTGATTCTGGACCGCTGGGACATGGCCCACGAGGACGACCCCGAGGGGACGGCGGCCGCCGAGAGTACGGACGGCGATGGAGACGTCGAGGACGAAGAGGGCGTCCTCACGTCGACGACGGCCGGGATGGTCAACGCCTTCACCGAAGAGGAGACCACAGAGGACGACGTCGGCGGCTACTACTACGACATCCGCTTCATCTTCGACTCCATCGCCTCGAAGGCGTTCTGGATACTGGGTGTGTTCGGCCTCGTGCTGTCGGCGGCGTTCCTGTTCCTCTATCAGGGCGGTATCGGTCGCATCCAGCGCATCTTCGTCAGCCGTCTCCCCGAGGGGATGGCCGAGGGCGTCAACATCGTGACGTTGCATCCGGTCGAACACCTCGTGTTCATCGTCAAGTTCTCGACCATCCTCGGTGCCATCTCGGTGGTGCCGCTGTTGCTCTACTTCGCGTGGCCGGCGATGCGCGAACGCGGCTTCGTCGTCGGCGACCGGAACGTCCTCCTCGTCTGGGGCGGGACGCTGTTCGTGGCGCTCATCGGCGGGAGTCTGCTCGGGTTCCTCTACGTCGCCCCGATGACCATCTCGGCTATCGCCTACGACCAGTTGCAGGCCAACATGGTCATCGCCTACCGCATCAGCAAGTTCGGCTGGCTCGTGTTCTTCCTCACCATCGGCATCGGCCTGCTCGCGGAAATCCCGGTGACGATGTTCCTGTTTCACCGCGCGGGCATCGTCCCGTTCCACCTGATGTACGAGCGCTGGCGCGAGGTGGTCATCGGCATCGTCGCCCTCTCGGCCGTCCTCTCGCCGAACGGCATCTTCACGATGTTCATCGTCGGCATCCCGACGGCGGCGGCCTACCTGCTGGGACTGGGTATCCTCTGGGTGTACACGCTCGGCGGTCGCCGGACGCCGAAAAACCGGAGCGAACCGGCCGACTGATTACCAGCTCGCGTCGCCACGACACGTCACGCCGGGTGCCGTGAACACCGTCCCCGGACTGACACTGTTGGCATCGTCGATGACTTTCGTGCCCTCGAGATAGATCTCGTTGTCGTATCCGGCGTCGTTCTTTACGAACACCACCGTGCTCTGGTCACAGCCCGGCTTGAACAGCAGGAACACGTCGTTGGTCGGTTCGGTGCTCGAACTCGAATCTGTGGTTATCTTGCCGTCGGTGATGGAATAGGCGTCCTCGCCGGGGTCGAGCCCGCTGGGCGGGGCGTCGGTCCAGTTGTAGCCCGGACTCGGGACCGCGGTCCAGTGGACGTTGTCGACCATGACCACGACGAACACCGGGGGGTCCAGTCCTTCGATGGGTCGCTCGTACATCTTGATGTGATGCCACGGGTTCGCCAGCGATATCGGTCCGAGGTTCATCCCGTTCGAACCGGTGTAGTCGGCGGCGAACTGCTCCCCGTTCGGGTCGATAGCGAGGCCGAACGCGTACCGCTCGTTTATCTGGTGGCTGGTCCCGTCGACGATGGCGTACTTGAACTTCGCCGGAAACGTGTTGTACGACGGACAGTCGGTCGGTTCCTGTACGTAGTACTCCTCGACCTTTCGGCTCGTCTCGCCGTTGATGCTGGCGACGTAGATGTGGTCTCCCGGATACACGCACCGCAGGCTGACCGACGACTGCCCGTCCCAGTGCTTTACCACCCGTCCGTTGATCTGTAGCTCGAAGGTCGTCTCCGGCGCTCGCTGGTTGTGCCCTCTCACACGCAACTCGAGCGTATCCTTGCTCCCTTCGTCTATCGCCGCCCCGTACTGTGCCTGCGAGTGGACCGTCGCCGACGTGAGCGCGTCCGACCCCAGCGACGTCGCCATCGTGCCAGCCACCGTCACCAACAAGACGACGATGAGCACCAGCAACGCGACGCCGACGACCGGCGACACTCCCCTTTTTCCCACACCCATATGTACCGACGGTAATTGCCACACCCTATATTAAGCTTCATTCAATATCGGGAGCTGTGAAACGAGCCGGTGGCGTTCGCTCTCCCGGACGGACACGCTCGGCGGCCGGACAGCGCCGGGGAGTCCGAGCGAACCGGCCGACTGAGACGACGAGGCGACCGATTTAAGCACGGCTGTCGATATTCTGTGGATATGCCCAAGATAAGCGTCGAGGTGCCCGCGGAACTGTTAGACGACCTCGACGACCACGTCGGCGAGGAGGGGAAGTTCGTCAACCGGAGCGAGGCCATCCGCGCCTCCGTCCGCAAGACGCTCGATATACTGGACGACATCGACGAACGACAGGGACGACTCGACGATGAGCAGTAGCGGCGAGCACCCGATTCGGGTCGGCCTCGTCGCCCTGTTCGTGACGGCGCTGGTCGTCTCGCAGGTCACGGCGTCGAAACTGCTGGCCGTCGGCCTCCCGTTTTCCCTACCCGTGGCCGGCGAGACGCTCGTCCTTCCCGGCGCGGCGCTGGCCTACGCCCTGACGTTCTTCGCCTCCGATTGTTACGCCGAACTGTACGGCCGCCGGGCCGCCACCGTCGTCGTCAACGTCGGCTTCCTGATGAACTTCGTCCTGCTGGCGCTGGTCTGGAGTACGATTCTCGCCCCCGGTCTCCCGGCTGCGGCCCAACCGGTCGACCCGGCGGCGTTCCGGAACGTACTCGCGGCGAGCACCGGCATCGTCGCCGCCAGCCTCGGCGCGTACGTCGTCAGCCAGAACCTCGACGTGTTCGTCTTCCACGCGCTGCGCGACGCCACCGACGGCGAGGCGCTGTGGCTCCGGAACGTCGGGTCGACGGCCACCAGCCAACTCGTCGATACGGTCATCTTCATCGGCGTCGGGTTCGTCCTGTTTCAGGGCGTCTCCCTGTCGGCGGCGCTGTCGCTCGTCGTCGGGCAGTACCTCTTGAAACTGCTCATCGCGTTGCTGGACACGCCGTTCGTCTACGCCGTCGTCGCACTGGCCGGCATCGAGGACGACGAGGACGAGGCCGCGCCGGCGGTGCAGTAAGGGCTCGCTACTCTGCGGGTTGTGCGAAGGCGTAGCGCGGCTTCACGTCGTCGACGCGTACCTCCAGCGTCTCGCCCTTCTCGACGCCGCTGACGAACAGCGTGAAGTTCTCCACTTTGGCGATGCCGTCGCCTTCCTCGCCGATGTCCTCGATGGTCACCTCGACCACCTCGCCCTCGCGGACGGGGGCCGTGAGGCGGTGTTTCGCGACGAGGTACAGTTCCGAAGACGAGTCGCGCGAGGCGTCGGGGCGGACCTCCCGGACGTACTCGAACTCCGGTTCGATGTCGGCCTTCAGGTCGTCTAGGTCCTGCCCGTCGAACACCTTCGCGGCGAAGTCCCCGCCCGACGAGAGCAGGTCCGTCGCCACCTCGAAGGCCTGCCGCACGAGGTGGACCGACCGGGCGTGGTCTAAGTCGTACTCGCCGGTCATGTTCGGCGCCATGTCCGAGAGGACCACGTCGACGGGGCCCCCACGCTCGCCGGCGTCGCCGCCGACGACTTCGCGGACCTCGTCTTTGGTGCTGTCATCGGTCATATCCCCGCGGACGTACTCGACGGTCGGGTCCGGGTCCGAGAGCGGGTCGATGCGCTGGCGGTCGACGCCGACGACGGTGCCCCGTTCGCCGACGCGTTCGGCGGCCACCTGTAGCCAGCCACCGGGTGCGGCACCGAGGTCCACGACGGTTCGGCCCTCACCGAGCAGTCCGGCAGTCTCGTCCAGTTGTTGGAGTTTGTAGGCCGACCGGGCCCGATACCCCTCCTGTTTGGCTCTGTTGTAGTAGTCGTCCTTCCGGCTCATTTGTTGCCTATCGTACCCGTCCGAGCGGTTTACGCGTGTCGCTGTGCCCGAGATGCGATACGGGGTACCATTCCACACCCGAACACGTTCATCCCCCTTCCTATGCCGTGAGAACGCGTCTCAGGTCCTGAGAGTCCCCTTTCTGGTATATGTGTGGTCCGGACGGAGATACACCTGCAACGGAGGTCCCACTCATGTCATCCATTCCGACGGCGACGCGGCGTCGCGTGTTGCAGGCGTTGGGCGTCGGCACGGCGGCCATCGCCGGCTGTGCCGGAGCCCCCGGCGCAGAGACCGAACAGCCCACCGAACGGACCACCCCTCAGGAGCCAAGCATGAACCCCGCACAGCAGACTGACGTCGACCGTATCGCCGCCGATCCCACCGACATCCCGGCCCCCATCGACCGGTCGGAGCCCAAGACGGTGTCGGTCGAGATGACGACGAAAGAGCAGGTCGCGGAAGTCGAACCCGGTGTCACGTACACGTACATGACCTTCGACGGGCAGGTTCCGGGGCCGATGATTCGGGTCCGCCGCGGCGACACCGTCGAGTTGACCATCACCAACGAGGAGGGCAACTCGATGCCCCACAACATCGACCTGCACGCCGTCCGTGGTCCGGGTGGCGGCGCCGAGGCGTCGATGGTCACGCCCGGCCAGACCAAGACCTTCCGGTTCAAGGCCACCTACCCCGGGAGTTTCATCTACCACTGTGCGGTCCCGAACCTCGACATGCACATCTCCTCGGGGATGTTCGGCATGATACTGGTCGAACCGAAGGAGGGCCTGCCGGAGGTGGACCACGAGTTCTACTTCGGCCAGCACGAACTCTACACCAAGGGCGAGGCCGGCGAGGAGGGCCACCACGACTTCGACGTCGAGTCGATGAAGGCCGAGGACCCGACCTACGTCCTCATGAACGGCGAGAAGTACGCCATTACGCCCGACGGCTACGGTGCCCCGAGCATGAACGTCGGCGAGACGGCCCGCGTGTACTTCGCCGTCGGCGGTCCCAACCTCGACTCGGCGTTCCACCCCATCGGCTCCGTCTGGGACGAGGTCTGGCCGCAGGGCGCCACCGCCAGCGACCCCCACCGCTTCGTCCAGACGACGCCGGTCAAACCCGGATCGACCGTCGTCGCGACGCTGCACGCCGAGGTGCCCGGCCCCATCAAACTGGTCGACCACGCCCTCTCCCGGGTCGCCCGCAAGGGCATGATGGCGGTCATCAACCGCGAGGGCGAGGCCAACCCCGAGGTGTTCCAGCCAGAGGGCTGACCGACTGACGAGCCACCGGGTCGTGCCGAGGACTTTGCCGGTCCACACGCCGTCGTCTGTGTCCTCCCCGCCACGACACTCGCGACCTGAGTGTGCAGGCTCCCGGTCGAGTCGCGGTCCGTGACCGGCACGTGCTGACTCGTCGGGGCGGCCGCGGTGTCGGCCGAACCGAGGGTCGCACGCGCACGCGGAGTCAATGAGGGACTTTTTAATGCATGGGGGCGTAGCCGGGTTCAAGATGTTCAACGCCATCGTGAGTGCGGACACGCTCCAATCGGCTCTCGATTCAGTGAGCGTGCTGGTGGACGAGTGTAAGATCCACCTCGAAGAAGACGGGCTTGAGATTCGGGCGGTGGACCCGGCCAACGTCGGGATGGTCGACCTGCGACTGGAGGCCGCTGCCTTCGAGTCCTACGAGACCGACGGCGGCCTCATCGGCGTCAACCTCTCCCGACTGGAGGACATCGCCGGCATGGCCGACGCCGGCCAGTTGGTCCACCTCGAACTCGACGAGGAGACCCGGAAACTCCACATCGCCATCGACGGGCTAGAGTACACGCTGGCCCTCATCGACCCCGACTCCATCCGACAGGAACCGGACCTCCCGGATCTGGACCTCTCGGCGCACATCGTCATCGAGGGGAAAGACATCGACCGGGCGGTCACCGCTGCCGACATGGTCAGCGACCACATCGCGCTGGGTGTCGACGCCACCGACGAACTGTTCTACGTCGACGCCGAGGGAGACACGGACGACGTCCACCTCGAACTGACACGGGACGACCTCATCGACCTCACCGCCGGGGACGCCCACTCGCTGTTCTCGCTGGACTACCTGAAGAACATGAACAAGGCCATCCCGAAAGACGCCGAAGTCGAGATGGAACTGGGCGAGGAGTTCCCCGTCAAGATGCACTTCAACTTCGCCGAAGGCGAGGGTCGGGTCACCTACATGCTGGCGCCGCGCATCCAGAGCGAGTAACGACTCAGTCTGCTGCCTTCGTCTGTCCCCCATCGCCTGCGATGGCCTATCGACGTCCTCTCTGGCCGTCTCGGGTCCGACGGGCGTCTGACGTACCGTTTTGTGGGGGCGGGACCAACGCCCACCCATGGAGAGTCTCGGAGACGCATACAGCGGTGATTCCCGCTTTGCGGGGCGTGACCCCCGCCGCGTCTACGCTGGCGCTGCCCTCGGCGTGCTGGGAGCGCTAGCCGTCGTCGTCGCCGTCCTCGCGGTGACGACGCCGCTGTCGACCGTCCTCGGCGTGAGCGACCTCCGGGCCGCCGAGAAACTCGCCGGGACGCTGGGTGGACTGGGCATCCCCGCGATGTTCCTCTCGGTCGTCGCCGTGCTCCCGTCCTCGACGCGCGAACAGGGCGGCGTCGTTCTCGGAACGGGCCTCTGTCTGGTCGGTATCGGTCTCTTCCAGCGGGCGTACCCCCACCGCTGGACGACCGGCGCCGAGACGATGGCCTTCGAGACGACGATGGCGTACTTCCTCGGGGCCGGTCTCGCGTTCTGGTTCGTCTTCACCGCCATGGCGAGTTTCCGGGCCCGGAACAACCCACAGGGGATGGTCCGACTGGAACTCACCCAGCGGGGCGAGTCGAAGACGGTGCAGGTCTCCCCCGAGGAGTACCGTCGCTACGCGAAGGCCATCCGGAGCGACGGCGGCGAGACCGAGGAGATCATTCGGGAGCTAGAGTCTCGGGCAGAGGACTGAGTTAGCTCTCGGTCGCCGTCGTCTCGGTCGCCGTCGTCTCCTCGCTCTCTACCTCCTCGACCTCGACGTCCTTGCCGGCGACGCCGCTCTCGCCGATGACCGGCAGGAGGTTGTAGCCGTTGGGTCCTTTCTCGACGACGTTGATGTCGAAGACGAACTCGACGGCCTCGTCCGCGACGATTTCGAACGGGTTGACGATCTGGAGTTTCTCGCTGGGCACCTTCACCGGGACCGTCTCGCCGTCGACGACGCCCTCGACGTCGCCGACGTACAGTTCGACCTTGCTGTAACGCCCGGCCTCCAACTCGCCGTCGAGGACGCCGATGGCCTTCTCGCCGACCACTTCGGTCAGGTCGACGGTCGGGCTGTCGAGGTCGAACACTTCGAAGCCGCCGTCGCCGTCACCGGCGTCGGCGTCCGTCTCGTCTCCGCCTGTCTCCTCGCCGCTGTCCGCTTCATCGTCCGCCGCTTCGTCGGGTTCCTCGGTCTCGGGTTCCGTTTCTTCGCCGTCCGTTTCCTCGGTTTCGCTCACCGCTGTCTCAGTCTCGTCGGCCTTCGCCCGGAAGACCCGTGCCCTATCGAAGGTCACGTCCAGCGAGTCGAAATCGCCGATGTCGGCGGGCCGGTCGCTGATGAGGAGGCGGAACGTCCCCGTCGTCGACGATGCCGTCACCGTGCTGTCTGTCGCGTCGCCGTCGGTGCTGCCGCCACCACTCTGGCCGCCACACCCGGCGACGACCGAGGCGCCGACTGCGGTGGTCGTACTGATGAACGTCCGTCGGTCCATACACACCCGTCGCCCCCGTGTTCGTATATAAAACACCGTTCGTTCAGGCTCGTGACGGCGGTTGAACAGAATAAACGCTCGACGTGAACGGTTTTTGTCGCTGCGGGTCGACGGTCCGACAATGGCAAACTCGAACGCGAAGGGGGACCGACGTGAGCGGGAGTTGGTCAACGCCTTAGACGAGGCCGGGTTCGCAGTGATGCGAGCGCCGGCCAGCGGCAGCGCCACCGAACGAGAACTCCCGGACGTGCTGACCGGCGACGGCGAGACGTTCTACGCCATCGAGGCCAAATCCAGCGCCGGCGACCCCATCTATCTGACCGGCGAGGAGGTCGAGGCGTTGCTGTTCTTCGCGCGGAACTTCGGCGCGAAACCCCGTATTGCAGTGCGATTCGACCGCGAGGACTGGTACTTCTTCCACCCCGGCGACCTCTATACGACCGACGGCGGGAACTACCGCGTCAAGAAGGAGACGGCCCTCTCCGAGGGGACGGACTTCGAGGAGTTGGTCGGCCACTCTGAGAAGGTCACACTCGACGAGGTGGCCGACGACGGCCCCGACGCGGCCGTACTGGACGTCCTCTCTGCGTTCGAGCGCGGCGACCTAGAGAAGGAGGAAGCGGCGGCGATGCTGGAGTAGCGAGGTGTCGAACGGAGTGAGACACCTCGAAGCGACGCGGTGACCGCAGGGAACCGCGGAGCAGTAGCGAGGGGGCCATCGCTTCGCTCACTCCACCAGTTCCGCGTCCGTCCGATGGAGTCGACTGTAGGGGAACGCGTACCGTCGCGGGTCGTCTCGACGGGTCGCGTCGGCGAGGTACGTCACCTCGACCACGATGTCGTCCGGCGGGTAGCCTTCGTTGGTGTCGTGGGCGGCGACGGTCCGGCCGGTCGCCTCGATGACGTACTCGTCGGCCCGGTCCTCGCTCACGCCGGCGACGACGAGGCTGTCGCCCGTCTCGCGGTCGACGACGACGTCGCCCGGCAGGACCCGGCAGTTCCCACAGAGGTGTGGTGGGTCGGCGTCTTCGGACACGAACGTGACGGCACCACAGACGTCACAGCGGGCGCGCTGGTGGTGTGGTGGTGCCACTCGGCGGGCCGTAATCTCGATGGCGACACGGCGGAGGTGTTTGCATTGCTCGCCGCGAATCTGGTGGTCGGGACAGGTACAGGAGTGGTCCGTGAGGTCCACGAGGTACGTGTGGCCACTCTCGGAGGTGACGGCGTAGGTACTGCCCTCACGCGGCCGGACGGCCATGCGCTCGGTCCAGGCGCGGGCGGCCCGGGAGTCGAGTTCGCTGGGGTCCGGTGCGAGTGCAGTCCGCTCCGAGTCGGCCGATGGCTCTATCAGTGTCATAGCGGGCGGACACGGCTGTATTTCTCGGTGTGTCCAGTCGAAACGTAGGGTCTCGAGCGAGGTAAACGTCTCGGCCAGCAGCCCGCTGTGGGTATGGTTTGGGGTCGCTTCGACACCCTTTTGGCCGGGCCACCGATATCGCGCCACATGGAAATCGACCGGGAGGCCATCGTGCAGATAGTGGTCTCGACCATCGCGCTGCTGACGTTCGTCGCCGCCGCCGTCTTCGTTTCGCTGAACTACTCCAGCAACGGCGGGCTTACCGAACAGGGCGGCGTCGCGATAATCGGTGCTATCGGGCTGTTCATCGTCGTGATGCTCGCGGCGGGCATCTGGATGGAACGACAGGAGTTCTAGGCGTCGGCCTCGTCCTCGCCGCTCTCGCCGTTCTCCTCGCGCCAGTCGACCAGGTCGTCGTCTTCGGCGTCGTCTAACTTCTTCTCGTAGTAGGCCATCGGGTGTGAAATCCGCTCACAGAGGTCGTCTTTGTTGACGCAGTCGCCGTAGGACACCATGGTCGAACACGCCGGCGTCGAGTACTCGGTGGGGCTGGTGTCACCACGGATGTGATCGACCTGATAGCGGGTGGCCTCCTCGCCGAAGCCAGGATTCACCTGAAAGAGGTCGACGATCTCGTCGGTCGTCATCCCGATGCTCGTGAGGAACGCGGCGATGGCGAAACGGGAGTGGTGCTCGAGGTGCTCGCCTTTCTGGACCTGATCGAGCAACGCCTGCATGCACGGCGGGAACATCTCGGGGACGACGGTGTCTATCTCGCGGGTGAGGTCGAGTTCCGCGAGTACCTCCTGTAGGTGGTCGACCTCTTCGTCGAGTTCGCTCGCGATGGCGTCGGGGACGTCGAACGGGAGGCCGTCGGTGACGCGGTGACGAATGGCCTGTTTCAACAGGACGTGGAGTTCCTCGGCAGCGATGCGGACGCGGCCGTCGGCCAGCGGGCGGTTGACCAGTCGCCACTGGTCGCCCCGCTGGTCGGCCGCCAAATCGAGGTACGTACCGACGTCGACCCAGTAGCCCGTCTCGGCTTCGTGGACCGATCCGGAGAGGTCGAACTCCGCGAGCAGGTCCCGCAACTCGATGCGCTGGCTCTGGGTGGACTTGAACTCCGTCGTCGCCTCGAACTCGGTGCTGAACTGCTCTCGGGCCGCCTCGGCCTCCGCGCGAGCGTACTTGCGGGTACAGACGTGCTGGTCGACCAGCGAGACGAGGACGCGGGCCACCGGATACGACAGCAGTTCGACGCGGGTCCGTCGGTGAGGCTCGCCCACGGTGCCGTCCGTGATGGCGCGTTCGACCCGCTCCAGCGCTCGCTGGGTGACCGCGTCGTCGGTGGCGACGACCTCACCGAGGTCGACCGCGGCGGCCTCGACGGCCTCGCGGGCGGCGGCGAGGAACGGATAGCGGGCGTGGAGCGGCTGCATGAACTGGCGTTGCGCGTGTGGCCGAATAAAATCCTCGTTCCGGCCGCCTCGAACCCAGATGAATTATCACCTCGCCTCTGTGTAGTGGGTGACGTGTCCGCGACCGACCGCTCTGTCGACCTGACCGAGGGGCCGCTCTTGCGCCCGCTGCTCGCCCTCTCCTTGCCGCTCGTGGGAACACAACTCCTCCAGGTCGCGTACAACCTCGTGGATACGTTCGTCGTCGGCCGACTGGGCGACGGAGCCGTCGCAGCGCTGACCTACTCGCTGCCCTTTATCTTCCTCACCATCTCGCTGGGGAGCGGCCTCACTGTCGCCGGAACCGTCCTCGTCTCACAGCACCGCGGGGCCGGCAACGACGACCGGGTGCGGGCCGTCGCCGGGCAGACCATCGCCGTCACCGCCGTCGTCTCGGGTCTGCTCTCGCTCGTCGGCTATCTCCTCGCGCCGACGCTCCTACCTTATATCGGGACGACGCCGGGGACGGAGATTCACGCCATGGCCGTCGAGTACACCCGTATCGTCTTCGCGGGGACGGCGTTCATGTTCGGCGCGTTCGCGTTTCAGGCCATCCTGCGGGGGTGGGGCGATACGAAGACGCCGATGTACCTGATGTTCGGCAGCGTCGTCGCCAACGCCGTCCTCGATCCGTTCTTCGTGCTGGGATTCGACGGCAACGTCGTCTTCTCCCTGCTCGGGCTTGGCGGCCTCGAAGCGACGCTGTACGCGCTCACCGGCTTCTCGGGGATGGGCGTCGCGGGAGCGGCCGTCGCCACCGTCATCTCCCGAGGCGGCGCCGCACTGGCCGGCTTCTGGCTCCTCTTTTCGGGTCGACTCGGCTTCGCGCTCTCGCTGTCCGACCTCTGGCCCGACCGGGAGACGGTCCGGAAGATTCTGGACGTGGGCGGTCCCGCGGGTCTCGAACGCTCTGCGGACTCGCTGGCCTACACCGGGATGACCGTCCTCGTGGCGATGGTCGGGACGAACGCCGTCGCGGCCTACGGCGTCGGCAACCGCATCAACACGCTCGTCTACCTCCCGGCGGTGGGCCTCGCACAGGGCGTCGAGACGGCCGTCGGCCAGAACCTCGGGGCCGACCAGTCGGGCCGCGCTCGCCGGGCCGTCCTGCTGGCGGCGGGTCTCGGCGGCGGCGTCTTCCTGCTCGCCAGTCTGGGTGCCTACGCCTTCGCCGCGGCCATCGTCGCCCTCTTTTTCGACGTGAGCAAGACGGCCCCCGAGGTGCTGTCGATGGGTGCCGACTACTTCCGGATCATCGGTCCGACGTACGTGTTCATGGGCCTGTTTCACCTCCTGAACGCCGCCTTCCGCGGGGCCGGCAGCACGCGGACGGCGCTCGGTTTCTCCGTCGCCTCGCAGTGGTTCTTCCGCATCCCGCCGACGCTCCTGCTCATCACCGTCGTCGGGATGGGCGCGGCGGGCGTCTGGTGGGGTATCGCCGTCTCGCACGTGGCCGCCGCGGCCCTCGTCGGCGTCTGGTTCCTCGTCGGCGACTGGGACGAGTCGGTGGTCGACGAGGACGAGCACGGGGACCGGTCGGACGACGAGGCGGCCGCTACCGCCGACTAACGTACTGTGGGATAGTTTCACAGACCCACGGAACGGCTATACTGACTGACCGTCCAGTCAGTACCATGTCGGTCCCCCTCTCTTTCCCTTCCCTGAGGTGTCGACGATGACGGCGACGAGCGAGCAGTCCGAGCGGTTCACGCAGGGGGCTCTCCTCTGGCCCCTGCTGACGCTGGCAGCGCCGCTCGTCGCCACGCAGCTCCTCCAGACGCTGTACAACATCGCCGACACCTTCTGGGTCGGCCGTCTGGGGCAGGACGCCGTGAGCGCCCTCTCGTTCTCGTGGCCCATCGTCTTCCTGCTGGTGAGCGTCGGCGGCGGGATGACCGGCGCCGGTACCATCCTCATCTCCCAGCACACGGGCGCGGAGAACGACGGCCGCGTGAGCCACGTCGCCGGCCAGACGCTGGTGTTCGTCACCGCCCTCTCGGTGGCCATCTCCGTCGTCGGCTACCTCCTGACGCCGACACTGTTGCAGGTCATCGGTACCGAGGCTGGCACGCCCATCCACGAGATGGCCGTGACCTACACGCGGTACGTCTTCCTCGGCCTGTACTTCATGCTCGGCTTCTTCGTCTTTCAGGCGCTGCTGCGTGGCTGGGGCGACACGAAGACGCCGATGTACCTGATGGTCGGCAGCGTCGCGCTCAACGTCGTGCTGGACCCGATACTCATCCTCGGGTTCGCCGACAACCCCCTGTTCGCGTGGCTCGGTCTGGAGGGCCTCGCGGCCACCGCGTTCGCGGCGACGGGATTCACCGGCCTCGGCGTCGAAGGTGCCGCCATCGCGACGATATTCTCGCGCGGCCTAGCCGCCGTGGCGGGCCTCTGGCTCCTGTTCTCCGGCCGAGTCGGTATCGAACTCTCGCTGTCGGACCTCCGGCCCGACCTGCCGGAGATTCGCAAAATCGTCCGCGTCGGCGCGCCACTCAGCGTAGAGCAGAGCACGCAGGCCCTGTCGGTGACGGTGATGACCGCGCTCGTCGCGCTCGTCGGCTCCGACGCCGTCGCGGCCTACGGCATCGGTGGCCGCCTCACGTCGCTCGTGTGGCTCCCGATGGTCGGCATGGGGATGGCCGTCGAGACCGTCGTCGGCCAGAATCTCGGTGCCGGCGAGCGAGCGCGCGCCCGTCGGACCGTGCTGCTCGCCAGCGGCATCCTCGTCGCGGTGTTCCTCGTCGCCAGCGTCGTCGTGACGTGGTTCGCGCCCGCCATCGTCGGCGTGTTCATCACCGGTGCGGGCGCGGCCGCCGTCGTCGACCACGGCACGGCGTTCCTCCGCATCGTCGCGCCGACGTGGGCCGTGATGGCCGTCTTTCACATGATAAACGGCGCGTTCCACGGCGCCGGGTCGACCCGCCTCTCGATGGGACTGGGCCTGCTGACGCTGTGGGGCTTCCGTATCGTGGCCGCCGCGGTCCTCGTCGTCGTGGTCGGGATGGGTGCGCCCGGCGCGTGGTACGGTATCGCCGCCTCGAACGTCGCCGCCGCCGTCGCCGGCATCGCCTTCTTCCTGCGCGGACACTGGCTGGACGACGTCATCGAGGAAGAGTCGGGCGAGGACGACGGCGACGCCGACGCGACCGAGGTCGCGACGCCGGCCGACTGAAAACTGAGCGCGATAGCGTGGTAGAGACTAGTTGTTTCTTCGATGCTGCCATCTACGCAGTCGCTCAGTAAAGTCTACGAACTTTGAAACGTCTCTGTCGCATACTGAAAGACAGTCTGCTATGTGTGCCTTTTTCGATGAGTATAAAAATATCAACCAAAAGTAAGATGTTGATTTAGGAAGTATCTCTCGCATGGAGCGAAAGTCCGTTCTGAACACCTCCATTGGCATAATTATACTAGTGGTCGCAGCGAGCGCCCCCGGAATCTCTCTATTAGCTGGAGGAATAGCTGGATACTTAGAATCGAAGAATCCTCGGAGCGGAGCCCGTATCGGCATTACTGCAGGAGCAGTTGCACTCGGATTGATGCTACTTTTTTCGATGGTGGTTGAGATTGGTGAAGCATTCGATCATGGGATAGCGCATTATCTTTGGACCGGTCTGGGCCATCCAGCTATTAATGGGATAATATCCTTCCTCATACTGCCGTTGTTGGGCGGGGCCATTGGAGCATATATTCGTGCGGAAACCTCGTCCAACCAATAGTACGGTAGAGTGCGTTTCGTGAGCTTCTGTCTCTCAGTATACACGTTCGTTTTAGCAGCCGATTCACGGATTCTTCGGAAAAAGAAACGTTGTGGATGGTTCTCTATCATCCTCGGCTTGGGGAGTGATTTCGAGGGTTCTCGTAGTTTACCGGCTCTCATTCTCTTCGCTACGAATCTCTCTACTGCTCCGCGGCTACGCCGTCGTCGGGCGGCAACGCCGTCTGACTGCCTGAGGGACCTTCGGTCCCTCTCCGCTCGCAATTCGAGGTTCTTCGCTGGCGCTCAGAGCCTCGCTACGCCTCACGGATCGCATCGCTCCCCGTTCGCATTTAGCGGGCCACTCGCTTTGCTCGTGCCCCGCCCTACTGCTCGCGGGTCACTGCGTTCCCCGCTGCGCGTTATCGAGGAACCGCACTGCGTTCGGTTCCTCGCTACGCCTCACGGATCGCATCGCTCACGGCTGCGCCGTTCGCGTGCGAGGTGCTGCGCGCCTCGCGCTCTCCGTTCGGCTGTCCGGTGCTCGCGCTTGGCGCGAGCACCTACGTCCCGTGCTGCCAGGAGTCCATATACTCGGCTTGGGTCTCCGTCAGGGAGTCGAACTCGACGCCCTCCGCCGCAAGCTTGATTTCGGCCACCTCCTTGTCAAGTCGGTCGGGAACGTCGTGGACGCCGGCGTCGTAGGCGTCGCCGTTCTCGACGAGTTCGCGCACGCAGACGGCCTGAATCCCGAAGCTCTGGTCCATCACCTCGACGGGGTGGCCGAGCGCGACGGGCGTCGCGAGGTTGACGAGCCGACCCTCCGCGAGGACGTTCAGGCGGCGGCCGTCTTCCATCTCGTAGCCCTGCACGCCGTCGCGGGCCTCGTAGGTGTCGGCGGCCATCTCGGAGAGGGCCTCTAAGTCGATCTCCACGTCGAAGTGGCCGGCGTTGGCGAGCAAGACGCCGTCCTGCATCCGCTCGAAGTGCTCCTCGACGATGACGTCGCGGTTGCCGGTCGTCGTGATGAACACGTCGCCCTCTTCGGCCGCGTCGGCCATCGGCAGCACGTCGTAGCCCTCCATGTGGGCCTCCAGCGCGCGGCGGGGTTCGACCTCGGTGACGACCACGTCTGCGTTCTGGCCGCTTGCCTTCTTCGCGACGCCCTTCCCGCAGTAGCCGTAGCCGGCGACGACGACGGTCTTGCCGGCCCACGAGAGGTTCGTCGTCATCGCGATGGAGGCCAGCGAGGACTCGCCGGTGCCGTGGACGTTGTCGAACAGGCGTTTCATCGGCGTGTCGTTGACCGCGAACATTGGATAGTCGAGTTCGCCGTCCGCGTCCATCGCGCGCAGGCGGTGGACGCCGGTGGTCGTCTCCTCGGCCCCGCCGACGATAGTGTCGATCAGTTCCGGGTAGTCCTCGTGGACCATCGCGACGAGGTCCATCCCGTCGTCGACGGTGATGGTCGGTTCGTGGGCGAGGACGGCTTCCATCGCCCCGTAGTACTCCTCGTCGTCGACGCCGCGTTTGGCGTAGCAGGTCACACCGTCGACCGCGTCGAGCGCCGCCGACACGTCGTCGTGTGTCGAGAGGGGGTTACAGCCGGTCATCGCCACTTCCGCGCCACCGGCCGCGAGCACCTCGGCCAGGACGGCGGTCTTGGCTTCGACGTGCATCGCCATGCCGATGGTCTCGCCGGCGAATGGCTGGTCCGCCTCGAAGGACGCTCGCAGTGCGCCCAGAATGGGCATGTGCTGGACAGCCCAGTCCATCTTCCGTCGGCCGGACTCACGCGCGGCCTCGACATCGTCGAGCTGCTTGGAAATCGGATCGGTCATGCCAGAACAGTCGGCCACGGCGTCCTAAACCCCACCGAAGCGTATCGACCAGCGAGGCGGTCCCAACATACAAGCGAGTTGACTCCCAGATGAGTGGTAGTAGATGCCCGCTCGTGCACAGAGCCCGCTGATCGGAAATCTCCTGATCGTCGCCGTCGCCGTGGTGCTGCTGGCGACGCTCTCGGTGGGCGTGTTCACTTACACGTCGATGCTCGGCGACGAACCGCCGTCGGTCTCTATCGATACGAGCGTCTCGGCGACCAGCGTCGAACTCGTCCACGCCTCCGGCGAGTCGATCCCGGTCGACGAATCGAGCGTCGTCTTCGACTTCCCGGACACGCAACTCGAAGTCCCACTGAGCGTGCTCGCGCTGGAAACCGGCACCGACGACGGCGAGTTCACCGCCGGCGAGGTGTACCGCTATCCACACGGCGTCGAGGACGGGACCGTCGAGGTGCGTCTGGTCCACGACCCCAGCGGGGCCGTCGTCGACGAACTCGAACGGCGCGTCACCAGCGGCGAGAACGTCCTCGCCGACTTCGAGTCGCGTTCGCTCTCGAACTACGCGGGCGGCCAGAGCAGCAGTGGGAGCGCGTCGGTCTCCGACGGCGGGCGAACGGTCACGCTGACCGGGAGCCAGTGGAAGTACATCGACTACCCCTACGAGATGACCGGCCAGACGATGCTCACCTTCGAGTTCCGGAGCGACGCGCAAGGCGACATCCACGGCATCGGCCTCACGCGAACGACCTCGCAGGCACCCAACCGAGTCGTCCGAGTCTACGGCACGCAAAACTGGGGGAGCAACGTCTCGACGGCGACGAGCGAACCGTACTACGACGGCAGCGGCGAGTGGGTCCGCTACGAGATTCCGCTCGGCCAACTGTATCAGATCGATGCCGACTACCTCGTCGTCGTGATGGACTGTGACGCGACGACGGCCGTCGCCTCGGGCACCGACGACGGCCGCTGTGTGAGTCGGGACGGCAACACTCCAACCGCCACCTCGTACTTCCGGAACATCCAGATAGAGGAAGCCGACGGCTGACCGACCTCAGACTGGACGGCCTCCGTCTCGAAGACCAAACTGCCGAAAGCGGCGTCGACGGACAGCGGACGACTGCCTACACCGTCTCTCGGGACAGTATCGAGGACGGGTTCGTCTTCACCGGGCGAGTGACCTTCTCGTGGGGAGCCAACACGCCGACCGGGTCGGAGATGCAACTCGACATCGAAGTCGAAGAACGGGGGACCGGACCGAGCTACGTGTGACAGCGATCAGTTCGGGCCGCGGTCCTCGGGCGGGCCGGCGTGTTCCGGCGGACCGGCATCTTCCGGTGGGCCGCGCTCGCCGTCGTCATCGTCGGCTCCCTCGTCTTCCGCATCTTCAGTCGCGTCTTCTTCGTCTTCGGCCTCTTCGCTCTCGTCTTCGTCTTCCGCATCTTCAGTCGCGTTTTCTTCGTCGTCTTCGCTCTCGTCGGATTCGTCTTCAGTTTCGTCGTCGGTCTCTGCTTCTTCGTCTTCAGCCTCTTCTTCCTCGTCCTCGGATTCGGCGTCCGGGCCGCGGTCCTCGGGCGGGCCCGCGTGGTCGGGGGCGTTCCCGGGGTTGTTCTGGGTCACGTACTCGGAGACTTCCGGACCGATACCGGTGGACCCGTTCTCCAGTAGGTAGTGGACGAAGTCCGAGACGCCGGCGAACTCCCGGTCCTCCTGTACCGTCTCGTTGACGTATTCGAGTTCGACCGTGGTGGCGTCGGAGGCGTTGTCGGCACTGGCGTTCACCGAGACGGTGACGTTCTCGTCGGGGGCGACCAGCGACACCTCGCCGTCGGCGTCGGTCTGGTAGTCGCCGGTACCCTCGTAGGTGGCGTTGCCGTCGGTCGAGACCGAGACGTTGGCGTTCTCGATGGCGGTGTCGTTGCGGGTCACGTCGACGGTGACGGTCCCGTCGTCGTTCTGGGCCGCCGAGACGTCGATGCCGTCGACCAGCGTGACGTTCAGTTCGGCGGTCTCGCCGTCGGTCACGGTCAGGGTCACGGGTTCGTCGCCCTCGGGCGTCGGGAGGACCACGGTGCCGTTCTCGCCGGTCTCGTAGCTCCCGGCGCCGTCGTAGTCGCTGTTCGTCTCGCGCGTGCTGACGTTGACCGTCGCGTTCTCGACGGCGGCGTCGTCGCGCGTGACCGTCACGACCACGTCACGGTTCTGTTCGACGTCGACCTCGAAGTCGGGGTCGAGTTCGACCGTCGTCGCCGCCGTCTCGTCGTCGTCGCTGGCAGTGACGGTGACGTTCACGCGCTCGTCGGGCGTCGGGAGGGCGACGGTGCCGTCCGCGTCCGTCTCGTAGCTTCCCGACCCGTCGTAACTGCCGTCGACGGCGGCGACGGTCACCGTGGCGTTCTCGACGGCTGACCCGTTCCGCGTGACTTCGACGGTGACGTCGTCGTCCTGTGTGACGGTTACGGCGAGCGATTCGTCCGCGGTGTCGGCGGCGGCCGCCGCCGGCGCGAGGGCAGCGCCGAACAGTGCAGCGACCGCGAGGAGGGCAATCAGTTGGTTTCGCATTACGTACCAGTCGTTTACCGGATAACCCACTAAACCCCCCTCTCGTTCACACTGTTCAGTCTGATTCGCGACTCCGAATACACGGCCGCAGAACGCCGCATACGATTCACGAACCGCTCTGAACGTTTAATCGTCTCCGGCTCGGTCGACGAGTGCCGCCGCGTGCTCGCTCGCACGCTGTCGGACCGACTCCTCGTCGAACACCTGCACCTCTCGTTCGCGCAGCAACACCGCGCCGTCACAGACGGTGTGGCGCACGTCGCTGCCGCGAGCGGCGTAGGCCAGATGCGAGACGAGGTCGTGGGCCGGGGTGAGGTGGGGCGTTTCGAGGTCGACGACCGCGAGGTCGGCGTTCGCGCCGGCTTCGATGCGGCCGCTGTCGAAGCCCAGCAGATCGGCGCCGTTGGCCGTCGCCATCTGTACGACCGTCTCGGCGGCGACGGCGCTGGCGTCCTCGGCGGCCAGTTTCCCGAGCATCGCCGCGTCGCGCATCTCGCCGAACATGTCGAGGTCGTTGTTCGAGGCCGCCCCGTCGGTACCCAGACCGACCGTGACGCCGCCGTCTAGCAGCCGCTGGACCGGTGCCATCCCGCTGGCGAGTTTCATGTTCGAGGCCGGGCAGTGGACCGCGCCGGTGCCCGTCTCGGCCAGCAGGCCGATTTCGGTCTCGTCGACGTGGACGCAGTGGGCGAGGAACGTGTCCTCGCCGAGTAGCCCCACGTCGTCGGCGTATTCGAGCGGTCGCACGCCGTGTTCCTCGACGATAGGGTCGACCTCGTCGGTCGTCTCGTTGGCGTGGAGGTGCATCGGCAGGCCCGCCTCGACGGCCTCGGGGACGAACTCCCGCAGGTACTCCTCGCCGACGGTCGTGAGGCTGTGAGGCTGGAACGTGGTCGTGATGCGCCCGTCGGCCGCGCCGTCGAGTTCGCGGGCCACGTCCAGACTCTCCTGCATATCGGCGCGAGCGCCCTCGTCGTCCTTGCCGACGGTGACTGCGGTGTGGCCGAGGACGGCCCGGACGCCCGCCTCCTCGACGGCCGCGGCTATCTCGTCGACGTGGAAGTACATGTCCGAGAGGGCCGTCGTGCCCGACTTCACCATCTCGACGAGACCCAGTTCCGCGCCGACGCGGACGTCCTCGGGCGTGAGTTCGGCCTCGACGGGCCAGATGTCCTCCTGTAACCACGCGTCAAGCGGCTTGTCGTCGGCGTAGCCCCGAAGCAGGGTCATCGCGACGTGGGTGTGGGCGTTGACCAGTCCCGGGATGACGAGGCCGCCGCTGGCGTCGAGTTCGTCGTCGCCCGACAGTTCGCCGGGGGCCTCGACGGCCAGTATCTCGCCAGCGCTCTGGTCGACGAGGACGTCGGCGCGTTCGACTGTCAGGTCCGGACGGAGGACCCGTCCACCGCTCACGAGGAGTTCGCTCATGACCGGCGGTTGGGTGGCCCCGCTCTTAGTTCGGCCGGGTCCGCGGTGGCCCCTTCCGTTACCGTCATACCGGTCGAGCGCCTGCCTTCGGTACTCCGATGGCCGTCACCGACGCCGTTCGGCGCACCGTCCGCGACCTGCGGGAGGGCCACCCCGGACGGTTGCTCGGCGCCGTCGCGGCCGGGTGGTTCCTCGTCCTCGGGATGCGCTTCGTCGTCCCGGCGGTCCTGCCGACCATCACCGAGGAGTTCGGCCTCTCGAACGCGGCGGCGGGGCTGGCGGTGACGGTGCTGTGGCTCACCTACGCCGCGATGCAGTTCCCGACGGGGGCGCTCATCGACCGCGTCGGCGAGCGCACCCTGCTGGTCGCCGCGGCCCTCCTCTCGGGGGCGGGGCTGCTCGCGTACTTCGTCTCGGCGACGTACGCCCTCTTCCTGCTGGCGACGGCCGCCTTCGGTCTCGGAACCGGACTGTACGGCCCGACCCGCGGGACGGTCCTCTCGCGGACGTTCGACGCGAACGAGGGGACCGCCTTCGGCGCGGTGATGGCCGCCGGCTCTATCGGTGCCGCCGCGCTCCCGTTCGTCGCCAGCGTCGCCACCGCTCGGTACGGGTGGCGAATCGCGCTGGGCGGCGTCGCTCCCGTCTTCGTCGTCGTGGCGCTCGCGCTCTGGCTCTCCGTCTCGGACCGACCGACGGCGACGGACGGACGCCGCCTCCGCGAGGACCTGCGGGCCGCCCTCGCCGGGATCCGAAACCGCGGCCTCCTGCTGGCCGTCGTCGGCGCGACGGTCATGCTGTTCGTGTTTCAGGCGGCGACGGCCTTTCTGACGACGTATCTCGTGACGGTGAAGACGCTCGACCAGAGCACCGCCGGGGGCGTTCTCTCGGTGCTGTTCGTCGGCGGTGCCATCTCCCAATCCGTGACCGGCCGCCTCGCGGACCGCTACGGGTCGCCGCCGGTGTTGACCGCCGTGGCGCTCGTGAGCGCGGTGCCGCTGGCGCTGCTCCCCCGACTGCACGGCGAACTCGCACTCGCGGCCGGCGCGGCCGCAATCGGTATCCGCATGAGCGCCGGCCCGCTATCGAACGCCTACATCGTCGACGTCCTCCCCGACGACGTACAGGGGACCGGGTGGGGCTTGCTTCGCTCCGCCTTCTTCGCCGTCGGGTCGCTCGGGTCGACGCTCGTCGGGCTACTGGCCGACGGCGGTCTGTTCGACGTCGCGTTCTACCTGATGGCCGGCCTCACCGCACTGGCGGCGCTGGCCTACCTCGCGCTTCCCCACCGAGCGTGACCCGCGAGGGAAAGACAGTTGGCCCGCCGCCGCACAGTCAGGGTATGCGCATCGCCGTCCCCAACAAGGGCCGCCTGCACGACCCGAGCGTCGAACTACTCGAACGGGCCGGCCTCCACCTCGTCGACGGGGCCGACAGACAACTGTACGCCCAGACGGTCGACCCCGACGTGACCGTCCTCTATGCCCGCGCCGCAGACATCCCCGAGTACGTCGCCGACGGCGCCGCCGACGTGGGTATCACCGGACTCGACCAAGTGCGAGAGGCCGGCGTCGACCTCGTGGACCTGCGTGACCTCGACTTCGGCCGCTGTCGCCTCGTCCTCGCGGCGCCCGAGGACGACGACAGCGTCACCTCCGTCGCCGACTTCGAGGGCGGCCGCGTCGCCACGGAGTTCCCGAACATCACCCGCCGCTTCTTCGAGGAACAGGGCGTCGAGGTGGACATCGCCGAGGTGTCGGGGGCGACAGAACTGACTCCGCACGTCGACATCGCCGACGGCATCGTCGACATCACCTCGACCGGGACGACCCTGCGGATGAACCGCCTCGAAATCGTCGCCGAGGTACTCCAGAGTTCCGTCCGCCTGTTCGCCCGTGAGGACACCGCAGACGCCGAGAAGGTCCAGCAGGTCGACATGGCGCTGGGGTCGGTCCTCTCTGCGGAGGACAAACGGTACCTGATGATGAACGCGCCCGAGGAGGCCTTAGACGACGTGAAGGAGGTCCTACCGGGGATGGGCGGGCCGACGGTGATGGACATCGCCGGGTCCGACGACGTGGCCGTCCACGCCGTCGTCGAGGAGTCGGCCGTCTTCGAGACGATCAACGACCTCAAGAGTGTGGGTGCGAGCGACGTCCTCGTCACCGAGATCGAGCGCCTCGTCGAGTGACGTAGCTTTTCTCTCAGAACACGTCGACGGTGCCGTCCTTCCGCGGTTCGGTCGCCCCCGACAGGGTCCCGTCCTCGTAGCGCGCTATCTGTGCGCCGCCGAAGTACAGCGGCACGTCCACGCGCACCTCGTGCCCCCGGCGGACGAGTTTCGCGGTCACGTCCTCGTCGAAGCGGGCCTCCGTCGCCAGCGTCCCGTCCTCGCAGTAGCGCCAGCGCGGTTCGTCCAGCGCCGCCTGCAACGGCATCTCGCGGTCCAGCAGGTTCGAGAGGACCTGCACGTGGCCCTGTGGTTGCATGTACCCGCCCATGACGCCGAAGGCCGCCCAGTCGTCCTCGCCGAAGCGCGCGAGGCCCGGAATCAGGGTGTGGAACGGCCGCTTGCCCGGTTCGAGGCGGTTCGGATGGTCGGCGTCCAGTGAGAACGACGCCCCGCGGTTCTGGAGCGTGAGGCCCGTCTCGCCCGCCACGAGGCCGCTCCCGAACCCGTTGAACAGCGAGTTGATGAAGGAGACGACGTTGCCCGCGCCGTCGGCGACGGTCAGCAGGACGGTGTCGGCGTCCTCGGCCGGCGAGTCGACCATGCCCACTTCTGCGTTCTCGATGGCCTCCGACCCGACTTCTTCGGCCCGCCGCTCGGCCCACTGTTTCGACTCCAGCGGCGGCACGTCCTCGTACGCCGGGTCGGTGATGTAGTGGTGGCCGTCGGTGAAGGCGAGTTTCGTCGCCTCCGCAAGCAGGTGGGTTCGTTCGACGGGGTCGTCGGTCTCGGGGACGCCGACGGCCTCGGCGACGTTCAGCGCCTCCAGCGCGACGAGGCCCTGATTGTTCGGCGGGAGTTCGTACACCTCGACGCCGCCGTAGGTGGTCGAGACGGGGTCGGGGAACTCCACCTCGAACCCGGCGAGGTCCGAGCGTTCGAGGAGGCCGCCCGCGGACTGGACCGTCTCCGCGATGGCGTCGGCGATGTCGCCCTCGTAGAACGGGCCGGCCCCTTCCTTAGCCAGCGTTTCGAGCGTCTCGCCCAGTTCGGGCAGGCGCATCTGCTCGCCCACTTCGGGTGCCCGTTCGCCGTCCACGAGGTACTGCTCGCGGGCCGCGTCGTTGCGCAGTTCCGGTTCACAGAGCGCCCACGCCGAAGCGATGACTTCGCTCACCGGGAACCCCTCGGTGGCGTAGTGGACGGCGTCGTCGAGGACGGCGTCCATCGAGAGGCGCCCGAACCGCTCGACGGTGGCCTCCCAGCCGCGGGGCGCGCCGGGCACCGTCACCGTCAGCGGGCCGCGGTCGGGCATCTCGGCGTCTGCCGGGGCACACCCCTCGTGGTCGGCGACGCGCTCCCGCACCGTCTCCAGCGTCGCGGCGTCGGGCGCGCCGCCGCAGGCCCGCATCGCCCCCACGTCGCCCTCGGCGGTGCGGTAGAGCGCGAAGGCGTCCCCGCCTAGCCCCGTGCTCATCGGTTCGACGACGTTCAGCGTCGCCGCCGTCGCTACCGCCGCGTCGAAGGCGTTGCCGCCCTCGCGCAGGACCTCGATTCCCGCCTCGGCGGCGAGCGGTTGGCTCGTCGCGACGACGCCGCGGGTCCCGTAGGCCGTCGACCGACGGGAGGTAAAGCGGTCCAGATTCGGCTGGCTGTCCATAGACGAACCCGGTGGCTGGCGCTGAAAACTGTTTGGCCGCCCCTACGCGTCGAGTCGCCAGAGCGTCACCGCGAACACGAGTCCCAGCGCGGGGAACACGGCCAGTCCGAGGAAGGTGCCGCTCACGCCGACGGCCGAGAGGAGATACCCAGAAATCGCCGCGCCGGCGGCGCCGACGCCGAAGTTCGTCAGGTAGGTGTAGCCGTAGGAGAGCCCCCGGTCGCCGGGCGGGCTGTACTCGGCGATGGTGGCCTGATACAGCGGCTGGAGCGTAAAGAGCAGGAAGCCCAGCAGGACGCTCACCGCGAGCAGCGGTGCCAGCCCCGCTTCGGCGGCGGGGACGAACAGCAGGGCGACGACGGCGAGGCCGCCGAACACCGCCGCGAGTCCGGTCGTCGTCTCGATGCGGTCGGTGAGTTTCCCGCCGACGTACTGGCCGGCGATGCCGACGGTCAGCAGGCCCGAGTACAGGTAGAAGGCGAGGTCGAACTCCTCGGCCAGCGGGCTCCCGGGTTCGAACACCCGCACGAACTCGGTGACGGGCGGGAGGAAGCCGCCGAGGACGTCCGGCAGGAACGTCAGCGTCCCGCGGTAGAACAGCCCGTTCGTCGTCACGACGAGCATCGCGAGGGCGAAGCCCGTGGTGAAGAGGGCGCGACTGTCCGCGAGGAACTCGCCGACGGAGGCCGGCGGGCCGTCGTCGCCGTCACTCGCCTCGCCGCCGTCGGTGCTGACCGCCGCCGTCTCGTCGAACTCCGCGGTGAGCGCGTACGCCACAGCCCCGACGGCCGGGACGACGAGCAGGGCGGCGACGACGCGCCAGTCGAACGCGAGCAGGAGGAGCGCGGTCAGGAGCGGCCCCAGCGCGATGCCGGCGTTGCCGGCCATCCCGTGGTAGGCGAAGCCGGTGCCGCGTTCCTCGACGCCGGTGGAGATGAGCGCCAGCCCTGCGGGGTGGTAGACGCTGGCCGCCAGCCCCCACAACCCCAGCGCGAGGGCGATGGTGAGGACGCCCGGGGCGACGCTCAACAGGAGGAAGGCGGCTCCCATCCCGACCAGACAGGCCGTCACGAGCAGGTTCGAGCCGTAGCGGTCCGCGAGGACACCCCCGGGCAGGGCGCCCGCACCGAACAGCCCGTAGCCGACGGCCACCACCGTTCCGAGCAGTGCCGTCGTCACCGGGAACTCGGTGAGCCAGACGACGACGAAGATGGGGATAGAGAGTTCGTAGGTATGGACCAGTCCGTGTGCCAGTCCGGTGAACGTCACGATGGCGCGGTCGTTGTCCTCCATTACACCAGTCCGAAGATGTTGTTCAGCGCGAACCCGAGCACCGCCGCGAAGGCGAAGTGCAGCGCGACCAGCGGCGCGGTCGACCGGGTCGACAGCCGATACACGGAACTGATGGCGATGCCGTCGGCCAGCAACGTCGCGGCGACGACGACGAGGACGCCGAGGCTGGGCGAGACGAGGCCCGACTCGACGCCCCACCGCTGGAGCAGGAGGGAGACGACGGTGGGGACGATGGCGGCTTTCGCGGCCAGTTGGCTCGGGACGTCACCGATGAAGAACGTCGCTGCCAGATGGAGCGTGACGGCGTAGAACAGCCAGGTGAGCAACAGGGTGACGACGACGGCGAGGACGCCGCCGCCAGTCAGACTCGGCGTACCGGCCTGGAGCATACCTGCGGTTGGTCGCGGCGGCGCTAATGCGTTGTGTTCCCGAGTGCGTGGGCGGCCCCACGGCGGGTCGGGTCCCTAGTCGAGGAGGCCGAGTTCCTCGAGGCGGGAGACGATCTTGTCGACGGCCTCCTCTGCGTCCTCGGGTTTTTTCCCGCCGGTGATGACGAGTTTCCCGGAGCCAAAGAGGAGCGCGACGACGTCCGGTTCGTCGAGGCGGTAGACGAGACCGGGGAACTGCTCCGGTTCGTACTCGATGTTCTCCAACCCGAGGCCGATGGCGATGGCGTTGAGGTTGAGGTTTCGACCGAGGTCCGCGGACGTGACGATGTTCTGGACGACGATCTCGGGGTCGTCGTCGACCTGAATGTTCAGGTCGCGGAGCTTGTCGAAGACGATACGCAGACTCTGGTGGACGTCGTCCGTCGACTTCGCGCCTGTACAGACGATCTTGCCCGAACGGAAGATGAGCGCCGCGGATTTGGGGTCCTGCGTGCGGTAGACGAGTCCGGGGAACTGCTCGGGGTCGTAGTCGGCACCCTCGAGGTCCATCGCCACGCTCTGAAGGTCGAGCTCCTGGCCGATACCGGTCGAGGCGACGACGTTTTCGATGTTGATGGTCTCCTTGGGGTCAACCATGTCTCGATTTAAATCACGTATTTAAGGCTTATAAAGGTTCATGGCATCGACTGACAGGTCGCACAGCTAAAACGTCGATGAGCTGATCACTTCGGGCCAAATAGGGTCGCGTGACGGCCGGCGACCGGCACGCTATTACCGGCACGGACGCACGATACCGGCGTGTACGTCCTCGAACTAGGCGGACAGGACGACCCCTTCGCGCGCCGGGAGGCCGCGGGCGCGGCGAGCGACGTCGCCGTCCTCGCGCCGGGCCTCGCTACCGCGCGCGGCGTCACGGCGCGCGCGCGACACCTCGCGTTCACCCACCGGGTCTGTGAACTGGTGGGGACGAGTGACCCGACCGTCGAGAGCGCGCACGCACTGCTCGAGGCCGCGACCGTCGACCGCGAGGGGACCGTCGCGGTGCGGGCCGTCGACGTGCGGGCGAGTACGGGTATCGACACCCAGCGAGCGGAACGGACGCTGGGCGGCGTCCTCACCGACCGCGGATTCGCCGTCGATTTAGACGACCCCGACCACACGCTGTATGCATACTTCGCCGACCCGGCGGGCGACGAGGAATCGGGCGGTGGCGAGGATGCGTCCTCGTGGCGGAACGGCGACGCGGGAGGCCCTGACGCGGGCGAGGCGTGCTGTGCGCTCGGGTGGGAACACATCGCCAGCGTCCGGGACTTCGGCGACCGCCAGCCCACGAACCGTCCGTTCTTTCAGCCGGGGAGCATGGACCCGCTAGAAGCCCGCGCGCTGGTCAACATCGCCGGTGCGCGGCCCGGCGCCACCGTCGTCGACCCGATGTGTGGGACCGGCGGCATCTTACTGGAGGCGGGACTAGTCGGCGCGCGCGTCGTCGGCGGCGACGCACAGGAAAAGATGGTCCGGGGGACCCGACAGAACCTCGCGTACGCGCTGGACGGCGACGGGCATCCCGACCGCACGGCCTATCCCGAGGCCGGCCGCTGGGACGTCTGTCGCTCGGATGCGGCCAGATTGCCGCTCACCGACGACGTCGCGGACGCCGTCGTCTTCGATGCACCCTACGGCCGACAGTCGCGCATCGAGGGGGAACTGCGCCCCCTCGTTTCCGGTGCGCTCGCCGAGGCCCACCGCATCGCACCGCGCTGTGTGCTGGTCGCCGACCGGGACTGGAGCGACGCCGCCCGCGACGCCGGTTGGACCGTCGCTCGCCGGTTCGAACGTCGGGTCCACCGGTCGCTCGTCCGTCACGTCCACGTGCTGGAGTGACCGACCGTCCAGTTTTCTTGGACGCGCGTTCACTATTGTGACGTGGTAACAACGCTTAAGCTATCAGACTGGCCATACAGGCACACAGATGCCTCGATGGTCAGACCCTGCCCCCTGTGACGAGGACGAGAAGCTGTTCGAGTGTCCGTCCTGTGGCAAGCGCCTCTGTAGCGACCGCTCGACAGTGACCTGCGACCGATGTGACGAACAGATGCAGAACCTCAGCGTCCCGCGACCGGAGTAGCTACCGGATCGCCTCGAGTGCCGCTTCTGTGTCGCCGTCCATCCGGTCGAGTAGCGACCGCACTCGCTCGCGTGTCGCGTCGTCCGGCATGACGAGCACCATCCCCTCGTCGGGTTGGCCGTAGACGACACTCCCGCCGTCGGGTATCGCGAGGACGGCCGGCAGCGCGGCCAAATCCTCTTCGCCGTCGACGTCTACGAGCGTCGTCCCGTCGCCGTCGAGCGCGTCACGCATCGCGACGAGCAACGCGCGGGTGAGCGTCGCCGCCGGGTTCGAGACGGAGACGCGACGGTCGAATCCCTCGATAGCGGCGCTGACAGCCGCGTCGACGGCCGACCGCTTGGTCCGTTCGTCGACGAGGGCGACGTCGGGGACGCGGCCCGCCTCTAACAGGTGGTACGTGACGATGTCGCCGACGGCGACGAGCGGGTCGCCTGCATCGGCCAGTAACGCCGCCGAGTCGGTGTACAACCGCCCCATCGGCTCTTTGAGGTCCGCACGCAACGCGTCGGGGAGTTTGAGAACGACGTCGGACACGTTAGCGGACTTTCAGCGCGTACTGGCCCGGTTCGGTCACTTCCATCTCGCGGGCGATTTCGGACTTCTCGGGGTGGGCGATGACGACGTAGCCGGCCCAGTCCTCGGTGAGCGAGGTCCCACCGCAGGCCTCGCACTGGCTCTCTATCTCGGCGCTTTGCACCCGGTGGCAGTCGCGGCAGACGAGTCGGTCGGCCATCAGCTATCACCGACTTCCGCCGTACTCTCTCGTTTCTCGCGCTCTTCCTGTAGCCAGCCGTGTTTGCCCAGCCCCACCTGTTTGGCCGTGAGGCCGATTTTCGAATCGCGGGGGTTGCGCTCGTCGATGCTCTTCGTGACGATGCGGGCCCGGACGGCGTCGCCGACGGTGAGCGTCCGGTTGGACTCCCGGGAGGCGAGTTGCTGGTTCTCCTCGTCGTAAGCCAGATACTCGTCGGAGATCTGGGAGACGTGCAGCAGGCCGTCGACCGGCCCGATGCCGACGAAGGCTCCGAAGTTGACGACTTCGACGACTTCCCCGTCGACCACTTCCTGCATCTGCGGGTCGAAGGTGAGTGCGTCGAACTCGGCCTCGTAGTAGACGCCGGGTTTGTTGGGCAGGACGGCACCGTCGCCGATGTCGTGGACCTCGATGACGGAGACGACGCTGCCGACGTCTTCGTCCATCCGGCCCTCCAGTTTGTCCTGCAGGAGCTTCTTGACCATCCCCGGACTGACGTCCGCGAGGTGGCGTGGCGGCACTTCGACCGTATCGCGTAGGCGTACCCGTTTGTACATATTATGGTTGAGTGATACCGAGTTTGTTCTGGCCCCTTAAACTAATTACTGGAACGCTTGCGCCGAGCAGGCGGCGTTTGAGGGGTTTGTCGTTCGTCACCGCGTGTGTCGTCTCCGGTCGCGTCGCGAGTTCGAGGACGGCGTCGTCGGCGTAGTCGGCCTCGGTATCGACGACCGAACACCGTTCGAGGAGGTCCCGTCCGACGCCAGCGGCCGTCGCCTCCGCACCGGCGCCGTCGGCGAGTTTCTCCAGTTCTTCGCGGACCGCTTCGGGGACGACGTAGTCGCGGTCCGTCTCGGGCGTGTCCGAAACCACCCTGTCGAGTTCCTCGAACACGCGGACGTTACATTCGACCGGCATCATGAGCGCGTTCGTATCCAGGACGATCATCCACGCAGCGTGCCGACGCCGATGAGTCGCCATCGGGCCCCGACACGGCGGTTGATAGCTATCTTCGCACCGGCTTCGGCACACACCGGCCGTTTGAGGGCGAGTTCACACTCGCCGTCGCGGGCGCTGGTGACCGACCCGACGGTGGTTGCGGTGCCGATGGTGAGCATCAGCGGTTCGCCGGTCGATATCTCCTCGACTTCGCCGCCGTCGTCGCCGACGATGCGTTCGAGTAAGTCCACGTCCATCGTGAACTGCTCGTGGGTCGGCGGGAGACTGCCGGGCGGCCCGGCGACCTGACCGGCCAACGCGTCACCTTTGGTGATGGCAGGGTCGAGTCCGGTCCCGACGCCCAGCAGTCCGCCGGGCGTGACTTCGTCGACGAAGTCGCCGCCGGCCTGTAGCGAGCGGACGTCCGTGGTGACGGGGCGCCACTCGGTCTTGCCGCCTTCCTCGACTTCACGGCCGGGGCGCAGTTCGACCTCGTCGTCGGCTTCGAGTTTCCCCTGCACGAGCGACCCACCCAGCACCCCACCGAGGAGGTCCTCCCACGTGGTGCCGGGGCGGTTGATGTCGAACGAGCGTGCGACCATCATGCGGGCGTCGGCTTCGGGGTCCCGCTCGGGGGTCGGAATCTCGCGCTCGATGGCGTCGATGAGGAGGTCGATGTTGGCCTCCTGCTGGGCGCTGATGGGGACGATGGGAGCGTCTTCGGCGACGGTCCCCTCGACGAACTCCTGTATCTGCTCGTAGTTTTGCATCGCCCGTTCCTCGTCGACGAGGTCGACCTTGTTCTGGGCGATGACGATGTTGTCGATGCCGATGATGTCGAGCGCGCTCAGGTGCTCTTCGGTCTGGGCCTGCGGGACGGGTTCGGTCGCGGAGACGACGAGGACGGCGCCGTCCATGATGGCCGCACCCGAAAGCATCGTCGCCATCAGCGTCTCGTGACCGGGGGCGTCGACGAACGACACCGTCCGGAGGTAGTCGGTGTCTACGTCGTGTTCTTCACAGCGTTCGTCGACCGTGAAGGCGTCCGGTTCGTCCTCCTCGGGACAGCGCCGGAACGTGGCGTCGGCGTAGCCGAGCCGGATAGAGATACCGCGCTTCATCTCCTCGGAGTGCTGGTCGGTCCATTCGCCGGACAGCGCCTGTACCAGGGTCGTCTTCCCGTGATCGACGTGCCCGACGAGTCCGATGTTCACCTCCGGTTGTTTGTTCGATGTCATTTCGAGAGTAATCTTGGTGGAGATTCGCCGCGTGCGACTGATAAACCTACTGTTTGCGGGTCGTGGGCGGCAGATGCCCGGATCCGCGACTCCGCGTGTCGCGTGTACGGTTCGCTCGGCGGCGCTACGTCGCGGCCTGTTTTCGGACCAGTTCGGCGAGGTCGACGTAGTGGTCGGTGTTCGACCGCTTTCGCATGTACGCTGCGCCGACCGATTTCGCGGCCGTCGCGACGCCGCTCTCGTCGGTCGCCGTGTACAGGACGGCCCCGACGTCGACGTCGGTCTGTTCTACCAGCGTCACGCCGTCCATCACCGGCATCTCGTAGTCGGTCACGACGCAGTCGAACGAGTCGTCCAGTCGCTCTAAGGCCGTCGTCGGTGCAGTCGTGTAGGTCACCGACAGGTCGCCGTCGAGGTGTTCGAGGTACTCGGCGACGAGCGTCGCGACCATCGGGTCGTCGTCGACGACGAGCACCCGGTACCGGCGCTCACTCACGTCTCTCCCCGTTCCCATCTGCTGTCACCAGCCCCATACACTCCGACCGATTCTCTGTGCCGTAATAAACGCTCGGTGACGACTTCACGACCTGAAAGGACCCCCTTCTCACATCGTCGGCGACGCACTGGCGTTCTCCGGGGCGCCGTCGATGCACACACCGTGTGAATCTCGACCATCCGCTGGGCGGCCATGCCGACGGCGTCCCGAACCGGTGGGACAGCCGACGTAGCGCGGGCGGAAGCCCCATGGGAAGCCACGGGGGACTCGACGATGACGGCGTTGAGCGCGCCCCTTTTATCGCTCTCGCCCCTGTCTCTGCCCGTGCGGGAGTTCGGCTTCGAACTGGCGCTGTGTGCGGCCCTCGAACGCGAGGGCCACCTCGTCAGCCGGCAGCTAGGCGGCCACGTCCACGGTCGACGAGTCCTCGATACCGTCGTCGTCCACCCGACCGACGCCGTCTCTCGGCGGGCCGCCATCACGCCCGAGCGTCTCCCGACGACCGCTATCGAGGCCGACGTGGGTCCGGGGCGGGCGCGCTACTGGAAGGACGCCTTCGACTGTCACCCCGACCGCGCCGAGCGGGCGACCGAACTGGCGATAGAGCGGGGCTTCTTCGAGCGCGAGCGACACGGCGGGCGCACCTACGTCCGCCAGACCGCCCGCTACCCAGACTGGATCGAGGGCATCACCGCTATCGAGAACAAACCGGACCTCGACCGGCCGGGTGACCTCCAGACGCAGTTGCGAACCGACGTCTCGCTGGCGCTCGTCGACCGGGTCGTGCTGGCGACGGCCGACTACGTCACGCGCGCCCACCTCAACCGCATCCCCGATGAAGTCGGCGTCTGGCGATTCGATCCCGAGACGGGCGACCGCGAGATCGTCCGCGAGGCGACCGACCTTCCGACCGACGAGGCGGGCGTCGAACTCCGAGAGCGAAAGCCGCTCCGGGCGGACGTGCGCGTCGTCTCGGCCGCCGAGAAGGCCAGCGCCCGGACCCGACTCGCCGAGCGCGCCTACGGAAAGGGGTGGCGGAGCTTCGACTATCCGCCGTGTGCGAACTGCTCGCCCGATGCGGACGGAATCCCCCACTGTACGTGGAAGGACCGTCCCGTTCGGGCGAGCGAGGAGTGCGGCCCCGACTGCGAGGGACACGAGAAGGCCGACGCGCCGACCGTCGACGGCGAGGCGCTCCGGGCCGAGCGCACGCCGTGGGACCCCGATCCGGCGGGGACGCGGCGGCGACAGACGGGGCTCGACCGGTTCGGCTGATCAGATACGACTGTGGTTCACGCGAATCTGGTGGTCGACGGCCAGCACGATGACGCAGGCGACGACGGCGTTCAACCGCCCACGCCACCTCGCCGGTCGCGAGGAGGTCGCCGCTCACCGAGACGAGAAACGCCACTAGCCCGCCCACCAGCGGATACGGCCACGTGCGGTCCACAGCGACCGATAGCGTCGCCCGTACTTACTGGACACGGTCGTTCTCGGCGTCGGCCGGGCCGTCGCGGGTCCAGTCGTCGGAGACGGTCCCGCCGTCGCCGGCCGCGGTCTGTGTGTGGCCCTCGTAGTTGTCGGCTGTCTCCGCCGGGGCCTCCGCCGCGACGTTCTCGGCGTGGCCGGTCCGGGCGCGGTAGTTCGCGGCCGTGGCGATGGCGACGCAGGCGACGAGGCCGACGACGAGGACCCAGTCGACGTAGTCGGCGAACAGCCACAACCCGACGACGGCGAGGCCGCCGCTGACCAGCGCCGCCCCGACGGTCTCCGCGATACCACGCCTGTCCATGCTGTCGTGTGTGATTCCACCGCACAAAAGTGTGCGGTCGCTTTCACGTAGCCGAATCGGCCGCCCTCACAGCGAGAAGCACTCGCCGTCGACGGCGATGTCGTCGGCGAACGCCCGGTCGGCGGGGACGTAGTGGGCCGTGTGGACGATGCGGTACGATTCGGCGTCGATATCGTCGGCGAAGTCCCGCGCACCGGGCAGGGTCATGTGCTTCGTGCCGAACGTCCGCGGCACGCCGTCCTCGTCGTGGTGAGCGCCGCCCTTCGGGTGGAACTCGCAGGCCTCCTCGTGGACGATGCCCTCGACCAGCGCGAGGTCGGCACCCGAGAGCGCGGCCTTCGAGCGGTCGGGAATCTCGTAGCAGGTGTCCCCCGAGATGGAAAGCACCGCGCCGCTCTCCGGTTCCTCGATGCGGAGGCCGTAACACAGCAGCGGCGGGTGTTCGACGGGCACGAGCGTCACCTCCAGCCCGGCGACGGTGAACGGTTCGTGGGGCGTCTGCGGGTGGACGGAGACGGTGTCGAGGTAGTCGTAGCGACTCCGTATCCCCTCGGCGACGCTCTCGCCGGTGACCGGGTCCGTCTCGTCGGCGGCGTACACCGGGAGGTCGTCGAACAGGCGGTAGGCGTTGCCCAATCCGTCCAGATGGTCGAAGTGGACGTGCGTGACGATGGCCGCGTCGGGGAGTCCCACGTCCTGCGTGAGAAACTGGTGGCGGAAGTCCGGACTGGCGTCCACGAGGAGGGACTCGCCGGTCTCCTCGTTCCGGACGTACACCGAGAAGCGAGAGCGCTCGACGCCCTCGCTCGGGTCGACGCCTCGCTCGCGCAGTCGCTCGCGAAGTTCCGGGCCGGGGTCGTGGGCGCGCTCGCAGGTCTCACAGTCGCAGTCGACCGTCGGCGTGCCCGTCGTGTCGCCGGTGCCCAGCAGCGTGACCTCCATCGCGTCACACTCCGTGACTGCCGTGGAAAAAGGTCGCGCCTCGGAACCCCGCCCGGAAACCCATCTTCGACGTTACAGCACCGATGAAAATTTTATATCGAATAACTGTGAACGAGAGTTCGATGCAACAGCACACAGCAACTGGAGCGCGCACAGTCGTGGTCGCACTCCTGCTCACCGTCGGTCTCGTGGCCGCTGGGGCCGGCGTGACGACGGCGGCGGCCGCGACGAGCACAGACGACCTCGCCGTACAGACTGCGTGGGCGGACCCGCTCTCCGAGACGTCGATGGTCACCGGGGCAAACGTGACACGGTTGCCGGACGACGAGACGGCGACCGTCAGTGTCTACTATCGACCCAACGGGACCAGCGACTGGCAACGTGAACGGGTCACTAACGTGACGACGACGGGCCTGCAGTACGTCGAACTGACGGACCTCCACCCGGAGACCGAGTACGAGTACTACGCCGCGGCGACGGCCAACGGATCGGTCGCAACCGGCGACGTGCGGACGTTCACGACGCTCCGCGACCGCCCCGACGTGGTCGCGACAGGGGCCACGGGCGTCAACGAGAGCGCCGCGACGCTCCGGGCGAACGTCACGGACCTCGGCGGGGCGACGGCGGCGCTCGTTCAGTTCGAGTACAAGCCGCAGTCGGCCGATAGCTGGACGTACACCGACGAACGGCAGATAGGGACCACCGGACCGGTCGCCGAACAGGTCGCTGGCCTCTCGGCGGCCACCGACTACGAGTATCGGGTGACTATCCGCGCCGCCGACGGCGACGAGGCGCTCAGCGCCCGGTCGACGTTCCGGACCGACGACCCGGTGCGTGTCCTGACCGGCGCGGCGACCGACGTCACCCGGACGAACGCGACGCTCACCGGCGAGATAGCCGACTTCGGCGGCGCTAGTCCCGAGGTCGTCGCCTTCGAGTACCGGCAGATTGGCGCCGAGAACTGGGACCGTGCCGACGCGACGCTGGCCTCCGACGGCACGTTCTCGGCCACGGTGGGTGCGCTGTCGCCCGGGACGACCTACGAGTACCGCGCCATCGCCAGCACCACCGACGGCGACGGCGACCGCGGCGCCGTCCGAACGGTGACGACCATCTCCGACCCCGCCGTCACCACCGGTGCGGCGTCGAGCGTCGGCGAGACGACGGCCACGGTCGGTGGCAACCTCACCAGTCTCGGCGGGGCCGACGAGGCTACCGTCACCGTGCAGTACCGACAGGCCGGCACGGACGCGTGGACGGCCGCGCCCAACGAGACGCACACCAACGCCGGGCCGTTCGCGGTGTCACTCTCCGGTCTGTCACCGGGCACCGACTACGAGTACCGTGCCGTCGTCACGACGCCGGGCGGCGCGAGCGACACCGGTGCAGTCCGGACGTTCGGTACCGACCGCGCGGCGTCGCCGCCGGCCGTCGACTCGCTGTCGGCCCGCGACACCAGTCCGCCGAACCCCCACGTCGAACTCGACGTCGACTGGCGCGTGAGCGACGTCGACGGTGACCTCGACTCGGTCACGGTGACGGTGCGTGACGGCGGCGGTCGGACCGTGGAGTCGGTCACGCAGTCCGTCGCCGGCAGCAGTGCCGGCGGGTCGCTCGTGGCGTCGATAAAGAAGGGCGCCGGCGAGACGTACACCGTCACGGTGACGGTGCGCGACGCCGCCGGCGAGACGGCCAGCGAGTCGACCAGCGTCTCGACCGGGCGTTGACACCAGACGAGGACGTCTCGCCTGGACGCTGACGCACGAGGCGGGGACGTGTCGACCGCGACGACCCTTTCTACTCCTCGGCCACGAAATCCCCGGGGTCCAGTCCGTGCCGATTGGCGGCGTCGGCGATAATCGTCTTCGCTCGTGCCTCGGCCACGTCGTCGACGAGACACTCGATGAACCCCGAGAGCAGGGCCGGCCGGATACGCAAGTCGACGAACTCCACCTGCCCCTCGGCGACGACCACGTCGATGTCCCACTCGCCCTCTTCGGGGTCGGTCATGCGGACGTCGACCCAGTCGTCGGCCGTCTCGTCGGTGTCTGTGAACACGTCGTCTCCCATGAGTGTGTCAAATGACACCGAGCGGCATAAATGTCTGTCTCGCCGATGGGATCGCCACTACGGCGGGAGTGGCGTGTACTCACTTTCCGTGCCGAACTAACGAACTATACGGCTCCGTGACGACGGATGCAGTATGACATTCGTCGTTCCGTTCGACGACTCGACGCACGCTCGCGCGGCCCTCGTCCGCGCCCGTGAGTTCGCCGACGCCCTCGAGGAGGACGTCCTCGTGATCTCCGTCGTCCCGAACAACAACGTCGACTACGCCCGGGAGGCGGGATGGCTCGGTCCCGAGGAACCGTTCGACCTCGAGGCCATCGCCGCGTCACTGGAGCGCTCGGTCCACGACATCGCGCCCGACGCGGCGTTCGAGTACGAGACCTGCGTCAGGGAGGCGACCGGGAACCGCATCGCAAAGCCGATACGGAAGTTCGCACGGCACAACGACGCGTCGATGGTGTTCGTCGGGTCGGCCAACGCCGGTCGACTCGTCACGACGCTCGGCAGCGTCGCCGGCCGCATCAGCACCGACGCGGCCTACGACGTGGTCATCGTCCGTCGCCTGCCCGAGACCTGACCGATCAGTGGTCGTGGTCGTGGTCGTGGCTGTGGCCGCCGTCGCTCGCTGCGTCGGCGTCCTCGGAGAAGTCCCCGCCGGCGACGAGGGCGTCGTGGTCTCCGTCTATCATGTCCATGTTCTTCAGGTTGTCACGCTCCTCGAAGTCCTTGATGGCGTCTTCGAGGTCCGCCTGCGTGAGCGTCGTGCGCTCCTCGGTCAGAGCCTCTAACACCGCCTCGCGGAGCACCATCCGGAGGTCACTCCCGGTCAGCCCCTCGGTGAGTTCTGCAAGCGTGTCCGGGTCGAAGTCGGTGATGTCCATCTCCCGGGTGACGATGCGGAGGATGTCCGCACGCATGCTGCGGTCGGGTTTGGGGAAGTTGACGATTTCGTCGAAGCGCCGCCACGCCGCCGCGTCGAGTTGGTCGGGGTGGTTGGTCGCGCCGATGAGCAACACCTCGTCCTGAATCAGCGAGATCTCGTCGATGCTCTTCAGCAGGGTGTTGACGGCGCGTTTGATCGCGGCGTGTTCGTCAGACGACCGCGTCTTCGCGACGAAGTCGAACTCGTCCATAAAGAGGATACACGGCGAGAGCCGTTTGGCCACCTCGAACACCTTCTCGACGTTTTTGGCCGTCTCGCCGAGGTACTGGCTCGTAATCATCGACAGTTTCACCTCGACGAACGGGAGGTCCAAGTCGTGGGCGAGCGCCCGTGCGACGCTGGTCTTGCCGGTGCCCGGCGGGCCGACGAACAGCAGTTTCCCGATTTCGCGCAGACCGATCTGGGCGAGGTAGTCTCGGTGCTCGATGGCCTTCACTATCTTCTGGATCTCGCCCTCCTGGTCGGGCGTCAGCACGAGGTCGTTCAGCGTCGTCTCGACCTCGGCGGGGGCGCGCACGTCGACGAGGTCCAGCATCTCCTCGTCGTCCTCGTCGTCGCTGTCGAACGCCTCCTCCAGCATCGCATCGATGAACGCGCGATCGGCGCGCGCGGGGCGGTTCGTGGCGCGTGCCGTCTCGTAGTCCAGGTCGAACTCGTTGCCGAAGGCCGCTACGAGCACGGGGTTGCGTTCGAGACGGTCGGCGTCGACTCGCTCGATGTACCACTCCTCGGCCATCTCCTGATCGGTGAAGGAGATGGCTCCGGAGAAGTCGTCGCGGTCGGTAAACATCAGGCCCGAGACGGCGCTCCACGGCCGTTCGACGCCGGTCGCTTCGCTCGCAGTCGTGTTCGTCGCCGACAGCGGTCGCTCGATATCACCGTCGCTCCAGAACACCGCCCGGTAGGCCGGGGGCAGGTCGTCTGGGTCGAGGTCCTGTCGCTCGCTATAGATGGCTGTCGTCAACAGGAACTCGACGACGTCCAGTTCCGGGTTGCTCATTCCCACCTACGTTGCCACGCGACCGGGATAAGTGACTCGAAGCGCCGGCGGCGACACAGTCGGTCCACCGGCATCGACCGGCAGATGCCGACCGCTCGGTGGCCTACTGACCGTCTGGTCGTCGCTCCACGACAAAACACCCGCCATTAGCCGGCGAACGCTTATGTTCCGGAGCGACGAATTTACAATTCCATGACAATTGAGGACATGGAGCAGTACGGTCTGACGAAGATGAGTGACGAGGAGATGCACGACTTCGTCTCGACCCAGCGGATGGGCGTCCTGGCGCTTCCCGCCGACGACGCGCCCTACGTCGTGCCGATGTCATTCGGCTACGACGGGGCGTCGACGCTGTACTTCACGTTCGTCGGCGGCCCCGATAGCCGGAAGCGCACGTTGATAGAGCGAGCCGAGACGGTTCGGTTCCTGACCTACGCCGCCCAGTCCGCCTTCAACTGGGAGAGCGTCCTGTTGACGGGGACCGTAGAGCGCGTCCCAGAGCCGCGGTGGGAGGCGATACGAGACGTCCTCGAGACGGCGTGGCGGCCGGACGTGTTCGAGGCGGCCCGCGAATCCGAAGCAGTCGTCGTCTACCGATTCACCGCCGACGACTGGGCGGGCATCAAACACACCGGTCTGCCGCCGGGATTCGACGCCGACGAGTCCTCGGCCTGAACGGGAGACAACTCGGGCCCCGCGGTCCCGAGTTTGTGAGCTTTTAACACGGCCCATGTCGTTGTCCTGTCCATGCCGACACCGGTCATCGTAGATGCGGTCCGGACGCCACAAGGGAAAGAGGACGGCGCACTCGCGGGCGTACGTAGCGAGGACCTCTCGGTTCCGCTCGTCAACCAGTTGCTCGCGAGTACCGGCGTCGAGAGCGACGAGGTCGACGACCTGCTCTGGGGGTGTGCCCAGCAACGCGGCGAGCAGGGTAACAACGTGGCTCGGGTCATCGCCCTGCTGTCGGACCTCGGCGAGAGCGTTCCGGCGTCGACTATCAACCGCTGGTGTGCCTCTTCCGCGGAGGCGCTGATGCGGGCCGCCGACGCCGTCGCGGCCGGCCAGCGTGACGTGCTCATCGCCGGTGGCGTCGAGTCGATGTCCCGCGTGCCGATGGGCGAGAACACCCACAACGTCCACCCGCGACTCGCCGAACTCTACAACATCGGCGAACTCCAGATGGGGATGACCGCCGAGAAGGTCGCCGAGGAGAAGGACGTCGCTCGGCGCGAACAGGACGAGTACGCCGTCAGAAGCCACCAGCGCGCCGCCGAGGCGACCGATTCGGGGCGATTCGACGACGAACTCGTCCCCATCGGCACGGACGAGGGCCGCGTCGAGGAGGACGAGGGCATCCGCCGGGACACCGACGTAGAGACGCTCGCCGGCCTGCCGACGGTGTTCAAGTCCGACGGGACGGTCACGCCGGGCAACGCCTCCCAAGTCTCGGACGGCGCGGCCGGCCTGCTGGTCACCTCTCGCGAGTTCGCCGAGGAACGCGGCCTCGACGTGATGGCCGAAATCGGTGCCCACGAGGTGGCCGGCGTCGACCCGACGGTGATGGGCATCGGCCCGGTCCCCGCGGTGCGTCAACTGGCCGAGCGCACCGGCCGTGACACCGGCGCCTACGACCTCGTCGAACTGAACGAGGCCTTCGCCTCCCAGTGCCTGTACTGCCAGCGTGAACTGGGCTTCGACGACGATATCTACAACGTCAACGGCGGTGCCATCGCCATCGGTCACCCCCTCGGCGCGTCGGGCGCCCGCCTGCCGGTGACGCTCGTCCACGAGATGCAGAAACGCGACGCCGAACTCGGTCTCGCGACGGAGTGTGTCGGGTTCGGACAGGGCGCGGCCATCGAGTTCCACCGGGTCTGAGGGCGCACGCACGCGAATCGTTGTGCGATTCGCGCTTTTTCGCCCACGTTTTTGCGCCGAGTGGTGGCCGACGGCCACCCGAGGTGGAAAAAGGTGGCAGCGGGGTGGCCATCGAGTTCCACCGGCCGTCGCATAGCAGCGGTGGCCGGCACTGGCTGACCGACGGACCGAGCGGCGGGCGGTGTGTAGTGACGGGACGCCACGGAGCAGCGCGATGCAGACAGTCGGAACGCCTCCAGAGGCTGGCTGCTCGAACGGGCCGGCTGTGCGGCCGCACTCTCAGCGACCCGACGACGGCCCACGCAAAGCGCGTAGCGCGTCGCGGTGCCGAGAGCACCGGGACGTTCTGACACTGCTACCGCTAACCGGAACAGACGGGCACGGACCGCCCGAACTGTTTTGAGTGCCCGGCCGTTGCTCCGCCCATGGAGTACACGACGCTCGGCTCGACCGGTATCGAAGTCAGTAAAATCTGTCTCGGCTGTATGAGCTTCGGAAGCGACCGCGAGTGGATGCTGGACGAAGACGAGAGCCGCGACCTGTTAGAGCGCGCCATCGAACTGGGTGTGAACTTCTTCGACACCGCGAACGTCTACTCGGCCGGCGAGAGCGAGCAGATTCTCGGCGACGTCCTCGCCGACTACGACCGCGACGAGCAGGTCGTCGCCACGAAGGTCCGGTTTCCCGGCGCGAGCGACCACCGAAACGCCCGCGGTCTCTCCCGGAAGACCATCGAGCAGGAACTGTCGAACTCGCTCGACCGGTTGGGGATGGACACCGTCGACCTCTACCAGATCCACCGCTGGGACTACGATACGCCCATCGAGACGACGCTGCGGGCGCTGGACGATGCCGTCCGCCGCGGGCAGGTCCGTCACGTCGGTGCCTCCTCGATGTGGGCCCACCAGTTCCAGCGCGCGCTCCACGTCAGTGAGCGGGAGGGACTGGCGCGTTTCGAGACGATGCAGGACCTCTACCATCTGGCCTACCGCGAGGAGGAACGCGAGATGTACCCGCTCTGTGACCGGGAGAACGTCGGCGTCATGCCGTGGAGCCCGCTCGGCGCGGGCTACCTCACACGCCCCCACGAGGAGTTCGAGTCGACGACCCGCGGCGTCCACGAGAGCGAGGAGGCCGAGGTGCCATACGCCGAGGGACCGGGCAGTGAGGAGATAAACGAGCGCGTACAGGAACTCGCGGCCGACTACGGCGTGACGATGGCCCAAATCGCGCTGGCGTGGCAGTTCCAGAACGACGACGTCACCACGCCCATCGTCGGCACCTCCAGCATCGAGCATCTGGAGGCCGCCGTCGAAGCGCTGGATATCGACCTCTCGGCGTCGGACGTGGCCTACCTCGAAGAACCGTACGAGCCGGTGGCAGTGTACGGGCACGAGTAGCGAGGCGCCGAGTGAAACGAGGGGCCTCGGGTTGCGAGCGGCGGTAGCCGCGAGCAGTAGCGGGAGTCCGAGTACAGCGAGGAATCCCGGAAGACGAACGGGGAACGCAGTGAGCCGTGAGTAGCGAGGGTCTGAGCGAAGCGAAGACCCTCGACGGAGCGGGGACCGCAGGGAACCGCGGAGTAGCGAGGTTCCGAACGCAGTGAAGAACCTCGGATTGCGAGCGGCGGTAGCCGCGAGCAGTAGCGAGAGCCTGAGCGAAGCGAAGACCCTCGACGGAGCGGTGAGCGTCGCGAGCGACAGCGGGCGTCGCCCGCCAACGACTTGCACGGCCGGAGCGTACGGCCACACAGTCTACGGCCCGACTTCGCCATGATTCCGCCCGTCGTCCGCCGCTGTCCCGAGTGTGGGCACCTGACGTGGAGCCACCGCTTCCCGGTCGTGAGCGCCAGCGACGGGCCGCAACTCGTCGAATGCCCGTCTTGTGGCCACCGGTTCGAGACGGTCGACAATCCGTGGCTCAACTGACCGCGACATCTGGCCGCCCCGGTCGGCGTCTCGCGCGTGTCGTGACTACGGGTCGAGCAACTCGCCGGTCGCCACCGGCACCACGCCCCCGCCGACCGCGACGTGAACGTCGTCGCCCGCGCTCGCGTCGGCGTGGAGGGAGAGGAGCGACGGCCGCCCCATCTCGTAGCCCTGTTCGACCCGAACGTCGACGACGGGGCTGCCGCGGTACTCGGTGCGAGCGAGGTACGCGGCGAGACAGCCGTTCGAGGAGCCAGTCGCCGGGTCTTCGGGCACGTCGTAGAACGGCGCGAACACGCGGTCCGCGAGGTCGTTCTCCTCGCGCCGTGCGTCGGGCGCGAACGCCAGCACGTTCTTTGCCTCGCGGTCGCCGGTCACCCGGTCGTAGGCCGCGCGGTCGAGGTCGATGCTCGTCAGCGCCTCGCGGTCGGTCAGCGGGACGACGATGGTCGGCAGGCCGGTCGAGACCACCCGCACGGGCCAGCGGTCGTCGAGCGCCTCCCGCGGCAGGCCCAGCACCTCGGCCAGCGCGGCGTGGTCGAGTCGATCGCCGAACTCCGGGGTCCGCTGCGTCATCCACAGCGTCCCGTCCTCCCGCGCCTCGACCGGCACCTCGCCCACGCCGAGGTCGAGCGTCACCGTCGCCGGTCGGTCGTCGGCGAGGTGCTCTCGAATCACGTGGGCGGTCCCCAGCGTCGGATGGCCGGCGAACGGAATCTCGCTATTGGGCGTGAAGATGCGCACCGGCCACGCGCCGTTTTCGGGTGGTCCGGTGACGAACGTCGTTTCGGAGTAGTCCATCTCGCTGGCGATGGCTTGCATCGTCTCCGTCGAGCGGTCGCCGGCGTCGGTGACGACGGCCAACTGGTTGCCGGCGTAGCGCTCGCGGGCGAACACGTCGACGATGTGGAACGGGTGGGACATACGAGACGTCTCGCCGGCGACGACAAAGAGCGTGGGGATAGTGTGGTTCGCTGTCCCACACGGCTTTGGCCGCCGGCCTCGTCCATCCGGTATGGAGACGGTCGCAATCGTCTGTTACGACGGCTTCGACGAACTGGACGCAATCGGCCCCTACGAGGTGTTCGAGAACGCCATCCGGTTCGGTGCGACGTGGGACGTGACGCTCCGGACGGTCGATGACCAGTCGACGGTCACCGCCAGCCACGGCCTCACAGTCGACGTAGACGGGCCACTCGCCGACACTGACCCGGACCTCCTCGTGGTTCCGGGCGGCGGGTGGAACGACGGGAGCGATGCGGGCGCACGCACGGAGGCCGACCGGGGTGACCTGCCCGACGCCATCGCGGCCGCTCACGAGCGAGGGGCGACTATCGCGGGGGTCTGCACCGGCGGGATGCTCCTCGCCCGTGCCGGCGTGCTGGACGGACGCCCTGCCGTCACCCACCGCGGCGCACTCGACGACCTGCGCGAGACGGCCGCCGCGGTTGTCGACGCCCGCGTCGTCGACGACGGCGACGTCCTCACCGCTGGCGGCGTCACCTCGGGACTGGACCTCGCGGTCCACCTCGTCGAGCGTGAGTGGGGCGCCGAGACTGCCGACGCCGTGACGACGGAGATGGAGTACGAGTCCCGTGGGTCGGTTCACCGGTCGGCGTGAGAGTGCTGACGGTCGGATCCGCCGGTAGCGTGACGACAAATTTTAAGTTCGTGTGTAAAGCACGTTTTACACGTAAAGCGAGCTTTACGGAAAGGCCGCTTTACGTGGTTCCCGATGACCGCAACCGCACACACCACGACGACGTATCGACGCACGTACTTCGGGCTCTGGGCCGCCGCCGGCCTCGTATTCGCCCTGCTCATCGCCGCCGGGTATCCGCTCGTCGGCGTCGGCGCGTTCGCGCTGGGGGCGCTCGGCGCGACCGCCCTGCAACACCGCTCGTCGGTCGTCATGTTCGACGAGCGCGACACGACCGTCTTTCAGGAAGCCGGCGCCAACACCGTCGCCGCCGTCGGGATGAGTTCGGCCGTCGTCTTCCCGACGCTGACGGCCCTGCGGGCGCTGGGCGTCGTCGAGTGGCCCCTCTGGCTGGCGCATCTGGGCTGGTTCGTCGCCGGTCTGTTCGCCATCTGGGGGCTCATGGTCGCCGTCGCCCGGTCGAAGCGATGAACAACCGCCTGCCCGCCCTCCGCGAGGGCCGCGGCGAGAGTCAGGCGGACCTCGCGGCCGCCGTCGGCGTCACCCGCCAGACTATCAACGCGCTGGAACGCGACCGCTACGACCCCTCGCTGGAACTGGCGTTCGCGCTGGCCGACCACTACGACTGCGCCATCGAGGACATCTTCTCGCCGGAGGCGTGACTCTCGTCTGTGTCGCTCGTTCGGACTGCGGATACAACGGCCAGAAAGCCCCGTTCTCCCCGGTCGAGGGCTTCGTTGCGGTCCTCGGCATCACTCCGTTCGTCCCTGCGGTTTCCGTCAGCCGTCTTCTCGGAGCGTGGGCGGTCGACTGTGCCGACCACCACGCTGGTGGTACCTTTCAGTCCCGCCTGATTCGGTCGGGACTTTCTGGCTGTTCACGGCAGTTGCTGCAACAGATACAGCAACCCGTATCGTCCTAGGCGCTCTGGCGAGCGTCGTCCAAGAGGGCCTGAACGTTCACGGCTTCGCCGCGCTCGCTGCTCTCGATGGCGGCGAAGACGATGGCCATCGACTGGAGCGTCTCCTCGACGCGGGTGGCCATGGGCTCGCCGCCGTCCAGCCATTCGCAGAACTGCTCGATGAGCCACGCGTTCTCCCAGAGGGGCCGTTCGGCGGGCGGTACCTGCTGACCGTCGCCCTTCCGGACGCCCTCCCAGTTGCCCACGCGGTCCGGGTCGAAGGGGAACCGCTCGACCTCGCGGTTGTCGAGGACGACGGTCTCGTCCTTGCACTCGGCGCGGAACTGCTCGTGGCCCCACCCGTTGAGCGTCGTCGCGTTGGCGTAACTCCCCTCGTACTGCGCGCGGGTACCGTCCTCGAAGTGGAGGGTGACGAGGCCGGTGCAGTCGCCTTCGTAGTCGGCGCCGTCGGGAACCCACGTCTCGGCGTAGACGCGCTCACAGCGGGCGTCGGCGAACGCACGGAGCATGTCCAAGTGGTGAATGGCGCCGTCGAGCAACAGCATGTCCCCCATCTCGTGAACGTACTCGGAGTAGAGGCCACGCTCGCGGACGTTCCCGGTGTAGCGGGCGGTGAGGTAGTCGATGGGGCCGGCCTCTGTGAGCGCGCGCCGGAAGGTCGTCTTGTCCTGATCGTAGCGGTGGCTCATCGTGACGCCCATCTTCGCGTCGGCCTCGCGGACCTTCCGAGCGATGCGGACCGAGCCTTCCAGCGTGTCGGCGATTGGTTTCTCGGAGATGATGTCGAGGCCGTGGTCCAGCGCCGTCTCGATGACGGGTTCGTGGGCCGCTGGCGGCGTGACGACGGAACAGAAGTCCGCATCACGCTCCGAGAGGGCGGTCTCGAGGTCGGTGTAACAGCGCTCGGGAGAGAGGTCGAGGTCTGTCTCGGCGCGTTCGAGGCGTTCGGGGTCCATATCGACGGCCGCCACGACTTCGATACGGCCGGCGTCGACGTTGGGTGGAATCGCCTCGGTTGCCCAGTGTCGACCCTGTCCGCCGAGGCCGACGTGTACCATCCGGTATGTCATTGGTACGTACCAACGCCGTGCATGAATAAATGTCGCGCTATCTGCGGTCGGTGCGCCCTACTCGCTGTCGGGGAACTGGACGTGGCGCTCCATCCCGTCCTCGGCGACGAAGGCCTCGCCGTCGAAGCGCTCGCGGGCCTCCCCGGCGAGTGTGCCGGCCCGTCCGGCGTAGCGCGTCGAGATGTGGGTCAGCGCCAGCGACCGGACGCCCGCTTGCTGGGCCACGTCGGCGGCCTCTTTCGCGGTAGAGTGGGCCGTCGCCTTCGCCCGTTCCTTCCGGTCCTCGGCGAAGGTGGCATCGTGGACCAGCAGGTCTGCCCCCTCGCTGGCCTCGATGACCGACTGGGTCGGGAGCGTGTCGCCGGTGTAGACGACCGTCCGACCGGGCCGCGACGGGCCGACGACTTCCTCGGGTTGAACCGTCCGGCCGTCGTGTTCGACGGCCTCGCCGCGGTGGAGTTTCGAGTACTTCGGTCCCGGCGGGATGCCCAGTACCTCCTCGGCCTTCTGGCGGTCGAACTCGCCCTTGCGGTCGTCCTCGGCGAGGACGTACCCGACAGAGGCACAGCGGTGTTCGGTCGCGATGGCCCGTATCTCGTACTCCGGGCGCTCCAGGACGGTATCGCCGGCCGACACCTCGTTGATACGGACCGGGTAGGAGGGGGTGGTCCCGTTGGCCTCGATGAGTTGCTTGACGTTCCCGCGGGTGCCCGCCGGCGTGTGGATGGCGACGGGGTCCTCGCGGTCGTTGAAGTCGAACGTCTGGAGGAGGCCCGGAATCCCAAGCACGTGGTCGCCGTGGAGGTGGGTGACGAAGAGGTGGTCGACGGCGAACCCGGTGCCGTAGCGCATCATCTGGCGCTGGGTGCCTTCGCCGCAGTCAAAGAGGAGGTAGTCGCCCTCGCGGTTGACGAAGATACTGCTTGTGTTTCGCTGGGTCGTCGGGATGGCACCGCTCGTCCCGAGGAACGTCACTCGCATCGTCGTACCGTCGGCCGCCGCCGCGTAAACGCGTGTCGAAAGCCGGCCGGCAAAGCCGACCTTTCGAGCGCTAACGTGTGCCTTGCGCTCGGATGGCTCTCTCTTCGATTCTGAACGGTCGTGGCGGTTTATCGGTCCGACTCGTGTCCCACCGCCCGCGTCATCGACGAACTGACGCTACTGATTCACATGACACGGACTAAATTCGTCGCTGTGTTTTTGGCTGTCCTTGTGACCGGGATGCTCGCCGCGCAAGCGGTGGTTGCGGTACCCGGTATGACGGCACAGCAGGACACACCGGAGACAGACACCGCGACACAGGCGGACAACGAGACGACAGCCAACCAGACGACTCTCACGCCCTCGGTCACGTTCGACGACCAGGAGTCCGACGGGACGACCGTGACGGTGTCGAACGTCACGGTCCCGGACGGCGGGTACGTCGTCATCCACGACGAACTACTGCAGGGCGGTGACGCGCTCAACAGCGCTATCGGCGTCTCGGAGTATCTCGAACCCGGCGAGTACGACGAAGTGACCATCACGCTGTACGACGTCCCCGGCGCCGACTTCGGTCCGGAGACGACGGACGACGAGGCGACGGATAACGAGACCGCAGCGAACGAGACGGGAACCGAGACGGGAACTGAGACGGGAACTGAGACGGGAACTGAGACGGGAACCGAGACGGCCACCGAGACGGGAACCGAGACGGCAACTGAGACGGGAACCGAGACGACAACTGAGACGGGAACCGAGACGACAACTGAGACGGGAACCGAGACGGCCACCGAGACGGCCGACGAGGGTCCGCAGGTGACGCTGACTGAAGACCAGACCCTCACGGCGATGCTCCACGTCGACAGCAACGACAACCAGACGTTCGACTACGTCAGTACGTTCAGTCTGGAGGACGGCCCGTACGTCGTCGACGGCGAACTGGTGACCGACAGCGCGAACGTGACTGTCGCCGACGCCGGGAACGAAACCACCGAGACGGAGACGCCGACCGAGGGCGGCACCGAAACCGCCACGCCCACCGAGTCGGGTACCGGCACGGAGACGCCAACCGAGGGCGGCACCGAGACGTCGACGGAGACGGGCACCGAGACCGGCACCGAGACCGGCACCGAGACCGGCACGTCCGGTGAATCCGCTGGCTGATACCGGACCTCCCACGACACGCCGACGGCGACTCACGGACAAAGCTCGTCTTTCTTTCGCTAACTCTGCCTTAGCAATCGGTTGGCCGCACCTTCGATTCTGAACTGTCTGAGCCGTTTATCGGCGCTCCTTCCTACCCATCGTTCGCGTCGTCGGCCCACTGACGACACGAATTAAGCCATGATACGATCCAGAACGCTCGCCGTATTGCTCGCATTGATAGCCACCGGTGCGGTCGCCACGCAAGTCGCCGCCGTCCCCGGAGTAACACCACAACAACAGGACGGGCCGACAGCCCAATCGGCGTCGTTCACCGTCGATATCCTGTCGGCTCCCGAGAGCGCTGCACCCGGGTCGACCGTCACCGTCGTCGCGGAGGTGACCAACGACGGCGCCCAGCGCGGCACGCAACCGGTCGAGTTCCGAGTCGGTGGTGCCGTCGCCGACCGGGCGGTCCTCACGCTCGAACCCGGCGAGAGCCAAGTCGTCACGTTCAGCGCCGACACGGAGGGACTCGACCCCGGTGACTACCGCCACGGCGTGTTCACCCGCTCGAACGGACAGACGGCCGAACTCGTCGTCTCGGAGTCGTTCACTATCGAGGACTTCGACGCGCCCGACACCGTCGAGGCCGGTGACACGGTCACCGTCGACGTCGAACTGGAGAACCCGAACGACTTCGACACCACGCAGAACGTCTCGTTCTGGCTCGCCGGCTCGCTGGTCGAGACGCAGTCGGTCACTATCGACGACGAGGACGACGAGGACGTGACGTTCAACGTCTCGACGGAGGGTGCCTCGCCCGGCACGTACGTCCATAGCGTGTTCACCCGCGACGATGGTCAGTTCGCCGAGATTACCGTCGAAGAGCCGGGGCCGGAGACCGCCTCGGTCGTGATGAACGATCAGGAGTCCGACGGCACGACCGTCACCGTCGACGAACTGGTCGTGCCGAGCGACGGATACGTGACGATTCACGACAGTAGCCTGCTAGATGGCAACGTCGTCGGGAGCGTCGTCGGCGTCTCGGAGTACCTCGAAGCGGGCGAGTACGAGAACGTCACGGTCACGCTGTTCGACGTCGAGGGCGCCGAATTCAACGAGACGGCACTGACCGAAGACGGGACGTTCATCGCGATGCCGCACAACGAGACGACGGGTGACGAGACGTACGACTTCGTCGCCAGCGACGGTGCCGACGACGGCCCGTTCCTCGCCGACGGTCAACCCGTGGTCGACGCCGCGAACGTCACTGTCGCCGGCGCGGACGAGAACGAGACGGAGGTACCCGCCGACAACGAGACGGAGACGCCCGTCGACAACGAGACGGACGAGAACGAGACGGCCGCACCGACCGGCAGCGTGACCTTCGACGACCAGACGTCCGAGGGCACGAGCGTCGTCGTGACCGACGTCTCCGTCTCCGAGGGCGGCTACGTCGTCGTCCACGACAGTAGCCTGCTGGAGGGCAACGTCGTCGGGAGCGTCATCGGCGTCTCCGAGTACCTCGAACCCGGCGAGTACGACGAGGTGACCGTCGAACTGTTCGACGTGCCCGGCGTCGGGTTCGAAGAGCCGACTCTGACCGAGAATCAGACGCTCATCGCGATGCCGCATCTGGAGACGACGGACGACGAGACGTACGACTTCGTCACGAGCGCTGGCGACGACGACGGGCCGTACGTCGCCGACGGCCAGCCAGTGACCGACGCGGCCACCGTCACCGTCGCCAACGAAACCGCCGGCTGACGCCCCTGTCACACGTTCACATTTTTATCCCTGGATGTCGTACCCCGCGCCATGAAGTTCGTCATCGTCGGGTACGGTCGCGTCGGCACCCGCACCGCACGCATCCTCCAGAGCGAAGGCCACAACGTCGTCATCGTCGAACGGGAACCGGAGAAAGTCGACCGGGCCAGAGACGACGGGTTCACCGTCGTCGCCGGCGACGGCAGCGAGGAGTCGGTCTTAGAAGAAGCCGGCATCGACACCGCCGACGCCATCGGCGGCCTCACCGGGGACCTCAACACGAACTTCACGGCCTGTATGATCGGCAAGGAACACGGCTGTCGGACCGTCCTCCGCATCGACGCCGACTACCGCGAGGAGATTTACGAGAAGTACGCCGCCGACGTCGACGAGATAATCTACCCCGAACGTCTCGGCGCTGCCGGCGCAAAGACGGCACTGCTGGGCGGGGACTTCAACGTCCTCGCGGACCTGACCGAACGCCTGTCTATCGCCAGCGTCGAGGTGCCCGAGGGCTCGCCGGTCATCGGGAAGCGCGTCGTCGAGGTGGAGTTGCCGGGCGACGCCCACATCTACGCCCACGGCAGCAGCCACGAACCCATGACGATTCCGCTCCCGCAGACGGTCATCGAGGCCGGCGACAGCGTCGCCGTGATGGCTGCACCCGACGGCCTCGACGACGTTCGGGCGTCGCTCAAGGGCGGGACCTGAAGCTGTCCGGACTGGTTCGGTCGAGAACGGAAAGGGGGTGCGGTGTCCGGGCGCGCGCCGGGAGGATGGGATGCGCTGCAAGCACGCAAGCAGCGTGTAGATTGCCGTTGCGCGCCCGTATCGAGGGGAGAGTCCCGTCCGATATAAACTCCCGTCAGACGGACGGCACACGACACGGCTTTTTCCCTTGCCCGTCGTTCCCTCACGCATGAGTTGGGCTGACCTGTTCGAGCGAGCGCGGGCACACGAGACGAGCGTCGACGCGGTGCGAGAGCGACTCCGGGCACACCGCGGGGAGGCCGACGATGACTGAGGCCGCGCCCGCCCGCGTCGTCGCCGACGCCGACGTCCTCGCGGCGGACGTACTCTGTGGTGACGACAACCCTGCCCGCGATGCACTCGACCACGTCCGGCGACACTCGTGGGTTACCCTCGTCGCCAGCGACCCGCTACTGGACGACGGCGAGGCCGTGATTCGGGACCTGAGCGACGCCTCGCTCGCAGAAGCGTGGCGCGAGCGAATCGAGCGCGAACGCGAAGCGGTCGAACACCCCGAGGACGACCACCCGGCGCTGGCCTCCGCCTATCGCGGCGACGCCGCGCACCTACTCACCTACGAGGAGAGTCTCCGGAGCGCGAAGGCCGGGCTCTCGCTCCAGCCACACATGCCGGTGAGCGTCCGGTCGCCCGACGCGTTCGCCCGCCTGTTCGACCCGGCATCGCTGTACGAGGCCGTCGAAGGCGGCGAGTATCCCGGTCCCGACCGGGACCCGCGGGCCTAGTCGTCGGCGCTCGACGCGACAGCCGTCACCCGTTGCCGGTTCGCAGCGCCGTCGCCGACCTCGAATGCCGTCAGCAGGTCGTACAGGTCGTCGGTTCGGTCGGCGACGGAACGGACCTCGTCGGTCACCTCGGAGATGCTCGCGGTCTGTTGCTGGGTCGCGGCGGCGACGGACTCGGCCTCCGCCTTCGTCTGGTCGCTTACGGCCGCTACCTCGTCGACCGCCGCGACGACTTCCTGTGTCGTTTCGGCCTGCTGGGCGGTCGCGTCGGAGATCTCCTGGATGGCGTCGTTGACCTCGCCGACCACGTCGACGATGTCCTCGAAGTCCCGCAGCGTCGACTCGATGGTGTCGGTGCTGTCGGCGACTCGCTCGTTCGTCGCCTCCACGTCGCTGACGGTCTCGTTGGCGGCCGTCTGGACCGCCTCGATGCGCTCGGAGACGTCCGCGGCGGCGTCGCGCGTCTCCTCGGCCAGTGACTTCACCTCGTCGGCGACGACGGCGAACCCGTCGCCCTCGGCGTCGGCCCGCGCCGCCTCGATGGAGGCGTTCAGCGCCAGCATGTTCGTCTGCTCGGCCACGTCGGTGATGAGGTCGACCACCTCGTCTATCTCGGCGATCTGCTCGACGAGGCCGTCGACCGACGTGGCGATGTCGTCGATGCGGCCCGTCATCGTCTCCAGTTCCTCGATCGCGTCGGCGGCCTCCTCGCGACCCTCCCGCCCACGGGCCGCGGCCCGTTCGGCCGTCTGGGCGGCGTCGTCGGCGGTGGCCGCTATCTCCTCGACGGTCGCCGACAGCGTGTTCATGTCCTCGGCGACCCGGTCGTGACGGTCGGACTGCTGGCTCGCGCCCGCGGAGATCTCCTGCACCGAGCGGGCTATCTCGTCGCTGGCCCGGTCTATCTCGGCGACGCTCTCGGTGACGCTGTCGCTGGTCTCGGCCACCTCGTCGGCGAACTCGGTCACCTCACCGACGGTGTCAGCGAGCGTCGTCACGAGGTCGTTGTAATCGGCGACGACTCGCTGGAACTCCTCGTCGACGTCGTCGAACTCGGCGTCGATAGTCGCGGTCAAATCGCCAGTCTTCGCCCGCTCTGCCGCGTCGCCGAAGGCCGTCACCAGTTCCGAGAGCGCCGCAGACCGGCGTTCGAGGTCCTCGGTCATCTGCTGGAGTTCGGTCGTGTACTCGTCTACGTTGGTCGCCATCCGGTCCAGTGACTCCCCGAAGGTGCCGGGGATGTCCTCGTCCATGACCGGGTCGTCGAACGCCTGCCGCGAGAGCGCGTCGGCCTGCCGGGACACCGTCTCCAGCGACGATTGCATGGCGACGAAGGAGGCCAGTAGACTCGCTACCTCGTCCTCGCGGTCGCTGTCTGGCACGTCGACGTCGACCTCACCGTCGGCGATGCGGTCCGCACGCTCCGAGAGCGTGACGACCGGGTCGACGAAGTCCTCGCGGGTGATGAACACCGTATTGGCGAAGGCCACCGTCGCGCCCGTCAGCAGCAGTCCGGTGAGAGCGACCTGTGCGACACCGTTCAGGAGGAACGCGACGGCGGCGAGTGCGACCGAGGCCGCAAACTGGAGGCCAACGGCCGCCAGTACCTTCCGCTCGACGGAGCCAGCGACTCCGAACACGTCGAGCGACCTGCGTATCAGTCCCTTGTACCGTCGGATGAACGTGTTCGACATACGCCGGTATTTGCCAGTACGGTATTTCAATACACGGCGCCGTTCTCGAAATTCGAAAAGGGGGACATCGGCTGGGCGGCCGCTCTGCCTCGGAAACCACGCCTGTCTGACTCGGCTTTCAGCCGTGAAACTCAGCGCCCACCGTTGACCCACGCCGCGACCCGGCGGACGACCGGCCGCGGCGTCACCCGTCCCAGCAGATCCACGACCCGCATCGCCCGACTCGGGACCACGACCGTCTCGCCGGCCATCAACCCCTCGTAGGCCGATTCGGCGACGGCCTCGGGCGTGTTCGAGGTGAGGCGACCGACCGCCGAGTCGCCCATCCCGGCCCGGGACTGGAACTCGGTGTCGACGGGGCCGGGACACAGCAGGGTCACGGCCACCTCGTCGCGCAACTCTGCGGCGATAGCCTCGGTGAAACTGTTGACGTAGGCCTTGCTGGCGTAGTAGCCCGCGAGGTTCGGTCCCGGCTGGAACCCGGCGACAGAGCCGACGTTCAACACCTTCCCGCCGCCGTCGAACTCGTCGAGGAACAGTCGGGTGAGTTCGACGGGCAAGACGACGTTCAGTCGCAACTGGGTGCGCTCGGCGTCGAGGTCGCTCTCGGCGAACGGCCCGTAGGTGCCGACGCCGACGTTGTTGACGAGGATATCGACGTCGAGGCCGCGCTCGGTGACTGTCTCGTGTAGCTCCTCGGCCGCCGAGGCGCTGTCGAGGTCCATCGCGACCGTTTCGGCAGCCACGCCCTCGCGTTCGAGGTCGGCGGCCAGCGATTCGAGGCGCTCCTCTCGCCGGGCCACCAGCACCACGTCGTGGCCGTGGCCGGCGAACTCGCGAGCCAGCGCTTCGCCGATGCCCGCCGACGCCCCCGTAATCAGGGCCGTGCCGCGTTCGCTCATCGCTCGGCGTTCCCCTCACGCCCGTCCGGTCGTTTGGGGTGTACCGCCGTCGCTTCGCGCCGCCGGTGCGACTTCCGAAAGACGCAGTCGCGTCTTTCGACGTACGCCTCGCTCATCGCTCGGCGTACCACTCCGCGAACTTCGCCAGCGCCCGCCCGCGGTGGGAGACGGCGTTTTTCTCCTCGGTGCTCATCTCGGCGAACGTCGTACCGTCGTGTTCGAAGATGGGGTCGAACCCGAACCCGCCGTCACCGCGCGGCGCGACGATTTCGCCGGGAACACGCCCCTCGAACAACTTGACCGGGAGCGACTCCTCGCCGCCTTGCACCTGCTCGTCGGTGGTCGCGGCCCCGCGCTCGTCGCTCGCGAGGTCCTGTCCCCGGCGCTCGTCCGGCGCGCTCTCCCCACGGTCGACCCCGCCCGGTTCCGGCGTCGCCGCGAAGTCCCCGCCGTCGCAGTAGGCGATGACCGTCTTGAACGCGGCGGCGTGGTCGTCTTCGGGTTCGGTCATCCGCCAGACGCCCTCGACGCCGACGGTGTCCTCGACGTACGAGGAGTACGGACCGGGGAAGCCGTCGAAGGTATCGATGAACAGGCCGGCGTCGTCGACGATGACCGGCCCGTCGGCGGCCCGGTATGCCGACCGTGCGCCGTGGGCCGCGACCGCCCCCAGATCGTCGGCCTGAATCTCGGGGTAGTCGAAGTCGAACTGACCCACCTCGTCGTCCAGATACTCGGTGGCCTCCCGGACCTTCCCGGGGTTGGTCGTCACGAAATTGAGCATACCGGGACAGGGCGGGCGGCGACAAAAGAAGCGTCGGTCCGTCGTGTGGACCGCTGTCGGTCGACGCTGTCTCAGTCGACGACGACTTCGACGGGTTCGTCCTTCTCGTCTTCGTCCTCGAAGCCCTCGGACCCGCTGTTGCGTTCGAGATACAGCATGGCGCCGGCGACGAGGAGGACGACCCACGACCGCCAGTTGGCGAGGTTCAGCGTGTAGCCGATGCCGAACGGTTTCTCGACGAGCATCCCGTCACCGGGCTGCCAGTACGACGACACTAACCGCTTGAAGCTCGGTCGCTCGAAATTGTACGGCACGCCAAACAAGGTCCCTGACTGCGGTTTGTCTGCCATACGCCCGTGTACTCACCCCGACGTTAAGTCGTTTGTCACTACCCACTTTTTACTGCGATGGGTGTCCTCGCTCACTTCGTTCGCTGCGGACACCCCCCTTGCAAAAACATGGAAAAACGGCCGGTGAACCGCCTCGCTTCGCTCGGCGGACTGTTCGATAGCACGCCTCCCCCGTCTTCGCGGCACTGAGACCGCTCCCGGCCACCGCCCGGCGTGGTCACTCGACGGACGTGAGATACACGGCGAGTACCGCCAGCCCGATGCCGGCGGCCTTCCGCGCCGTCAGGGACTCCTCCAGAAAGAGGATGCCGATGACGGAACTGGTCGCGATGAACATTCCGAAGATGGGGACGACGACGCTGACCGGGCCGGCCGCCAGCGCCCGGTAGTACGCGATGATGCCGACGGTCAGCGCGATGCCGGCGCCGTAGGCGTAGATAGCGTCCTCGTGGCTGAGGTACTTCGCCACCGAGAGGTCGGTGGCGACCACGAGGCCGATGGCGGCGACGACGAGTATCCCGTTGGAGATGAGAAGCACCACGTCGCTGGGGATCTCGGCCGTCGCCAGTTTCGCCAGTGGCGGGACGAGCGTGTAGCCGACGAGCGCGAGTACCGCCCACGCGATGTAGTTCATACGCTGGGTGAGGACTGGGAGGCCCGTGTGCGTTCCGGTTACTGGTATCGACCGCGGCCCTCGATGTCGTCGAGGCTGGCGAAGACCGACTCGGCGTGGTCGCTCTCTGCCCGGTAGGCGTCCTCGGCCGCGGCGAGCAATGTCTCGGGGTCGTCGGCGGTACCCGAGAGCGACTGGGCGAGGACGTGGAGGTCCATCGCGTGGTCCTCGGGTTCGTCGGTGTAGTAGCCCAGTCCGAAGTCGATGAGGAAGACGTGGCCGTCCTCGCGGCCGGTGTCGACTCGTACGTTGCGAGTGGTCGGGTCCCCGTGGACGAACCCGGCGTCGTGAATTCGTGCGAGGGAGCGGCCGACGGCGGCCACGGTGTCGGCGGTCAGCGCCTCCCGCAGGTCCGCGTCACCGACGCGCTGGAACACGAGTCGGGCCTCGTCGGGGTCGGTGTCCAGAACCAGCGGCGTCGGGACGCCGTGTCGCCGGGCCTCGCTGGTGAGACGGGCCTCCTGTCGGGTCCGTTCGATTCGCAACCGTTCGTCGAGCGCCGGATGGCGGTAGCTTCGAGGGACCCGGTCCTTGACGACGCGGTCGGCCTCGATGGTGACCGTCGCCTCGGCGCCCTGTACCTCGGTCTCCGTCTCGACCACGCGGTCGACGGACTCCTCGGGACCGCGCCACGACACCGCGACGTCGTCGGGCCGGAAGTTCGAGTCGATACCCGATTCCTCGATAGCGAGGGTGTCGCCGGCGGCGTACATCTTCGCGCCGAGGATGGCTATCATGCCGGCGTTGTCCCGCAGGAAGCGGTTCTCGGGCGCGAAGAAGTCGGCGCCGCGCTGGTCGCACATCTCGCGGAGCATCCGCTGGAGGCGGTCGTTCTGGCCGACGCCGCCGCCCAGCACCAGTTCGTCGGCGCCGGTCAGCGACAGCGCTCGCTCCGAGACCTCGGTCAGCATGGCGAAGATGGTCTCCTCCAGTCCGCGACAGACGTCCTCGACCGGCACGTCGTCGTCGGAGGCCTGCTTCGCGGCGCTCATGATGCCCGAAAAGGAGAAGTCCATCCCCTTGACGACGTAGGGAAGCGGGTGAAAGTCGCCGTCGCGGGCGTGTCGTTCGACCTTCGGACCGCCGGGGTGTTGCCAGCCGACGTGCCGGGTGAACTTGTCGATGGCGTTGCCGACGCCGGTGTCCATCGTCTCGCCCAGCACGCGGTAGCGGCCGTTCCGGTAGCCCAGCAAGTGGGCGTTCGCGCCGGAGGCGTTCAGACAGACCGGCGACTCGAACCCGGAGCGGTGGCGCCCGACTTCGAGGTGGGCGACCATGTGGTTCACACCCACGAGAGGGACGTCGAACCGCTGGGCGACGGCGCGGGCGGCGGTGCCGACGATGCGGAGACAGGGACCGAGACCGGGCCCGCGTGAGAAGGCCACGGCGTCGATCGGTGGGTCGTCGCCACCTGCCCGTTCGCGGGCGTGGGAGATGGCCGTCTGGACGACCTCGGGAATCGCCTCGCCCATGTGTTCGGCGGCTTCGCGCGGGTGGATGCCGCCGCTCTCGGGTTGGTAGGCGTCGCTCTCGATGAAGACGTGTTCCTCGTCGGTTGCCCGGGTCGGGTCGTCAGTCTCGAACAGCGCAGCACTGGCTGCCCACGCGGTACCCTCGATACCGAGAACGCGCATGAAGCGGCCTTACTTCCACTCGGTGTAGCCGCACTTGCCGCAGTGCTTGCGGTCGTCGTGGTCGGCCAGCACCGTGTCGCCGCAGCGCGGGCAGTTCTCCTTGACCAGTTCGCCGTCCTCGTAGTACTCGTTGCGGGCCATCTATGCTTCCTCCGCCTCTTCCTCGCCGTCGGCGACGATCTTGTTGCGTTCGAGCATGTGGTCCTGCTCGACGTCACGGGCGTACTCGGGGCTGTCGTAGACCTTCGCGTAGCCGACCGTCTTGCGCATGCCGAACTTCGTGTCGAGTTCGTGGATGACGACTTCCTCGGCGTCCTTGTTCAGCGTCGCCGCCAGAGAGTCACGCACAGAGAGACGGGACGGCGTCGCTTCGTCGTGGACGACCTCGAATCGGACGTCCGTTCGGTGCAACATGGGGTTCGTTTCTTCCTCGATGATGTCGATATCCATGGTTCGTTGTCCATAGATTCCCGCCGAAGCGCCTAAAAGGATTTCGAAGCCGCAACTCCCGGTTCTCGGGGATGTCGCTGGTGTGCAGTTCACACGCTACGTCTGTAGCTGCGCCAGCAGCCGCGAGAGGTGAATCCGCTCGTTGGCCGCGTCGGTCAGCGCCATGTCCGTCTCGCCGGCCAGTCGGTGGACTTCGGCCAGCCGCTGGCCGGAGTACCGCGACCGGGCGACGCCGAGCAGTTCCTCCAGTACGTCGTCGGCGCCGTACCCCTCGTCGACGAGCAGGTCGTCCAGCGTCGAGCGCGCGTCCGAGAAGCGCCCCTCCTCGGCGGCCTCGACCATGTCCGCGACGGCGTCGTCGGCCTCGACGTCGGCAAGCACCTCGTAGGCCGTCTCCATCGTCACCTCGCCGGCCTCCTCGTAGGTGGTCTGTGTGGCGAGGATGGCCTGCCGGAGGTCGCCCTCGGCGTACCCGGCGACGTACTCCAGTCCGTCGTCGTCGTGGTCGGCGTCCTCGGCCGTGACGACGTCTCGAAGCACCGACACCGTCTCCTCGTGGGTCGGTGCCCGCATCACGACGGGGAAACATCGCGAGCGAATCGGCGGGATCAGCGCCGAGGGCTGTCGCGTGGCGATGACGAACTGCGTGGCCTCGTAGTACTGCTCCATCACCCGGCGCAGGGCCTGCTGGAAGTCCTCGCGCATCCCCTCGGCGTTGTCGAGCAGGATGGTCTTGTAGGTGCCCGACATCGGCGTGTAGCTGGCCGATTCTTTCAGAACGTGGTTGATGAGGTCGGCCTTCGAGGACTCGCGCCGGCGCTTGCTGTCGATAAAGGACGCGAAGCGCGGGTCGTTGGCCACCTCCTTTTTCGTCATGTCGAAGACGTCGGCGACGTTGAGTTCGGTGAAGTCGGCGTCGGGGTTGTCGTGGACCGTCTCGGCGAAGGCACGGACGCCGGCCGTCTTGCCGGCCCCCTTCGGCCCGTGGACCAGCAGGTTCATCGGCTCCTCGACGGCGCCCTGCAGGTGCTCGCGGGCCTTCTGCTGGGGGATCTCTTCGAGTGCCGGCGCGTGGGTCTCGGTCCACAACGGGGCGTCCATCTGTCGGCCGTGGGTAGGCGAGGCCCCGACAAGTATCCCGCGGTTGCGAGGATAGCGAGGGGCCGAACACAGTGCGGTCCCTCGACACAGCGCGGCGGCGAGCCCTGCGAGCCGCGAGCAGTAGCGAGGGGCGCGCGAAGCGAGGGGTCACGCTACTGCTCACGGGTCACTTCGTTCCCCGTTCGCTTCGAGGGCCGCTCACTTCGTTCGCGCCGCTCGGTACTTTCGAGAGCCCAAGCGAAGCGAGGGGTCACGCTACTGCTCACGGGTCACTTCGTTCCCCGTTCGCTTCGAGGGCCGCTCACTTCGTTCGCGCCGCTCGGTACTTTCGAGAGCCCAAGCGAAGCGAGGGGCCACGCTACTGCTCACGGGTCACTTCGCTCCCCGTTCGCTTCGAGGGCCGCTCACTTCGTTCGCGCCCCTCGCTAGCCCTCGAACAACTCCTCGAACACCTTCTGCTGGGCCGCCCGGAGGTGCTGGTGGTAGGTCGGCCGGGAGATGTCCATCGCCGTGGCGAGTTCGTCGCCGTCCACCTCGCGGGGCCACTCGAAGAACCCGCCGAGGAACGCGGTTCGGAGCGCCGTCTCCTGCCGGTCGGTGAACCGCTCGGCGAGCGACGCGCGGAACTCCTGTTGGGTCTGGACCGGCCGTTCGTGTTCGTGGTAGCCGACGAGGTCGGTGTTGCCGTAGTTGTCCTCGACCAGCGAGAACACCTCCCGGGCCTCGGTCTCGTAGGGGAGTTCGATTGTGTACCGGACGATGCCGCTCTCGCCGGAGATGGCCTTCGGCACCGCGCCGTGGTCGACAAGCGTCGCCAGCAGCGACTCGCCGACGGTGACGTCGAACAGCGAACTCCCCTCGTGTTCGGCGACGCAGGTGGCGCTGACGACGGTGTCGTCCTCGGTCAGTTCGGCGAGAATCGCCTCGCTGTCTCCGCCCTCGACCGTGAGGTACAGGCGGATGGCCCCGTCGTCCTGCGTGACCGCGCCGGCCGACGTGAACGTCGCGCCCGTCGACGCCGACAGTCTGCTCAGGAGGAGATCGCGGTCGTCGACGGTGAACTCCAGTTCGACGACCTTGTCCGCCGAGAGAATCTTCCCGCTCTCGATGGCGTTGATGGCGTTTGCGACGGCCCGGCCCAACGCTTCGAGGACGACCTGCTCGCGGTCGTCGAAGGCGTCGGGTTCGTCGGCACAGACGTACAGGACGCCGTAGGTCGAATCGGTGTACGACAGCGGGATGGCCATCACCGAGGCGACGCCGGCCTCGCGGACGCGGTCGACCCACTCACTGTCGGCGGCCGCGAGGTCGTCGAGTATCTCGGTGGTGTGGTCGGTGAAGGCGACGCTGCCGGGCACGCCGTCGCCCAGCGGGACCGAGAGGTCGTCCATCGCTATCGCGGCGTCGCCGGCCCACTCGCTGGGCAGCAGCGCGTTCCCGCGGACGTCGGGACGACCGACCCACGCGAAGGTGTAGGGGTCGGTCGCGGCCAGTTGCTCGCAGACGCCGACCTCGATGGCTTCGCGGGTGGTCGCCTCGACCAGCACCTCGACGGTGTTCTCGATGAGGCCGTTGATGCGGTCGAGGATGGTCGCGATGCGCTCTCGGGTCTCTCGGACTTCCTGTTCGCGCTTGGCGCGGTTGCACGCCGCCGCGGCGTTGGTCGCGAGCAGTGCGACGACCTGCCGGTCGATGTCGTCGAAGGCGTCGGGTTTCATCGACACGACACTCAGCGTGCCGTGAACGCCGATCGGGAAGTACAGTCCGGACTGGACCGCCGGGTCGGCGTCGTCGAGTTCGTGGGCCTCGCTCTGTGTCGTGGCTTCCCCGGACGCGAACACTTCTCCCGGTCGTCCCTCGTCGAGTGCGTAGACCGGGCGCTCGCCGAGTCGCTCGACCACTGCGTCCGTTGTCGCCGTCGGTCGCAACACTCGTTCGTCGGCGTCGTACAGTCGGACGACGGCCATATCGAGTCCGAGGACGCGTTCGGCCGCGCCCGCGACGATGGTCGCTACCGCCTCTCTACTGGGGGCTTGCATCAGCGCCCGGGAGGTCTCCTGTAGCGCAGAGAGCATCTCCTCGCGGCGCTTTCGTTCGGTGATGTCACGGATGACGCCCGCGGTGCCGCGAAACTCCCCGTCCGGCCCGTACAGTACCGTCATGTGGTCTTCGCAGGGGAGCGTCTCGCCGTTGGCCCGCCGGAGCTCCAGTTCGAACGTCGTCCCCACGTCGTCGGGGTCGTCCGAGGAGAGCAACGCGGCGAGTTTCGACTCGGCCAGTTCGACCGTCTCGCGGTCCTTGATGACGCCCGTGTGCTCGCCGAGCAGTTCGTCGGCGTCGTAGCCGGTCAGATCCGCCATCCCGCCGTTGACGAAGACGAATCGCCCCTCGTCGTCGAGCGCGTACACCCCGTCGTCCAGCGCTTCGATGACCTCGCCGTGGCGGTCGAACTCCCCGGCACCGACGGCCCCGGACCCGCGGTCGGCGGCCGCGATCGCTTGCTCGATGCGGTGGGCGAGGACGACGTACTGCCCGTCGGTCCCTCGCTGGACGTAGTCGGTCGTGCTATCTTCGAGGACGCCGTCGACGGCGTCGGCTGACCCAGTCCCGAAGACGACGACCGGGACGTCGGGACGGGTCTCCCGTAGCCCCGCCACCAGCGGTGGCACGTCGACGCCGTCGCTCACGATACAGTCGACTGCGCCGACGGAACTCGCCGTCGCCTCGCCGTCGGCCGTCACCAGTTCGAAGTCGTCCCCCACCCGAGCCAGTGCGCGTGCCGTCTCCGCGACGGCGGCCTCGTCGCTCCCGCAGACGAGGACGGTAACCCCGCTATGCATACCTAACTGGTTAGCCCCTCCCACACAAGAATGTGTAGGTCCCGAAACGCCGACGCGCTCTCGTTACGGCGTGTGTCGCTCATCACCGGATGACACCGCGCACCGGGCCGCTCACCCGTCCGGTGTGTCTCCGCTGGTCGCCGGTTTCCGGACGTGTACCGCGTCTTCTTTGCCGTTGGAGCACTCCGCCAGCGGCGCCGCTCACGGGCCCGTCGTAACAGAATGCGCCGACCGGGAATTGAACCCGGGCTAGAGCCTTGGGAAGGCTCTGTCCTACCACTGGACCACCGGCGCGCTCACTTCGTTCGCGCTCCGTGGCTCGCAAACCCGAGGGGTTTGCTCACCACCGGCGCACTGCACTCGCGCGGCGTGTCGCGATTCCTGCGGAACCGCTCGTCACCGACGCGTTCACTAACAGTTTCTACGACCGTCGCACTTGAACGTAGCGCTTCCGGCGGGACGTCCACAGGGTGGACACTGTCTCCGGATGTAGTCCGATCGCTGGACGCACGTCCGAAAATACCGCGTCGATGGATGGCTATTTGTTCGGTTAGGCCTACCGATAGGTATGGCCGAAGCCGACACCGTCGTGCGGGCGGACGACCCGCTCGACCTCACATTCTCGGAGGCCGAACTCGAGGCGCACCGCGAGCACATCACCGACTTCGTCGAGGGCCAACTCGACGCCGCGGGCGTCGACCGGGCGGTAATCGGCCTCTCGGGTGGCATCGACAGTACGCTGACCAGCCACCTCGCGGTCGAGGCACTCGGCCCCGACGCCGTCCACGGCCTCGTCATGCCCAGCGAGGTCAACCGCGCGGACAACATGAGCGACGCCGAACGGGTCGCCGACGAGTTGCTGGGCATCGAGTACGACGTCGTCGAAATCAACCCGCTGGTCGACGCGTTCCTCGACGCCTACCCCGACGCCGAGGGCGACCAGTTGGCGGTGGGGAACCTCCGCGTGCGCTGTCGCGCCGTGCTGAACTACCTCGTCGGCAACCACGAGACGGCCCTCGTGCTGGGCACCGGCAACCGGAGCGAGGCGCTGGTGGGCTACTACACGAAGTACGGCGACGGTGCCGTCGACTGCCACCCCATCGCGCCGCTGTACAAACAGCAGGTCCGCCAACTCGCGAAACACGTCGGCGTCCCCGACGACCTCGCCGAGAAGACGGCGAGCGCCGAGATGTGGAGCGGCCAGACCGACGCCACGGAGATGGGGATGGACTACGACACGCTCGACTCGATACTCGCGCTCCACGTCGACGGCGGCGTCCCGAAGACCGCCACCGCCGACCACATCGGCGTCCCCGAATCCGTCGTCGAACGGGTCCGCGAGATGTACGAGTCCAGCGCGCACAAGCGCGCGATGCCGCCGGGCCCGGAGCCGCTTTACTGACCACGTCTGCGCTCCGGACGTCGCCGTGCCGACTCGCACCCTGCTTTATTTGGGTGCCGGCCGTCAGTCCGGTATGACGCGACGCGCGAACTACGCACGGTGTACGTTCCAGCAGCATCTCGGCCCGGACGAGGATTCCCTCGACGTACCGTGGGCCGAGTTCTCCGGCGACAGTACCGACCCAGTCACCTTCGAGGTGCCGACCGACGTGCCGGCCGAACCGTACGTCGAGATGCAGGTGTACGACGTCGACGCGTTCACGCACGAGATCTGCCTCAACGACGAGCCACTGTCGGGGTTCGACATCGCGCCGGGGTCCGGGTGGCAGTACTGGATGGACACCGTCGGCGCCGACCAACTCCACGCCGGGGCGAACACGCTCCAGTTCGAACGTGATCGGGACAGCGACGACGCCTTCGTCGTCGGGACGGCTATCGTCCACTGGAAAGAGCCCGCCGAGTAGATATATAAACCGGCGGCACGGGTGGACAGACGATGTGCCAAACAGTAACACGATAATCTGCGGTTTCGGTCGCAGTGTGGCGGTTTCACCGGTGGTCTGTGGATTCATATTGCCCCCGTGATTCGCTCCTATCCCACACTTTTATATAGAACCACATGCAATCTTTCGCTGACTATGAGCCAGCGCCAAATGCAGGGCCAGCCGATGATCATTCTCGGTGAAGACGCCCAACGGATGAAGGATAAGTCCGCACAGGAGCACAACATCTCGGCCGCTCGCGCGGTCGCCGAGTCCGTACGCTCGACACTCGGACCGAAGGGGATGGACAAGATGCTCGTCTCCTCGATGGGTGACGTCACCGTCACGAACGACGGCGTCACCATCCTCACGGAGATGGACATCGACAACCCGACGGCCTCGATGATCGTCGAGGTCGCCGAGACCCAGGAGGACGAGGCCGGTGACGGCACCACCTCCGCCGTCGCCATCGCCGGGGAACTCCTGAAGAACGCCGAGGACCTCCTCGAACAGGATATCCACCCGACGGCCATCATCAAGGGCTTCGACATGGCCGCAAAGGAAGCCAAAGCCGAGATCAACGACATCGCGACCGACGTCGACCCCGACGACGAGGAACTCTTAAAGAAGGTCGCCGAGACGTCGATGACCGGCAAGGGCGCGGAACTCAACAAGGAACTGCTCGCCCAGATCATCGTCGATGCCGTCAACGCGGTCACCGTCGAAGCCGACGACGGCTCCGTCGTCGCCGACCTCGAGTACCTCAACATCGAGACCCAGACCGGCAGCTCCGCCGGCGACTCCGAACTGCTCGAAGGCGCCGTCGTGGACAAGGACCCGGTCCACGAGGAGATGCCCACCTCGGTCGACGACGCGAAGGTGCTCCTGATGGACACCGCCATCGAACTGGACGAGACGGAAGTCGACGCCCAGCTTTCGGTCGACGACCCGAGCCAGCTCCAGAACTTCCTCGATAAGGAGGAACAGCAGCTCAAGGACCTCGTCGACAAGGTCGAGGCCACCGGTGCCAACGTCCTGTTCTGCCAGAAGAACATCGACGACATGGCCCAGCACTACCTCGCCGAGAAGGGCATCCTCGCCGTCAAGCGCGCGAAGAAGTCCGACATCGAGTTCCTGAAGGAGGTCCTCGGCGCGAGCATCGTCTCGGACCTCGACTCGGCCAGCGAGGACGACCTCGGCCACGGCACCGTCTCCCGTGACGAGAACGAGGGGCTGTTCTACGTCGAGGGCGGCGAGAACGCCCACGGCGTCACGCTCCTCCTGCGTGGCTCGACCGACCACGTCGTCGACGAACTGGAACGCGGCGTCACTGACGCGTTAGACGTCGTCGCCGCCACCGTCGCCAACGGCGCGGTGCTGGGCGGCGGCGGAGCTCCCGAAATCGAGGTCGCCGCTCGGCTGCGCGACTTCGCCGACTCCGTCGAGGGTCGCGAACAGCTCGCCGTCGAGGCCTTCGCCGACGCACTCGAAATCATCCCGCGTACGCTCGCGGAGAACGCCGGCCTCGACTCCATCGACACGCTGGTCGACCTGCGCGCCGCCCACGAGGACGGCGACGTCAGCGCCGGCCTGAACGTCTTCACCGGCGACGTCGAGAACACGCTCGACACCGGCGTCGTCGAGCCGTCCCACGCGAAGACCCAGGCCGTCTCCTCGGCTGCAGAGGCCGCGAACCTCGTGCTCAAGATCGACGACATCATCGCCGCCGGCGACCTCTCGACGTCCGGCGACGGTGACGAAGGCGGCCCCGGCGGCCCCGGTGGCGCCCCCGGCGGCATGGGCGGCATGGGTGGCGGCATGGGCGGCATGATGTAAGCGAGGTTCTGAGCAACGCGACGAACCTCGAAATCGCGAGCGGCGAAGCCGTGAGCAGGGAGGGCCGAGCGAAGCGAGGGCCTACCTCACAGTCGAGCGGCGGAAGCCGCGAGGCAAGCGAGGTTCCGTAGGAACCTCGATAGCGAACGGGCGAAGCCCGTGAGGTAAGACCACTTTTTGCAACTCCCTCGGGCGGCAAAGCCGCCCTCGGTCGTGCAAAAACGTGGGGAAAATCGCGGCGTGCTCCTGTCGCGCCTTCGGAGCGGTAGTCCGCGCGCCGGATGCTCACTGCAACTCTTCTGCTGCTAATCTTTTGACTGGCCTTGCCCTCACACCACGAAGAACACGCTCGCACCGACCAGCCCACCGCCCAGAATCAGGTACATCGCGTCCACGTCCCGGGTGAAGAGGGCGAACGTCGTCACTGCGAGGGCCACCCGGAACGGGTCGACGCCGGTCACGCCGAACGGTGACCCACCGACGACGGCGAAGGCGTCGACGGCGAGTGTCACCGTCGCGCCGACGATGGCGCCGACGACGGCGGCGTTGATGCCGTACAGCGCGGCCCGTACCGTCTCGTCGTCCCGGACGCGCGCGACGTAGGGGAACGCGCCGGTGATGAAGAGGAACGAGGGGGCGAACGCGCCGAGCATGGCGACGAACGCGCCCAGCACGGCCCACCCGACCGACCCGTAGGCGTCGAGCATCAGTTTGTAGCCGACGAACGCCGTGGTCATCACGACCGGGCCGGGCGTCAACTGGCCGATAGCGATGCCGTCGACGAACTGCGTGGCGGTGAGCCACCCGAAGACGCCGACGACGTACTTCTCGATGAAGGGGATGAGGACGAGGCCGCCGCCGAAGATAAAGGACCCCGTGTACAGCATGAACAGGAACAGTTTGATCCAGAGGTTGCCCCAGACGGCGGCGAACAGGCCGGTGAGCGCCGCCGGGAGCGGGAGTGTGTCACCGAGAACGGTCGCGGCGCGGGCGCGAAACGCGTAGAGGGTTCCGACTGCGAGGGCGACGAGCGTTCCTAGCGAGACGCGCCGCCAGTTGGCTCGGACCCACTCGGGGCGAAACAGGAAGACGGCGACGGCCCCGGCGACGGCGAACTCGACGACCGGGTTCGGGTTCACGAGGACGGTGGCGACCAGCGCACCCGTGAGCAACCCGAACAGACGGAGGTCTATCGTCCACTCGTCGCCGCCCAGCGTGACCGTGAGGTCGGGTCGCCCCTCCCGCAGCGAACTCCGACCCATCGAGTACGCCGCACCGCCGATGAGGCCGATGACGACGGGGTTCACGCCGTAGAAGAACGCCTGCACCGACGGGAGTTGGCCGAACGCGAAGTAGACGTACGTGAGCGCGACGACGATGACGAACGTGGGCGCCATGAACGTCGCGCCGGCGACGAGCGCCCCCAGATTCCCGCCCCGGACCCACCCCATGAAGATGCCCAGTTGGGTCGAGGCCGGCCCCGGGAGCATGTTGCAGATGGCCAGCCCCTCCATGAACGTCGACTCGTCGGTCCACTCGCCGACGAGTTCGTCCTCCATCATCGCGATGTGGACCAGCGGCCCGCCGAATCCGATGAGCCCGAGTTTCAGGAAGAAGCGGGCGATGCCGGCGAGGCGTGACCGGGTGGCCGACCCCTTGTACTCGCTCGCGCCCTCTACCGTGGCGTCGGTGGCGGGGTCGCCGGCCATACGCGATGTGACGGGGCATTGAACCAAAAATCTCGTCCACGGAGCGGTCCGGAGCACTCCGTATCCGTCCGGAGACTACGACTCGGTGACGGTCCCCCGGGGACACGCGAGCAGCGTCGAGGACGCCGTCGACGTAATCGGTCCGACGCCGGGCACTCTGACTCGGTGACTGGAGCGGTTGCAGTCGAACCAGTTCCGGTCGACGCCGACCGTCGTCTGCCGGCCGTCGACGGGGACGCGAATCTCGACGGTGTAGGATGCGGGCGTCAGCAGTTCGAACCGGCGGGTCGTGTCGGCGGCGTACTCGTTGCGGCGCTCCAGCGACGGGCCGTCGTCGGCCGCTCGCACACTGACCGCTATCTCGCGGGCGTTCGACCCGGCGTTCCACACCATCACGCCGTGTGGCCCGTTGTCGCCCGGGTTCTCGACGCCCTCTCGTGTCCCGACCGCTATCGTCTCGACGACTCGCGTGGGGCCGGACGCGTCGTCGGCGTCGGTGGACCGCTCGGCGCTCGACGGTGACGCTGGCGTCGCTTCGGTCCCGGTTCCGTCTGGCTGTCGCCCGTCCGGCCCGGTGCTGTCGAGCGGCGAGACACAGCCAGCACCGAGAGCGGTACTCAGGAGGGCGAGATACGAGCGGCGCTTCATACCCTGCGATGTCAGCCGAACGGAAAGTACTTGGTGGTCGCTCAAACGCTCGCTGAGCAACTGAGACGTGTCGAGGTGCGTTGGGACCGGTCACGCTACGGGCGTCAGTGCGGTGACTGTCTGACCGACCTTGCATGTGCCACGGTAACGAGCAACAATTGCCGCCGTCTGTGAGCGGTCAGGAGCGCGAAGTCGCCGGGAGAGGGCCTCTCGACGGTCCGGATTCGGCGCTATACACACATGACGATTTACATTTCTACACGCAGCAATTCGCTTGCCGACCTAGAAGATACTATATTTCGTTGTCACAAACTATCGGACGTCGAATCTCACACGTACCGGCGGCATCGGCCGAGAACCGACGACCAAGGATCGTGTCACTCGTTGGCACTACGTATGAGTGATGCCGAACAGCCGACCGAGGCGGACGTACACGACCACCACGACCACGAGGGGCCGGGCTATCTGACGCCACAGGCGGCCATCGAGGAGTCCGAACCGGAGGAGACGGCCTACGTGATGGGCCTGCACGTCGGGCAGGACGTCGACGCGCCGGACTTTCTGGCCGTCGTCGACGTCGACCCGGACTCGGACACCTACGGCGACATCGTAGAGCGCGTCCAGATGCCAAACCGCGGCGACGAACTCCACCACTTCGGGTGGAACGCCTGTTCGTCGTCCTGTCACGTCGAGGGGCTGGAGCGCCGCCATCTGATCGTCCCGGGCCAGCGCTCCTCGCGCATCCACGTCGTCGACACGAAAGACCGGCGGGACCCGGAGATAACGACGGTTATCGAACCCGAAGAGGTGTACGAACACGACCTCTCGGCACCCCACACCGTCCACTGCATCCCCGACGGGGAGATACTCATCAGCATGCTCGGGGACGCCGACGGCGACCTCCCCGGTGGCTTCCTCGAACTGAACGACGACTTCGAGGTCGAGGGCCGCTGGGACCCGCCCGGCGAAATCGAGATGAACTACGACTTCTGGTACCAGCCACGCCACAACGTGATGCTCTCGACGGAGTGGGCCGCGCCGAAGACCTACTACCCGGGCTTCGACTTAGAAGACGTCGAGAACGGCAAGTACGGCCAGCGGCTCAACTTCTGGGACTGGGAGGCCGGCACCGTCGAGCAGACCATCGACCTCGGCGAGGACGGGCTGATTCCACTGGAGGCACGATTCCTCCACACGCCCGAGAGCACGCACGGCTACGTCGGGGCTGCGCTGTCCTCGAACATCGTCCACTTCTGGGCGGACGGGGGCGAGTACCACGCCGAACCGGTCATCGAGTTCGAGGACAGAGAGCACGAGGACTGGGACATGCCAGTCCCCGCACTGCCGACGGACATCCTCGTCTCGATGGACGACCGCTACCTCTTCGGGTCGAACTGGCTCCACGGCGAGGTGTGGATGTACGACATCTCGGACCCGTCGAACCCGCGCAAGGCGGACTCCATCTCCATCGGCGGGTACTTCGGCGACATCCGAGAAGTACAGGGGCGCGACCTCGTCGCCGGGCCGCAGATGATCCAGCTATCGCTGGACGGCGAGCGCCTCTACTGGACGACCTCGCTGTTTTCCTCGTGGGACAACCAGTTCTTCCCCGAGGAAGGCGAGAAGGGGTCGGTGATGCTCAAAGCCGACGTGAACCCGAGACGTGGGACGCTCTCGCTGGACGAGGAGTTCCTCGTCGACTTCGGCGACCTGCCCGAGGGGCCGGCCCGCGCCCACGAGATCCGCTGGCCCGACGGCGACTGTACCAGCGACGTCTGGCAGTGACCCGCGTCCGTCTGGTCTGGCGCGACGCCGACCGCGTGGCGACGGTCGACGTCCTCGCCGGACAGACCGTCCTCGATGCGGCCGAGGCAGCGGACGTCGCACTCCCCTTTGGCTGTCGGACCGGCGCGTGTGGCACCTGTACGGCCCGGTTACTCGACGGCGAGGTGTCTCACCGGCGACCGCCACGTGCGCTCAAGGAGCGCCACCTCGACGACGGCTACGTCCTGCCCTGTATCGCCGTGCCCGAGACAGACGCCCGACTGGAGGTGGGGGCGGCGGTGCAGGCCGACCTCGTCCCGAACCCGTGGAAGTAGCTCACTCGCCGAGGTCCGGCGTCGTCGTCCCGAGGTCGCTGTACCGCATGGACTCGGTCACCCGCAGTCTCGTCCCGTTCCGGACGACGGTGTACTGCGTGCCGTAGCCGTAGACGACGCCGCTGGGACCGACGACGGCGGTGAAGCGCACGTCCCCGACTCGCTCGGCGGGGACGACGGGGAACTGTGAGCGGTCGGTCGCCCCGTCGGCGACGACGCGGGAGACCGGCGCCCGGTAGGTCTGCATGACCTCCTCGCCGGTCCGGGTGACGGCGGTGACGTTCGCACCCGAAAACAGCGAAGCGATGCGGCCGTTGTACGTCGGGTCGAAGAACAGCGCCGCTCGGGGCGACAGTGGTGGTGCGCCGATACCCCGGCCGTCGGCGACGATGGCCCGCCGGGTCGTCCCGTTCACCGTCGTCCACTGGACTGCACGCCCCTCGGTCCAGCGAGTCCGAATCTCCGTGTCCGGGACGCTGGTGCCGGTAATCGTCCGGGTAGCGACGTACTCGCGGTAGTTCGCGCCGAACTCGCCGGTGGTGACCTGCCGCAGACGGACGGTGCCGTTCGCCGTCTCGACGGTACGGGTGTGCCGGAGGGTGTAGGAGACGTTTCCGAGCGTCGTCACGTGGGCCCGTGCGAGCGCCCGCGTGTCGGTGACCCCCGTCTCGGTGAGTCCCGGAGCGACAGGGGCCGGCGGTTGTGCGGGGACCGGTGCCGGCGTCACCGTTTCGCCGGCCGACGGGGACCCCGACCCGACGAGGCCGGTACACCCCGCGGTGACGAGACACAGCGCCAGCGCCGCGACGGTGGCCCCCCGGTGCATACCCCGAGCGACGGACTGTGGACGGATAACGACTCGGGGTGACGAAATTTCTCTCGTGGGCAGAGACGCGGGCAGTATAAGTGCCGCGACGTGCGACGTTTTCGCATGCAGACGCTGCTGCTCGGTCCCGACGACGTGGCGGAACACGCCGACCTGCCCGCGGTCATCGACGCCGTCTCGGCGGCGTTCGCGGCCGACGCTCGCGGGGACACCATCATGCCCGCGAAGTCCTACATCGACCTCCCGAAGTACAACGGCGACTTCCGCTCGATGCCGGCGTACGTCCACGCCGGCGAGTGGGACGCCGCCGCGGTCAAGTGGGTCAACGTCCACCCGGACAACCCCGCCGACCACGGCCTCCCGACGGTGCTGGGGACGCTCATCTACTCGGACCCGGAGACGGCGTTCCCGCTGGCGGTGATGGACGGCACCGTCCTCACGCGCCTGCGGACCGGCGCGGCGGCGGCCGTCGCCACCGACCACCTCGCCGTCCCCGAGGCGGACTCGCTGGGCCTCGTCGGTGCCGGCACCCAGTCGTATACGCAACTGGAGGCCATCGCGAGCGTCCGAGACGTCGAGACGGTGGTCATCGCCGACCGCGACGCGAAGAAACAGCAGGCCTTTATCGACCACTTCTCGGACCGCTTTGCGGTGCGCGCCGGGTCCGTCGAGGAGGCCGCCCGATGTGACGTGCTCTCGACGATAACGCCCGTCGAGTCGCCCATCGTGGACCGCGAGTGGCTAGGCGAGCGCACCCACGTCAACGCTATCGGGGCCGACGCCGCCGGCAAGCACGAACACGCCGACCAGACCCTACTGGACGCGAAACTCGTCATCGACGACTACGAGCAGTGTACCCATTCGGGCGAAATCAACGTCCCGTGGAGCGAGGGGGTCCTCTCGGACGGGGACATCTACGGCGAACTCGGCAGCGTCGTCGCCGGGGAGATACCGGGCCGCGAACCCGGGGACGGCCTCACCGTCTTCGACTCGACGGGGTTGGCGATTCAGGACGTAGCCGCCGCCCACGTCGCCTATCAGGGCGCACAGATTGCGGGTGACGGCCTGTCGTTCGGACTGGTCGGCACCGAGTCGCCCTAGTTCGACGGCGCCACGGCCTCGGTCACCTTCGAGATGAGCCAGACGATGAGGATGAACGGCAACAGCGGCATCAACAGGACCAACAGGCCGAGGAACATCCCCCACCCGATGACGTCCATGCTCTCGTCGCGGTGCGGGCCAGTCAGCGGCGTGACGGTTCGCAACGGTTCCGGCAAGATGGAGTCGGTCGACTCGTCGGCGTCGTCTGCCATACTGACTGATAGGTTCGGCGTGAGCATAAGGCTACGGCTGGCACTCCGTACCGCCGCTCGGGTCCCGTGAAGGGAAAGGTATAGCACCGTCCGTGTCCGAAATCACGGTATCATGACCACGACTGGCGAGGAACGCGAGCGTGGGTTCGACCACACCGCCATCGAACCCCACTGGCAGGCGGCGTGGGAGGACGCCGACGTGTTCCGCATCGACGACGGCGCCGAGGACCCCGAGTACGTGCTGGCGATGTTCCCGTACACCTCGGGCAGTCTCCATATGGGCCACGTCCGGAACTACACCATCACGGACGCCTTCGCCCGCTTCGAGCGGATGCGCGGGGAGAACGTGCTGCACCCGATGGGGTGGGACTCCTTTGGCCTGCCCGCCGAGAACGCCGCCGAGGAGCGGGACACCAATCCGCGGGACTGGACGATGCAGTGCATCGACTCGATGCGCGAGCAGTTGACCGAGATGGGCTTTGGTTACGACTGGGAGCGCGAGATAGCCACCTGCGAACCGGAGTACTACCAGTGGAACCAGTGGCTGTTCAAGCGCTTCCGCGAGGAGGGTCTCGTGGAGCGACAGGGCGCCGAACTGAACTGGTGTCCGTCCTGCGAGACGGTACTGGCCGACGAACAGGTCGAGGAGGGGGAGGCTCCGGAGGAGCCTCACGGAGACGGCGGCGCCGTCGAAGTCTGCTGGCGCTGTGACACCCCCATCGAGCACCGCGAGATGGACCAGTGGTTCTTCACCATCACCGACTACGCCGAGGAACTGCTGGAGGCCTTAGACGAGTTGGACGGCTGGCCGAACAACGTCCGGGAGATGCAGCGCAACTGGATCGGGAAACAGGAGGGCGCGAGCGTCGCCTTCGAGATTCCCGGCTACGACGAGGTGGACATCTTCACGACGCGACTGGACACCATCTACGGGGCGACCTACTTCTCGCTGGCCCCCGGCCACCCCGTCGCACAGGCGATCGCCGAGGACAACGACGAGGTCGCCGAGTACATCGAGATGGCCGAACAGGCCGACGAGGACGACCTCGACGTGACCTCCGGCGTCTTCACCGGCGAGTACGCGGTCAACCCCGCCACCGGCGAGGAGATTCCCGTCTACGTCGCCGACTACGTCCTGACCGACGTTGGGACCGGCGCGCTCTACGCGGTGCCGGCCCACGACGACCGGGACCACGAGTTCGCCGAGGCCCACGACATCGACATCGTACAGGTCGTCGAACCCACCGAGGACGCCGACGCAGACCCCGACGATATCGACGTACAGGAAGCGGCCTACACCGAGGACGGCGTCCTCGTCAACAGCGGCGAGTACGACGGCCTCCACAGCGAGGACGCTCGTGAGCAGTTCGTCGAGGTGTTCGACGGCGAGCACCGCACGGAGTACAACCTCCGGGACTGGGGCATCTCCCGCCAGCGCTACTGGGGCACGCCCATCCCGATGATTCACTGTGACGACTGTGGTTACGTCGAGGTGCCCGACGAGGACCTGCCGGTCGAACTGCCGGAGTTCGTCCACACGACGGGCAATCCGCTGGACGCCGCCGAGGAGTGGAAACACGTCGACTGTCCCGACTGCGGGGGCGACGCGGTGCGAGAGACGGACACGATGGACACGTTCGTCGACTCCTCGTGGTACTTCCTGCGCTACACCTCCCCGGACTTCGAAGACGCGCCGTTCGACACAGACCGGGCGAGCGACTGGATGCCGGTCGACCAGTACGTCGGCGGCATCGAACACGCCGTGATGCACCTGCTGTACGCCCGCTTTTTCACGAAGGTGCTAGACGACGGCGACCTGCTCGAGGGCGTCCGCGAGCCCTTTACGAACCTGACGAATCAGGGGATGGTGCTGGGCGAGGACGGCCACAAGATGTCCAAGAGCCGCGGTAACGGCGTCTCGCCACAGCGCATCATCGAGGAGTACGGCGCCGACACCGCCCGCCTGTTCATCATGGAGGCCGCCCAGCCGGAGAAGGAACTGGCCTGGAGCGCCGAGGAGGTCCAGTCGGCCCACAGTTTCCTCCAGAACGTCTATCGGCTGGCCGACGACTATGCTGCAGGTGCGGTCGCCACGGACGAGGCCGACGACATCGCCGATTACGTCGCCCGCGAGATCGACGCGACGGCCGCTCGCGCCACCGAGGAGTACGAGGGGTTCCGCTTCAACCACGCCCTGCAGGCCGTGCGCGAACTCGTCTCCCTGCTCCGGCGGTACGAGGACGCGACCACGCCGGACGCCGACGTGCTCGAACGCGGCATCACCACCGCCGCGAAACTGCTCGCCCCGGTCGCCCCGCACGTCGGCGAGGAGATATGGGAGCGACTGGGCCACGACGGCCTGATGGCCGAGGCCGACTGGCCCAGCGCCGAGGCGCCCGAGGACTACGCCGTCGCCCGCCGCCTCGTCGAGAACACCCGCGAGGACGTCCGTGACATCGTCGACACAGTGGGCATCGAGAATCCGGAGACGATCACGCTCGCCGTCGCGCCCGAGTGGAAGCACCGGGTCGTAGACATCGCCCGCGAGGCCGACCGAGTCGTCCCCGCGGTGATGCAGAACGAGGAGCTACAGCAGTACGGCGAGGCCGCCGCCGACTTCGCGAAGGACCTCGCGGGCCGTGCCCAGTACGACGAGACGCTCTCGCCCGCGGGCGAACGCGCGGCGCTGGAACGGGCCGCGTGGCTCGTCGAACGCGAGTTCGACGCCGAGGTGGTCGTCCAGTCGGCCGAAGCGGCCGACGAGAGTCTGGCGAAGAAGGCAGAACCCGGTCGTCCGGCTATCGACATCGAGTCGTAGGCCGGCGCGCTCTCTTTCGCGACTACTGTTCTGTGGCGTCGAGTAGTCCCGCCTCGCCGAGGTCACGCAACACGTCGGTCGCGTGGCCCTCCGGGCGGACGCCCTCGTAGACGCCGACGACCTGATTCCGTGCGACGACGAACGTCGTCCGACGGCTTCGCCCGTCGACGAGGTCCACGTCGAACGCCTCGGCGACGTTCCCGTTCGGGTCGGCGAGCAGGTCAAACGAGAGGTCGTGGGCCTCGGCGAACTCGGCGTGGCTGTCGACGTCGTCGGTGGAGACGCCGTAGACGTCGACGCCGACGCTTTCGTACTGCTCGTAGCGTTCCTCGAACTCTTTGGCCTCGGTCGTACATCCCGACGTATCGTCTTCCGGGTAGAAGTAGACGACCGTCGGGGTCGCAAAGTCCGGTCGTACCCGGTCGCCGTCCTGGTTCTCGGCGACGATGTCGGGCACCGCTGTCCCCGGTTCGAGGACCATCTCAGTTCACCGGGATGTCCGTCCCGTCGTCCGCGTCGCCGCTGACCTTCGGGAGGCGGACGGTGAGTACGCCCTCCTCGTAACTCGCGCTGGTCCCCTCCTCGTCGACGGCCTCGGGGAGTCGGACGGTCCGACTGGCCGACTGCCGGCGGCGTTCGCGCTGGACGTAGCGACCGTCGGTCGTCTCGCTTTCCTCGCTGTGGTCGGCGGTGATGGTGAGTTTCCGTTCTTCGACCAACTGGACGTCCAGGTCCGCGCTGTCGAACCCGGGGAGGTCGGCGTGGACGACGAAGGCGTCGCCCTCGTCGAGAATGTCCGTCGGGACGGTGTCTACGTCCACCCCGAACTGTTCGCTCAGGGTGTCGAACGCTCGCTCCAACTCCGAAAGCGGGTCACGGTCGCTCATAGGTGGGGGTACGCGGCCCCGGGACTTAAGCGCTGTACGCGACCACCGCTCAGTTCAGCACCGTCACGCTGTCGTACGAGCCGAGGTGTCGGACCCACCCGTTCTCGGCCAGGTCTTCGATGTCTTCGAGAGCGTCCTGCGTGCGCTCCTCGTAGAGGCCGGCGGCCGCGTCGATGTGGAAGACGTAGTCGCCCAGGCGCTCGCCGCTGGGGCGGGACTCGATGCGGGTGAGGTTGATGTCGCGGTCGGCGAAGGCCTCCAGCAGCTCCAGCAGCAGTCCGGGGTAATCGGCGTTCGGGTAGACGATGAAGGAGGTCTTGCTGCCGGCGTCGGTCCGTTCGCTCGCCGGGGCGACGGCGACAAAGCGGGTGGCGTTCGAGGACTGGTCCTGGATGTCCTCGGCCAGCAACTCCAGTTCGGCGCCGTTGGTTGCGTTTTCCGGGTGACCGATGGCGGCGACGCTCGGGTCCTCGCGGGCGCGTTCGACGCCGCGAGCGGTCGATGCGACGGCCTCCACCTCGACGTCGGGGTAGTGTTCGTCCAGCCAGCCGCGACACTGCGCCAGCGCCTGTGCGTGGCTACAGACGAGGTCGAACGACTCGCCCTGTGCCAGCAGCGCGTGGCGGATGGGCGTGATTATCTCCTCGACGACGGCGACGTCGTACTCGGAGAAGGCGTCCAGCGACTCGGTCACCGACCCCTCGATGCTGTTCTCGACGGGGACGACGCCACGGTCGGCCTCGCCCTCGGCGACGGCCTCGACGATGGCGGTCATCGACTCCGCGAACTCGATGTCGCCGTCCTCGACCGCCTTCGCGGCCCGGTGGGAGTAGGTCCCGGCGGGCCCCAGCGTGATGGTCGTCATACCGTCGGGTAGTTCGCTCGTCATGAAAAGGACCCCGGTCGTCGCTCGTCGGTGCGGTCGCTGCCACGGGTGACGGACAGTTCAGTGAGTGTCCGGAGCAAACCGCCGAGGAGGACGAGCACGCCGAGGCCGACCAGCACCAGGAACAGCCCGATGGCGCCCGGTCCCGACATCGGCCCGGTGGGGATGCTGGCGACGACGGCGGCCACCCCCGCGACTGCGGCGACGGCCGTGCCGAGTTCGACGGCGCGCACGATTGTGTAGCCCAGGTCGGCGGTGAGCGTCGCCGTCAAGTGGCCGTCGGTCCGCGCGGCTCGGTAGCCGGCGTACAGGGCCTCGCCGGTGACGACGAGTGCGAGGAGGAGTGCCATCAGTGGGACGAGGAACAGGGTCGTGATGCGCTCGCTGGGGACGATTCGGAGGTAGACGCCAGTCGAGTACAGGAGCGTCAGGACGATGGCGGTGAGCTTGGCGGCTTGGAGGGGCTTTGCACGATGGAACTGACGGAGCATGGGCTCACGACACCCACCACACCGCCCGGCAAACCTCTTGTGGTGCCAGCGGGGCTCAGGAGAGTCGTGCCAGTTCGTCCTCGGAGAGGTCGATGGCGCTGGCGGCGACGTTCTGCTCCAGGTGGTCGACGCTCGACGTGCCCGGAATCGGCAGGGTCACGTCCGAGTGCTGGAGCAACCACGCGAGCGCGATCTGGTAGCGCGTGGCGTCGTGGCGCTCGGCTATCTCGTCGATGCCGTCGACGTCGTCCAGTTCGCCGGCCGCCAGCGGGAACCACGGGATGAAGCCGACGTCGTAGTTCTCGCAGGCCGCCAGCACGTCCTCGTCGTCGCGGTTGGCGACGTTGTACTGGTTCTGGACCGTCGCTATCTCGACGATGTCCTGGGCCTGCTCTAGTTGCTCGACGCTGACGTTCGAGAGACCGACGTGCCGGACGAGTCCCTCGTCTTTCATCTCGGCGAGCGCGTGGACCGCGTCCTCGAACGGCGTGTCGGGGTCCGGGCGGTGGTACTGGTAGAGGTCGATGGGGTCCATCCGCAGTCGGTCACGCGAGCACAGCAGGGCGTTGTGGAGGTAGTCCGGGTCGCCGTGGGGGAGCCAGTCGGCGTCGGTGTTGCGCAGGAGGCCACCCTTCGTCCCGATGATCAGGTCCTCGCGCTCGGTGTCGAGCGTCTCACCGATGAGCCGTTCGGAGACGCCGGGGCCGTACGAATCGGCGGTGTCGATGAAGTCGACGCCGAGTTCCACGGCCCGCTCTAACACGGCGCGGGCGTTCGCCACGTCGTCGGGTTCGCCGATGATACCCTCGCCGGTGATGCGCATCGCGCCGAAGCCGAGTCGACGTACCGTGAGGTCGCCGCCGATGTCGAACGTATCACTCTCGTTGTGAACCATCGCCAGAGGTTCGTGCCCCACCCTGAAAGGGAGTCGGATGGGTCAGACGTCGGTGCCGCGTTGCCGGATACGCTCTAGGGCGATGCGGACGGCGAAGTAGCTCCCGGCATAGAAGACGAGAACGCTGGCGACGAACCCGGCCAGCGAGACGGTGCCCACCGAGAGGCCGTAGCCGGAGGGGGCGTACGGGTTAGCGCCGGCCGTCGCGATGTAGGACGCGACGGTGCCCTCGCCACCCAGCCCTATCGCGAACAGACAGACGGTGAGTAGGATGGCGAGGCCGCCGGTCCCGAGACCGACGTATCGCGCGAAGTCCTCCACGTCGAGGACGGCGTGGGCCTGTGCTTCGGTGAGCGGTGCGAGGCGGACCCGGTAGGCCGCCGCGCCGACGAGCAAGGTGGCACCGAGGGCCTCCAGTAGCCCGCCGAACACGCCCAGCAGCACCACCTTCGGAGAGGCGATTTCCGGGTCGGCCGCCGGGAGGAACTGACCGACGCTCTCCGGAAAGAGGCCGTACATCGGGAGCAGTATCGCGAGCAGTCCGAGGAAGGCACTCTGGAGTGCGAGCGTTCGGGGGACGGTCTGTCTGAAGTAGGAGTGACGCTCGTACCGGACGCGTTCGTACGTCGTTCCGGAGAGCATCGTGTCGGTGATGTGGTCGTCTCGAAGTGGGTCGGAAGACATGATTCTTGCCGGTTCTGCGCCTGGAGATATTTTCCGAAACGGCAATATAATCCTTTTGGACGGTGCCGGCCCCGATCCGAGACGCCCCTCAGCGCGTGTGGATGGCCTCGCCGCGGGCGGCTTTCGCGGCCTCGTGGACCGCCTCCGAGAGCGTCGGGTGGGTGTGGACGGTGCCGGCGACGTCTTCCAGACGGGCCCCCATCTCGATGCCGAGACCGACTTCGGCTATCAGTTCGGAGGCCTCCGGCCCGACGATTTGGGCGCCGAGCAGGAACTCCGTGTCGGCGTCGGCGACGACACGGACGAACCCCGCTTTCTCGTCGAGTGTGAGCGCTCGCCCGTTCGCTCGCAGGGGCATCTCGCCGACGACGGGGTCGAACCCGGCGTCGTCGGCCTCGGCCTCGGTCATGCCGACGGTGCCGATCTCGGGGTCGGTGAAGACGGCGGCGGGAATCGCCTGCTGGTCCAGCGCCGCGGGTTCGCCGGCGGCGACTTCGGCGGCCACCTCGCCCTCGGCCATCCCCTTGTGGGCCAGCATCGGTTCGCCGGCCACGTCGCCGACGGCGAAGATGTGCTCGACGTCGGTGCGGGCCTGATCGTCCGTCGCGAGGAAGCCGTCGTCGTTCGGTTCGAGGTCGATGGCGTCGAGTCCCAGCGTGTCGGTGACCGGCGTCCGGCCGACGGCGACGAGACAGCGGTCCGTGTTGTACTCCTCGACGTCGTCGTCGGCGTCGGTCGTGCGCACCCGGATGCCGTCGTCGAGTTCCTCCCAGTCGCGGGCGGCCTCGCCGAACGCGAAGTCGATGCCCAGCGATTCGGCACGTTCCCGGACGACATCGGCCACGTCCGACTCGTAGCCCGGGAGCACGTCGTCCAGCATCTCGACGACGGTGACGTCCGCGCCCAGTTTCGCGAACACCGTCGACAGTTCCATGCCGATGTAGCCCGCGCCGACCACGAGCAAGTCCTCGGGCACCGACTCCAGTGCGAGGGCGTCCCGCGAGGAGAGGATGCGGTCGCTGTCGAACTCGAAGCCCGGCACCTGGATGGGTCGGCTTCCGGTGGCGACGACGGCGTGTTCGAAGGCGATGGACTCCGAACCCTGTCCCTCGCCGCCGTGGGCGACCCGGACCGTCTCCTCGTCGACGAACTCGGCGGTGCCGGAGACGAGGTTGACGCCCGCGTTCTTACACAGCGACTCGACGCCCTTCGTCAGGCGCGTGACGACGCCGTCTTTCCACTCGGTCATCCCCGCCATGTCGACGGCGGGGTCGGCGAAGACGCCCATGTCCTCGGCGTGCTTGGCGTCGTGGGCCACGTCGGCCGCAGAGATGAGCGCCTTCGAGGGGATACAGCCGTGGTTGAGACAGGTCCCGCCGTAGGCGTCCTTCTCGACAAGCGTCGTGTCCAGTCCCAGTTGTGCGCCCCGGATTGCGGCGACGTAGCCGCCCGGCCCGCCGCCGATGACCAACAGTTCCGTGCCCGTGGTGACGTCTCCTACGACCATAGCGACCACTCGACCGGCCGGGTGAAAAACTACGTGCCATCGCTATCGCGACGAACCCGCTACCCGGCCGACAGCACCCGACGACGACGGACGAGATAGTACCCGACGGCTGGGACGGAGACGACAAACGGGACAAACAGCATCGTCCCGGCGGCGTGGACGACACCGGCCAGCGCGTACAGCGGTGTCGGCCGCCAGTCGCAGTCGGTCCCGACGAGACGGCGGCTATCGAACCAGAGTGCGACGGCCAGTGCGAGACCGAAGAGAACGCCGGCCCACCCGGCGAGCGTCGTCAGCAGGAAGAAGGCGATCGCGGTGAGCGGGGTGACTGGATCCCCACCCACGCTCATCGCGAACCCGCGAAGTGAGAGCCGCGACAGGACGAGACACATCGGCGGTAGCGCGAACAACACGAGCAGTCCGTACCACGTCCATCTGTCTGTGTTGGAGGGCATCGTCCCGACAATCGGCAAAAGACGGGGGAGATCTTTCTCTCCCGCGAGCGCACGTCGGGCCCTCGGCGACGCCGAACGTTCGCCGACGACGTGTCCCGTGTTATAGAGGGCCAAGCTATGTTACACCGGCGACCCAACATCCCAGTATGGCAGACCAGATCAGCGAGACGGAGGACCTACCCGCGACGCCGGGCCAGTTCGCCAAGGAGAACCCGGCGGTCTGGGAGGCGTACAGCGACCTCGGCGAGGCCTGTTCGGACGCGGGGCCGCTGGACGACGAGACGAAGCGCCTCGTGAAACTCGCGCTCGCGGTCGGCGCACAGTCCGAAGGCGCGGTCCACTCACACGTCCGGCGCGGACTGGACGAGGGATTGACCGCCGCGGAACTCCAGCACGTCGCCGCGCTGTCGATTCCGACAATCGGGTTCCCGAAGGCGATGGCCGCCAGAAGCTGGATCGACGACCTGACGGAGTAGCTACTCCAGCAACAGGCGCGTCGGGTCCGCGAGGTACTCTTTCAGCGTGTTGACGAACCGGGCGGCGTCGGCGCCGTCGATGACCCGGTGGTCGATGGCCAGCGAGAGCGTGAGCGTCGGCTTCGCGACGACCTCACCATCCTCGGCCACGGGTCGTTCCTTCAGCGCCCCGACGCCGAGAATCGCCGTCTCCGGGACGTTGATCACCGGGTCGGCGTACTCGCCGCCGATGGTCCCGAAGTTCGTCACGGTGAAGGTCCCGCCCTGCATCTCCTCGCGGGCGATGTCGCGGCTTCGCGCCCGGTCGACGAGGTCGTTGACTTCCGTCGCGAGTTCCAGCAGGCCTTTCTCGTCGACGTCCTCGACGACGGGGACCACGAGGCCGTGGTCGGTCGCGGCCGCCACGCCGACGTTCCGGTCGGCCTTGTAGACGATCTCCTCGTTCTCCGCGTCGAGTTGGCTTGCGAGGATGGGATGGTCGTCCAGCGCGGCGGCGACGCACTTCAGCAGGAACGGCGTGTAGGTGAGGTGGACGCCGCGTTCCTCGGCGAGTGGCTGGAGTCGGTCGCGGGCCTCGACGAGGCCGGGGACGGCCACTTTGTCGTGGTGCGTCGCGTGGGGGACCTCCCGACGGGAGCGGGTCATCTGCTCGCCGATGGCCCGACGGACGCCGCGGTACGGTTCCCGGCGGTCGCCCTCGGCCGCTTCGACCGCCGTGGTCGACTCGGCCGCCTCGTCGGCGATCGACTGCATCTCCGAGACGACCGCCTCGGTCACCTCGCGAACGTCTTCGTCGGTGACTTCGGCGGCTTCGGCCTCGGCGAAGGAGCGGACGGCGGCCTCGTCGACGTACGGTTCACCGTCGCGGGTCTCGTCGGTCGGCACCGCGTCGATGTCGACGTCCAGTTCGCGGGCCAGTCGCCGGGTCGCCGGCGTCGCCAGCGTCCGCTCGCGCCGTTCGGCCATCGGTTCCGCGGCCGACACCTTCCTGACGGCCGATTTGACCGCTTGGGCCTCGTCGTCTGTGGGCGATTCGCCGTCGTCGCCGACCCGCGAGACGACGCTGGTGGGGCCGTCGCCCTCGTCGTCACTGATCTTCGAGACGACGCTGGTGGGGCCGTCGTCGCTCTCGGCCGCCTCGGCCGCGGCCTCGACGTCGGCCTCCGTGACCCGGCCGCCGGGACCGGACCCTTCGACGGCGGTGATGTCGACCCCTTCTTCGCGGGCGAGGCGGCGGACGCTCGGCGCGGCGAACACCCGGCCGTCGCCGGTCGTGACCGTCGGAGCGGCGTCGGTGGTCGTCTCGTCGGCACTCGCTTCTTCGCTCGCCGTCTCTGTGGCCCCGCTCTCGGCGGCCTCCCTCTCGCCGTCTTCCTCGATAGTGACGAGGAGTTCACCGGTCTGGACCACGTCGCCCGCCTCGGCGTGCAGTTCGCGGACGACGCCGTCGACGGGTGAGGGGACGTCGACGGCGGCCTTGTCCGTCTCCACCTCGGCCAGCACTTGGTCCTCGGTGACGGTGTCGCCGACGGCGACGTGCCACTCCAGCACTTCCCCCTCGGCGACGCCCTCGCCGAGGTCCGGGAGTTCGAACTCGAACATGCGCTAAAACTCCGCGGCCTCTCTGATACCGTCTTTGATGCGGGCAGGTTCGGGGAGGTAGTAGTCCTCCAGCGCATAGAGCGGGAAGGGCACGTCGAAGCCCGTGATTCGCGTGATGGGGGCCTCCTGATACAGGAGGGCCTCCTCCTGAATCGTGGCGATTATCTCTCCCGCGAGGCCGCCGGTCTTCGGGGCCTCGTGGACGACGGCCGCTCGGCCGGTCTTCGTGAACGACTCGACGATTGCGTCGGTGTCCATCGGTTTCAGCGTCCGTAAATCGACCACTTCGACGTCGATGCCCTCCTCGGCGAGGGCCTCGGCGGCCTCCATCGTCGGGCGGGTCATCGCGCCCCACGTGAACACGGAGACGTCCTCGCCCTCGCGGCGGACGTTCGCCTCGCCCAACTCGACGGTGTAGGCCTCGTCGGGCACCTCCTCGCGGAACGAGCGATAGATGAGTTTCGGTTCGAGGAAGACGACGGGGTCCGGGTCACGAATCGAGGCGGCGAGCAGGCCCTTCGTGTCTCGCGGCGTCGACGGGACGACCACCTTCAGACCCGGTTCGTGGGTGTAGAACGCCTCCTTGGACTCGGAGTGGTGTTCCGGCGCGCGGATGCCACCGCCGTAGGGCGCTCGTATCGTCATCGGGCAGGTGTAGCGGCCCCTGCTTCGGGTGCGCAGGCGGGCGGCGTGACTCACTATCTGGTCGAAGGCGGGGTACATGAACCCGGAGAACTGCATCTCGGGGACTGGGCGCATCCCGTAGGCCGCCATCCCGACGGCGGTGCCGATGATGCCCGACTCCGCCAGTGGGGTGTCGACGACCCGGTCCTCGCCGAACTCCTCGTAGAGGCCCTGCGTCGCCCGGAAGACGCCGCCGTTCTTGCCGACGTCCTCGCCCATAACGAGGACGTCTTCGTCCCGTTCCATCTCGCCGTAGAGACCGTCTCTGACCGCCTGTACCAGCGTGAGACTCTGTGCGCTCATTCCAGTAGCACCTCGTCGCCGTGTCGCTCCCGCAACGCCTGCAGATAGTCGAGTTGCTGTTCGAGTCGCTTCGGCATCTCCGCGTACACGTTCGCGAACATCTCCTCGGGGTCGGGTCGTTCCGTCGACTCGGCGGCGTCGATTGCGTCGGCCACCTCCTCCTTGATAGACTCGTCGATGGCCGCGACCCGTTCGTCGTCCAGCAGGCCCCGGTCGCGGAGGAACGCCTCCATCCGCGGGATGGGGTCTTTCTGTTTCCAGCGTTCGACCTCCTCGTCGTCGCGGTACACCGAGGGGTCGTCGGCGGTGGTGTGGGCACCGAAACGGTACTGGACGGCCTCTATCATCGTGGGGCGGCGTTCGCCCTCGCCGGGGTCACGGGCCTTCGCGACGGCCTCGCTGGTCGCCTGATACACCGCCAGCGGGTCCATCCCGTCGACCTGCACGCCGTCGAAGCCGTAGGCGTTTGCCTTCTGAGCCAACGTCTCGCTGGCCGTCTGTCGCTCTCGCGGGACCGAGATGGCCCACTGGTTGTTGTTACAGAAAAACACCGCGGGCACGTCGAAGACGCCGGCGAAGTTCAGCCCCTCGTGGAAGTCCCCCTCGGAGGTGGCACCGTCACCGAAGTAGGTGAGGAACACCTTCTCCTCGTCCTTGAGCTTCGAGGCCCACGCCGCCCCCGTCGCGTGAGGTATCTGGGTGGCGATGGGGACGGCAAGCGAAAACACCTGCACGTCTTCGGGGGGTGCGTTCCCACGCTCGCTGCCCATCCAGTACAGCAGGTCCTCGGCGAGGCCCCAGCCCCGGACGTACAGCGCGAGGTGTTCGCGGTAACTGGGGAACGTCCAGTCGTCCCTGCCGAGCGCCATCGCGCTCCCGACCTGCGAGGCCTCCTGTCCGGACATCGGCGGGTAGGTCCCCATCCGACCCTGCCGCTGGAGACTCACCGCTCGCTGGTCGAAGTGCCGCCCCAGTTTGACGTTGCGGTACATCTCGACGAGCGTGTCGTCGGACAGGTCCGGCACCGTCGCACCGTCGACGACCTGCCCGTCCTCGTCGAGTACCTGTACTCTGTCCGTGGGGTCGCGCTGGAGGACACTCAGAGAGACCACCTACCCTGGTGTGACATGTGGTACATCTTGACTCGCGACGGGCTTAGCGTTTGTGTGGTGTTATATCCGGGCGAAAAACATTACCGCAGGGTATTTCCCACGTGGGTCTGAACGACCGCTCTCAGTCTACGAGCGTCGCTAGTTCGACCGGTTCCAGTCCCGCTTCGTCGACGACCGCACGCAAGGTCGGCACTCGCTCTCTGAGTTCGGTGGGGGTGTGACTGTCCGTGCCGAGGACGAACCCGACGTCCTTCTCGCGGAACACGTCGACGATGGCGGGGTCGGGGTGGACCCGGCCCAGCGAGCGATGGACGCGGCCGGCGTTGAGTTCGGGGACGGTCCGCGAGTCGGCCAGCGCCGACGCGACGCGTTCGTAGTCCCGTCGGGTCGTGTACCGACGGAGCGCGTCCATCCGCTCCGGCAAGTCGAGGTGGCCCAGCACGTCGAACAGGTCCGACTCCACGAGCGAGACGACGGCGTCGTAGTAGCGCTCGACGGCCGCCCGGCGGACGGCGCCGCCGGTCTCGGCGTACTGGCTGGCGCTGGTGTAGTCGTACGGCCCCGCGAAGTGGACGCTCCCGATGGTGTAGGCGAACTCGGCGTCGTCGAGAAACGCCGCCAGACGGTCCTCGTCGCCCTCGACGTAGCTCACTTCCGCGGCGTCGTACAGTCGCAGGTCGGTCTCTGCACGCGCCTCGTCGATGACCGCTCGTCGCTCCTCGTAGGTCTCGACGAGGTCGTACTGGTCGCGGCGACCGAACTCGTCCTCGGTCACGATGCAGTGGTCTGTGAGTCCGAGACCGTCGAGACCGACGGTCTCGGCGGCGGCGACCATCGCATCGAGTGCAGACCCGTCCGAGAACGTCGTGTGGGCGTGCCCGTCTGTGTCCATCGCTCACTCGGCCCCGTCGCCGACGTCGACCAACCGCTGGTCGACCAGTTTCGGGACGACGTCACGGCTGTCGAATTCAAGAGTGTACTCGTAGAGGTCGGTCCGCTTGACCTGTGGCTTGCGTTCGTACTTCGGCCCTTTCCCGAACGTGACCATCTCGCGGAAGACGGCCCGCTGTTCCGCCGTCGGCGGTCGCCCGTGGAGGTGCCGTGCGATGTACAGCGCCCCCGCGAGGTCCTCGGGCGAGGGCTTGCCGTTCGACCCTGCTCCGACGAAGTACGTCCGCTGGTCGCTCTGCTTTAGGTGTTCGGCCACGGCTTTGCCGTTGGTCAGACCACCGACGTAGACGTCGACGTCGTCGCCGCCCGCCAATCGGAGGTCGGTGACCGCGTTGCCGCCGTTAGTCGAGGTCATCGCCGTCGGTCGGCCCGCCACGTCCACGTCCTGGACGAAACTCGGGGAGTTAAAGAAGTCATAGCCCTCCTCGCCCTCGTAGTTCGGCCCGGAACTGCCGCCGATCTTCGCACGGGGATGTTCGGCCTTGAAATCTGGCTCGTTGCCCCGCTCCTCCGTGATGTAGATGTACTCCGCTCCGTTGGCGAACAGTTCCGGGACCGTCGTCGAGAACTGCGCGACGTCGACGACCACGTAGTTCCCGGGGTCGGGGTCGTCGGGAATCTGTGCCCGCGCCGGAATCATCGTCTCTAGCAGTTCCGCTGTGAGGTCGTCTTCGTCGTCGGTAACCAAGCGCATATGTGCCAGTTTTCCGCCTTATATATAAGGCAGACTAAGATTGATATAATACAGTGCGTACCTCTATATAGTCGGTTCCGGTCCAGCCGACCGGGCGTCGAATCGGGGTCGCCGGTCCGGGCCGTGGCCCTCACAGCGTGACGGCGATGACTGCGACGACGGCAAGCGACCCACCGAAGAACCCGACGTCGAGGGGGCGAATCTGCAAGTCCGCTAACTGCAAGTCCTTGCTCGCCGCGTCGTGCAGGGAGTGAGAGAACCCGCGTGTCTCCATCGCTTCGACGGTGACGCGACTGCGCTTTGCGACGTTGAATATCATCGGGTAGAACGCCCGCATCGAGATCCGTAGGATGTACGCGTAGTGCCGCCACCGGAAGCGACCGGGCGAGTCCGGCGCGGCGCTTCGCAACCGATAGGCGTTGACGAGGTCGTGATACTCCTCGAAGAGCACCGGCAACATCCGGTAACCGTAGGTGATGAGAAACGTGAACTGTCGGGGGATACCGAGGCTCCGAAGCCCCTGTGCGAGCGTCTTCGGACCCATGCTGGAGAACACGGCCAGACTCGACACCGAGATGATGGTCAACTTCAGCGTAAACGGTATCAACGCCCGAATCGCGGCCATCGGATCGCCCGTGAAGGCGGTCACGACGGCGTACGACGCTAGCGTCGAGGCTACCGTAAACGCCATCAGCGCGACCAGAAAGAGGCTCACCCGGGACACGTACGCGAGCAGCGAGACGAACGCCAGCAACCCTAACAGGACGCCCGTGTCGTAGAACAGCCACGGGACGAACAGGAAGACGAAGTACCACAGCAACAGTACCCGAGGGTCGAGGCGGTGCAGGAACGACCCCTCGTTCTCGTAGGCCGTCTTCAGCAGGTCGTTCTTGATGGCGTCGACGGACGCCGCGTCCCGGAGTCCATCGAGGTACGTCATCGCTCGGCCTCCACGGGGGCGTCGCTAGCGAGGCGACTCGCCAGTCCATCGACGGTCAGCGGTGCGGACGACAGTCCGAGTCGCTCGCTCAGTCGGACGACCTGTGGTGGTCGCAGATTCGCCCGCTCTAGGGTCTCGGTGTCCGAGAAGACGGCGTCCGGCGGACCGTCGGCGATGACGCGACCGCCGTCGAGGACGACGATGCGCGTCGCCCACGCCGCCGCCAGTTCGAGATCGTGGGTCGCGATGACGACCGTCTCGACGCGCTGTCCGGCGCGGTCGATGGTCCGCCCGACCTCCTCCCGACTCGCCAAGTCGAGGCTCCCCGTCGGTTCGTCGAGCAGGACGATCGATGGGTCGGTCGCCAGTCCGATGGCGAGCGAGGCGCGTCGCTGCTGGCCGACACTCAGCAGGCGACCGTCTCGGTGCTGTAGGTCGCCGAGGTTCAGGTACTCGATGACGTCGTCGACCCGCTCTTCGACGTCTGGGTACCCGCGGTCCCGGAGGTAGTGGGCGACGTCGGCGCGCACCTCGTCTTCGATGAACATCTCCTCGGGGTTCTGGTGGACGTACACCACGTCGTCGGCGAGCGTCTCAGGGAGTGTGGACCCGGCGTCGACGCCGTCGACCGTCACGTGCCCCTCGTCGGGACTCTCGATCCCGGTGACGAGTCGCAGCAGCGTCGACTTCCCGGCACCGTTGCTCCCGACCAGCACGACACGTTCGTCCGGGTAGAGGTCGAGCGAGAGGCCGTCGAGCGCTTGTCGGCTCCCGTCTCGGAGCGTCTCGTAGCTATGAGAGACGTCGTCTATCTCGATGACCGGGGACTGCCCGTCGGCGGTTGCCGGAGACGCCTCGATAGCGCCGTCGGTACGCACGCCGCCCGCGGCCGCTCGGTCTGTGAACTGTGTCACGCCGTCGGCAACGGTCACCGGCAGTCGCCGCCCGTCGTCGTACACCTGCTCTGCGACGCGGGTCACTTGCGGCGGATGGACGTCCTGTGCCCGGAGGTCGTCGAGCCTGTTCAGTGCCGCTTCGACGGGGCGCTTCCAACTGACCGCCCCGTCTTCCACCAGCACGACGCTCTCGCAGTACTCCGCGATGAACTCGGTGTGGTGTTCGATAGTGACCACCGTCTTCCCGTGGTCGGCGTTGAGTTCGGTGAGGTGCTCGTACGTCGCCCGGGCGTTGACGGGGTCTAACTGGGCCGCCGGCTCGTCGACGACGAGGATTTCGGGGTCGAGCGACAGCGCCGCTGCGAGAGCGACGAGGTGTTTCTGCCCACCTGACAGTTCCCAGATGAACCGGTCTTCGAGGCCGTCGAGGTCCAGCAAGTCGAGCGTCTGATGGACGCGCTCGCGGTAGTCCTCGTGACCGTAGTTCAGCGGCGCGAACGCGACTTCCTCGAACACGGTGGGGTTGACCAGTTGGTTGTCGAACTCCTGGAACACGTAGCCGACGTGCTGTGAGAGTTCGGCGACCGAACTCGTCGCGGTGTCCAGTCCGGCGACGGTGACTGATCCCTCGAAGGTCCCCTCGTAGAAGTGGGGGATGATGCCGTTGAACGACTTACAGAGCGTCGTCTTCCCGGAGCCGTTCCCGCCGACGACGGCCACGAACTCGCCCGGCGCTATCGACACGTCGGCCCCGTCGAGGACGTTCGTGTCTGTCCCGGGGTATCGAAACGAGAGGTCGTCGACGACGATATCGGCGTCGTGAGTCGAATCCATCGGTGTTCAGGAGGTCTGTCGGGTCGCTCGGTACCAGACGACGACGGCGACGATGGCGGCGACCACGATGGGCACCGCGATGAAGATCTGGCCGTACATCTCGAGGAACTCGGGTTCCCAGACGACGTTGATGGCGCCCCCGACCTCGCTTGCCGCTTCGGCGACGAACGCCAGCGGGAAGGCGAGCAGAATCGCGAGGAACGCCTTGAGCGAGAAGCCGCCCCACATGGAGGCGCCGCGCTCGCCCTGATAGGGCTCCATGCCCAGTAGCGGTTCGACCTTGCCGTGGAGCTTCGGATAGAGGTACAGCGCGGGGATCACGCCGAAGACGATACCGGTGATGACCATCTGGGTGACGAGGTCGACGGCCTCTAAGACGAAGATGCTCTCGGGGAGACCCGGGACGGCCTCCAGTTCCTCGACGCCGACGTACACTTTCCCGATGTCGATGAACATCGCGAAGAACTCCTCCAGCCCTTCCGCGATGAACACGACGAGCGCGAGCTGAGTGGTGTTCTCCGGGTCCTGCAGGAGTTTCGCGGCGAAGTAGTAACAGACCGGAATCAGGAGGAGTCCCTCCATCGCGCCCAGTCCGTCGAACTCACCCAGCAGGATTTCGCCGAACACGATTTCGCCCACCGGAACGGCCAGCGCCGCCCAGTAGGTCCGGAAGAGAAGGACCAGCACGATGGGGATGAAGACGAACTCACCCACGCCTAGTTCCAGCGGTCCCAGCGTGAACTCCGGGAGTATCTCCGTCACGGCGTTTTGCAACCCCGTGAGGGACATGACGAGGATGAACACCATCATGTCCTGTTTGTCGAACGCGAACCACCCCTCTGATGTAGTCGACGTTGTGCTCATGCTACAGCCGAACCGATACCGAGCCCCTATTTGAGCGCTTATAATAGCTCTATGACGGCCAATACTACGAGACGAGTGCTTGGTACAACTATATGCGTGTATGTACGAACAATTCCTCTCCGTATCCGACGTTCGCCCCTCGGAACCGCCTGAACGGTCGGTACGGGCCGACCTATATAACACAATTTCTTCGATAGAGTGTTCATAGTCACCCTTAGATGGGCCCTTCGACGACGATACGACGATGCGCCCGCTCAGGTTCCGGAGTGACTGGCGGACACTCGCTTTCACGTACTGGCCCGCTGGCGCAGTTCTCGGGGGCTCGTTGCTGTACGTGCTCGTCCAACTGCTCGTCTGGCCCGGGGATACGACCTACGCCATCCCGGACATCGTCGGCGAAGGCACGGTCGTCCTCGCGCTCCTCGCGGCCGTCTTCGTCGTCCAGCGCGTGCCAGTGCGCCGACTGTACCGTCCGCTGATGGGTGGTCTCACCGTCTTCTATCTGTTCGCGCTGACGGACTTCTTAGACGAGTTCGTCCAACTCCCCGCCGTCTTCGCGCTCTTGTTCGAGAACGGCGCGGAGGCGGTCGGAACCGTCCTGCTGGTCGTCGGCATCTATCGCTGGACGGCCGCCCGACAGGAACGAGAACACGAACTCCAGTCCCGAAGTGACCAGCTAGAGGTGCTGAACCGTCTCCTCAGGAACGACATCCGGAACGACACGATGGTCATCCGGGGCTGGGCGTCGGTGCTACAACGCGAGACGGGACCGGACGCCGACGAGCGTCTCGGTCGAATCGTCTCCGTGGCGAACGGCATCATCGATCTGACCGAAACCACCGAGGAGTTCACCGACGTGCTGACGACGGCCGAGACGGTCGACCTCGAACGGCGCTCGCTGGCACCGACTATCGAGGGCGAAGTAGAGAAACTGCGGGCCCGCTACGAGGATGCACGCGTAGACGTCGACGGGACCCTCCCGCAGGTCGACGTCGTCGCACACAGTATGCTTCCCGCCGTCTTCAGGAACCTGCTCACCAACGCCGTCGAACACAACGACGCTCCGACGCCGACGGTTCGAATCAGTGCGGAACGCGTCGACGACACCGTTCGGGTCCACGTCGCGGACAACGGCCCCGGGATTCCGGACGAGCGGAAAGATGCCATCTTCACCAGAGCCGAACCCGCACACGGCGGGTCCGGGTTCGGTCTCTACCTCGTCAAGACCCTCGTCGCGGAGTTCGGTGGCGACGTTCGAGTCGCCGACGCCGACACCGGCGGTGCCGTGTTCACCGTCGTGTTGCGGGTCGCCAGCAGCGGCCGGCTTCCCGACATCGACCAGATGGACGTCCGCTCCCCTCGCTAAACGGTTTTGTGTGCGCTCTCCCTACGGCCAGCCGTGACCGACACCGACGGGACGACCGGGTCGAAACGGGGGCCGGAGAACAAGGTCAGTAGACTCATCGACCAGTACGACCTGACCGGAATAGGGGCGGAACTCGAACGCCGCTGGACTGCCGAGGATGACGCGAGGGCGAGTCTCCGGGAACTGGCGACCGAGTTCAACCACCGACTCGTCGAGGCCGCACTCGCCGCAGAGAACGAGAGCCTGTTGGACGGCGAAGCGGCGAACCTGTACCGTCTGCTCACCGACGAGGACACCTCTACCGGAGCGCGCACCAAAGCCCGCCACCGGCTTCGCCGGAGCGGGCTCGACGTCGAGGGCCTCCGCGCGGACTTCGTCTCCCACCGCGCGGTTCACACCTATCTCACGACCTGTCGGGAGGTGACGCCGCCGTCGGACCGCGACGACGACGCGGACCCGACCGCCCGCCGAAAGCGAACGCTCGACCGCCTCACGAGTCGGGTCGAACGGGTCACTGCGGGAACCCTCAGCGACCTCTCGGCGGCCGGCGAACTGACCGTCGACGACGTCGACGTGTACGTCGACGTGCAGGTACACTGTCCGACGTGTGGCGCCCAGTACGGACTCCACGACCTCCTCTCGCGCGGCGGGTGTGACTGTCAGTAAATCGTGGACCGACGACTCGTCGGTCGGAGTACAACCCGTAACAGCTGTACGGCTGTAACGGGTTTGTCGGAGCGTGAACCGGCCGTCGAACGCCGTCTCACTCGCCGGTTCGCCGCGGCTCTCGAAAACCCGTAACGCGAGTACGGCTGTAACGAGTTTCGATACCGGATGGCAACGGCTTTCATCGGTTCACGCTTGGACCGACACATGGCCCCGTCCACTGAGATGGCAGCACTGCACGTCGAGAACGTCGGCGGCATCGAGTCGACCGACGTCTCGCTGGCCCCCGGCGTCTCGGTTCTCACGGGACGGAACGCGACCAATCGGACGTCGCTCCTCCAGGGGTTGATGGCCGCACTGGGGAGCGAAGCGCCGTCGCTGAAGAGCGACACGGCCACGGGGTCGGTCGAACTGGCTCTCGACGGCGAGACCTACACGCGCACGCTCACCCGCGAGAGCGGGACGGTCACGTTCGACGGGTCGCCGTATCTCGACGAGGACGTGACCGTCGCGGACCTCTTTGCGTTCTTGCTGGAGTCGAACGAGGCGCGGCAGGCCGTCGCCGACGATGCGGACCTCCGTGAACTCCTCATGCGTCCGGTCGACACCGACTCCATACAGCGCGACATCGCGTCCCTGCGCTCGGAACGCCGGGAGATAGTCCAGCGACTCGACGACCTCTCGACGCTGGAGGCGGACCTGCCGGACCTGCAGGCACGTCGAGACGAACTCGATGCGGAGATAGACTCCGTCGAGTCCGAACTGGAGGCGGCGCGCCAAGCACTCGAACAGGCCACCGAGACGGCGACGACAGACGGTGAACTGACCGACCGACTGGAGGCGCTTCAGGAGCGAACGTCGGAACTCGACGAGGTCCGCTTCGAACTCGAAGCGGAGCGTGACAGCCTCGACGCCGTCCGAGCGGAGTGTGCGGACCTCGAACGCTCGCTGTCGACGTTTCCGGAGGCCCCGGACGAGGAACTGGCCGAGGTGGCGTCGGAACTGGCCGACTGCCGCGAGCGGAAACAGCGACTCGACTCCGAGATCACCGAGTTACAACAGACGATACAGTTCAACGAACGGATGCTCGACGGTGGTGACCTCTCGGTCGCCCAGACGTCGACTGCGGACCGGACCGAGGCCGACGGGGTCGTCTGCTGGACCTGCGGGTCGGCCGTCGACCCGACCGACGTCGAACGGACGGTCGAACAGCTCCGAACGCTCCAGTCGGAACGCCGCGAGGAGCGAGCCACGGTTCAGGAGCGAATCGACGCCTTGCTCGACCGACAGGCCGAACTCGAGGAGAGCAAACGCCAGCGCGAGGAACTCCGCCAGCGACACGACGACCTGCTGGCCGAACGTGCGGAACGCGCCCGTCGCGTCGAGACACTCGAACAGCGCCGTGCGGACCTCCAGGCCGCCGTGGAGGACGCCCGAGACGCGGTCGGAAGCCGCGAGTCCCCGGACCAGTCGGACACGCTCGACCGTCACCGCGCCGTCAACCGCGCCGAGTTCGAACTCGAACAGCTCCGGGCCGACCGGTCGGCCGTCGTCGAGGAGATCGACGACCTGCAGCGCGAACTCGACCAGCGAGCGGACCTCCTCGCTCGACGGGAGGACATCGACGCGGAGATAGAGTCGCTCCGAGGCCGTATCGAACGCCTCGAACGGACCGCGGTCGCAGAGTTCAACGACCACATGAGTCAGGTGCTCGACATCCTCGATTACACCCGACTCGCCCGAATTTGGATAGAGCGTCAACCCGAGTCGGCCGACTCGACGGGAACGGCGCTCTCCGAGAGCCGATTCGTCCTCCACATCGTTCGCCGGACCGACGACGGGACGACCTACGAGGACGTCATCGACCACCTGAGCGAGTCCGAGCGTGAGGTCACGGGCCTCGTGTTCGCGCTCGCGGGCTACCTCGTCCACGAGGTCTACGAGACGGTCCCGTTCATGTTACTCGACTCGCTGGAAGCCATCGACTCGGAACGGATCAGCAAACTGGTCGGTTACGTCAGGCCCTACACCGACTTCCTCGTCGTCGCGCTCCTCCCCGAGGACGCGCGGGCGCTCCCGGACTCGTATCACCGAATCCGGAACGTCTGAACGGACGGGCGAGGACCCGCGCTTTACGCGCTCCGCGCTCGCTCGCGGGCGTCGGCCACGTCCTCGCCGCGCCGAACCGCCTCGACGAACAGTTCACCGGCGCGGTACGACGACCGAACCATCGGCCCCGAGGCGCAGTAGAGAAAGCCGAGTTCCTCCTCGGCGACCTGCCGCCACGTCTCGAAGGCGTCGGGGTGGACGTACTCCGAAACTTCGAGATGCGAGCGGGAGGGCTGGAGGTACTGGCCGAGTGTCACTACGTCGACACCGATCTGCCGGAGGTCCGAGAGCGTCTGGTACACCTCGTGTGCGTACTCGCCGACGCCGAGCATCAGACTCGTCTTGGTGTAGAGATCGCTCTCGCGGTCGGCCTGTCGCAAGACCGAGAGCGACTGCTCGTAGCCCGCCCGACGGTCCCGGACCGGCCACTGGAGGCGGTCGACCGTCTCGACGTTGTGCGCCAGCACGTCCGGTTCGGCGTCGATAATCTGCCGGACGAGTCGCTCCTCGCCGCGGAAGTCCGGAATCAGGCACTCGACGAGGATGTCCGAGTCCCGCCGCTTTATCTCCCGGATCGTCTCGGCGAAGTGGCCCGCGCCCTGATCGGGCAGGTCGTCGCGGTCGACGCTCGTCAGGACGACGTAGTCCAGTCCGATGTCGGCGACGGCCTCGGCCACCCGCTCGGGTTCGTCGGGGTCGAGCGGATCCATCCCGCCGGTCTCGACGTCACAGAAGTTACAGCCCCGCGAACAGCGGTCGCCCATCAGCATGAACGTCGCCGTCCCCGGTCCGTTCCGGCCGCTCCAGCACTCCCCGAGGTTCGGACAGTTGGCCTCCTCACAGACCGTGTTGAGGTTCCGGTCGCGGAGGCTCTGTTTGATGTCGGTGAACCGCTCGCCCGACGGTGGCCGCATCTTCAGCCAGTCGGGCTTGCGCGCACGACTCATTGCCCGACGCTTGGTGCGTGCGCGCAAAAGAGATTGGGTTCCGGGACGTCCGTCGTCACTGCTCCAGACTCGTCAGGTCTTCACTGCTGCACTCCGGGCACTGGAACCAGTACGACCCGGGGTCGGCGTCGGACTGGCACCGAGACGGGGTCGACGGCGAGGATGCGGCGGACCGCCTCGCTCCCCAGCACTTCGAAAATCGTCTCCGGCTCCCAGTCCCTGCTCACAGCCACGTTCATCGATGCCAGCTACATACATTCGCGGTCGCCGTCGGCCGACAACCACCGGGAGTGAGCCACAGCGGGGCCGCCATAGAAACGCCTTTGAGGTCCCGGACCCGCCTGTCTGACGTGTCACGCCGAGCCGAGAGTGAGCCGACGGTGGCGGTCGAGGAGGTGGTGCCCGACTTCGCCGACGCGTTCCCCTTCGAGCGGTTCAACGAGATGCAGTCGGCGGCGTTGCCCGCCCTGCTGAACCGCGAGGACAACGTCGTCGTCAGCGCGCCGACCGCCAGCGGGAAGACGGCGCTCGCGGAGCTGGCCATCTGCAAGACGCTGGCCGAGGGCGGGACGGCCCTCTTTCTGGCCCCGCTCCGCGCGCTCACAAACGAGAAAGAAAGCGAGTGGGAGCGCTTCGAGGAGATGGGCTACTCGGTGTACGTCGTCACCGGCGAACGGGACCTCTCCCCCCGCCGGGCCGAACGCGCCGACGTCCTCGTGATGACCCCCGAGAAGGCCGACTCCGCCACTCGAAAGCACGATACGGCCCGCTACTCCTTTATCACGGACGTGGACTGTTGCGTCATCGACGAGGTCCACCTGCTGGACTCCGAGCGGCGCGGCGCGGTGCTAGAAGTCACCGTCTCGCGGCTTCGACGCCTCTGTGGCCCGCGCGTGGTCGCGCTGTCGGCGACGATGCCCAACATCGAGGACGTGGCCGACTGGCTGGACGCCCCCGAGGAGACCACCTTCGCCTTCGGCGACGACTACCGGCCGGTGCCGTTGAACGCCGACGTCAAGACCTACTCCCACGGCGAGAACGCCTTCGCCGACAAGTACCGGCGGCTCTACCGGGCGCTGGACCTCGCGGAACCGCACATCCGCGACGAGGGGCAGGCGCTCGTCTTCGTCTCCTCGCGACAGGACACCGTGCAGGCCGCGAAGAAGGCCCGCGACGAACTCACCGAGCGAGACATCCCGATGGGCGCCCGCGGGGACTACGACTTCCACACCGACGCCGCCGATCTGCAGAACGACACGCTCCGCCAGTCCGTGCTGGACGGCGTCGGCTTCCACCACGCCGGCCTCGCCCGCGAGGACAAGAACCGCGTCGAACAGTGGTTCAAGGAGGGGAAGATTCAGCTTCTCTTCTCGACGTCGACGCTGGCGTGGGGCGTGAACCTCCCCGCCCGGTGTGTCGTCATCCGGGACACGAAACTGCACGACCCGCTGGAGGGCGAGGTGGACATGAGTCCGCTGGACGTCCTCCAGATGCTCGGCCGGGCCGGACGGCCGGGCTACGACGACATGGGGTACGCGTGGGTCGTCTGTGACCGCTCGGACGCCGACAAGTACCGCCGTCTCCTCCGGGACGGCAAGGAGATAGAGTCGCGACTCGCCGCGGAACTGGACGCCCACCTCAACGCCGAAATCGCGCTGGGGACGATCCGGGACGTCGACGACGTGATGGACTGGCTAGGGACCACATTCTATTATGCCCGCGCACAGTCGGCCCCCGACGCGTACGACGCGGGCAGCGACCTCCGCGAACGGGTGAGCAACACCCTCTCGGAACTGGTCGCCGACGGCTTCGTCGAACAGGACGGCCTCCGCGTCGAGTCCACTCGACTCGGCCAACTCGCCTCGAAGTTCTACCTTCGACTGGACACCGCCCGCCGCTTTGCCGACCTCGCAGAACGTTGTGCGGCGGCCGCCGAGAGCGGTGACGTGGACGCTATCGACGCCGACGACCTGCTGACGACGCTGGCCGGTGCGACGGAGTTCGACAGCGTCAGCGCCCGGTCGGACGAACAGGACGCGGTCCACGCTGTCATCGGCGACGGCGTCCCCGACCACCTCGATGCGGGCCAGCGGAAGGTGCTCGCCATCCTCCGGTCGGGGATGACCGGGACGACGCCGACGGAACTGAAGAGCGACGCGTGGGTCATCCGACAGAACGCGCTCCGACTGCTCGCCGCCCTGCGGGAGTTTCTCGACAATCTCGCGCCGGGCCGCTACGCCAACCTCGCCTGCCGCGTGGAGGCCCGCGTCGAACACGGCATCAGCGCCGACGCGGTGGGCCTGACCGCCATCGACGGCGTCGGGTCCGGGCGGGCGAAGAAACTCGCCGCCGCCGGCCTCTCGACGCCCGCCGACGTGGTCCGAGAGGGCGTCTCGGGACTCGTCTCGGCCGGTCTCTCGGAGGGCGTCGCCGAACAGGTGGTCTCGAACGCACGGGACCTGCCGGTGGTCGTCGTCGACTGGGGCGAGTTCCCCGAATCCGTCGCGCCCGGTGACCACGAGATGTGCGAGGTGACCGTGGCGAACAACGCCGGCGGCACTCGCGCGGGCCTGCGCGTGACGGTCAACGGTCGCGAGATGACCGCGAAACCGGCGTACTTCGGCCAGACGAACCTGCCCGTCGCCGTCTTCGGGGCCGACGCCGACGAACTGGCGTACACCGTCGAAGTGTCGTATCCCAACCTGCCACTCCCGCCGGTGACGTCCTCGCGAACGGTCGACGTCCGCTGACTACCGGCGGCACGAAGAAACGACTTCATAACCGATAATAAAACTTCTAAAGCTCTCTCAAATCGTCGTATCCGCCCGCAAAAACGACGGTAAAACCGGATAAAATCGGACAGGTTCCGTGTAACCTCGCGAACTGTCCGTAAGCGTCTGGCGTTTATATGGGGGTACGGGTCGTTCCATAGGACGAGGAGGAATCAGATGTCCAGTGTCTCGCCCTTCCGGTCCCCGTCCGAAGCGCTCCCAGACAGGAGTGTCGACTTTCGAACGCTCGCTTTCCGACCCATCCAGTTCCTCGGGTTCTGGACCGCGGTTCTGGCACCGCTTGCGTACCCGACAGTTCTGTTGAGCGGCCTCGACGGACAGTCGCTCCTGTTCCTCCTCGCAGGCGTGTTCCTCGCGAACGTCCTCGGCCTCGTCCTCGGTCGGGACTATCGTGCGGACGCCTGAGACACTCCCCACACGCACCGCTGTGGCCACCGGTCCCCGTTTTCCTCTCACCGACTCATACTGGTGGCTGTAACAAACTGCAGTACTTCGCCACCCCGGGGTGGCGAATATCTGTACGAACTTACAGCCACCAGTATCACTCGCCGAGCCACAGCGCCCGCAGGTCGTCGGCGTCGTCGGCCAGATGGTTGACCATCGAGAGGTCCGTCTCGTCGCCGTCGCCGCGGAAGCCGACGGTGGTCATGCCCGCGCGCACGGCCGCCCGTGCGCCGGCGGTGGAGTCCTCGACGGCCCAGCACGCCGCCGGGTCGACGCCCAACTCGGACGCGCCGCGCTCGTAGATGCCGGGTTCGGGTTTGCCCGGGCCGTCGACGTCCTGTGCGCTGACCGCCGCGTCGAAGTGGGCAAGTAGGTCGAACCGCTCGTCGATGACGTCTATCCAGTCCCACGGGGCCGAGGTGGTGAGCGCGAGCGGTACCCCGGCCGCACTGAGGTCGGCCAGCAGGTCGTGCGCGCCCGACAGCAGCGTCGCGTGGTCACGGTAGATTCGCTCGCCGGCTTCCTCGAACAGGCGCTCGTACTCCTCGCGGGAGACGTCGACGTCGTACTCGGCGGCGATGTCCGGGTACACCTCGGTGTAGTCGCGGCCGGTGATGGCCGACAGCGGGATGTCGTCGTCGGGCGCGACGGTCGGGAGGATGTGGTCGCGCTGGACGCTCACCCAGTGGTCTTCGGACTGGACGAGGACGCCGTCCATGTCGAAGCAGATGGCGGTCGGTGCGTCGCTCATTGTCCGTCCTCAATCGCCCGAGGGTTTTGCGTGTTGTGGGCGAGGGTTTAGATACCGGGAGGGGGCCATCCCCGTCCATGCACGACGGAACGCGCGGACGAGGACAATTGATATATACTCAACCCACTCTAAATGAGATGACACTCTCATAAAACATTTTGAAAATACGAACCCGATATTATAATTAAACACTCGCTGATTATCGGCAGCTGGATAGACGTAGCGTTCTGAAAACAAGCGGCTTGGCCGTTGCTGGAATCCTTGGTGCTGCTGGTCTACTCGATCCATTTGGAGCCGCTGCCGCTTCTGCTATTGCGATTATCTGCACAGTAGAGTGGGCAGCAATCAAGATTCAAAACAACGGATGTGGCGTAGTCCTCAATTTTTATGTAACGGGTACTGGATCAGTAAACGAAGCGAATATCCCGTTTCATACGATCTCTCCGCAATAGATATGAACCAGCACACCAGCAGGAAATGGGGATTCATACTCGCGGCCGTGTTCATCCCGCTCTTTCGGAGTTCCTCGGCTTGGAACAGTCTGTTCGCTGGTGGCCCGTCCGCTAAATGGATTCCGCAAGTAACCATGGCCCTCCTGTACGGTGTGTTCTTTGCTGTCGGGTTTTTTGGAGAGCAATTTGAGAGCGCCCACGACGACGGCGTTCGGTTCCCTGCCTACATGTGGGGATTCGGTTCAATCAGCATCGCTATTGGTATCGTTGCTCTCGCATTCATCGGGTTGGGATACGGTCTGATACCTTTCGGGCTTGATGTGGCCTATTCGATTATCGCCGTGGTAGCCGTAGGGACCATCGCCAAGAAAGTCAAGTGAAAGTGGATAAAATACCGACCTCACAAAACAAACCGCCGTTTCGGCCGAGCTTTCATATACGAAGACGGGACCACCCCCGTCCATGCACGACGGAACGCGCGTGATGGCCGGCGAGTGTACGACTGTCTTCGAAGGGTCCCGGGAACGCGAACAGCGCGGTGACGTGCTGGTGGTGGTCAAACCCGACAACACCGTCCTCGTCCACGACGCCGCCGGCTACCAACCGGTGGCGTGGCTCACCCGTGCGGAGAGCGTCACCGTCGAGGACGGCGTCGTCACCGCCAGCGACGGCGAGGAACTGCTCCGCGTCGTCGCCCACGAGGAACACGGCAGCGCCCGGTTCCCGGCCTCCCACGCCGGCGTCCCGGTGGCCGACTGCCCGGACTGTCCCGGCACGCTCGTCCGGGCGCGGGGGAGCGTCACCTGTACCGACTGCGAGGGCGAGTACGGCCTGCCCTCGAACGCCACCGTCACGGGCGGGCGCTGTGCCGACTGCGGCCTCCCGACGATGCGCGTCGAACGCGGCGAGGTGTTCGAACTCTGTCTGGACCGGGACTGCGAGCCACTGGACGACCGGGTGACCGACGCCTTCGACCGCGCGTGGTCGTGTCCGGACTGCGACGGCGACCTGCGAATCATCCGCCGCGGCGGCCTGCTGGCTGGCTGTGAGCACTACCCCGACTGCGACACCGGGTTCTCGTTCCCCGCCGGCGTCGTCGTCGACGAGTGCCCGTGTGGTCTCCCGGTGTTCGAGACGGCCGGCGGCCGTCGGTGTCTGGACAGCACCTGCGAGGCGGGACTCGTCGGCACGCTGTGACGACGGTCTTCCAAACGACTGCGAGCCCCAACCCACAGAGGATTTGTCCACGCACGAACCACCCAGAGGCATGGACCTCACACTCGACGGCGACGTCGTCCGGGCGGGGCAACGCGCCCGGGAGCGGTTCTACGACTCGCGCGGCTACGGCCACGCACAGAACGGCGACCTCGACCTCGCGCCGGTGGAGGCGGCTCACCTCCTCTATCGGGGGGACATCGAGGCCGTCGACGGGATGGACTTCCGTGAACTGCTGGGGTCGTCGGCCGTCCCGATGGTCGACTTCCTCGTCTATAAGGACCTGCGCGACCGCGGATTCTACCTCACGCCCGCCCGCGAGGGTTGGGTCGACGGCCCCGACGGGGTGGACTTCGTGGTGTACCCGCGCGGGAAGGGGCCGTGGGACGACGAGATCGCCTACCGGGTACGCGTCGTCGGCGAACGGGACGACGTGCCGGCGTCGTCGCTCGGCGACTGCGTGCTGGCCGTCGTCGACGAGGAGAGCGAGATAACGTACCTCGACACGACTGACCGCGAGGTCAGCGGGACCAGCGACGCCGACCTCTCGGTGGTCGACGGCGAACTGCTCACGGAGCGCGTCGTGTGCTGGGACCCGCCGAGCGAAGTGTACGAGCAGGCGTTCTACGGCCAGCGACTCGACGAGGACGCGGTGCAGTTGTCGCTGGTCGAGGCCGCGTACCTCGCTCGGGCGGGTGACCTGCGAGTCGAGGGCGGGCCCGACGCCGTCGTCGAACGCGGCCGCGAGGTGGAGGGCGAGCGGTTCGACCGTCGACTGACCGTCTACGCGGCCCTGCGGGACACGGGTGTCGTCCCGAAGACCGGGTTCAAGTTCGGCGCGGACTTCCGGACCTACGCCGACGTCGAGAGCGTCGAGAACCTCGGGCACTCGGAACTGCTCGTGCGGGCGTTGCCGGCCGCCCACAGTTTCGAACCGCGGGACCTCGCGCTGGACGTGCGACTGGCCCACGGCGTTCGGAAGACGATGGTGTTCGCGCTGGTCGGCGGCGACGCTGTCGAGTGGGTCGAAGTACAGCGGCTGACGCCGTAACCGGCCCTGATCGTTCGTACGGACCCGGAAGGCATAAGACCGTGTTCGCGCATGTCCCCCACATGGTGTCCACTCCCGTCGACTGCTGGCGCTGGCGCGTCCGGGAAGTGGACAGTCTCGCGGTTCCCGTCCGACGGGCGTAACCCGCCGACGGGTCCGGCGATGCTCCCTCCGCTTTCTCGGCCGTGGTTTCGACCGCATACCGACACGATACACGACACATGATGCGCGACTCACACACTGACGACGAATCGAGAGACGGGCAGACGCGGACCGACGGCGGCGAGCCGAGCGAGGCGAGGCGAGCCTCGTCGGACCGCCGGACCGACGGCGGCACCGACGCCGCCGGCGCCGACGAGGTCAAACTCGACCCGTGGGGCTCCTCGACCATCGCGGACTACCGCAAACTGTTCGAGCAGTTCGGCATCGAGGAGTTCGACGCGGTGTTACCCGACGTGCCGAACCCCCATTACCTGATGCGCCGGGGCGTCATCTTCGGGCACCGCGACTACGACCCCGTCGCCGAGGCGATGCGCGAGGGCGACGACTTCGCCGCGCTTTCGGGGTTCATGCCCACTGGCGACCCCCACATCGGCCACAAGATGGTGTTCGACGAGATAATCTGGCACCAACAGCAGGGCGCCGACGCCTACGGCCTCATCGCCGACCTCGAAGCCCACGCCGCCCGCGGCCTGACGTGGGCGGAGATAGACGAACACGCCCGGAGCTACGTCCTCTCGCTACTGGCGCTCGGATTCGACCCCGAGGAGGGCGAACTGTATCGCCAGTCCGAGAACCGCGAACTGCAGGACCTCGCCTTCGAACTCGGCGCCGAGGCCAACGCCTCCGAGTTGCAGGCCATCTACGACTTCGACGGCGAGACGAACATCTCCTACATGCAGTCGGTCGTCACGCAGATGGCCGACATCCTCTACCCACAACTGGACGAGCCGAAACCGACGGTCATCCCCGTCGGTCCGGATCAGGACCCGCACATGCGACTGGCCCGTGACCTCGCGGCGCGGATGCGCTACTTCGGCGTGACAGAGGCGTTCGCCAGTTTCGAGGCCCAACCGGAAGAGCGGCCACTGCTCCGGCAGGCCTACGACGCCCGCGAAGAGTACGCCGAGGACCCCGAGATGCCCCGCTGTGGCGAGGCCGCCGACTGGCTTCGGGACCACGAGCCAGCCCCGGCCGATGCCCGCGAATCGGCCGTCGAGAAACTCACAAACGCCGGGAAGGAACCGCTCCGGCCCCGGACACGAATCTTCGACCGGCGGGCGACCGACGCGGCGTTCGAGGCGCTCATCGAGGCCGTCGACGGCGAGAAACGGGTGTACGACGAACACGTCGACGCCTTCGACCTCTCGCAGTCCGAGGCCGAGGAACTCGCCCGGCAGGTGGAACTAGACAACGGCGGTTACGGCTTCCTCCCGCCGTCGTCTATCTACCACCGCTTCATGACTGGCCTCACCGGCGGGAAGATGTCCTCCTCGATTCCGGCCTCGCATATCTCCCTGCTCGACGACCCGGCGGACGGCTACGACAAGGTGAAGTCGGCCACGACCGGCGGCCGCGCCACCGCCGAGGAGCAGCGAGAGAAGGGCGGGAAAGCCGACGAGTGCCCCGTCTACGAACTGTACGCCTACCTGCTGTCTGGCGACGACGACGAGTTCGCGACCGAGGTGTACGAGGAGTGTGTCGGCGGCGAGCGCCTCTGTGGCGGCTGTAAGGAACAGGCTGCCGAGTTGATGGCGCAGTTCCTCGAAGACCACCAAGAGAAACGCGCCGAGTGGGAGGAGAAACTGGACGAACTGGACATCGACCTCGATACGGACCGCAAACGGTCGTGAACAGTTGGTAAGCCGACACAACGTCCCTTCGAGGTGGAGTCGTCCGTTCGACGGCGACTTTCGGTCGGCTTACACCCGAGGTAAGGCGCTCTTCCGCCCTCACGGGTGCGTAAACGATACGCTGTCGTTTTACTGTCGACGGTCTACCTATTGGGTGCCATGCAGCGACGGGACTACCTCCAGTACACCGGTGCAACGCTCGGTGGCACCGCCATCGCCGGCGGCGCGGCGTCCGAGGCCGCGGCCATCCCCCTCCCCCTCGAGGACCTGCCCGACGGGCCGACGGCCGTCGCGTGGGGTGACGCCGACGACGACGGCCGTGCAGAAGTTGCCGTTGCGCTTCGGACCGACGACGGGCCGCGATTCTGGGTCCTCGACGACGAGGATGCGGAGTTCGAGGTGCTGTTCTCCGGTGGTGAGGAGTGGGGTGACAGCGCCTTCGCGACGGCGCTCGCTTTCGGTGACTTCGACGACGACGGGGCCGACGAACTGGCGGTGGGTCGTCGGGCCGGCGGGAACGCCCGCTTTTTCGTCTACGACGACGCCGACGAGGACTTCGATCGCCTCCTCGCCGCGGGCCGAGACTGGAGCGACGACGCGAACACGACGGCGCTGGCGGCGGGAGACTTCGACGACGACGGGGTGGACGAACTCGCAGTCGGACGGTCCGCCCGGCGGAACGCCCGCTTCTTCGTCGTCGACTACGAGGACGAGGACGTACTGCTCCGCGGCGGCCGGGACTGGGGACGTGGTATCGCCACCTCGGCGCTGGCGGCCGGTGACGTCGACGACGACGGAGTCGACGAACTAGCGGTGGGTCGCCGGGCCGGCGGGAACGCCCGCTTTTTCGTCCACGACGACGCCGACGAGGACTTCGAGGTGCTGTTCCGCGGCGGCCGCGAGTGGGGGTCGGACAGCTATCCGACCGACCTCGCCTTCGGGGACGTGGACGACGACGGCTACGAGGAACTGGGCGTCGCCAGACGCGCCCGCTCGAACGCCCGTTTTTTCGTCTTCGAGGACGCCGACGCCGACTTCGAACGTATCCTCGCAGCGGGCCGCAACTGGGGGCGGGACGCCTACGCCACCAGTATCGACTTCGGCGACGTCGACGACGACGGCTACGAGGAACTCGTCGTCACTCGGCGGGCCGAGTCGAACGCCCGCTACTTCGTCCACGAGGACGAGGACGCCGACTTCGAGGTGCTGTTTACCGACGGCGACGACTGGGACGACGACGGCTACGCCATCGACGCCGCTTTCGGCGATATGGACGGTGACGACTTCGCCGAACTCGCCGTTGCCCGCACCGGACAGGGGCCACGTGCCATCCTCCGCGAAGACGAAGCGGCCGACTTCGAGTTCCGCGGGTTCGTCCTGTTCCCGGTGTGACCGAGCCGGCCGTCGGTGGCACAACGCTTTTTATCGCCCATTGCCACCGGACGGATATGGCACCCGAATCCCACCGTGCCGGCGCCGCTCGTCAGCCAGTCCGCGCTCCGGGATTCGGTTTCTTCTTCGCTTCCGGCCGGTAGTGGACTCGGGCCGCACCGAGAGGTAGCGGCCCGACGAAACCGCTGGCAGGAAGTGAGAACCGTTAACTGAGCGACCCGCGCTACTTCCCGACAACGACCGAGACACCCGTATGAAACGACCACAGGCACAGGTGGCCATCTTACAGGCCGCCGACGCACAGGAGGACAGACGAATCGACGAGGTGGCCGAGGAGGCTGGCCTCGTACCCGAAGCGGCGACGCGGGCCGCCTTCGAACTGGAAGCCGACGGTCTGGTGACCGTCTCCGAGGAGACGCTCGAACACTACGACCTGACCGAGGAGGGCGAGCGGTACGTCCGCGAGAGTCTCCCGGAGCAGGACCTCTACGAGGCCGCGCTTGACGCCGGGGCCGACGAGTCCCCGGTCGGGATGGGCGAGGTCATCGGTGCCTCCGGCCTCGAAGGTGGGGCCGTCGACATCGCGCTCTCGAACTTCGCCCGGAAGGGGTACGGCCAGATAGACAGCGGCGAGATAACCGCCGACCCCGACGCGGCGCCCGGCCGGGACCCGGAGATGCACGCGCTGGAAGCCGTCGCCGACGGCCGGGCCGAGGACGCCGACGCCGACGCTCTCGACCAACTCGAACGCCGCGGTCTGCTGGACATCAGCGAGGAGACCGTCCGCTCGGTCCGACTCACCGACGACGGCGTCACGGCGCTGATGGAGGGCGTCGAGGTCGCCGAGACGGTCGACCAGCTCACCCCCGAACTGCTCACCAGCGGCGAGTGGGAGGACGTGGAGTTCACCGAGTACAACGTCGAGGCCGACGCCGAGGACGTGCCCCACGGCAGGGAGCACATCCTCCGCCAGACGGCCAACCGCGTGAAGGACACGCTCGTCGGCATGGGGTTTCAGGAGATGGAAGGCCCCCACGTCGACGCCCAGTTCTGGATCAACGACTGCCTGTTCATGCCACAGGACCACCCCGCCAGAACCCACTGGGACCAGTTCGCACTGGAGCGACCGGACGAGATTCACGACCTCCCCGAGGACCTCGTCGAGCGCGTTCGCTCGGCCCACAAGAACGGCGTCGGCCCCGACGGCGAGGGGTACCACTCGCCGTGGGAGGAGTCGGTCGCCCGAGGACTGGACCTCCGTGGCCACACCACGTCGCTGTCGATGCGGTACCTCTCGGGCCACGAGATCGGCGAGTTGGAGCCACCGCAGCGGTTCTTCAGCGTCGAGAAGGTGTACCGCAACGACACGCTGGACCCGACCCACCTACTGGAGTTCTTCCAGATAGAGGGCTGGGTGATGGCCGAGGACCTCTCGGTGCGGGACCTGATGGGGACCTTCACGGAGTTCTACGAGCAGTTCGGCATCACCGACCTGGAGTTCAAACCGCACTACAACCCTTACACCGAACCGAGCTTCGAACTGTTCGGCACCCACCCCGAGACCGGCGAGGTCGTCGAGGTGGGCAACTCGGGCATCTTCCGCGACGAGGTGCTTTCCCCGCTGGGCGTCGACTGCGACGTGATGGCCTGGGGCCTCTCGCTCGAACGACTACTCATGCTCATGTACGGCTTCGAGGACATCCGCGACGTACACGGGACGCTCTGTGACTTGGAACTGCTTCGCGAGACGGAGGTGATGCACTGATGCCCGTCGTCGACGTCGACCCCGACGAACTTCGCCACCTCACCGGTCACGAGGAGAAAGACGACGAGGAACTCAAGTCGGACCTGTTCGACCTCGGACTGGAGTTCGAGGGCCGCACCGAGGACGACGAGTTCCAACTGGAGTTCGCCCCGGACCGCCTCGATCGGCTCTCAGTAGAGGGCGTCGCCCGGTCGCTACGCTACCACTACGGCGACGACCGCGGCGTCTACGTCCCAGCCACGAACAGCGCCGAGTGGACCATCGAAGTCACGGACCAACCCGAGGGACGCCCCTACGTCACTGGGGCCGTCGTCCGCGGCCTCGACATGAGCGAGGACGCACTGGAGTCGCTGATCCAGTTACAGGAGAAACTCCACGCGACGATGGGCCGCAAGCGAGCGAAGGGCGCTATCGGCGTCCACGACCTGACGATGCTGAAAGGCGAGGCCGCCACCGACGGCACCGGCAAGTCCATCACCTACACGAGCGCCGACCCCGACGAGGCGACGTTCGTGCCGCTGGACGCCGACCGCGAGATGACCCCCAACGAGGTGATGGCCGAGCACGAGACCGGCCAGACCTACGGGGACCTCGTGGCCGACTTCGACCGCGTGCCGGCCATCTACGACGCCATCGGCCTGTTCTCGTTCCCGCCGGTCATCAACGGCCGCCGGACCGAGGTCTCCGAGGACTCGCGGGACCTGTTCATCGAGATGACCGGGACCGACCAGTGGACCATCGACCGGATGTGTAACATCGTCTGCTACGCGCTGGAAGCGCGCGGCGGCAAAGTCGAACGCGTCGAGGTAGCGTACGCCGACGACGCGCCCGGCGAGTACCCCGGCCGGACGCTCTCGCGCCCGGACTTCGAGGTCCGCACCAAGACGGTCACGCTGGACCGCATCGAGAGCATCCTCGGCGTCGACCTCGAACCGCGCGAGGTAATCGACTACGCCGAGCGTGCCGGACTGGACGCCACCGAGATACGAAGCGAGGACGGCGTCTCGTTCGAGGTGGAGGTCCCGCCCTACCGCGTCGACGTCATTCACCCGCTGGACATCATCGACGACATCGGGCGCGCGCTCGGGTTCAACAGCCTCGAACCGACCTACCCCGACGTCTCGACGGTCGGCGGTCGCCACGAGCGCTCCCGGTTGGAGGACGCCGCCCGCGACACGCTCGTTGGTCTGGGCTTCGAGGACCTGCTCAACTTCCACATGACCAACGAGGCCGAGAATTTCGGCCGCATGAACGTCTCCCCGGACGACGACTGTCTCGGGGCGGCCGACCCGGTGACCATCCAGGAACCGTACAGCGAGGACTACACGATTCTCCGGACGTGGGCGCTGCCCTCCCTGCTGATGGTGCTTGAGAACAACACCCACCGTCGCTACCCACAGGACCTCGCGGAGATAGGTCTCGCCGCCGGACTCGACGATTCCCAGAACACGGGCGTCGCCGAACACCGCACCGTTGCGGGCGCCCTCGCGCGCACGGACGCTTCCTACGAGGACGCGAAGGCCCGCCTGCAAGCCATCGCCGAAGCGTTCGGTACGGATCTCCGGACGCCGCCGACGACCCATCCCTCGTTCATCGACGGGCGGGCGGCCGAAATCGTCCTCGACGGCGACTCGGTCGGCGTCGTCGGCGAGATACACCCGAAGGTGCTCGTCGACCACGACTTAGAACTGCCCGTGGCGGCGTTCGAGTTCCGACTGGACGCCCTAGAGTAGGCCGCTCACTGTCTGTCTCTCTGCCTACCGGTCGCTCGGGTAGACGTATTCGACGCCGCTCGGCCGCTCGTCGGCGTCTTCGTCTGTTTCGACGACGATGGTCGAGGAGAGCTTGTTGAACAGTCGGACCCCCTCTTTCTCGTAGGCGAGCCACCCGATGACGAGGTCGAGCGGGAGCAAGAACGCCTTTCCGAAGCTCTCGATGGCCGCGGTCCCGTAGTCGATCGGGTCGCCGCGTTCGTCGGTGACCGCGACGTTCAGCACCATCTTGCCGGCGGACTGTCCCTGGTACCCTTCGAGTGCCGTCCAGTAGACGAAGAGGGCGAGTCCGTTCAGGCCAGCGAAGGGGGTCGTCAGCGAGAGACTGCCGGTCAGGACTGCGAAGACACCCGCGATTTCACCGAGGCCGGTGAGGACGGCACCGACCAGTAGTACGTCGACGAGCCACGCCAGAAATCGGTCGTCCCACGAGGCGATGTGGAGCGTGCGGGGGGTGTCGGCCATACCCCGGTTTCTCCCACCCGCTACTTCAGGGTTCGCTACAAATCGGCACCGACGGCGTCTTCGACGCTGTCGAAGCCGTCCGCCTCTAACAGTTCGAGCAGGCCTTCGTTGATGTCTCGGGCGGTCGACGGGCCGTTGTAGACGAGGCCGGTGTACAACTGGACGAGGGAGGCGCCGGCACGAATCTTCCGGTAGGCCCCTTCGGCGCTGGAGACGCCGCCGACGCCGACCACCGGCACGTCGACTCGCTCGGCGACGAATCGGACCATCCGGGTCGACTGTCCCTCGATGGGTTTCCCAGAGAGGCCGCCCTGCTCGCTGGCGTTGGGCGAGCGGAGGCTGGCCGGTCGCTCCGTCGAGGTGTTGGTCGCGACGACGCCGTCCAGTCCCAGTTCCGTCACGAGGTCCAGCGTGTCCTCGACGGCGGGTTCGGGCAGGTCGGGCGAGAGCTTCACGAGCAGCGGTGCCGCGCCGGCCTCCTGCAGTTCCGAGAAGATGGCTTCCATAGCGTCGCGGTTCTGGAGTTCTTCGAACCCCTGTGAGTTCGGACAGGAGACGTTGACGACGAAGAAGTCCCCGCCTTCGGCCACCCGTTCGTACGTGTACCGGTAGTCTTCGGGCGCGTCGGCGGTTCCGACGTGCTCGCTCTTGGCGATGTTGACTCCCACGGGAATCGGGGCGTCGGTCGCGGCCAGTCGGTCGCCGACGACGTCCGCACCGTCGTTGTTCAGTCCCATCCGGTTGATGATCCCCTCGTCCTCGCGCAGGCGGAACATCCGAGGTCGTGCGTTCCCCGTCTGCGGTTCGGCGGTGACGCCGCCGACCTCGGCGAACCCGAAGCCCAGGGCCGCGAGCACCGACGGGATTGTCGCGTTCTTGTCGAACCCCGCGGCGACACCGACTGGGTTGTCGAACGATTGGCCGAAGGCATCGACCGACAGACGATCGTTGGAGACGGTGTACCGTCGAGCCATGGCGCTGGCGATTGGCGTCCCCTGCACCGCTTCGAGCAGCGTGTGGACGCCGTTGTTAGCTGTCTCTGCTGGTAGTGAGAACAACGCCGGTTTCGCGATATCGTAGAGTCTCATGAGCGTTCTCGAACGCCGTCTCGGTGGCGCCGTGACACCGGTGACGGTCGATTAGAAGTCGTGTTCGACCTCTTCGGGGTCGGCCTTCTGGATGATAATCTTGTTGTCCCGCACCCGTACGAACACCTCGTCGCCGATCTCCATCCCGGCGACGGCGAGTTCGTCTTCGTGAATGTTGATATGTACGTTGTGGTACTCGCCGTCCTCATCCTTGGCGCCACTCGGGCTGAGCTTCTTTTTTCGCACCATCGCGCTATCCTATTCCGTGCATCGCCGTAGGATACACTTAAGTCTACCGTGCCGCAGGTCGGCAGACGGCGCGCGGCCCGGGTGCGCGCGCGTAGTTATGGCCGCTTTTTCGCCCGATTTCGGCGCGGATTCCGACCGATATCCTCCGAAATAGCTCTTAGTATATAAATATACCCCGGGACGGAAGCCGGATTGGGGGGTATATTTATAATGTGCCATGTGCTGAATTGACATGGAGCGGTGAAAACCATGGCACGCGACAGTGACAAGCGCAACTTTGCGCTCCGTGAGGATGGCGATGAATCGAGCGTCTTCTCAGGCGGGACTCCCCGACAGGCTGCACTGAAGGCAGCCCGCCGGCTCGATCCGGCCGACAGCGAAGACGATGCCGACCGACAGGAGATACGACTCCGGGAGAAAGGGACTCACAAAGTCCACATCTACGAGGCGTGGGCGTGGGTCGAGGAGGCCCCCGACGACAAACCAGACTGGATGCCCGGCGACATTACCAAAGGGAACGTCTCGAAACAGGGTGTCGAACACCTCGACGACATCTGAGTCCCTGACCAGTCCGGGATTTTTCGACGAGTTACGTTACACTCGCGTGAGCGCGCGAGCGAGAGCCATCGGATTCAACCGCGTTTTTGTTCCCGTGTGGCCGGCCCGTATGAGGCTCTCTCACCCGTGTAACCGCCTGACGCACTCGATTCGGTCCGACGGGGTTAAGTGTGGTACTCCCATCGGAGTTGATGTGAACGCGGTACGGGGCGACGCGCCCCGGTCAGGCCAGCTCCCGATCGTTCCACTTAAGCGTAACAGTGGAGTCGAATGGGGTTCGAAGGTCGCTCATGTCGTGCGATTGGATGCGACCGAACACCGATGCCCTTAAGTGATACAGGGCACTCGGATCGAACGCGAATGAGGCCTGGCCGGGGCCGACGAAACCCGGCCGAACTGGACTGCGGCGAGGTCACTCGCCATCGTAACTCGAAGCCTTTAAGGTGGCTTCGAGATAACATACAGGTCCGGAGAAATGAGGATTCCACACCTGCGGTCCGCCGTACAGATGGGATCTGATGTTAGCCCTGATAGTTCGGTGACACCCGGTCGACGGGTGTCCTCGAACACCCTTCGATAGCGACCACACCCTTACGGGTGTGATCCCGCCTAACCCCCCGGCATTGTGCCGGGATACATTCCGGTTGATCCTGCCGGAGGCCATTGCTATTGGAGTCCGATTTAGCCATGCTAGTCGCACGAACTTAGATTCGTGGCGTATAGCTCAGTAACACGTGGCCAAACTACCCTACAGACCGCGATAACCTCGGGAAACTGAGGCCAATAGCGGATATCACTCTCAGACTGGAGTGTCGAGAGTGAGAAACGTTCCGGCGCTGTAGGATGTGGCTGCGGCCGATTAGGTAGATGGTGGGGTAACGGCCCACCATGCCAATAATCGGTACGGGTTGTGAGAGCAAGAGCCCGGAGACGGAATCTGAGACAAGATTCCGGGCCCTACGGGGCGCAGCAGGCGCGAAACCTTTACACTGCACGAGAGTGCGATAAGGGGACTCCGAGTGCGAGGGCATATAGTCCTCGCTTTTCTGTACTGTAGGGAGGTACAGGAACAAGTGCTGGGCAAGACCGGTGCCAGCCGCCGCGGTAATACCGGCAGCACGAGTGATGGCCGATATTATTGGGCCTAAAGCGTCCGTAGCCGGCCGGGCAAGTCCGTTGGGAAATCGACGCGCTCAACGCGTCGGCGTCCAGCGGAAACTGTTCGGCTTGGGGCCGGAAGACCTGGGGGGTACGTCCGGGGTAGGAGTGAAATCCTGTAATCCTGGACGGACCACCAATGGCGAAAGCACCTCAGGAAGACGGACCCGACGGTGAGGGACGAAAGCTAGGGTCTCGAACCGGATTAGATACCCGGGTAGTCCTAGCTGTAAACGATGCTCGCTAGGTGTGCCACAGGCTACGAGCCTGTGCTGCGCCCTAGGGAAGCCGAGAAGCGAGCCGCCTGGGAAGTACGTCTGCAAGGATGAAACTTAAAGGAATTGGCGGGGGAGCACCACAACCGGAGGAGCCTGCGGTTTAATTGGACTCAACGCCGGACATCTCACCGGTCCCGACAGTAGTAACGACAGTCAGCTTGACGAGCTTACTCGAGCTACTGAGAGGAGGTGCATGGCCGCCGTCAGCTCGTACCGTGAGGCGTCCTGTTAAGTCAGGCAACGAGCGAGACCCGCACTTCTAGTTGCCAGCAATACCCTCGAGGTAGTTGGGTACACTAGGAGGACTGCCGCTGCTAAAGCGGAGGAAGGAACGGGCAACGGTAGGTCAGTATGCCCCGAATGGACCGGGCAACACGCGGGCTACAATGGCTGCGACAGTGGGATGCCACGCCGAGAGGCGGAGCTAATCTCCAAACGCAGTCGTAGTTCGGATTGCGGGCTGAAACTCGCCCGCATGAAGCTGGATTCGGTAGTAATCGCGTGTCATAAGCGCGCGGTGAATACGTCCCTGCTCCTTGCACACACCGCCCGTCAAAGCACCCGAGTGGGGTCCGGATGAGGCCAGCATGCGCTGGTCGAATCTGGGCTCCGCAAGGGGGCTTAAGTCGTAACAAGGTAGCCGTAGAGGAATCTGTGGCTGGATCACCTCCTACTGATCGGGATTGGGGCTCTGCCCCAACCCACCTATGGTGTTCGAGAACACTCGCCGACCGGGCACCTATGAACTATCAGGGCTAACACCTGCGGATCTGCCGGGCCCATAGCTCAGCGGCAGAGCGCCGCCTTTGCAAGGCGGAGGCCCTGGGTTCAAATCCCAGTGGGTCCATGTCACGTGCCAGCCCCGAACCGTGCCCCTTAAGTGTGGGACGGCGATGGGATATGGTACGAAGACCGGTGCACTATCCCGGGTGAAACCGAGGATAGGAAGGGTCGATTCGCCCACCATCTACCACCTTGGGGGCGAGTATGAAACCGTGTGTACGTGCGATCCAGGCGTCCACTGGACTCGTTCAGTTTAGCGAGTCACAACGACGTTGGCTACTATGCCAG